>NZ_MKWJ01000004.1:0-275359 GCF_001899725.1 Sphingomonas sp. 67-41 | reverse complement strand
CGCTTGCCCCGCCGGTATGTCAAACCCCCGTTCATCCCGAGCGGGTCGAAGGGCCGTCTCGCTTGCCGCTCCGGAAAGAAGGGCGGGGCTTCGACAACCCCGGACCGGCTCCGGGGACGAACGGGGGATAAGGCGTCGTTCCGAACTGACCGGGCGCCTAGTGCGCGCCTATGTCAGTTCGGAGACAAGCACTTGCAAGTCAGGCGTCGATCTGGCGCTCGCCTTCGACGGCCTGCTCCGAAGCCTCGGTCAGGGCCGGCTCGACCGGCGCTTCTTCCTGGGCGCCCAGGTCGACGCCGAAGCTCGCCTGGCGGTCCTGGTTGCCGCGGGTCGCCGCGATGGCGATCGCCTCGCAGTACAGGCGGATGGCGCGCGAGGCGTCGTCGTTCGCCGGAACCGGGAACGCGATGCCGTCGGGCGAGACGTTCGAATCGAGGATCGCCACGACCGGGATGCCGAGCGTGTTGGCTTCCTTGATCGCCAGCTCTTCCTTGTTCGCGTCGATCACGAACATCACGTCGGGCAGGCCGCCCATGTCGCGGATGCCGCCGAGCGAGAGCTCAAGCTTGTCGCGCTCGCGGGTGAGCTGCAGCACTTCCTTCTTGGTCAGGCCGTGCGTGTCGCCCGAAAGCTGCTCCTCGAGCGTCTTGAGGCGCTTGATCGACTGCGAGATGGTCTTCCAGTTGGTGAGCATGCCGCCCAGCCAGCGATGGTTGACGAAGTGCTGGTTCGCGCGGCGCGCGGCCTCGGCGATCGGCTCCTGCGCCTGGCGCTTGGTGCCGACGAAGAGGACCTTGCCGCCGGCGGCGACGGTGGAGTTCACGAACTCGAGCGCGCGCGCGAAGAGCGGCACGGTCTGCGAGAGGTCGATGATGTGGACGCCGTTGCGCTCGCCGAAGATGTAGGGCTTCATCTTCGGGTTCCAGCGATGGGTCTGGTGACCGAAGTGCGCGCCCGATTCGAGCAGCTGCTGCAGGGTGACGACAGGTGCCGCCATAGGGATAACTCCTTCCGGTTGTGCCTCTGGGAAGCGAGTGATCGCGAAACGCGACACCGGCTTATGATGCTTCCCATGCGGGTTGAGAGCGGCGCCCCTACTCGAAAGCGAGGAGCGGCGCAAGCGTCGAGATGGGCGGCGCGCCTGGTGCGATTCCGGCCCGCGCGGAACATGCGGGGAACAACCGCTTGACAACGGAACGTTAGCGGAACATAAAGGGTTCACAACGCGGACAGGGAACGTCAGCGGGCGCCAAGGGGTTGGAATCGCAAGGTTCTCGCCAGGTAGGGCGCGTTTTGGGAGCCAAGTGATGACTGCACTGCTTACCGTTCTGCTGTTCGCCGCTGCCTTCGCCGTCGCAGGCTGGACGATCTTCTCGTCGATCGCCGCCGCGCTTCCGCGTATCCGTGAACTGACGGGCCGGAATATCGCCCGGCCGCTGCCCGAGCCGGCGCAGGCCCGCGTTACCCTTCGCTACCCGGCTCCGGCGCGCCGCCCCGCGGCGTTCCCGCTGCGCGCAGCTGCCTGATCCGGCGATAGCTGCGCACGCTGAACGGGATCGACACGAGGTACAGGATCGCGATCGCAGCCAGCGTCGGCCAGGGCGCGGCCACCAGCGCCGCGACCAGCACCACCAGCACGGCGATCGCCTCGAAGCGGATGCGCTGCTTCAGCCGGACGTGCGGCGCGAAGGTAGCGACGCTCGAGATCATCAGCACCGCGACGAACGCGCTCCACGGCGCGACCACGATCGGCGAGCGCAGGTGCGGCTCGTCGGTGAACAGCCACAGATAGAGCGGCAGCAACGCGAGGACGGCGGCGGCGGGCGCGGGCACGCCGGTGAGGAAGCCGGCGGACTTGTGCGGCTGGTCCTCGGCATCGATCTGGGCGTTGAACCGGGCGAGGCGGAGCGCGCAGAACAGCGCATGGATCAGCGCGATCATCCAGCCGAACCGGCCGAGTGCCTGCAGCGACCACAGGTACAGGATCAGCGCCGGCGCCACGCCGAACGAGATCGCATCCGACAGGCTGTCCAGTTCGGCGCCGAACCGGCTTTCGCCGCGCACCATCCGGGCGATCTTGCCGTCCACGCCGTCGAGCAGCCCGGCGATGAGCACCATCAGGACCGCCAATTCCCATTTCCCGTCGATCGCGAACCGTATCGCGGTCAGGCCCGAGCACAATGCGAGCGCGGTGATGGCGTTGGGCGCGATGGCGCGCAGCGGTATCCCGCGCACCGGGCGCATCCGCCGCATGCGCCGCATTCGGCGCGGCCGCAGCACGCGCGCTTCGCGCCGGTCGCTCACTGCGAGATGCCGCTGACGGCGGCGGCTCCCTTCCTGGCGATGATCGTCTCGCCCGCGATCGTCCGCTGGCCAAGCGTGACCTGCGCGACATAGTCGGCGGGCAGGAACACGTCGACACGGCTGCCGAAGCGGATCAGGCCGACGCGCTGGCCGGCGACCACCATGTCCCCCGGCTTGGTGAAGCTCACGATCCGCCGCGCGACCAGGCCGGCGATCTGGGTGAAGCCGATGCGCAGGCCGTGCTTGTCCTCGACGATGAAGTGCTGGCGCTCATTCTCCTCGCTCGCCTTGTCCAGATCGGCGTTGAGGAAACGGCCCGAGATATAGATCACGTGCCGGATCGTGCCGGTGATCGGCGTGCGGTTCACATGGACGTCGAACACGCTCATGAAGATCGAGACGCGCACCATCGGCGCGTCGCCCAGCGCCTGGGGGCCGCGCAGTTCGGGGGGCAGCTCCACCGGCTGGATCATCGTCACCAGTCCATCGGCGGGCGCCACCAGCATCCCCTCTCCCTGCGGCGTCACGCGGATGGGATCGCGGAAGAACGCCGCGACGCCGAAGGCCAGGAACACCAGCGGCCAGGTGATGAAGTCGAAGATGAACAGGCTCGCCAGGGCAATCGCGGCAGCGATAGCCACATATTTGCGCCCCTCGGGGTGAATGTCCGGGAAACGCCACTTCACCGTCGAGGTCCCCAGCGGGGGCTTGTCCATGGATGCCATCGGAAGCCTCTAGCCCCGTGTCGCGGCCAACACAACGCGGGCGAGCGCCTCTTTCCCGCCACGGCTTTGGGGCGTAGGGAATGCGGCATCGTCATCGGGGGACTGCGATGCTGACGGGCGGCGCGATTCGGGGCTTTGCCGAAACCGGGGGCGACAGCGCCGCCTTGCTCCATCCGCCCCGTCCCGAACCGTTCGCGAGCATCCTGCCCTGGCGGATCCTGCCCGCCGCCATGCGCAATCCGATCGCGGCCTGGCCGCGCGCGCTGTTCGAAGGGACGAGCTGGCGCCCGCCCTTTCCCGGCGCGCCCGTGTTCCTCACCGATCCCGCCGCGATCCGCGCCGCGATGGTCGAACATGCCGAGGATTTCCGCCACGGCGATCTGTGGCGCCGGGTGATGCACCCCGCCTGGGGTGAGGGGCTGGTCGCCGCGGAGGGCGCCGAGTGGCGCTGGCAGCGCCGTGCCGCGGCACCCGCATTCCGCGCCGCGCAGATGGCCGCGCTCGCCCCGCGCATGCGCGCCGCCGCCGAAGCCGCCCTTGCACGCTGGCGCTCCGCCGCCCAGCCGCTCGACATCGCTGCCGAAACCGGCCGGATCGCCTTCGACATAATCCTCGATACCGTCCTTTCGGGCGGCGAGGATTTCGAGCGAACCGAGACGGAGGCGCGCGTCGGCGCCTTTCTCAACCAGCTCGAATATCGGCGGCTCAGCTATCTCCTTCTCCCGGACCGGGCCCATCGCGGCAAGGTGAACAAGCCCGCGCCCGAAGCCGCGTTGCTCCGCGCCGATGTCGATCGGATGATCGCCCGCCGCCGCGCCGCCGCGCCGCGCGGCGACCTGGTCGACCTGCTGCTCGATGCGACCGATCCGGAGACCGGTCGCCCGATGGACGACGGGCTGCTGCGCGACAATCTGCTCGGCTTCATCCTCGCCGGCCACGAGACCAGCGCCGTCACATTGGGCTGGGCGCTCTGGCTCGCCGCCGCGCACGCGCCCACGGCCAGGCGCCTGCGCGCCGAAGTCGAGACGGTCACCGGCGGCGGCCCCGTCGAACCCCGCCATCTCGAGGGCCTCGCCTTCACGCGCCAGGTGATCCAGGAAACCCTTCGCCTCTATCCCCCCGGCTATCAGCTCACTCGCGTCTGCACGCGCGATACCCAGGTCAACGGCCGCCGGATCCGCGCCGGAACGCGCATCCTGATTCCCGTCTATGCGCTCCACCGCCACCGCGGCCATTGGCGCGATCCCGACGCCTTCGATCCCGATCGCTTCGCCCCTGGCGTGCCCGTGCCCGACCGGCATCTCTACATGCCCTTCGGCGCTGGCCCGCGCGTCTGCCTGGGCGCCGCCTTTGCGATGACCGAGCTGGTGGTCGCGCTCGCCACGCTCGTCCGCGCCGCGCGTTTCACGCCATTGTCGGCGCCCTTCCCGATCGCCGGCACCAGTATCCGGCCGGACGGCGGCCTGCCGATGCGCGTCGAATTCGCCTGAGCGCCGCAGAATTTACCCACAGCCCAGCCGCCCGGATGCGGCGAAATGCAACCGTGCCGCTTGCATGTTCGTTCGAATTGCCCAAATGCCGCGACTGTCCCCGAATTGTAATAAGGTCGCTCATGCCCGCTTCCACCGCCGCCAAGGCCCGTACCCGTAGCCGCCGTGCGCCCGGCACGCCGTCGCCCTGGGGCATGTTCTTCCGCGGCTTCCTGAAGCGCCCGGTGATGGTCGGCGCCGTCGCACCCTCGTCGCGCTTCACGATCAACAAGATGCTGGCCCCGGTCGACTGGGGGAACACCAAGCTGTTCGTCGAATATGGCCCCGGCGTCGGCACCTTCACCCGGCCGATCCTCGAGCGGCTCGCGCCGGACGCCAAGCTGATCGTGATCGACACCAACCCGGATTTCATCCGCTACCTGAAGCAGAGCATCACGGATCCGCGCCTGATCGCGGTGCAGGGCTCGGCGGCCGACGTGAAGCAGATCATCGCCGACCACGGCTTCGAACATGCCGACTATATCGCCTCGGGCCTGCCCTTCTCCACCCTGCCGCCGGGCGTGGGCGACGCGATCGCCAAGGCCACCCGCGAAGTGATCCGCAAGGGCGGCGCCTTCCTGGTCTATCAGTACAACCCGCGGGTGAAGAACTTCCTCACCCCGCACTGGTCGCACATCGACCATGCGATGGAGTGGATCAACATCCCGCCCGCGCAGCTCTGGTGGGCCTGGAACGACTGACACCGGGAGCGGGGCGCTTGATCCCCCCGCTCCATGCTCCTAGACGCTCGCCAAACCCCTCATAAGGAACAGCGAGCAATGGCGAAGATCAAGGTTGCAACGCCCGTCGTGGAGATCGACGGCGACGAAATGACGCGGATCATCTGGCAGTGGATCCGCGAGCGCCTGATCCTCCCCTATCTCGATGTCGAGCTGAAATATTACGACCTCTCGATCGAGAATCGCGACGCGACCGACGATCAGGTCACCATCGATTCCGCCAAGGCGATCCAGCAGTACGGCGTCGGCGTGAAGTGCGCCACGATCACCCCGGACGAGGCCCGCGTCGAGGAATTCAGCCTCAAGAAGATGTGGAAGTCGCCGAACGGCACGATCCGCAATATCCTGGGTGGCGTCGTGTTCCGCGAGCCGATCGTGATCAGGAACGTCCCCAGGCTCGTCCCGGGCTGGACCGACCCGATCGTCGTCGGCCGCCACGCCTTTGGCGACCAGTATCGCGCGACCGATTTCCGCGTCCCCGGCGCCGGCAAGCTCACCATGAAGTGGGTCGGCACCAATGGCGACGAGCTCGAATATGAGGTGTTCGACTTCCCCGCTGCCGGCGTCGCCATGGGCATGTACAATCTCGACGAGTCGATCCGCGACTTCGCCAAGGCGAGCATGAACTATGCGCTCGACCGCGGCTGGCCGCTGTACCTGTCGACCAAGAACACGATCCTCAAGGCCTATGACGGCCGCTTCAAGGACCTGTTCCAGGAGACCTTCGACGCCGAGTTCGCGCAGAAGTTCAAGGATGCCGGCATCGTCTACGAGCACCGCCTGATCGACGACATGGTCGCCTCGGCGCTCAAGTGGTCGGGCAAGTTCGTCTGGGCCTGCAAGAATTATGACGGCGACGTCCAGTCGGACACGGTGGCCCAGGGCTTCGGCTCGCTCGGCCTGATGACCTCGGTGCTGATGTCGCCGGACGGCAAGACGATCGAGGCCGAGGCGGCGCACGGCACCGTCACCCGCCATTATCGCATGCACCAGCAGGGCAAGGCGACTTCGACCAACCCGATCGCCTCGATCTTCGCCTGGACCCAGGGCCTGTCGTTCCGCGGCAAGTTCGACAACACGCCGGACGTCACCAAGTTCGCCGAGACGCTCGAGCAGGTCTGCATCGAGACCGTCGAGAGCGGCAAGATGACCAAGGACCTCGCCATCCTGATCGGCCCGGACCAGCCCTGGATGACCACCGAGCAGTTCTTCGAGGCGATCCGCGAGAACCTCGAAGCCAAGATGGCCGCCTGGGGCTGAGGCCCCGGCCATTCCTGAACGATCGCGTTCCGGTCAGGCCCCGCCTGGCCGGGACGTCTCGTTCTAGAGGTAGCGCATCCACCACGCCCCGCTTGCGCGCTTGACGGCGGCGAAGCGACGACAGGCGAACCAGCAGGGCAGCGCGACCAGCGCCGCCATCAGCCACAGGCTGCCGACATCCGGCAGGCTGACCAGCCCCTCCACGCCTGTGGCCGCGCTCCAGATCCGGTTGGCCGCGTGCAGCAGATAGAGGTGGAGCAGATAGAAGAACAAGGGCGCCGAACCATATACCGCAAGCAGCGCGACCGGGCGCGCCGGCAGTTTCTCGATCGCCATCAATATCCAGGCACCCAGCCCCAGCGTCAGCAGCAGGAAATCGGCGGAGGGGGGATATTTGGTCAGATTGACGAATGACATCATCGTATCGAGCGCGCTGGGCGTCGCTCGCCATGGCGCCGGCTCGCCATAGCCGTTGATCGCGCGCAGCAGCGCGAAGCCGCCCAGCATCGCCGCTCCCGCCACCAGGAGCCTGCGCTGCCGCCATCCGGCTTCCACCGCCCGCTCGAACCAGGGCCCTGCCGCATAGCCAAGCGCGATCACGCCGATCCAGGGCAGCACGGGGTAGGACGTGCGCGCCTGGGCACCCCAGGGCAGATCGATCAGGCCGCGCTCATGGAGTACCGCCCATAGCACATGCGCCGCCGTCCCCGGCGCGAAGGCGATCGAATCGAGCAGATTATGCCCCAGCACGATCGCCGCCCCCACCCCCGCGATCGCCAGCCGCGGCAGGCGGACGAGCGCGGCGAGTGCGAGCATCGACAGGCCGATCGCCCAGATCACCTGCAGGAATATCCTGTCCGGCGTCGGGTCGAAGGTCCAGGCGAAATTCACCGCGGTCCATTCGAGCGCGATCAGGAACAACCCGCGCTTGGCGAGGAAGGCGGCCGCGGCGGGCGCGCCGCCACGCGGGTTCGCATAGAGCCAGGCCGCAATGCCGGTGAGCGCAACGAAGACCGGCGCGCAGAGATGCGCCGCCAGCCGCGTGAAGAACAGCGCCGGCGGTGTCGTCGCCAGATCCATTGGGTCGCCGACCTGGGCGTGCAGATAGAAGAATTCACGGGTGTGATCGACAAGCATCAACAGGATCACCAGGCCGCGCAGGGCATCGATCGAGGCGATGCGCGGTGCGCGGGCAGCCCCCGGCATTGCCTCGGCATCGAAACGGGGCACCGGCACGGCGGCGATGGGCAGGGTTGACAATATCGGCTCCTTTCGCGACGGGAAATGTTACATCATATCCTGAAAGGCAAGCCTTGCTGAATCGATCGCCCGCGATGGCCCTGCTGTCGCCGCTGTTGCTCTGCGCCCTTCCCGCTTCGGCCGATCCCACCGACGAGGAGAGTGCCGAGGAGCAGGAAATCATCGTGCTCGGCACGCGCGGCGCGCGCGGCGACCGCACGCTCTCTTCAGGTCCCGTCACCGAGAAGATGTCCCAGTCGAGCCGCTCGGTGGAACGCGACCTGCTCACTGCCGCCGGCGTCTATCGCCTCGGCGATGCGCTCGAACTGATCAGCGGTGTCAGCAGCCAGAACAATCGTGGCGGCATGCTCGACAATTTCGCGATCCGCGGCTTTCTCGGCACGCCCGATGGCGGCGCCGAATATTATGTCGACGGCTTCCTTGCCAATCGCGGCATGGCCCCGCCCCGCGATCCGGCCACCGCGGAACGTATCGAGTTGCTCAAGGGCCCCGCAGGCGCGTTGTTCGGAGACGTGGACCCCGGCGGCCGGGTCAATATCGTCACGAAGACGCCCGGCTTCGCGCCGGCAGCCAGCGCCACCCTCACCTTCGGCGCGTTCGGCACCCGCCGGATCGAGCTCGATGCCACGGTGCCGGTCTCTACCAAGCTCGCCGGACGCATGGTGGTCGCCGGCGAGGACAGCGACGGCTGGCGCGATTTCGTCACGCTGAAGCGCCGCGTGGTGTCGCCGTCCCTGACCTGGCGCCCGATCGAGGGGGTGCGGCTCACCTATATCGGCGAGATCACTCGGTTCGATGCGCCATTCGATCGCGGCGTGCCGGCAATCGCAGGCGACGCCAATGCCGCACCGCGCCACGCTTATTACGGCGAGCCGTCGGATGGCGTGACGCGTTTCCGCAACAACCGCCATCAGGTGACTGCCCTGGCAAAGCTGGGGGGCGAATGGGTGTTGAACGGCGGCCTTGCCTGGCGCACCGGATCGCTCAGGGGCTTCTCCTCCGATCAATCGCGGCTGGTGAACGGACGCACGCTGTGGCGCCAGCGCCGCTCGCGCGACTTCGTCGTCGACGATCTTTCCGCCCGTATCGAACTCGCCGGGCAGATCGGCGCCCACCGGCTGAGTCTAGGCGCGAAGGGCTATCTGCTCGACTATGCCGAACGCTGGATGCGCCGCAATCCGAGCGCGGCCATGCCCTATGCGATCGATGTCTTCGCACCCGTCCATGGCGGCGTGCAGCCGGAATTGCTGCCGTTCACCGACAATCGCGAGAGACGCTGGTCCGGCACGCTCTATCTCCAGGACATGTGGGAACTCGGCAGCCGCCTGACCCTTGGCGGCGGCATCCGTTTCGATGCCTATCGCCAGCAGATCCGCAACAACCGCACCGGCGCGACCGGGCGCACGACGGGCGAGCCCGTCCATTTCCGCCTGGGCGCGCGCTACCGCGTGAACCAGGCCATCGCACTGCACGCCAATTGGGGCGAGAGCTTCCTCCTCAACTCCGGCACCGATCGCTTCGGCCGGGGCTTCGCGCCCGAGCGCGGCAAGGGCCATGAGCTGGGAATTACCGGCGCCTGGACGGGGATCGATGTCGCGCTCACCTGGTTCGACATCCGCAAGCAGGGCATCCTGACCAACGATCCGATCGATTCGAACTATCTGGCTCCGATCGGCAGCCTGAAGAGCCGGGGAATCGAAATGGACGCCGCGATCAAGCTCGCGGGGCGCTGGCAGGTCGTCGCCAACTATGCCTGGACCCGGGCGCGGACCGACGACAGCAGCTTCGCAACCGATCGCGTGCTCAACGTGCCCGAGCATGCCGGCACGCTGTTCGTGCTCGGCCGCTTCCGCGACGCCGCCGGACGCGGCCCGTCGTTCAGTGCCGGGCTCAGCTATGTCGGCGACCGGGCCGGCGGGATCGATGGCAGCGGCCTGGTCCTGCCCGCCTATGTGAAGGCCAAGGCCGCGGCGGAATACGCCCTGTCCTCCGCGATCAACCTGCGCGCCGAAATCGATAACCTGTTCGATGCCCGCTACGCGCACAGCTCCTACAGTCCGGTATGGATCTTTCCGGGCCAGCCCCGAACAGCGCGCGTCTCGATGCGACTGGAGCTCTGATCCGATATCGGGCGGAAAAATCGGGGACGCGGGGTTGCAATGCGGGGGTTCCCATGCTGCGCTTCCGCACATGGCCAGAATCCAATTTCGATCCTGTATTCCGACGTTCCCGCACCGCTTCGAATTCGCCGACCGCGCCGCCCCCGCATGCTGAACCTCGGCAATCACGGCCTCAGCGACGCGCTGGTGATCCTCGGCGCCGCCGGGCTGGTGATCCCGGCCTTCGCCCGCGTCCGGATCAGCCCGGTGATCGGGTTCATCCTGGTCGGCGCGCTGGTCGGCCCGTTCGGCCTGGGCAGCCTGGTGCCGACCAATCCCTGGCTCTATCACATCACCATTTCGGACGCGCATGCGATCGAGCCGTTCGCCGAGTTCGGGATCATCCTGCTGCTGTTCTCGATCGGCCTGGAATTGTCGTTCAAGCGGCTATGGTCGATGCGTACCCTGGTCTTCGGCGTCGGCGCAACCGAGCTGCTCGGCGCCGGGCTGATCCTCGCCGCCGTCCTCTATCTCACCGGCCTCAGCACCGGCGGCGCGATCGGGCTCGGCCTGGCATTGGCACTGTCCTCCACCGCGATCGTGCTGCCCATCGCCGGCACCACCAGCGCGGTCGGCCGCTCCGCCTTTGCGATGCTGCTGTTCGAGGATCTCGCGCTCGTCCCGATCATCTTCCTGCTCGGCGCGCTCGCTCCCGCCGCGGGCGGCGAGGCCGGCTGGATCAAGCTCGGCGTGACGCTCGGCTTCGGCCTGGCCACGGTCGCCGTCCTGTTCGTCGGCGGGCGCATGCTGCTGCCGCGCATGTTCGCCCAGGCGGCGCGCACCAAGAGCCCGGAGCTGTTCCTCGCCGCCAGCCTGCTCGTGGTGATCGTCGCCAGCCTGGCCACCAGCGCCGCCGGCCTCTCGCCGATCGTCGGCGCGCTGATCGCCGGCCTGCTGATCGCCGAGACCGAATATCATGGCGAAGTCGAAGCGATCACCGCGCCGTTCAAGGGCCTGGCGCTCGGCGTGTTCCTGATCACCGTGGGCATGCGGCTCGACCTCGACTTCATCGTCCACAACTGGGCGCCACTGCTCGGCGCGTCGCTGCTGGTGATGCTGGTCAAGGCCGCGGTGACGACCGGCCTGCTCCGCCTCTCGGGCGCGCGCGCCGGCACCGCGGCGGAGGCCGGCGTGCTGATGGCCAGCCCTTCCGAGACGACGCTGATCGTGCTCGGCGTGGCCGGCGCGGCGGGGCTGATCAGCCCGAGCACCGCCGCCTTCTGGACCACGGTCACCGCGATCGGCCTCACCGCCACGCCGCTGCTCGCCAAGGCGGGCAGCGCGGTCGCCCAGTTCATCGAGCGCTCGAAGATGGAGGAAGCCTCCGATCCCGCGCTCGAGCAGGTGCAGAACGGCACCGTCATCATCGGCTTCGGCCGGGTCGGCCGCACGGTGGCGGACATGCTGCGCCGCCATAACCTGCCCTATATCGGCGTCGATGCCGATATCGACAATGTCAACGCGGCCCGGCGCGGCGGCTATAACGTGCTGTTCGGCGACGTCACCCGCTCCGAACTGGTCGACAAGCTCAATCTCGGCCATGCCAAGGCACTGGTGCTCACCATGGACGATCCGGTGCTCACCGTGCGCCTCGCCAAGCGGGTGCGCGGCTGGGTGCCCAACCTGCCGATCATCGCCCGCGCCCGCGATTCCGGCCACGCCGCCGAGCTCTATCGCGCCGGTGCGAGCGAAGCGGTGCCCGAGGCGCTGGAGAGCTCGCTCCAGCTTTCCGAAGTGGTGCTCGTCGATCTCGGCCTTGCCGTGGGACCGGTGATCGCCTCGATCCACGAGAAACGGGACGAGATGCGCAAGAAGATCAAGGAAGTCGCCGGCATGGATCGCGAGCCGCGCTTCCGCCGGGTACGCATCGACAGGGGCGGCGGCGAGGAAGCGGACACGCCGGCCTGAGCCGAATTGCGCTTGCCGCCCGCGCCGGCGCAGCGCATTTCAGGGACCTGTTCCCGCTCGGAGAGTCTCGACGATGTTCCTCAGCCTGCTGCTTCTGGCCCATGCCGCTGCCGGCCAGACCGCCGATCCCGCCGCGCCCGCGCGCGCCGGCCAGTATCAGTGCGTCCTGCCCAACCGGGAGAAGAAGACCTGCCTCGGCACCACCAGCTACAAGATCGCCGGCAGCAGCTATGAAGCGACCACCCGCCTGTTCCTTGCCCCCACGCCGCTGATCACGATGGAACTGCACACCCGCGGCACGGTGACGGACGGCAAGTTCTGCGAGACGGTGAAACTCGCCGATTTCCAGGCGGGCACGGTGCTGGTGAACGGCGCGCCGGCCGACGCGGCAACCGCGACCGCGGTGAAGAGCCAGCTCGCCGCCGTCGTCGCCGCGCTCGACGGCAAGGCCAGCTGCTCCGCGATCAAGCCCGCCGAGGACGGCCTGCTGCTCAACGAGCTCAGCATCGATGGCGCCGTCCGCGCCGATCTCAGCCAGAAGTTCGTCTGGGTGAGCGAGAAGGACGGCTACGGCCTGGGAATGTGACGATGATCGCGCCTCTCCTCCTGCTCGCCGCCGTCGCACCGATGCCCGGCTCCGACGCCCTCGCCCCGGCCCGCGCCGGAAAGATCCGCTGCATCGGCCCGGACACGCACGCCCGCACCTGCGCCACCATGGTCCGCTACACGGTGCACGAGGACGACCGCTTCGAAGCGGTGGTCACCGGCGTCGTCTCCACCGAGCCGACCATCCTGATCGAGTATCAAACCTCGGGCCGGGTCGAGGACGGCGCCGTCTGCTCGACCGTCCGGCCGGTCGACTTCGCGTCCGGCAGGCTCAGCAAGGACGGCGCACCGCTCGCGCCGGCGGTGGAGACTTCGGTCCGCGAGCGACTGATGCTCGCGCTCCAGCCCCTTGCCGGCAAGAAGCGCTGCTATCGCGACAAGGTCGATGGCGACGGGATCGTATCCGACATCACGATCGACGGGCTTGTCCGCGCCGATATGAACCAGCGTGCCCTGTGGGTCTCGCCCGAGGATGGCTGGGCGCCGGGCATGTGACCGGCACCCCGCGGCGGTTCAGGCCGCCGCGGTCGCCTCGGCCAGCGCGGCCTTGACTGCGTCGAGCGCGGCCGCGCCCTTGTCGCCGTCCGGGCCGCCGCCCTGGGCCATGTCGGGCCGGCCGCCACCGCCCTGCCCGCCCAGCACCGCCACGGCAACCTTGACCAGGTCGACCGCGCCAACCTGCGAAGCGAGATCGTCGGTGACGCCGACTGCGACCGTGGCCTTGCCGTCGGTAACCGCCACCAGCGCGACCACGGCCGATCCCAGGCGCTTCTTCTGGTCGTCCACCAATCCGCGCAATGCCTTGGGCTCCAGCCCCTGGATCACCTGCCCCCAGAACGGCACGCCTGCGACCGTCTCGACACTGGTGCCGGCGCCGGCCGGCTGCACACCGTCGCCGCTGCTCGCGCCACCGCCCAGCGCCAGCGCCTTCTTCGCCTCCGCCAGCTCGCGCTCGAGCTTGCGCCGCTCCTCGACCAGCGCCGCCACGCGCGCCGGCACTTCGTCGGGGCTGGCCTTGAGCGTCGCCGCAGTCTCGCGCAGCCGTTCGTCGCGCGCATTCAGCCATAGCCGCGCGCCCTCGCCGGTCAGCGCCTCGATGCGGCGCACGCCCGAGGAGACCGCGCTCTCCGAGACGATCTTGAAGATCGCGATGTCGCCGGTGGCATTGACATGGGTGCCGCCGCACAGTTCGACCGAATAGGACGCATCATCGCCCAGCCCCATCGAGAGCACACGGACTTCGTCGCCATATTTCTCGCCGAACAGCGCCATCGCGCCGGCGGCGATCGCGTCGTCCGGCGTCATCAGCCGGGTCTCGACCGCGCCGTTATGGCGGATCTGCGCGTTCACATCGGCCTCGATGTCCACGAGCTCGTCGGCGGTCAGCGCCGAGGGATGCGAGAAGTCGAAACGCAGCCGGTCCGGCGCGACCAGGCTGCCCTTCTGCGTCACATGCCCGCCGAGCCGCTTGCGCAGCGCCGCGTGCAGCAGGTGCGTCGCCGAATGGTTGGCGCGCACGCGGTCGCGGCGATCGGCGTCGACCGTCAGGTGCACGGCATCGCCCACCGCGATCTCGCCCTTCTCGATCTTGGCATGATGCGCATGCAGGCGCCCGAGCGGCTTGGACGTGTCGTCCACCGCCGCACTCGCCTTGTCGTTCCAGATCACGCCGGCATCGCCCATCTGGCCGCCGCTCTCGGCATAGAAGGGCGTCTGGTTGGTGAGGATGGTCACCATGTCGCCGGCGCCGGCCTTCTCCACCTTCGCGCCGTCCTTGACGATCGCCAGCACCTGGCCTTCGCCCTGGGTGCCGGCATAGCCGGTGAATTCGGTGCCGCCCAGCTCGTCGGCCAGGTCGTACCACAGCTCTTCCGAAGCCTTCTCGCCCGAACCCTTCCACGCGGCACGCGCGGCATCCTTCTGGCGCTTCATGGCCGCATCGAAGCCGGCACGATCGACCGTCATGCCCTGGCCGCGCAGCGCGTCCTCGGTCAGGTCATAGGGGAAGCCGAACGTGTCGTAGAGCTTGAACGCGGTCTCGCCGGGCAGCACGCCGCCTTCGTTCATGCCGGTCGTCGCCTCATCGAGCAGACGCAGGCCGTTGGCGAGCGTCTGGCGGAAGCGCGTCTCTTCCTGGAGCAAGGTCGCCTCGATCAGCGGCTGGGCGCGGACCAGCTCGGGATAGGCGGCGCCCATCTCGGCAACCAGCGCCGGCACCATGCGGTACATCAGCGGATCCTTGGCGCCGAGCAGGTGCGCGTGGCGCATCGCGCGGCGCATGATGCGGCGGAGCACATAGCCGCGGCCTTCATTGGCCGGCAGCACGCCGTCCGCCACCAGGAAGCCCGAGGAGCGCAGGTGATCGGCGATCACCCGGTGGCTCGCCTGGTTCTCGCCGCTGGTCGAAGCGCCGGTCAGCGCGCCCGATTCGGCGATCAGTGCCTTGAACGTGTCGGTATCGTAATTGTCGTGGACGCCCTGCAGCACCGCGGCGACGCGCTCCAGGCCCATGCCCGTGTCGATCGAGGGGCGCGGCAGGTCGCCGATGATCTCGTCATTCTCCTGCACGAACTGCATGAAGACGAGGTTCCAGATCTCGACGAAGCGGTCGCCATCCTCTTCCGGCGATCCCGGAGGACCGCCCCAGATGTGCTCGCCATGATCGTAGAATATCTCCGAGCAGGGCCCGCACGGGCCGTCCGAGCCCATCGCCCAGAAATTGTCCTTGGTCGGGATGCGGATGATCCGCGCCTCGGGCAGCCCGGCGATCTTGCGCCACAGCTCGAAGGCCTGGTCGTCCGTGTGATAGACGGTCGCGGTCAGCCGTTCCGCCGGAATGCCCCACACCTTGGTGAGCAGCGTCCAGGCATGGGTGATCGCCTGTTCCTTGAAATAGTCGCCAAAGGAGAAATTCCCCAGCATCTCAAAGAAGGTATGGTGGCGCGCGGTATAGCCGACATTGTCCAGGTCGTTGTGCTTGCCGCCGGCGCGGACGCATTTCTGCGAGCTGGTCGCAGTCGAATAGGGGCGGCTCTCCAGCCCCGTGAACACGTTCTTGAACGGCACCATGCCCGCGTTCACGAACATCAGGGTCGGATCGTTGTGCGGCACCAGCGGAGCGCTGGGAACGCGGGCATGACCCTGGCCCTCGAAATAGTCGAGGAAGGAACGGCGGATATCGTTGGTGGACGTCATAGGCGCGACTTAGTTGCGACGCGATGTTTCCTCAAGCGAAACACTTCGATCAGGGTGAAAGGTCCCGCAACTGTGGCGCGGACGCCATTGTCCTCCAACCGTCAGCCTGAACTTGGCGGCGATCCTCCCCCTTGAGGCGAGCCTCCTCTTCGTCATCCCCGCGAAAGGCCGGGGTGAAGACGAAGGAAGTTGGTATCCCTCGGCCCGCCCGGCCATTTCACCCCATCGGCGCGTCGATCGACCGGGGCGGCTCGCTGAACCATTTCGGCCCGCCATCGGTCATGTGGAAGCAATCTTCCAGCCGCACGCCGAAGCTGCCGGGAATGTAGATGCCCGGTTCGTTGGAGAAGCACATGCCCGGCGCCAGCTTCGTCGTCTCGCCGCGCACCAGGTTGACCGGCTCGTGCCCGTCGAGCCCGATGCCATGCCCGGTGCGATGCGAGAGGCCGGGCAGCTTGTAGTCCGGACCCCAGCCGAGCGAGGCATAATAGCGGCGCACCGCATCGTCGACGCTGCCGGCGGTCGCACCCAGCTTCGCCGCGGCAAAGGCGGTTCGCTGGCCCTGCGCCACCTGGTCCCACACCTTGCGCTGCTCCGCCGTCGCCGCGCCATGCACCCAGGTGCGCGACACGTCGCTCTGATAGCCTTGCACGGTGCAGCCGCAATCCATCAGCACGATCCGGCCCTCGGCCACCGGCGAAGGCACCTTGGTGCCATGCGGATAGGCGGCGCCCTCCCCCACCAGCACCATGCTGAACTCGGGGCTGCCGCCCAGCTTGCGCGTCGCCGCGTCCATCAACGCGGAGACGTCGCGCTGGCTCATCCCCTTCTCGACGCGCGGATGGACCCAGCGATAGGCGGCGATCGTCACATCGGTGGCGAGCTGCATCAGCGCGATCTCGGCCGGCGTCTTGATCATCCGGCAGCCGCGCACCACCGGGTTCGCCGAGACCACCTTCAGCCCGGCCCGCTGCAGGCCGTCGACCGCGAAATAGCGCACCGTCTCCTCGATGCCGACCGGCAGCCGCGCGAGCTTGCGGTCCTTGAGGAAGCCGGCGACCGTCTTCAACGGATCCTCGTCCTCGTTCCACACGCGGACCTCGGCGGGAATCGCCAGTCCCTCGCGGGTGCGCGCTTCCTCGAAAAAGGGCGTCACGATGCACGGCGCGTCCTCGGCCGGCAGCACCACCGCGGTCAGCCGCTCGCTGCGGCCCCAGCGCAGGCCGGTGAAATAGGCCAGCGACGATCCGCCCTCGATCAGCACCGCGCCGATGCCGTTCGCCCGCATCAGCGCCTGCGCCCGGGCGAGCCGCGCGGCGCGCTCCGCATTGTCGATCGGCACGGCGCCCCCGGTGATGTCCTGCAGCGCCGAAAGGTCCGGCTCGGCGGCGCGCAGCACGCCGGGAAGGGCGAGCAGCGGCGCCGCGGCGGCGGCACGGACAAGGGCACGGCGATCGAGGCGCATCGTCATTCTCCGGAAAGAGCGATGCATGCGATAGGGCCCCTTCGCGCGCCGCCGCAATACCCGCTGTGCATAGGGCAGCGCATATCGGCTGGCCGCGCGGGGCTTGACCCGGGGCGCGCAATCCCCTTTGCCTGCGGCCAAAGGATTTTTAGGGGGGCCTCCGTTGGGCAAGCGACTTACCTGGTTCATTTTGGCGGCGCTGCTGCTGGGCGGCCTGCTGGGCTATGCCCTCAACATCTCGCTGTCGGGCACGCCGGAAGGGGCGAAGGCGATCGAGAACTGGGCTTACGGCCTCGACATTCCGACCCAGATGTTCCTCCACCTGATCAAGATGATCATCGCCCCGCTGGTGGTCTCCACGCTGGTGGTGGGCATCGCCCATATGGGCGGCGGCGGCGCGATCGGGCGCGTGGGCCTGAAGGCGTTCTTCTGGTTCGTCTGCGCGAGCCTGGTCTCGCTCACGCTCGGCCTGATCTTCGTCAACCTGCTCCAGCCCGGCGTCGGCCTCAACCTGACGATTCCCGCGGCCACGGCATCGAGCGGCGTCGATCGCTCGAGCTTCGATCTTGCCAAGTTCTTCATCCACATCGTGCCGACCAGCGGCATCGATGCGATGGCGAGCAACGACATCCTCCAGCTCGTCATCTTTTCGCTGTTCTTCGGCGTCGGCCTCGCCGCCATCGGCGAGAAGGGCGCACCGCTCGTCCGCGGGCTCGAGGCGCTGGTGCAGGTGATGCTCACCGTCACCGGCTATGTGATGCTCTTCGCCCCGGTCGCGGTGTTCTGTGCAGTGGCGAAGGCGCTGGCGACCAAGGGCATCGGCGTGGTCGGCGACCTCGCCTTCTTCATGGGCAGCTTCTATCTGGGCCTGTTCGCGCTCTGGGCGACGCTGCTCGGCGCCTGCTTCCTGATCGTCGGCCCGCGCACGCGCACGCTGCTGCGCTACCTGCGCGATCCGATCCTGCTCGGCTTCTCGACCGCCTCGTCCGAGGCGGCCTATCCGCGCACGCTCGACGCGCTCGACCGGTTCGGCGTGCCGCCGCGCATCGCCAGCTTCGTGCTGCCGCTCGGCTATTCGTTCAATCTCGACGGCTCGATGATGTACATGACGTTCGCGTCCATCTTCATCGCCCAGGCCTATGGCATCCATCTCGACTGGATGACGATGATCCAGATGCTGCTGATCCTGATGGTCACCAGCAAGGGCATTGCCGGCGTGCCGCGCGCCAGCCTGGTGGTGATCACCGGCACGCTCAGCCATTTCAACATCCCCGAGGCGGGCGTGCTGCTGATCCTCGCGGTCGACCATTTCCTCGACATGGGCCGCACCGCGACCAATGTGATCGGCAATGCCGTGGCCAGCGTGGTCGTGGCGCGCTGGGAGGGCAAGCTCGACGCGCCGCAACCGATCGAGCCGCTCGTCCCGCCGGTCCAGGGGCCGGCGACCGAGACGGAGAGCTTCCAGGACTATGGCCGCCACTGAGCGCCGGTCCGCGGCGGCACCATCGCCGTTGGACTTTCCCGCGCGAAGATGAAAGTCTCCCCCCGGGGAGACTTTCATGCGCGCCTTGACACGGTTCGGACGGGATTTGCGGCGGCTTGCCGCGATGCTGATGCTCGCCGTGGCGCTGGCCGGCTGCACGCATGTCCAGCTCGCCGCTCCCTATGATGCGGCGACCGATACCGAGCTCGGATCGGTGCTGCAGGACACGACCAGCTTCGTCGCGAAGATGGTGACCAATGCCGGCCAGCCCGCCGGCGCCTATGCCCAGAACACCGACTTCTACGATAATATGGAAGGCCGGTTGGCGCTGCTCGTCGCCCGGGCGCAGGCGAATCGGGTGCTGGACAATTGCCCCTCCACCCAGGCGATGGCCCGGGCGCTGGCGGCGGCGGACCTGCCGCCCGCGGTCGGCGGGAAGATCGGCACCCCGCCCCGGGGCGATTGCGACGTGGTGCTGATGCAGCTGCTCCAGCAGCAATTCCACGATCTGCGCGCCTTCCATCAGGCGGAAGGTGCGCTGGGCATTCCCGCCGCCGCCGTCGGCCCGCTGCTCGATGGCGGGCTGGGCGCCACCCTGCGCGCGGCGATGGCCGTGCAGCGCGCCAAGCAAGTGAACCGATAGGAGAAGGCGATGCAGGTGGACGTGAACGGACTCGTCGACCGGATGACCGTCGCGGGGCGCGGGCTGGCGGGCGGCATCTGGGCAGAGATGGAGAGCTATGCCATCCCCGAGCTCAAGAAGATCGCCATCCAGGTCGAGGCGATCGCCGAGAACCACGCGCAATACACATTGCGGGGCGCCGAGATCCTGTTCGACATGCAGATCCGCGCCGCCGTTTCGGTGATCGTCGCGATGACCAGCATGACGCTGGTGCTGGTGCAGAATGCGATCAACGCGATCGTCGACGCGGTGAAGGACTTCATCAACGCCGCAACCGGCTTCGCCCTGGTCTGACCGCCCCCGGCCGGGCCGCGCGGAGAGGTTCAGGCATAGGCATAGGGGCCGCCGGCGGCCAGTGCCGCCTTATAGGCCGGGCGGGCATGGACTTTCTCGATCCACGCCGCGATGTGCGGGCGGCCTTCGGTCGCATTGGCCCGGCTCACCGCGGCTTCGAGCGGAAAGCTCATCATCACGTCGGCGGCGGTGAATTCGGGGCCGGCGAACCAGGGCCGCGCCGCCAGCTCGCCCTCGACATAGTCGAGATGGACGTCGACCATCGGCTGGAACTTCTTCTGCGCCACCTTGCCGAGCAGCGGCACGCGGCTGAGCACCAGCTTGGTGAAGAGCGGCGGCATCAGCGACCCCTCGGCATAATGCAGGAAATGGCGATAGCGCAGCGCGTCCTCGCGATGCCCGGGCATGCCGAGCCGGCCATCGGCCAGTTCGACCAGATACTCCACGATCGCCCCCGTCTCGGCGACGATGTTGCCCGCATGCTCGATCACCGGCGACTTGCCGAGCGGATGGACGCGGCGAAGCTCGAGGGGCGCCAGCATCGTCGCCTTGTCGCGCCGATAGCGGCGGACCTCATAGGGCAGCCCCAGTTCCTCCAGCAGCCAGAGCACGCGCTGCGAGCGGGAATTCTCGAGATGATGGACGATGATCGTCATGCGGCGTCTCCGGCTGGGCGGCGCGGGCGTTGCCGGGCCGATATCGACTTGACGATGGTCCGCCCGCCCTCCGGAGGCAAGGGGCGCCTTGCCCGGTCGAGCGCGGCCGCGATGAGCGCGATTACCGCCGGCGCGTCGAGCAGCGCCACCTCCCTGAGGCAGACATAGCGCCCCAGGCGCCCCTCGCCCTGGAGGAGCCCCTCGGGATCGGGCAATCCGACACCGGGGAGGAAATAGAGCAATAGGTTGCGCGGGTAGACCGCAAGGCTGAACACCGCGTCCGACGTCTTCCCGCCAGCACCATAGCCGATCGCCAGCGCGTTGTAATTGTCGTAGACCAGCTCGGTCGCGCCCGGCAGCCGTTCGCGCAACACCGCCCGCGCGGCGCGAACACGGTCCGCGATCTCCGGGGTGAAACGCGCGATGAAGCCTTCGAGCTGCGCTTCGGTTGCCGCCACATCGCCGGGATCGGCGGGCATGGTCGTCACGGCACCGCTCCGATCGCTTCGAAACGGACGGCGCGATCCGCCGGGTCGGCATCGACCAGCCGCACGCGCAGCGGCGTCCCCGGCGCGGCGCCGGGTGCGTCGATCCGCGTGACTATGGGCAGGTCGGCGAGTTGCATCCGCGCGCCGCGCACATCCACGTCGGTGACGATCGCCGCGAATTCCTCGCCCTCGCGCCCGGCGAGCATCACCGCTTCGGCCAGGTCGACGACCGCGCGATCGATCTGCCCGCTCACCGCATCGGCACGCCCCATCACCTTTGGCAGCCGCTCGAAGGCCTGGCCGACCACCGGCGGCACGGGCTGGCCCGCCATGACCGCCAGCGCCGCGCGGATGACATAGCGATCGGCCAGCCGCCGAAGCGGCGCGGTGGCATGGACATAGGGCGCCGCGACGGCGGCGTGCCAGGGCGCCGTTCCCGCGCGCCACGGGGCATAGCTGGCGCCCTGCCCCGCCCGGCGGATCGCGAGCATCAGCGCCGCCTGGTGCGGATCGGCCGGATCCAGGCCGGTACGGAACGCGACGAGCGATTGCGCCTCGGGCCAGGCGATGCCGAGCGCGCGCGCAGTGTTCCGCAGGCGCGATATGGCCGGCGCATCGGGCTCGGCCATCACCCGGAACAGGCCGGTATGATGCGCCTGCAGCAACTCGGCGATGGCCAGATTGGTCGCGAGCGACAAGGCCGCATTGCGGGCCTCCGACGCATGGCGCGCGCGAAAGGCGAGCGCATAGCCGCCATCGGGGCGGCGCACGACTTCCTGCTCGGGCGGATCGACCCTGGCAGCGCCGCGGCGGGCTTCGGCAAGGGCGATACGGCGGGCAAGTTCGGCGAACTGCGGGGGTAGATCCGCATCGTCCGCGGTCTCATAGGCGAGTTTGGCGCGGCTCCTGACCAGCGCCCGTTCCGCCGCTTCCAGCCGGGCCTCGCCATCGGGCGCCACCCGCACCGTGAAGAGCACCGCCGGGCGCGGGCCGTCGGGCAACAGGCTGGCCGCTCCTTCGCTCAGCACCGGCGGATAGAGCCCGGCCTTTCCATCGGGCAGGTACAGCGTCGCGCCGCGCCGCCACGCCTCGCGGTCGATCGGGTCGTCATCGTCGACGAACCAGGCGACATCGGCGATCGCATAGCGCAACAGCAGGTCGCCGCCGCTGGCCTCGATCGCAAAGGCCTGGTCAAGGTCGGTCGAGCTTGCCGGATCGAGCGTGACCAGGGGAAGTCCGGTCCGATCGACATGCCCTGCCGGCGTGCGCGACGCCGCGGCCTCGGCGGCGGCGATCACGTCCGGAGGAAAGGCGTGCGGAACGTGGAACTGGTCGCGGATGGCGGCAAGGCCGCCAGCCAGCACGCGATCGGGATCGAATACCGCCTTCATCGCCGGCGACTATAGCGCCCGCGACGGATCGGGAAACCGGCATCGCGGGATATCCGCGCCCCTCCGCAGGCGCGGGGGAATGGCGAAGGTCGCGCATGCAAGGAATCGCGCGCTCCGCCCGAACGCGAAAGACCCGGCGCGGGGCAACGCGCCGGGTCTTCCCATGGGTCTCAGCCCGTGACCGCCGCCGCACGCATCACGCGCGGGCGCGGCCTGTATGGATCAAAGGTCGTCGTCGCCGTCATCGGCGTCGGGCCCGGTCATCAGGCCTTCGGCAACCTTTTCGGTACGCGCCCGGATCGCGGCCTCGAGGCGCTCGCGCAATTCGCCATTCTCCTTGAGGAAGTTCTTGGCGTTCTCGCGTCCCTGGCCGATGCGAACGCTGTCGTACGAGAACCAGGCGCCCGACTTCTCGACCAGCCCCGCCTTGACGCCGAGATCGAGGATCTCGCCGATCTTGGAGATGCCTTCGCCGTACATGATGTCGAACTCGACCTGCTTGAACGGGGGCGCCACCTTGTTCTTCACCACCTTCACGCGCGTGGTGTTGCCGATGATGTCCTCGCGGTCCTTGATCTGGCCGGTGCGGCGGATGTCGAGGCGGACCGAGGCGTAGAATTTCAGCGCATTGCCGCCCGTCGTGGTCTCCGGATTGCCGTACATCACGCCGATCTTCATGCGCAGCTGGTTGATGAAGATCACCATGCAGCGCGAGCGGCTGATCGAGCCGGTCAACTTGCGCAGCGACTGCGACATCAGCCGCGCCTGAAGCCCGACATGGCTGTCGCCCATCTCGCCCTCGATCTCGGCGCGCGGCACCAGCGCGGCGACCGAATCGACCACCAGCACGTCGATCGCGTTCGAGCGGACCAGCGTATCGGTGATTTCGAGCGCCTGCTCGCCGGTATCGGGCTGCGAGACGATCAGTTCGTCGATATTGACGCCCAGCTTCTTGGCATAGACCGGATCCAGCGCATGCTCCGCATCGACGAACGCCGCGACGCCGCCATTCTTCTGCGCTTCGGCGATCACGTGCAGCGCCAGCGTGGTCTTGCCCGAGCTTTCCGGCCCATAGACTTCGATCACGCGGCCGCGGGGCAATCCGCCCACGCCGAGCGCAATGTCGAGCCCGAGCGACCCGGTCGAGATCGCCTCGACCTGCATCGCCTCCTTGGAGCCGAGCTTCATCGCCGACCCCTTGCCGAATGCGCGGTCGATCTGTGCGAGGGCGGCGTCGAGCGCCTTCTGCTTGTCCGAAGAAATCGCCATGTTGCCGTCAATCACCTTGAGCGAAGCTGCCATTGGAAGTCCCCGTCGCTAGAAGGTTTGGCTTGCGCCTTCAACCTGTGTTGGAGGCCGTGTATCGCGTTTGTTCTCCAAGAACAAGAGCGGAACGGGATTTTTTGTTCCATAATCGTTCCACCTCCCCGCAAGGCCGCGATTGCCCTTCCGTCTCGTGCCCGCTAGCCGGGCGGAATGACCCGCATCGTCGGCCATGTCCGTGCGCTCAACCGCTTTCCAGTCAAGTCGATGGCCGGGGAACGGCTCGACGTGGCGGAACTCGACTGGCAGGGAATCGAGGGCGACCGGCAATATGCGTTCGTCCGCGCGGCCAACGGCACGCGCTTCCCCTGGCTCACCGCGCGCGAAGTGCCGGCAATGGTCCTCCACCGGGCTCGCTTCGACGACCCGGCACGGCCCAAGACCAGCGCGGTGACGGTCGAGACGCCCGACGGCACGACGGTCCCGCTCCGCGATCCGCTGCTCAAGGCGCAGCTGGAAGCCGCCGCGGGCGAACCCGCCGCATTGATCCAGGTAGCGCGGGGCATCTATGATTCGATGCCGGTCTCGATCCAGACCAGCGCCGGCCATGCCGCGCTGGAGGCGGCGCATGGCGACGCGCTCGACATCATGCGCTTCCGGATCAACGTGATCGTGGAGAGCGATGTGCCCGCCGCCGAATGGCGGGGCCGGCGATTGGCGTTCGGCGACGAGGAACACGGCGCGGTGGTGCAATGCGCCGATCCGATCGCGCGCTGCGTGATCGTGACGATCGATCCGGAGACCGGTGCGAAGGCGCCGCGCGTGCTGCGCACCGTCGCACAGGACTTCGGCAACAGATACGGCATCTATGCCGGGCCGGCGCGGCCGGGGCTGATCCGGCTCGGGGACCCCGTGCGCCTGATCGACTAGGTCCGCGCTACGGTGCGGCAAAGAAGGAAAGGGAAAGCCTGCGCTCAGTCCGCCGCGACGAGGCTGTCGAGCACCTTTTCGACGCTGTCCATCGTGAACGGCTTGGAGAGCACGGGACGGTCGCGATAGGCTTCCGCGATCATGTCCCCCGCCCCACCGGTGGCGAGCACGAAGGGGATGCCCCGCGCAGCCAGCGCATCGGCGATCGGCCAGCTGGTTTCGCCGCCGCGCAGGTTCACGTCCATGATGGCCGCGTCGATGCCGCCGGCCTCGACCAGTTCGAGGGCCGAGGCGACGCTGTCCACCGTGCCGGCGACGAGGCGATCGAGCGCATCGAGAAAGTCCTCGAGCATCATCGCAATGAGCGGCTCGTCTTCAACGATCAGGATTTTCTGGGGCCCCGGCATGGCCGCTCCCATCGCAGGAAAATCACGATACGCCAAGTATTTATTTGGGTGAAAGCACATCGCGCGCGGCTTCGGCAAGTTGCTGCACCGAAAAGGGCTTCGGCAGGAAGGCGACTTGCTCCAGATCAATCGACTTGCGCAGCTGTTCTTCGGCGTAGCCCGACATGAACAGGATCGGCAGATCGGGATATTTGGCGCGGATCCGGCGCGCCATCGTCGGGCCGTCCATCACCGGCATGACCACATCGGAGATGAGCAGGTCGGGCCGGTCGATCGTCTCGATCAGCTCCAGAGCCGCCTCGCCATTGTCGGCGGTGACCACGGTATAGCCCTGGCGGGCGAGCGCGCGCTCGGCGATGGCGCGGACCATGTCCTCGTCCTCGACCACCAGGATCGTGCCGGTGCCCCAGGTATCGGCGGGCTTCTCCTTGGGCCCGGGCAGCTTGGCGACGACCGGCGCCTCGGTCGCGGCGTGGACCGGCAGGTAGATGGTGAACTCCGCCCCGCCGCCGGGCACGTTCTCGGCGAAGATGAATCCGCCCGATTGCTTGATGATGCCATAGACGGTGGAAAGGCCCAGGCCGGTACCCTTGCCCACTTCCTTGGTGGTGAAGAACGGCTCCCAGATCTTGGCGAGGATCTCGCTCGGGATGCCGGTGCCGGTATCGGCGATGCGCAGCGCGGTATAGTCGCCGACCGGCAGCACGTCGTCGTCCATCCGGCGCACATCGGCGGCCGGCACCGCCATCGTCTCGATGGTGAGCGTGCCGCCGCCATTGGGATTCTGCGAAAGCATCGCGTCGCGCGCATTGACCGCGAGATTGACCACCACCTGCTCGAGCTGGCCCGGGTCGGCGCGTACCGGGCCCAGGTTGCGGCCATGCTTGACTTCGAGCCGCACGGTCTCGCCGAGCAGCCGCTTCAACAGGTTCGAGACTTCGGAGATGACGTCGGGCAGCTGGAGCAATTGCGGGCGCAGCGTCTGCTGGCGCGAGAAGGCGAGCAGTTGGCGGGTCAGCGAGGCGGCACGGTTCGAATTGGCGCGTATCTGCTGGATGTCGTCATAGTCGCTATCGCCAGGCGAATGGCGCATCAGCATCAAATCGCAATGCCCGATGATCGCGGTCAGGATATTGTTGAAATCATGCGCGACGCCGCCCGCGAGCTGCCCCACCGCCTGCATCTTGGTAGCCTGTGCGACCTGGCGCTTGAGCTTTGATTCCTCGCCCGAATCCTTGAGGCTGATCAGCACGGCGGCTTCGCCCAGCCCGCGCGCGCCGGCGATTCCGATCGAGACCGGCTCCTCGGGCGCATCGGCCATGCGCACGGTCATCTCGGCCGATTGCGGCGCCCCGCCGGCAAAGCGGCGGACGGCGTCGGCGAGCGCGGCCTTGTCCTCGCGCACCACCAGGTCGCCCGGATAGAGCGGCGGCGCCGCGGCATTGACGCGGGTGGCCCGAACGAACGCATCGTTCATGCTGGCGAAGCGGCCGTCGCGATCGACCAGGGCAAGTCCGAGCGGCAGCAGCGCGATCAGCGAGCGGACATGCGCGCCGGCGCTGGCGCCGATCGCCGGCGTCGGCAGATTGCCCTGCTCCTCGTCGAGCAGCGCCACGAGCAGCGGCGCCTCCTCGCCGTCGAGGAAGGGGATCTGCAGCACGCGGAGCGGATTGCCCTCCAGCCCCTCGCGCTCGAAACGGACCAGCCCCATGGAATCGGTGATCAGGAAGCGGGCGAAGTCGCGCCCCTCGGCGGCGGCGTCCGGGCTGCCCATGGCGCGCAGGCGGAACACGCGGTTGGCACTGCGCACCCGGCCCTCGGGCGACACCATCGCGGCCATGATGCCGGCCGAGCCCAGCCGGTCGCCGGTATGGCCGTCGATCAGCGCCTGGACCTGGCTGGCGAGGTCGAGCGCCTGCACGCCAATGAAGCGCCAGACGAGCGATTCCTCGCCCACCCGCTGGACGCGGGCCGATACGGGAGCGCCGAACACCTGAATGCCGTCTTCGCGCGCCTCGCCGTCGCGCCAGGCAGTTCGCGCCGCAGTGCCGAGCGCGGCGACGGCGGCGTCGCTGATCGGGAGATTGGGCGGTGTCGGCCAGCCGGCGAACAATGCCTCGAAGCGGCTGTTGGCGCAGACCAGGCGTCCGGCACGGTCGGTGACCGCCAGCGCGTCGTCGCTGGCCGCAGCGAGCGCCTGGGCGACCGACCAGTCGACCGGGGCCTCGCCGGCGATATCCGCATGGAAGAGCTTGCGCGCGCCCCAGAGCCCGCCTGCGGCAAGCAGCCCCGCCGCGACGAAGCCGACCGCGACCGCGCGGTCGTTCAAGGTGAGCAGGATCACCGCGCCCGCGAGGAACCCGGCCAGGATCGCCGCCGCGAAGGGCAGCCAGCGGCGGGACGTCGAAATGGGGCTATGGGCGGGCAACGTGGCCATGCGCCACCGATGTTCGGTCGCAGGGCGTGGGTCAAGCGAATCTCCCTCTCCCCGAACGGGGGAGAGGGAGAAATCGGATCACCAGATCTGGACGCGCTTGTCGGGCGTCAGGAACAGCTTGGTTGCCGGATCGGGGTTGTAGGCCCCGTACCAGGGATCGAGGTTGCGCACGACCCAGGCACGCTGCTGCGAAGGCGAGTGCGGATCGGTAAGCAGGCGCTGGCGCAGATTCGCCTCGCGATAGTTGCGGCGCCACACCTGGGCCCAGCCCTGGTAGAAGCGCTGGTCGCCGGTGGTGCCGTCGAGCACCGGCGCCGCCTGGCCGTTCAGCGAAGCCTTGTACGCGTCATAGGCGACGGTAAGGCCGGCCAGGTCGGCCACATTCTCGCCGAGCGTCAGCGCGCCCTTCACATGCATGCCGGGCAGCGGCTCATACTGGTCGTACTGGGCGACCAGCGCGTCGGTGCGCGCCTTGAACGCCTTGACGTCCGCCGGAGTCCACCAGTCGGTCAGGCGGCCTTCCTTGTCGTACTTGGCGCCCTGGTCGTCGAAATGGTGGCTCAGCTCATGGCCGATCACCGCGCCGATGCCGCCATAATTGACTGCCGGATCGGCGTTGGGGTCGAAGAAGGGCGGCTGCAGGATCGCGGCGGGGAAGACGATCTCGACCATGCCGAAATTGGCATAGGCGTTGATCGTCATCGGCGTCATGCCCCATTCCCAGCGGCGGATCGGCTGGCCGAGCTTGGAGACATTGTCGTCATACTGCCAGTTGTTGGCGCGCACATTGTTGCCGAATGCGTCGCCGGGCGTGATCGTCAGCGCCGAATAGTCCTGCCAATGATCCGGATAGCCGATCTTCGGCTTGAAGGCGGCGAGCTTCTCATGCGCCTTCACCTTGGTCTCGGGCGCCATCCATTCCAGCTTGTCGATCCGGCGGTCCATCGCCGCGATCACGTTCTTCACCAGCTGGTCGGCAGCCGCCTTGGTCTCGGGCGGGAAATATTTGGCGACATAGACCTGGCTGACGTCGTCGGAGAGCGCGCCGGTGGTGAAGTCCACCGCGCGCTTCCAGCGCTCCTCCTGCTCCGGCGTGCCCGACAGGGTGGTGCCGTAAAAGGCGAACTGCTCCTTGTCGAAAGCGCTCGGCAGCACATCGGCGAAATTATCGAGCGTGCGGACCAGCAGCTGGTCCTTCAGCACCGCCAGCGGCGCCTGCTGGATCAGGCGGGCGATGCCCGTAACCGCGCTGGGCTGGCCGACGATCACATTTTCCACCGGCGTCTTGCCGGCGGCGAAAAAGGCCTTGAAGTCGAAGCCCGGCGCCGACTTCTGCAGCTGGGCGACCGTCATCTTGTTATAGGTCTTGGTCGCGTCGCGGCTCTCGACGCGAGTCCACTGCACCCCGGCGATCTTCGTCTCGAAATCGACGATCGCCTGGGCGCGTGCCGCGGCGTTGGGTTCGCCGGCGAGCGTCAGCACGTTGGCAAGATGCTTGAGATAGGCCGCCTTGGTCTCGACGAACTTGGCGTCCTTCGAGAGGTAATAGTCGCGGTCGGGCATGCCCAGCCCGGCCTGGTAGAGGCTCAGCGCATAGACTTCCGGCTCCTTGTCGTCCTGGCCGACATAGGTGGCGAAGGGCACGCCCACGCCGCTGCGGCGCGCGGCGGCAGCGAGCGCGGGATAGCCGGCCTTGGAGGTCAGCGCCTTGATCTGGTCGAGCCACGGCTTGGCCGGCGCCAGGCCCTTGCCGTCGATCGCCGCGGTGTCGAGATAAGTGGCATAGGCAGTGCCGATCTTCGAGTTCGGATCGGCCTTCGCCGCATCGAGAATCTCGTGCGTCTGCTTCTTGGCGTTGTCGTCCAGGATGTTGAACGAACCATAGTTCGACTTGTCGGCCGGGATCGGCGTGTTCTTCGCCCAGGCGCCATTGGCATAGTTGTAGAAATCGTCGCCCGGCTTGATCGCGGGGTCCATGCCGGCGGTGTCGAAGCCATAGGTGCCGTAGACCGGCTTGGGCTTTTCGGGCTGCGGCGCCGGATCGGGCTCGGTGACGGGCGCGGCCTCGACCGGCACGGCCGGCAGCGGGGCATTGTGCGCGCAGCCGGCAAGCAGCACGGGCGCGGCGAGGAAACTGGTGGTGAGGAGCGACAGGCGCATGGGAACCCCCGATGGTTGATCGGGCTGTCTTAGACCGTCGATGGGCTCCGTCAATCGGGCGAACGTAACATTATTACGCCGTGATAACGGGTCCTCCGCCGCGCGCGGCCCGGGCATCGGCGCGCCGCTTCCATTTGCGGGCGATCCACAGGCGCCACGCCAGCGCGGTGCCGAAATAGCCGACCAGGGCAAGCGCGCCGGTGATGGTGACCAGGCCGGTGAGCGTCGCCGGGCCGGCCTGGTGGACCAGCCAGTCGCTCCAGCTCCGCTCGATCACCTGCGCCTTCTCGATCGCCGCGCCGGGGCCGATCATCCAGCTGCCCAGCCAATAGGCCGCCACCCAGAGCGGCGGCGTCGTGAAGGGATTGGTGATGAAGGTGGTCGCGGCGGCCGCCGGGATATTGGCGCGCAGCGGGAGCGCGAGCACGGCCGAGGCGGGAATCTGCCCCATCGGCACCAACACGCCGGTCACCACGCCCAGCGCCACGCCGCGCGGCACCGAGCGGCGCGTGAATCGCCAAAGCGAGCTGTGCATCACCCGGTTCGCGACCGGGCGGAGCCAGCGATTGCTCTCGACCGATTCGCGGCTGGGCGTCGCCTTGTCGAGCCAGCGGCGGAAACGCGACTTGCCCGAAGCGGGCGCGGGATCAACCACGGTCGCGGAGCAGTCGCCCCTGCTCCCGCTTCCAGTCCCGCTCCTTGATCGAGTCGCGCTTGTCATGCGTCTTCTTGCCCTTCGCCAGCGCCAGCTCGACCTTCGCGCGGCCTCGCCCGTTGAAATAGATGGACAGCGGCACGAGGGTCATCCCTTCGCGCGCCACCGCACCATGGAGCTTGTTTATCTCCCGCTCATGAAGGAGCAATTTACGGGGGCGCTTGGGTTCGTGGTTGAACCGATTGCCGTGGCTGAACTCGGGGATGTTCGAATTGACCAGCCAGACGCCGCCGTCGTTCACTTCGGCATAGGCCTCGGCGATCGAGCCCTCGCCGAAGCGCAGCGACTTCACCTCGGTGCCGGTGAGCGCGATGCCGGCCTCATAGGTCTGCTCGATGAAATAATCGAACCGCGCGCGCCGGTTCTCGGCGACGGTCTTCACTTTCTCTTGGGCGGGACGCGGACGGGCCATAAGGCGATGCGATGTAGGCGCGGATTGGCGGAAGCGCCAGCCCGGCGGTTTCGCGGGCCCCGAACGAGCCTGAACGAGGGCGTGCGGGAAATGCGACGAACCGAACCCGCAATGCCGCTATTCGCTCGCCACCGCAGAAAAAACCATGTAACTACAAAATATTGGCGCCCGACACCCCGAGCAAGGCGCGAACCGACAGCAACTGGAAAGCTGCCGCTTGAAGCCGGAGCTTCCCCATGTCATCGCAGAACGACCGAGAATATCTCGAATACCGCCAGCGCCTGAGCGCGGAGAAGGCGCGCACCACCGTCGATCCCGGCGTCGCCCGCGTCCATGATGCGTTCGCAAGGGCCTATGCCCGGCGCCTGCACCAGCAAGTGTCGACCCTGACGGAATAACCCGCCCGGAGCGAAACGGCGGAGGAATGGACAGGCCCCCGCCCCTGTTCCATAGCTGTTCCGATGTCCGCAGTCCTCAACATCCAGCGCTCGATCACCGGCCAGCCCTGGCACTGGCGCGGGCTCGCCGCCGATTCGCGCGGCGGGCTGGTGCCGGACGACCTGGTGACGCAATTGCTGATCGCCCGCGGCGTGGCGCGCGAGGAACTCGACATGCACAAGGCGCCCAGCATCCGCGCCTTCATGCCCGACCCCTCGATCTTCCGCGACATGGACAAGGCCGCCGCGCGGCTCGCCGATGCTGTCGAGCAGCGCGAACAGGTTGCGATCTTCGGCGATTACGACGTGGATGGCGCTACTTCCGCGGCATTGCTCATATTGCTTCTGCGGGATTTGGGCCTCGAGGCGCGCCCCTATATTCCCGACCGGCTGATGGAGGGCTATGGCCCCTCGGGCGAGGCGCTGGTGCGGCTCAAGCACGAGGGCGCCAGCCTGATCGTCACCGTCGACTGCGGCGCCCAGGCCTTCGAGGCGCTGGAGATGGCGAAAGCCGCCGGCGCCGAGGTGATCGTCGTCGACCATCACAAATGCACCACCGAGCTTCCGCAGGCGCTCGCGCTGGTGAACCCCAACCGGCTCGACGAGACCGAGGGTGCGGCGCACGGCCACCTCGCGGCGGTCGGCGTCGCCTGGCTGCTCGGCGCGGCCCTGATCCGTACGCTGCGCGGGCGCGGCTATTTCGCGAGCCGGGCCGAACCCAAATTGCTCGACCTGCTCGATATCGTCGCGCTCGGCACCGTCGCCGACGTGGCGGCGCTGAAGGGGCTCAACCGCGCCTTCGTCGCCCAGGGCCTCAAGGTGATGGCGCAGCGGCGCAACATCGGGCTGAATGCGCTGATCGAGGCCTCACGCCTCACCCGCGCGCCGACCGCCACTGACCTGGGCTTCGCGCTCGGCCCCCGGATCAATGCCGGCGGGCGCGTCGGCCGCTCGGACCTGGGCGTGCGCCTCCTCACCACCCGCGATCCCGAGGAAGCACGGACGATCGCGGAGGAACTGAACCAGCTCAACGAGGAGCGCCGCGCGATCGAGGCCGGCGTGCAGGCCGAGGCGGAAGAGCTCAGCCTGCGCAAGGCGAACCACGCGGTCGCGGTGATTGCGAGCAAGGGCTGGCATGCCGGCGTGATCGGCATTGTCGCGGGGCGGCTCAAGGAAAAGCTCGGCCGGCCGGCGATCGTGATCGCGCTCGACGAGGATGGTATCGGCAAGGGTTCGGGCCGCTCGATCCCCGGCGTCGATCTGGGCGCCGCAGTGCTCGCCGCCAAGGATGCGGGGCTGCTCAGGGCGGGGGGCGGCCACGCCATGGCCTGCGGCGTGACGATCGATGCCGAGCGGCTCGATAGCTTTGCCGAGTTCCTCGAGGAGCGGCTTTCCGAACGCGTCACCCAGGCGATGGGCGAGCGCGCGCTGCTGCTCGACGCGGTGGTGGCCCCGGGCGGCGTCTGCCCCGAGCTCGTCAACGCGATGGAGGCCGGCGGCCCCTATGGCATGGGCTGGCCGGCGCCGCGCGTGGCGGCGGGGCCGGTGACGGTGATCAAGGCCGATGTGGTCGGCACGGGCGGGCATGTGCGGCTGATCGTGGCGGGGCCGGACGGGCGCAGCATCAAGGCCGTCGCCTTCCGACAGGCCGATACCGAGCTGGGCCAGGCGCTGCTCTCCGCTCCGCGCCACCGCAAGCTCTGGCTCGCCGGCCGTGCCAGGATCGACGATTGGGGCTCCCGCCCCGCGGCCGAGCTGCACGTCGAGGACGCGGCCTGGGCGGACTAGCCCCTGCTGCCGTCGGCGAACGCCAATCGATGTGGAAGACCACGCCGCGAGCGGCGGATGGTGACCCCTACGGGAATCGAACCCGTGTTTCAGCCGTGAAAGGGCCGCGTCCTAACCGCTAGACGAAGGGGCCATGCCGAAGCGTGGAGGCGGTCCGTTAGGGAAGGTTGCGCGGCGGGTCAAGCGCATTTGCTCACCCCAGCTTGCATACGTCAACCCAACGCCGCGAAACCAGCGCCGCCAGGCGTTCGGGCGCGATTTCCACCGATGCGGTGCGCGAGCCCGCCGCCGGAAACACCGTCGCGAATCCCCGGATCGAGACATCGCAATAGACCGGCAGCGGAGTTGCCAGCCCGAAGGGGCAGACCCCACCCACCGGATGACCGGTCAGCGCCTCCGCCTCTTCGGCGCCGAGCATCGAGGCGCGGCCCGCGAACTCGGCCTTGATCCTGGGATTGTCGAGCCGCGCATCGCCACGCGCGACGACGAGCACGACAGCATCGCCCACCCGCAGCGCCAGCGTCTTGGCGATGCGCCCGGGCTCGACCCCGAGCGTCGCCGCCGCCTCCGCCACCGTGGCGGTGCTCGCCGCCTGCTCGATCAGGACAAGATCCGGCGCATGTTCGGCAAGCCAGGCGCGCACGGTTTCGACGGTCATTCCTCGATCTTCCGCCGGAAGGTTTCGGGGAGCAGCAACAGGCCGATGACAAGCGTCGCGGCCGCGGCCACCACCGGATACCAGAGGCCGTAATAGATGTCCCCCGTCGCCGCCACCATCGCGAAGGCGGTGGCGGGCAGGAAGCCGCCGAACCAGCCATTGCCCAGATGATAGGGCAGGCTCATCGACGTATAGCGGATGCGGCTGGGGAAGAGCTCGACCAGCATCGCCGCGATCGGGCCATAGACCATGGTCACCAGCAGCACGAGCGCGAACAGGATCGCCACCACCAGCGGCTTGTCGATCCGAGCATCGTCCGCCTTGGCAGGGTAGCGGGCAGCGGCGAGCGCGGCCTGGAGGTCCTTCTGGAAGGCAGCGATCGCTGCCTTGCGGGCACCCGTGCCCATGCCGGCAAGTGCGGTCGGCGCAGTGACCTTGCTCCCGCCGATCGCCACCTCGACCTGATCCTCCGGCACTGGCGACATCGTCACATCGTCCGACAGGCGGAGGACTTCATGCTCATAGGGAACGCCAGCCTTGGCGAGATAGGATTTGGCGACATCGCAACCACTCGCATCGAACTTGTTCTTGCCGATCGGATCGAACTGGAAGGAGCAATGCGCATTGAGCGTGGAGACGACCACCGGCGCCCGCGCCTGCGCCTCGGCCAGCGCGGGGTTCGCCGCCTGGGTCAGCGCATGGAACAGCGGGAAATAGCTGATCGAGGCGAGCAGGCATCCGGCCAGGATGATCGGCTTGCGCCCGATCTTGTCCGAGAGCCAACCGAAGAACACGAAGAAGGGCGTGCCCAGCGCCAGCGCGATGGCGATCAGGACGTTCGCGGTCATCCCGTCGACCTTCAGCGTCTTCTCGAGGAAGAACAGCGCGTAGAATTGCCCCGTGTACCACACTACCGCCTGCCCCACGACCGCACCGAACAGCGCGATGAGGACGATGCGCAGGTTGCCCCAGCGCAGGAACGCCTCGGTGAGCGGCGCCTTGGACGTGTTGCCGCTCGCCTTCATCCGGGCATAGACCGGGCTCTCGTTGAGCTGGAGCCGCACCCAGAGCGATACGCCGAGCAGCAGGATCGAGGCGAGGAACGGCACGCGCCAGCCCCAGTTCGCGAACGCCGCCTCGCCCAGCCATGACCGCGTGCCGATCACGACAAGCAGCGAGGCGAACAGGCCGAGCGTCGCGGTGGTCTGGATCCAGCTGGTGTAGAGCCCGCGCTTATGGTTGGGCGCATGCTCGGCGACATAGGTGGCGGCGCCGCCATATTGGCCGCCCAGCGCCAGCCCCTGGAGCACCCGCAACGTCACCAGCAGGATCGGCGCGGCCACGCCGGCAGTGGCGAAATTGGGGAGCAGGCCCACGGCGAAGGTCGATCCGCCCATGATCCCCATCGTCACCAGGAACGTATTCTTGCGCCCCACCAGGTCGCCGATCCGCCCGAAGACGAGCGCACCGAACGGACGCACCGCGAACCCCGCCGCGAACGCCGCGAGCGCGAAGATGAATGCGGTGGTGTCGTTCACCCCGGCAAAGAACTGCGCCGAGATCGTCGTGGCGAGCAGGCCGTAGAGATAGAAATCATACCATTCGAACACGGTGCCCAGCGACGATGCCGCGATCACCATCTTCTCGTTGCGGGTGGCCGTATGATGTTCGCCCAAGGGCGCCGACGGGGTGTCGGACCGTGCATCCTCGCTCAAGCTGTCATCCCCTCATATTGTTAGCGCTAACCAACCACAGTCCGTCCGCGGTTGGAACCCCCGTCGCTGCGCGTGCTCTCCGGCTCGCCTCTTCCCCAGGTTCGGCCATGCGCCGTCGCATTGCAAACAAAGCCAGGCTTGGGATCGCAAAAGCTGTACTTCACAGTGCGGCCCGGGGGGCGTACACGGCGCCCATGTTCGAGCGCATCTTCCTGTCCCATCCGCGCGCCGTCGGCGAAAGCTATGGCGAGCATGCCGCCACCGCCGCGCGATTCGGCTTCACCATGATCGTCGGGGGCGCAGCCTGTGTGGTCCATGCCGTCGTCCCGGCGCTGTTCGCCCGCACCGCCAGCGATGCGGTGAAGCGGCTTTACGGGCAGATGCTCGCCCGCCAGCCCGGCATGGCGGCACGCAAGCCGGCCTATGAACAGCCCGAGTGGCAGATCGAATACGAAATCTGACGTGATCGAGCATGTCGCAATCATCGGCGCCGGTTTCTCCGGCACCCTGCAGGCGGTCAACCTGCTTCGCCACGAGGGGCCCCGCGCCACGCTGATCGAGCGCGCGCCGGTGGCGGGCCTGGGCCTCGCCTATGGCGCCGCGCATCCCAGCCATGTGCTCAACGTGCGCGCCGCGAACATGAGCGCCTTCCCCGACGATCCCTCGCACTTCGTCCGCTGGCTCCAGGCGCGCGGCGTGGAGGATGCGCCGAGCGCCTTCATCCCCCGCGTCACCTATGGCGAGTATCTCCGCGAGCTGCTCGACGCCGCGCTGCTCGAGCATCCCGACCGGCTGAAGCTGGTTCGCGACGAAGTCGAGGACCTGGAATTCGGCGATGGCGTGAAGGTGCGGCTGAAGACCGGCACGATCGAGGCCGACGCCGCGGTGCTTGCGGTCGGCAACCTGCCCCCGCACGATCCGCCCGGCCTCGATCCCGAGAAGCTCTCCGCGGAGCGTTACAAGGGCGACCCCTGGGACGCCAGCGTGCCCGAAGGGCTCGGCCCCGACGATACCGTGCTGGTGATCGGCACCGGCCTGACGATGATCGACGTCGTGCTGCTGCTCGACGCGCGCGGGTTCAAGGGCAAGATCGTCGCGCTGTCCCGCCGCGGCCTGCTGCCGCGCGCCCATGCGCCGGGCAGCGACTGGAAGAAGCTGGCCGAGCGCCCCGCCACCACTGCCTCCGGGTTGCTGCACGCCGTGCGCGCGCGCGGCGCGGAAATCGGCTGGCGCAACGCGGTCGACGAACTCCGCCCCTTCACTCAGGCGATGTGGGGCAATGCCAGCGAGGCCGAGCGCGGCCGATTCCTGCGCCATCTCCGCCCCTGGTGGGACGTGCATCGCCACCGCCTCGCCCCGGAGGTCCATGCCCGGCTGATGGCCGTTGTCGAGCGCGGCCAGCTCGAAGTGATCGCAGGCAAGACGCTCGGCTTCGAGGAGAAGCCCGGGGGCATCGAGGTCAAACTCCGCCGCCGCGGCGCCGAGACGGCGGAGGCGATACTCGTCCAGCGCATCGTCAACTGCACCGGCCCCCTTGGCGACCTCAACCGCACCGAGGAACCCTTGCTGCAACAGCTCGCGGCACGCGGCGTGATCCGCCCCGACGCCGCGCATCTGGGCATCGATGTCGACAATCAGGGCCAGACGATCAACGCCAGGGGCCGGCCCAACGCCAATCTCTACGCGCTGGGTCCGATGACGCGCGGGGCCTTCTGGGAAATCGTCGCGGTGCCGGACATCCGCACCCAGACCTGGAGCGTCGCCCGGCGCCTCTCCAATGCGCACTGGGTGGGTGGCGAAGGGCTCTGACCGCAACTAGTATCAATTGACACTAACTGCACTTCGGACTAGCCCGCGCGTTACCTTCTTGGAGCGTGCACCCATGACCGATCCTGCCAATCCGCTCGGCCTCAACGGCTTCGAATTCGTCGAATTCACCTCGCCCGATCCCGAGGCGATGGGGAAGCAGTTCGAAATGCTCGGCTTCGTGCCGACGCACCGGCACCCGACCAAGAACGTCACGCGCTACAAGCAGGGCCGCATCAACCTGATGCTCAACCGCGACGAGGCCGGCCGCGTCGCGGCCTTCCGCGGCGAGCACGGCCCCTCGGCCAGCGCCATGGCCTTTCGCGTCGCCGATCCGGCCAAGGCGATGGCCTGGGCGCTCGAGCACGGCGCCAAGCGCACCGACGAGGACGACACCGTCATCCTCGGCATCGGCGGATCCTATCTCTATTTCATCCAGGACGGCATCGACCTCTACGAGAACTGGGCCGAGTTCCCCGGCTGGCGGGAGGCCGAGGCGAAGAACAATGTCGGGCTCGACCTGCTCGATCACCTCACCCACAATGTCCGCCGCGGCCAGATGCGGGTGTGGAGCGAGTTCTACCGCACGCTCTTCGGCTTCGAGGAGCAGAAGTATTTCGACATCAAGGGCCAGGCGACCGGCCTGTTCAGCCAGGCGATGATCGCACCCGACAAGGCGATCCGCATCCCGCTGAACGAGAGCCAGGACGACAAGAGCCAGATCGAGGAGTTCATCCGCGAGTATAAGGGCGAGGGCATCCAGCACCTCGCGCTGACCACGCCGGACATCTACGACACGGTCGAGCGCCTGCGCGCCCGCGGCGTCAAGCTGCAGGACACGATCGAGACTTATTACGAGCTGGTCGACAAGCGCGTACCCGGCCACGGCGAGGACCTGGAGCGCCTGCGCAGGAACCGCATCCTGATCGACGGCAATATCGGCGACGAGGGCATCCTGCTCCAGATCTTCACCGAGAACATGTTCGGCCCGATCTTCTTCGAGATCATCCAGCGCAAGGGCAATGAAGGCTTCGGCAACGGCAACTTCCAGGCGCTGTTCGAGAGCATCGAGCTGGATCAGATCCGCCGCGGCGTGATCAAGGTCGACGCCTGACGGGTATCGGTTTGGAGAGGAAGCCGGGGGAGCGACGCCAGTCGCGTAGCGCGCCGCTCGCCCCGGCCAACACCCTCAGGCAAGGGCCGGCTCGCCCCTTGCCTCGCGCGCGCCTTCGCGGAACCGTGTCTCGTCGAGCAGTCCTTCCCGCTTCGCCACGATCACCGGCACCAGCATCTGCCCCGCCACGTTGGTCGCGGTCCGGCCCATGTCGAGGATCGGGTCGATCGCGAGCAGCAGCCCCACGCCGTCCAGCGGCAGCCCCAGCGTGGAAAGGGTGAGCGTCAGCATCACGGTCGCGCCGGTTAGGCCGGCAGTGGCGGCCGATCCCAGCACCGAGACGAAGGCGATCAGCGCATAATGCTCGATCCCCAGCGGGATGCCATAGAATTGCGCGACGAAGATCGCCGAGATCGCCGGATAGATCGCCGCGCAGCCGTCCATCTTGGTCGTGGCGCCCAGCGGCACCGCGAAGGCGGCATAGGCGCGCGGGACGCCGAGTGCGCGCTCGGTCACGTCCTCGGTCACCGGCAGCGTGCCGACCGAGGAACGCGAAACGAAGCCGAGCTGGATCGCCGGCCAGGCCAAGGCGAAGAAGCGCAAGGGGCTGAGACCATGCGCCGCCAGCAGCGCCGGATAGACGACGAGCAGCACCAGAGCCAGCCCAAGATAAACTGCCCCCGCATAGGTGCCGAGCGCCGCCAGCGACTCCCAGCCATAACGCACCACCGCGTCGCCGATCAGCGCCGCAGTGCCGATCGGAGTCAGCCGGATCACCCAGCGCAGCAGCAGCCGGAAGACCGCCAGCGCCGAGGCGTTGAAATCGAGGAAGCGATGCCCCGCCTCCCCCGCCCGCACTGCCGCCGCACCGATCGCGACCGCGAGCACGATGATCTGGAGCACATTGAACGAGAGCCCGGTAACGGCCCCGCCCTCCGCCAGCCGGGTCGATGCCGCCAGCCCCAGGAAATTCACCGGCACCAGCCCCTTCAGGAAATCGAGCCAGCTCCCGGTGCTCGAAGGCGCCGCCGCCGCGGTGGCGGCGACGGCGCTGTGATGCCCCGGCTGGAGCACAAGGCCGAGCGTGATGCCGATCGCCACTGCGATCGCCGCGGTAATCGCGAACCACAGCAGCGTCCGCACCACCAGCCGCGCCGCATTGTTTAGGTCGCGCAGCGCCGCGATCGAGGCGACGATCGCCGTGAACACCAGCGGCGGCACCAGCACCTTGAGCAGCTGCACGAAGATCTGCCCGATCGTCTGCAACGCCTGGGCGAGGCCGCTGGCGGTCTCGCCGTCGCTGCCGATTGCCCGCGCGGCCAGCCCCAGCACCAGCCCTGCCGCCATACCGATGGCGACCTGCACGCCGAAGCTTGGCAGCTGGAACCGCCGGGGTGCGGCTGCGCTGATGATGGCCATTGGTTACGACTCCGGAATTAAACCCACTAAAGAAGTAGGAATTACTCCGCCGCCGCCCAACAAAGTTTAGGTTCGCACCCTGATAGGCAATCGCGCATCATATAGTATCATTTGACACTATTATGGGCAGCGCTACAGGGAGGCGAGCATAGAGAGGATGCGATGACCGACTATTTCCCCGGCTTCGGCAACCATGTCTCCACCGAGGCGGTGCTCGGCGCGCTGCCGGTGGGGCGCAACAGCCCGCAAAGGCCCGCCTTCGGACTGTATGCCGAGCAGCTCTCCGGCACGGCGTTCACCGCGCCCCGGCACGAGAACCGCCGCTCCTGGCTCTATCGTCTGCGCCCCACCGCGGAGCATGCGCCCTTCACCCATTATCGGGGAGCGAGGAACTTCGCGCCCGGCACGGTCGGCGATCCCCTGCCCCCCAATCGCCTGCGCTGGAACCCGGTCGAGGCTCCGCCGCCGGGCACCGATCTGATCGACGGCATGACCACCATGCTCGCCAACCGCGATCCTGCGGACCTGGAGGGCGTGGCGGTGCATGTCTATGCCGCCAACAAGGACATGGAGACCCGCGTCTTCTTCGACGCGGATGGCGAGCTGCTCTTCATTCCCCAGGCCGGCCGCATCACCCTGCTCACCGAGCTGGGCCGCATCGACATCGCCCCCGGCCAGGTCGCACTCGTGCCGCGCGGCGTGCGCTTCCGCGCGCTGCTCCCGGACGGCGAGGCGCGCGGCTATGTCGCCGAGAATCACGGCGCATTGTTCCGCCTGCCCGATCTGGGCCCGATCGGCGCCAACGGCCTCGCCAACCCGCGCGACTTCGAGACGCCCGCCGCCTGGTTCGAGGATCGCGACGAGGATTTCGAGATCGTCCAGAAGCATCTCGGCGCGCTCTGGACCACCACACTCCCCCACAGCCCGCTCGATGTGGTCGCCTGGCACGGCAATCTCGCACCCTGGCGCTACGACCTCGCCCGGTTCAACACGATGAACACGGTGAGCTTCGACCATCCGGATCCGTCGATCTTCACGGTGCTCACCTCGCCCAGCGACGTGCCGGGCCGCGCCAATGCCGATTTCGTGATCTTCCCGCCGCGCTGGATGGTCGCCGAGGACACGTTCCGCCCGCCCTGGTTCCACCGCAACGTGATGAGCGAGGCGATGGGCCTGATCACCGGCGCCTATGACGCCAAGGCAGAGGGCTTCGCTCCCGGCGGCCTGTCGCTCCACAATCTCATGGCCGGGCACGGCCCCGACGTGACCAGCTGGCAGGGCGCAAGCAACGCGGACCTGAAACCGCACAAGATCGACGGGACCATGGCCTTCATGGTCGAGACATGCTGGCCCTATCGCCCCACCCAATATGCGCTGGACCGTGCGCAGCCGGATTACGACGCGGCCTGGGCAGGTTTCCCGAAGGCGCAGCTGCCGAAGTGAGCGAACGCCTCACCGAAACGCCTCCCGACGTAACCCTCGGCCCGCTCGACCTCATCCCCGACGGCAAGGCGCGCAATTTCGTGCTCGAGATGCGCGCCGGCCGCTTCCACGGCTTCGTCGTGCGCCGGGGCGAGACGGTCCATGGGTATCTCGACCTGTGCGCGCACATGGCACTGCCGCTCAGCAACAGGCTCGACGCGTATCTCACGCCCGATGGCAGCCATATCCAGTGCAGCTGGCACGGCGCGCTCTACCGGATCGAGGACGGCGCCTGTGTCGGCGGCCCCTGTGTGGGGGCAAAGCTGCGTCGCTGGCCCGTGATGGTTCGCGACGGGATGATCGTCACCGCCTGATCGCACCAGGCGGAGAATACTAATGCCGAGTTTTCCAGTACTTACTCAATATATCGAACATATCCTGTTATTGTTCGGGAAATTCTCCAAGAAATCATGCAATAATGTCTTCGATATTTCCATATCGAGTCGAAATGCGTTTGTAGTCCATGGAGAATCGTAAAATGGCTGATTTACGCAAATTCATCAATCCGATGCTGCGCCCGCACGAGAAGATTGGTTTGTTCGTCTCGGGAGCCCGTCTCGGCAGTGGAAACACCCATGAGATCGAGCAGCTTCGCGCCAAGCTCAGCGGAGAGATATTCTTCTCCAAGATAGATATCGACATCGTCATGCCGGACACCAGCCCGTCAGGCGTCTGCAAGATGACGCTGAACGGCAAGTTGGAGGATTGCCCCTATGTCACGACGCCGGACAACAAGCTGAAGATCACGCGGAAGGACAAGACGGAGATCCTGATCCATATCGGCGACCGTGCCTACACGTTCGTCAACGTTACCGGCCGACCGACCGTGGGGATCTGGCCCGACCGCATCCGTGGCCTCGACGAACCTGCCGAGCCCGCGGAAATCACCGAAGGCGCAGACTGACCCCCGCCCCCCGGGGTTCGGGATCGCCCCCGGGGGCCTCCCCTCTCTCCCCTTGCCGCCTTGCCCGAAATCGGGGAAAAGCGCGCAGAAAAAGGTCAGCACTGCTGACGCGCATATTCCGGAGAGAGGCCCATGGATCCCACGCTCGATTTCAGCCTTGGCGAGACCGCCGACATGATCCGCGAGACGACGCAGCGCTTCGCGAAGGAGCGCATCGAGCCGCTCGCCGCGAAGATCGATGCCGAGGACTGGTTTCCCAAGGCCGAGCTCTGGCCGGCAATGGGCGAACTCGGCTTGCACGGCATCACCGTCGAGGAGGAATGGGGCGGCCTGGGCCTGGGCTATCTCGAGCATGTCGTCGCGCAGGAGGAAGTCGCCCGCGCATCGGCCTCGATCGGGCTCAGCTACGGCGCCCACTCGAACCTGTGCGTCAACCAGATCCGCCGCTGGGCCAATCCCGAGCAGAAGGCCAAATACCTTCCCAAGCTGATCTCGGGCGAGCATGTCGGATCGCTCGCCATGTCCGAGGCGGGCGCCGGCTCGGACGTCGTCTCGATGAAGCTGCGCGCCGAGAAGACCGATCGCGGCTATGTCCTCAACGGCACCAAGTTCTGGATCACCAACGCCGCCTATGCCGACACGCTGGTCGTCTATGCCAAGACGGGCGAAGGCTCGCGCGGCATCACCACCTTCCTGATCGAGAAGGACATGCCCGGCTTCTCGATCGGCCAGAAGATCGACAAGATGGGCATGCGCGGATCGCCCACCGCCGAGCTGGTGTTCGACGATTGCGAAGTCCCCGAAGAGCAGGTGATGGGCCCGCTCAACGGCGGCGTCGGCGTGCTGATGTCGGGCCTGGACTATGAGCGCACGGTGCTCGCCGGCATCCAGCTCGGCATCATGCAGGCCTGTCTCGACGTCGTGCTGCCCTATATCCGCGAGCGCCGGCAGTTCGGCCAGCCGATCGGCCATTTTCAGCTGATGCAGGCCAAGGTGGCGGACATGTATGTCGCGCTGAACTCGGCCCGCGCCTATGTCTATGCCGTGGCGAAGAGCTGCGACGCCGGCAAGACGACGCGCTTCGACGCGGCCGGCGCGATCCTGCTCGCCTCCGAGAATGCCGTGAAGGTGTCGCTCGAGGCGATCCAGGCGCTCGGCGGCGCCGGCTATACCAAGGACTGGCCGGTCGAGCGCTTCGCCCGCGACGCCAAGCTGCTCGACATCGGTGCCGGCACCAACGAGATCCGCCGCATGCTGATCGGGCGCGAGCTGATCGGCAACTAGGGTTGCTTCTCCCATCGGCGGGGAGGATGGGGAAACCCCTCGTCCTTCCCGCCCATTGAGCTGGAGCTACTCGAACAGCGCCAGCGGGATCGCCTCGCCCATCCTGGTTTCGCCCGCACCATTGGGGTGGAGATTGTCCCCGCCCTGCAGGGCGGGCGCCAGGCGCTTCGGATTGGCGGGATCGGCGACTGCCTTCTCCAGGTCGACCACGCCGTCGAAGGTGCCCGAGCCGCGCATCCAGTCGTTGATCGCCACGCGCAGCGCCTCGCCGTCGGGCGTGTGATAGCTGGCGCCTTCATAAGGCAGGATCGTCGCCGCGATCACCTTGATCCCATGCGCATGCGCCCGCGCGACGATCTGGCGATAGGCCGCCTTCAGGTCCTCCGGTGTCACCACCGGATTCTGCACGCCGCCCCGGTTCTTGCCCGAATTCCCGATGTCGTTGACGCCTTCGAGCAGCACGACATGGGAAACGCCGGGCAATGCGAGCACATCGCGATCGAAGCGGGCAAGCGCGGTCGGGCCCAGCCCTCCCTGCAGGATGCGATTACCGCCGATCGCCTGAGTCACCACCACATGCGGCATCCCCGCCGCAGCGATGCGCCGGCCGAGCACGTCGCCCCAGCGGCACGCCGGCACCGCATCGTTCGCGCAGCCGACATTGTCGGTGATCGAATCGCCATAGGCGACGACCACCGGGCGCTGCTTCGCACCGAGCACGTCGACCTCGGCAAGCAGCGGCCGCGGGTCCGACCGCCGGACCGCCTCGAATGCCTCGCCGCTACGGTCGCCCGGCGCAGAGATGTCCGTCGGCGCGCCGCGCGCCATATGGACTGTCTCGATCTCGACCTTCTCCGGCAGGTATAGCGAGACCTCGAGCTGCTCGAACGCCTCGACCGGCATCGCGATCGCGTCGCTCACCAGCGGCGCCCCGGCGGGCAGCCTGGCGTCGCCGCGCCCGTCGAACGTCACGCGCACCGGCGCCCTCCCGGCGAGGCGCACCGTCGCCGCGCCGATCCGCATCGCCTGACCATAGTCGTTCGCCAGCCGGATGCGGACCTTGCTCCCGCCCGCGCCGACGCGCACCTTCATGCGCAGCGTCGCATTCTCCACCGCCACGCGATCGTCGGGATCCGCCGCCCGCCACATGCTGGCGGTCCAGGCGGGCGTCCAGCCGTCCTGGACCGGGCGGGCATCGGCGGAAATGGCGGCAAACAGCAGCGGCGCGATCGCCGCTCCCAAGGGCATCCAGCGCATGGCATCTCCCATTTGGCTATCTGCCGCCAGACTATCCGATCAGTCCGATATCACCATATCTTCACGCGCTTCTCGGGTGCCAAATACAGCTTCTCGCCCGGCTGCACGTTGAACGCGGGATACCATGCGTCGAGATTGCGCACGGTGAACGCGCGCCAGCGGCCCGGCGCATGTCCGTCGGTCGCCACTTCGGCGCGCAACGCCTCCTGACGCTGCTTCTCGCGCCAGCTCTGGGCATAAGCGAGGAAGAAGCGCTGGTCGCCGGTCAGCCCGTTGATAACCGGCGCTTCCTTGCCCTTGAGCGAGGCGTGATACGCTTCATAGGCGGCAGTCAGGCCCGCGACGTCGGCGATGTTCTCGGCCAGCACCTGCTTGCCATTGAGGAACAGGCCGGGAAGCACTTCATAGGCGCTGTACTGCGCCGCCAGCGCCGCGCTCGCTTCCTGGAAATGCTTCAGGTCCTCGGGCGTCCACCAGTTGCGCAGCTTGCCGGCACTGTCGAAGCTCGAGCCGGTATTGTCGAAGCTGTGGCTGATCTCATGGCCGATCGTCGCGCCGATCGAGCCGTAATTGGCCGCCGCGTCCGATTTCGGATCATAGAAGGGTGCCTGGAGAATCGCGGCCGGGAAGTTGAGCGCATTCTGCAGCGGCAGGTTCACCGCGTTCACCGTCTGCGGCGTCATCCACCATTCGCCCTTGTCGGCCGGCTTGCCGATCTTGGCGAGCTGGTGCCGGGTCTCGGCCTTGTCGGCGCGCTGCAGGTTGCCGACCGGGTCGTCCGCCTTCACGTCAAGCGAGGCATAGTCGCGCCAGGCCTCCGGATAGCCGACGCCCACGCGCATCGTCTCGATCTTCTTGCGCGCCTCGGCCTTGGTCGCCTCGTCCATCCAGCTGAGACCGGCGACGCGCTTGTCGAACGCGGCCTTGATGTTCGCCACCATATTCTGGATGTCGGCCTTGGACGAAGCCGGGAAATAGTCCTTCACATAGAGCTGGCCGACCGCGTCGCCGAGGTTGTTGTTGACGCTGGCGATGGCGCGCTTGTCGCGCGGGCGCATCGCCTGCTGGCCGCGCAACTGCTTCGAGAAGAAGTCAAAGCTCGCCTGGTCGAACTTCGCCGGCAGCACCGCGGTGACCTGGTTGATCTGGTGGAAGGCCAGCCAGTCCTGCCAGGCCTCGATCGGCTCGCTCTCGACCAGCTTGGCGAGCTTCACCGTGCTGTCCGGGTGCCAGACGATGAATTCCTGCTGGCCGCCCAGCCCGGCGGCGTTCCAGAAGCCGTCCCAGTCGATCCCCGGTGCCTTGGCCGCGAAATCGGCCTTCTTCCACCAGTTGTCGGCCTTCTGCACGTCCTGGCTGGCGACGAGATCGGTGTGCGCGGCGGCGATCTTGGTCTCGAGGTCGAAGACCCGCGCGGCACGCGCCGCCGGATCGCTCATACCCGCCATGGTGAAGATCTTGAGCAGATACGCCTTGTAGCCCTCTCGCGCCTTGGCCATCGCCTCGGTCTTCGAGAGATAATAGTCGCGATCCTCCATCCCCAGGCCGCCCTGGAGCACATAGGGCACCGTCCGGTCGGGCTTGTCGAGCGCCTGGCTCACCCACAGGCCGAACAGATTCTCGGTGTGGAAATTGGTCGCGTTGAGCGGATCGACATCGGCGCGGACATTGCCGCCCAGCATCCCGGAGAGCGCCTTCTTGTCCTTGAGCGCGGCGATCGCGTCCAGCACGGGCTTGAGCGGCGCCAGCCCGCGCGCCTCGATCCCCGCGGTGTCGGTATAGGCCTTGTACCAGTCGGCGATCCGCCGCTGGTCGGTGCCGGCAGCGGCATCGGCCTTCAGCGCCGCGTCGATGATCGCCTTGTTGTTCGCCTCGGCCTTGTTGAACACGTCGAGGAACATGCCGGTGATGACGCGATCGGCCGGGATCTCGGTCTTCGCGCGCCAGCCGCCATTGGCATATTCCTCGAAATCGTCGCCCGGCTTCACCTGCTTGTCGAGCCCGACCAGGTCGACGCCGACGCCGGTGCCGGCCGCGGCCGTGGTCCCCGCGCCCGTGCCCGAAGGGGTGCAGGCGGTGGTCGCGAGCAAGGCCGCGACGAGGAGCGTGTAAGTCTTCAAGCCGACTCTCCTGTATTACTGTATGGCTGGGGTGCTACTCCTGCTCGCTGCTTTGCGCCAGCACCTTCCCATGCCCGCCCGGCCAGTGTAGGGAAGGGAAAACTAGGACAGGAAGGATGCCCTATCTATGAGCGCCCCGGTGCTCGATTCGAGGGTTGCGGCGGATAGCGCGGATTTCCGCGCCCGCGCCGCGCACAATCGCGCTTTGGCGGAGCGGCTTCGCGCCGATGTCGCCCGGGCGGCACTGGGCGGCAGCGAAGCCGCTCGCGAACGCCATGCCGGTCGCGGCAAGCTGCTCCCCCGCGAGCGCGTCGAGCATTTGCTCGACCCCGGCTCCCCCTTTCTCGAGATCGGCCAGCTCGCCGCCTGCGACATGTACGAGGGCGAGGTGCCCGGTGCCGGGCTGATCGCGGGGATCGGCCGAGTCTCCGGGCGCACCGTGATGATCGTCTGCAACGATGCGACGGTGAAGGGTGGCACCTATTATCCGATGACGGTGAAGAAGCATCTCCGCGCCCAGGAGATCGCCGAGCAGAACCGCCTGCCCTGCATCTACCTCGTCGATTCGGGCGGCGCCAACCTGCCTCACCAGGCCGAGGTCTTCCCCGATCGCGACCATTTCGGCCGCATCTTCTTCAACCAGGCCAACATGTCGGCCAAGGGCATTCCGCAGATCGCCTGCGTGATGGGCAGTTGCACCGCCGGCGGCGCCTATGTTCCCGCGATGAGCGACGAGACGGTGATCGTCCGCGCGCAGGGCACGATCTTCCTCGCCGGACCGCCGCTGGTGAAGGCTGCCACGGGCGAAGTCATTTCGGCCGAGGATCTCGGCGGCGGCGATCTCCATGCGCGCAAGTCGGGCGTGGTCGACCATCTCGCCGAGAATGACGAGCACGCGCTGACCATCGTCCGCGACATCGTCAGCCACCTGCCCGCCGATCGCACGCCCGACATCGCCCTGCTCGATCCCCGTGCACCCAGATATGACGCGGAAGAGCTGTACGGCATCGTCCCCGACGACGTCCGCGCGCCCTATGACGTGCACGAGGTGATCGCCCGCATTACCGACGGCAGCGAATTCCACGAGTTCAAGCCGCTCTACGGCACTTCGCTGGTCTGCGGCTTCGCGCATATCTGGGGCATGCCGGTGGGCATCATCGCCAATAACGGCGTGCTGTTTTCGGAAAGCGCGCAGAAGGGCGCGCATTTCATCGAGCTGGCCTGCCAGCGCCGCATCCCGCTGCTCTTCCTCCAGAATATCTCCGGCTTCATGGTCGGCGGTAAGTATGAGGCGGAAGGCATTGCGAAACATGGCGCGAAGCTGGTGACGGCGGTCGCCACCGCAACCGTGCCCAAGATCACGCTGCTGATCGGCGGCAGCTTCGGCGCCGGCAATTACGGCATGTGCGGCCGGGCCTATTCGCCCCGCTTCCTGTTCACCTGGCCCAACAGCCGCATCTCGGTGATGGGCGGCGAGCAGGCCGCCTCGGTGCTCGCCACCGTCCATCGCGACGCCGAGAAATGGACGCCTGAAGAGGCGGAGGCGTTCAAGGCCCCGATCCGCCAGCGCTACGAGGACGAGGGCAATCCCTGGCACGCCACTGCGCGCCTGTGGGACGACGGCATCATCGATCCGGCGCAGACCCGCGACGTGCTGGGCATCGCGCTCGCCGCGACGCTCAACGCGCAGATCCCGGAACGCCCGGCGTTCGGCGTGTTCCGGATGTGAGTTGTGCAATACTGAAATCGCTAACGGGGGGAGGCGAATTTGCAGCGAGACTATGCGCCCATCATGAACCTGGCACTCGAACTCGAGAATACCGATCCTGCCGATCACGCGCTGCGCGACGAGACTGAAGGCCGTTATCGGGCGGCGATCGACGGTTTCGTCGACCAGCTGGTCGCGGAACGCAGATCCGCCGATGCGGCGACGCGCGCGGTCAACGACGATCTGGACGAGATTTCCGCGCTCTCCGCTGCCGAGCTCCATTCGACCTACGACAAGATACGCTATGATCTGCTGAACCGGATCGAGGACGTGGCAGGCCCATCGCCCTGGCAGCGCGCTGCCCAGAAGCGCCTGGTGGGCCTTGGCGGCGTGGTGCTCGTCGTGCTTCTCGCCGCCGGCTATTTCGGCCTGCGCCAGTATAACCTGACTCCGGTGACGGCTCCGCTCGAAACTCGCGCCGGTCTGGAACAGCGGGCCAATGCCCTCGCCAAGGTGCTCCACTACGAGTCCTGGGCAAGCGGACGACGCGGCATGATCAAGAATATCCTGCTCTGGCCGTTCGAACCGCTCGCGGAAGAAGTCGCCGGTGCCCGCGAACTTTCCAGCGTCGCGCTCACCGGCGCAGCCAAGCTGATGGAGCGCGGCGAGGCGTGCGGCCTGCAGCTCGGCAGCGGGGATCAGGCACTGACGCCGCAGGAATATGGCGTGCTGAACAAGGTTTCCGATCATCTGCGCAACAAGGCATCGCAATGGCGTGACCCGCCTGTTTTGACCGTGCTCGATCCGATCCGGTCCGGCTATCCCTGCCCGGCATCCGCGGGGCAGGCCGGGCGTTGACATGAAACCTCCTCCTCTCCGCGATACGCGCGGGAGGAGCCTTGAAGGATCCGCTATGAAGCAGCTTCTCCTCGCCGCCCTCCTCACCCCGCTCCCGGCGCTGGCCCAGACCACGCCCGCGCCCAAGCTGCCCCCGGCCAACCCGCTACCCTATGAGGATGCCGAGGCCGCGGCGGTGATGACGCCGATCAACGCGATGTTCGCCGGCCTCGCCGCGCATGACGGCGCTGCGATCCTCGCCCAGACGCGAGCCGAGGGCGGCGCCACCGTCGCGATCGAGAAGCCCGACGGCAGCCGCGCGATCCGCCATCTGAGCTGGACCGAATTCGCCGCCGGCATCAAGCCGGGCCCGGAGAAGCTCGAGGAGCGCATCTCGATGCCGGCGATCGAAGTCGATGGCGACATCGCCATGGTCTGGGCGCCCTATGTCTTCCTGATCGACGGCAAGGCGCACCATTGCGGGATCAACCATTTCGACCTGGTCCGCGAGAACGCGTCGTGGAAGGTGCTCAACGTCACCTGGTCGCAGCGCGCCACCGGCTGCACCGCGCAATGAGCCGCGACACGCTCTTCCTGCTCGAGCATGAATTCGCCGATCCTGCCCTTGGCGGCAAGCGCGTCTTCTATTGCCGGGACTGCATGGTCGTCGAAGGGCTGCTGGCCACCTTCCCCGAGCGCGCCGCCAATATCGACGTGGTCCGCGTCCCCTGGCCGCGGCCGCGTGCCGCGGTGGTGGAGGCGATCGGGGAGGAAAACCAGAATCTGCCGGCCCTGATGTGGGAGGGCGGCTTCGCCAACGAGATCGAGGCGCTGCTCGCCGCCCTGGCCCAGCGGCACGGCTTTCCGGAGCGGCATCCGTGATTTCCGCTTTCAACCTAGGATTTCGCATGTACCCGTCGGCCCCCATGCAGCGCAATCTTCGCCTCGCCGCCGCCCAGCCTTCACGGCCGGCGCATCGGAGGGGAAGTCGGGGCCCCCGCAGCGTAAACTTCGTAAACTTCCGCGAGGCCGCCCGATGATCCAGTCCCTGCTCATCGCCAATCGCGGCGAGATCGCCTGCCGCATCATTCGCACCGCCCGCGACATGGGCATCCGCACCGTCGCGGTCTATTCGGACGCCGACGCGAAGGCGTTGCACGTCCGGGAAGCCGACGAGGCAGTGCATATCGGCCCCTCTCCGGCCCGCGACAGCTATCTGGTCGGCGAGAAGATCATCGCCGCCGCCAGGCAGACCGGCGCCGAGGCGATCCATCCCGGCTATGGCTTTCTCTCCGAGAATGCCGATTTCGCCGAGGCGGTGGTCGCCGCCGGCCTGACCTGGGTCGGCCCCCGGCCGGACAGCATCCGCGCCATGGGACTGAAGGATGCGGCCAAGGAACGGATGATCGCGGCCGGCGTGCCCGTCACCCCGGGCTATCTCGGCGAAAACCAGGACCCCGCGCATCTCCGGGCCGAGGCGGACAAGATCGGCTATCCCGTGCTGATCAAGGCCGTAGCCGGCGGCGGCGGCAAGGGCATGCGCCGCGTCGATGCGGCCGGCGACTTCGCCGACGCCCTCGCCTCCTGCCAGCGCGAGGCTGCCGCCTCCTTCGGCGATGACCGGGTGCTGATCGAGAAGTACATCCTCTCGCCGCGCCACATCGAAGTGCAGGTGTTCGGCGACACGCACGGCAATGTCGTCCACCTGTTCGAGCGCGACTGCTCGCTCCAGCGCCGCCACCAGAAGGTGATCGAGGAAGCCCCCGCGCCGGGCATGGACCCGGATACGCGCGCGGCGATCTGCGCCGCCGCCGTCCGCGCGGCCAGGGCGGTCGACTATGTCGGCGCCGGCACGATCGAGTTCATCGCCGACGCCTCGGAGGGCCTGCGCGCCGACCGCATCTGGTTCATGGAGATGAACACCCGTCTCCAGGTCGAACATCCGGTGACCGAGGAAATCACCGGTCAGGACCTGGTCGAGTGGCAGCTGCGCGTGGCTTCGGGCGAGAAGCTGCCGCTCCGGCAGGACGAGCTCTCCATCCAGGGCTGGGCGATGGAAGCGCGGCTCTATGCGGAGGATCCGGCCAAGGGCTTCCTGCCGAGCATCGGAGCGCTCGAGATATTCCGCCCGCACAGGGGCGTGCGGCTCGAGACCGGCGTCTATGAGGGCGCCGAGATCAGCCCCTTCTACGACCCGATGATCGCCAAGATCGTCGTGCACGAGGAGAGTCGCGACGCGGCTTGCGAGGCGCTCGCCCGCGCCTGCGCCGCCACCGACATCTATCCGGTCAAGACCAATGCGCCTTTCCTGTGGCGGGCGCTCGACGACGCGGATTTCCGTGCCGGCCGCATAGATACCGGCTTCATCGCGGCCCGGGGCGCCGCACTGCTGCCGCCCCCCGAGCCGACGGAGGACATGATCAGGCAGGCCGCGGCCGCGATCCTGGTCCAGGAATATTATGGCGAGCCGACCATGCTGGCCTTCTGGGACGGCGACCTGCTTTCCGCGCCGCAGCCAAATCCGCTGCGGGGCGCGCTCGGCTTCCGCCTCAATGCTCCGGCAAACCGCAAGGTGGCGGTGAATGTAGAGGGCAAGCTCCACCATGCCGAGTTGCCCGTCGACTGGCGCAGCGCCGAAGTCGTCGGCGAGCCGGTCTCCGGCGGCGTGGCGATCAACGACGACGGATTGTCGTTCCTGGCGTCGCTCCCCCGCGCTGCGGTGTCGGCGGCCGGCGCCGCTTCCGACGGTGCGATCCTGGCGCCAATGCCCGGCCGGGTGACCGCCGTGGAGGTAGCGGCGGGCGACGCGGTCACCAAGGGCCAGCGGCTCGTCACGCTCGAGGCGATGAAGATGGAACATGGCCTCACCGCGCCGTTCGACGGCATTGTCGGCGAATTGCCGGTGGCGCAGGGCAGCCAGGTGAGCGAAGGCACGCTGCTGGTAAAGGTCGAGAAGACGGAAGGCTGACGATGGCGGGCAGGTATTTCGACGAGTGGCAGATCGGCGACGTCGTCGTCCACGAACTGCGCCGGACGGTGACGGAGACGGACAACCTCCTCTTCTCCACGATGACGCACAACACCCAGCCGCTTCACCTCGATGCCGAGGCGGCGCGGGCGAGCGAGTTCGGCCAGATTCTCGTCAACGGCACCTTCACCTTCAGCCTGATGGTGGGGATCACCGTGGGCGACACCACTGCGGGTACGCTGGTCGCGAACCTTGGCTATGACGCGCTGCGCATGCCGAAGCCCGTCTTCATCGGCGACACGTTGCGGGCGGAAAGCGAAGTGACCGAAGTCCGCGCCAGCAAGTCGCGCCCCGGCCAGGGCATCGTCACCTGGCAGCATCGCATGCGCAACCAGCGCGACGAGATCGTCTGCGAGTGCCTGCGCTCCGCCTTGCTCAAGAGCCGGCCGGCGACGTGAAGGATCATGCCGACATCGTCGTGATCGGCGGCGGTGCGGCGGGTATCGGTGCGCTTCGCACGCTCGCCGACGCCGGCAAGGACGTGCTGTTGCTCGAGGCGCAGGACCGGCTCGGCGGTCGCGCCCATACGGTGCACGTCGCCGGCTTGCCGATCGACCTGGGCGCGGGCTGGCTTCATTCCGCCCCCCGGAACCCCTGGGTCGCGATCGCGGAGGCGCGCGGCTTCGCGGTCTATCGCGCACCTCCGCTCTGGGACGAGCAATGGCGCGAACTTGGCCTCTCGAGAGCCGAGCAGGCCGAATTGTGGGAAGTGTTCGACGCATGCATGGCGGCGATGCGCACGCCCCCGCCGAGCGATCGCGCCTCGGACCTGTTGTCGCCGGACGGCGCATGGAACGCGGCGCTCGATGCGCTCTCCGGCTTCATCAACGGCGCGCCGATGCGCGAGATGTCGGTCACCGACTGGCATGCCTATGACGAAGCCTCGATCGACATGGATTGGCGCATCGAGCAAGGCTATGGGGCGCTGGTCGCTTCGCATGCCGCGGGGCTGCCGGTGGCGCTGGCGACGCCGGCGAGCGGGATCGACAGCTCGGCCAAGCGGCTCCGCATTGCCACGCCCCGGGGCACGATCATCGCCGATGCCGCGATCGTAACTGTCTCCACCAACGTGCTCGCAAGCGGCGCCCTGCGCGTGCCGGGCCATGATGCGATCTTCCACGCCGCCTCCCAGCTGCCGCTCGGCCTTGCCGACAAGCTGTTCTTCACGCTGGAGGGCGGCGAGGAGATTGACGACAATGCCCATCTGGTCGGCAATCCCCGCAGCGCATGCACCGGCAGCTACACGCTTCGGCCCTTTGGCCGCCCGATCGTCGAGTGCATGCTCGGCGGCGAAGGGGCGCGAGCAATGGAAAGGGAAGGGCTGAACGGCGCCGCGGAATTCGCGATCGGCGAGCTGTGCCACCTGCTCGGCAGCGCCTGGCGCGGGAAGCTGCGCTTCGTCGCCGGTTCGGCCTGGGCGCGCGAGACGCACGTCCTCGGCAGCTACAGCCATGCCGTGCCCGGCCGGCACGGCGCGCGCGCGTTGCTGCGCACCCCGGTGGACCCGCGCATCCGCTTCGCCGGCGAGGCCTGTTCCGACGGCGAATTCTCCACCGTCCACGGCGCCTATAACAGCGGCGTCGCGGCGGCGCGGGCGCTGCTGGCCTAGGCGGCGGCCTTGTTCGCGGGCTCGGGGTTGGAGAATTCCATCTCCTGGTCGATCCCGCCGAACTTGAGCGCCATCACGTCGCGGGCGTAATTCTGGTTGAGCCGCCATGGCTTGCGCGTGCCCTGGCGCGGCAGCCTGTCCGCCGCGCGCTGGACATAGCCGGAAGTGAAGTCGAGGAACGGCACTTCCTCGACCGGCGCGGCCAGGCGGGGCGTCACTTGCCGCACGCGGCGCTTGCGCATCGCGTTGAGCAGGCGGGTGACGTAATTGGCGGTCAGGTCGCTCTTCAGCGTCCAGCTGGCATTGGTATAGCCAAAGGAGATCGCGAAATTGGGCACGTCGGAGAACATCATGCCCTTGTAGGTCATCGCCCTGGCAGGCTCGAAGGCCTTGCCGTCCACGCTGATCGGCATGCCGCTGAACAGCTGGATCTCGAGACCGGTCGCAGTGACGATCAGGTCTGTCTCCAGCGTCTTCCCCGAGCCGAGCGCCAACCCGGTCTCGGTGAACCGCTCGATCGTGTCGGTCACCACTTCGGCCTTGCCCTCGCGCAGCGCGGCGAACAGATCGGCATCGGGCACCAGGCAGACGCGCTGGTCCCACGGATTGTAGCGGGGGGTGAAATGGGTGGCGACGTCATAGTCCGGCCCCAGCTCGTCGCGCGCCATCTGGACGATCCGCTCGCGAGTCTTTTCCGGGTTCTTGCGGGCGAGGCGGAAGAAGAATTGCTGGAGCAGCACATTCTTCCAGCGCGTGAGGCCATAGGCGGTCATCGACGGCATCCAGCCGCGCATCCAGTTGGCAAGCCTGTCCTGCGAAGGCCGCGAGACGATATAGGTCGGCGAGCGTTGGAGCATGACGACATGGCTTGCCTGCTTCGCCAGTTCCGGCACCAGCGTCACTGCCGTCGCGCCGCTGCCGATCACCACGACCCGCTTGTCCTTGTAGTCGATATCGTCGGTCCAGAATTGCGGATGGACGATGCGGCCCTTGAAGTCGGCCGTCCCGGCGAAGTCGGGGGTGTGGCCGCGCGCGTAATTATAATAGCCGGTGCACAGGAACAGGAATGCGCAGGTGAAGGTCACCGCTTCCCCGCCCCGCTCGGCAGTGACGGTCCACAGCGCTTCCTCCGTCGACCAGCTCGCGCCCGTCACCCGCGTCGAATAGCGGATATGCTCGTCGATCCCATAGTCGCGCGCCGCTTCCTCCAGATAGTTGAGGATCGACGGACCGTCGGCGATCGCCTTGCTCGCCGTCCAGGGGCGGAAGGAGAAGCCGAGCGTGAACATGTCCGAGTCCGAACGGATGCCCGGATAGCGGAACAGGTCCCAGGTGCCGCCCAGCCGCTCGCGGCCTTCGAGCACCACATAGCTGCGGTCCGGGCTGTTCGCCTGGAGATGATATGCCGCGCCCACGCCGGAGATGCCGGCTCCCACGATCACTACGTCGAAATGCTCGGCCACGCGCCTCTCCCGCCGATCTGTTTACACCACTGTAAGCAGGGAAATCGACAGGCTCAATAATCCCGGGAATATTTCAGGCTGACGCTCGATCCGCCGAAGGAGCCCGCCTGGGAAAGCAGGCTCAGCGTGCGGCTGAGCGATATTTCGAGCTGCGTGGCGGTGAAGCCCCGCGCATCGGTGATGATCTCCACATAGATGTCGTTGGTCAGATATTTGCCGGCCGCCAGCGCCGTGCCGCGGCCGGTCGCGTCATCGGCGCCCAGGATGCGCAGCCGGTCGATGCCCGTGGCCGATTTGAGCTGACCGAGCGGATTGAGCCCGCCACCGGTGCCGCTCAGCGACTGGAGCGCGGCGGCAAGCTGGATCGCTTCGGTGGCGGAGAGGTTGGTCACGTTGGTGCCGAAGAACAGGCGCGAAAGCACTTCCTCCTGCGGCAGCGCCGGCGTCGAGCTGAACGCGATCTGCGGCTGCTGCGCGGTGCCCGAGACGGTGAGGATCGCAGTGATTCCCTCCGCGCTGGTATTCGCCTGGATGTCCACCGACGGATTGGTGAGCGCCGAGCCCTGGAAGCGGATCGTGCCGCGCGAGATGTCGAAGCGGCGGCTGGCGAAGCTATAGGTGCCGCGCACGATCTCCATCGTGCCGCGGATGTCGGGCGCCAGCGTGGTGCCGCGCACCGTCACCTGGGTGCGCCATTCCGATTCCAGGCCCATGCCGGTGACGAACAGCCGGTTGTCGGCATCGATGCGCAGGTTGAGATCGAAATCGCCGAACGAACGGCGGATCACGGGCGCCGGCCCCTGATCCTCGCCGGTCGCGCTCTTGCGGCGCACACCGGTGAGTTCGGGCACTTCGGCGGCGCCCTGGCGGATGATCTGGTAATGCGCCTCCGGGATCGTCAGCCGTCCCTCGATCCGGGAGACTTCCGGATTCTTGGTGATGCTGATCTTGCCCGTCGCGGTCGCGCCCAGCGCGTCGCTGCGGGCCAGGCGGGCATTGTTGAGGTCCGCGGTGATCGCGATCGGATAGCCGTTCGCCGAGGACAGGCTTACCCTGCCTTGCGCCGACACCGTGCCGTCCCCTGCCTTGGCGGTGAGCGAATTGAGGATGAACGCGTCGTTCGAGAAGGTGCCGTCCACTTGCATCGCGGTGAGCCGGGTGCCGAAATTCTCGTTCTCGTAATGGAGATTGGTCGCACGAACCACGCCGGTCAGCCTGGGCTCCTCGACCTTGCCGGAGAAATCCGCCGCGATGCCGATCGGCCCGTCGAGCTGCTGGCCGGAGAGGCCCGCCAGCGAAAAGGGCACCGCCGCCGGCCCATTGTAGCGGATGCCGCCCGAAAGCGGTGCGGCGAGCATGCGTTCGGTCCAGGGCCCCGCCTCCGGACCGAGCGGGCTCAGCGTCGCCACCACGCGGCCGATCGTGGCGTTGCCGCGGCGGATCAGCGCACGCGCATCGCCGCCATCGGGCAGCAGCTTGCCGACGAAGCTCACGCGCACCGGCGTCGAGACGCTGGCCAGGCCGGCGCGCGTGAAATCGGCGATCTCGAGCCGGGCATCGGCACTGGGGAAGGCCTCAAAGGAAGTCTGGGCGAAATCGAGGCTGCCCGTCGCGGTGCCGCCGATGCCGAGATCGGGCACGAAGGCGTTGACCACTGCCAGGTCGAGGCTGTCGAGCCGCGCCTGCAGCACCATGCCCTTGCCATAGCTGCCTGCCACCCGCGCGCTGCCCTTGTCGAAATCGACCTTGGTCGGCAGCAGGTGGTAGACGCCCTCGCGGATCGCAACATGCGCCGGCTGGGCCGTGCGGAACTGCACGCCGCTGCCCTGCCCCTGCACCGCCACCAGCCACGCATCGGGCGCGAGCCGGGCATTGGCGGCGATCTGGAAGGGCACGCCGGTGGAACCATTGGCGAAGACCTGCGCCGTCCCGTTGCCGCCGGCATAGGCGATCTTGGCCCGGGCAGTCTTGAGCACGAAATTGCCCTGGCGCAGGTTCGCGACCTGCACGTCGCCATGGATCTCGGGCGTGTCGGCCAGGACGACGCTGCCGTCGATCAGCGCACGGCCGATGGTGAGCCCGGCGGCACCCGGTATCTTCGCATTGGCGGCGGTCGCCTTCACATCGGCGCGCTGCAGCTTCCCTTGCGCCGAGAGCGTCGCCCGTCCCGTCACGCCCGATCCGTTGAACGCCAGCTCGCCGGCGAACGGTCCGTCCGCCGTCTGCTCGACCTTGCCGGTAACGTCCATCCCAGCGAAACGGCCCGAATTGACATCGATCGCGAGGCGGTTGCCGGTCCGCACCAGGACATCGGCATCGAACGGCCCGTAATCGGTATTGCCGTTCGCCACCACCGCCCAGGCATCGCCACGCCCGCGGACGCGCGCCTCGAGGTCGACCAGCCCGATGCCCAAGCCGGGCCTGGGTGCCTTGAGCAACATGATCGGCGCGTTCAGCGTGCCCGTCACCCGCGCGGTGAGCGGGCCATATCGATCGGAAACCGCATCGGCGTCGATCAGGATCGGGCCGGCCGGATCATAGCGCCCCGCTCCGCGCAGGACACGGAATTGCGGCGCCTTCATCTTCACGTCGCTGATGCTGATCACCCCCTTGGGATCGAGCACCAGGCGCGCCGAAGCGACGGCATTGCCCCCCAGGAACGCGCGCGCACCGTCGCTGAAGATCTTCCGCGACTGGCCGGCAATGTGTCCGCGAATGCCCCAGCCGCCGCCGGGTGCGGCGAACAGCTCGGCATCGGTCCTGAGGTCGACGACGCCGACGCCGTCGATCCGATAGTCGTTCACTCGGCCCTTGAGCGCACCGGTATAGCGTCCGCGGCCGATATCGGCGGCGACGATCGCCGTCGCGTCGATCTTGTCCGAGCGGATGCGGAGATTGTCGGAAAGCAGCTGCTGGCCCGAAATCGCAAGGTCGCCGTCGACGACAAGGTTGGTGACCAGTCCCCCGGCCGCCGCGTTGAGACCGGAAACCCGTGCCGCCCGGGCTCTGACGGGCACCAGGATGCGCTTCGCATCCACCCGTGCCCGACCCTCGGCATAGAGGTTCTCGGCAACCGTCTCGCCGAAGCCGAGCGCGCCCGCGGCGAGCTTGTAATCCACCACCGGCCGATCGAACGCCCCGTCCAGTGCCAGCGAGGCGCGCACCGAGCGACCGACCAGATCGGGCGCGATCGCCCCGGCCTTGAGCAGGATCGCATCGACCTTCAGGTCGTGGAACCGATTATGGCCGAAATCGACCTTGCCCGCCGCCTCCACCGACAGCGCGGCGGAGCGCAGCTTGACCGATCCGTCCGCGGCGCGGTCCGCCCATTTCGCGTCGAGGTCGAAATCGAGCTGCGGCGCTGCCAGCCGCGCGACCGGCCCCTTCATCCACAGCCCGGGGTGCAGCGGCCCGCGCAGCTGGAAGCGGCCATTGGTCGCGATCAGGTCGAGATCGGCGAGCGCGGCACCGCCCAGCGTGCCCCGGGCCTTGCCCTGCCAGCGGGCCCAATCCCCCTTGCCCGCCACCGCGAAGCCGAGCGGCGCCTCCAGCCCGGCCAGTCCGGCGACCAGCCCCTTGGCCGGCGCGTCGAGCTTCACGTCGATGTCCAGCCGGTTCTTCCCGGGCGTCGCGTCGAGCCTGAGGGCCAGCCGGTCGCCCCCGGGCACGCCGCGCGCGGCGACCGTGCCGCCATCGAGCAGGATCTGCACGCGTCCGTCCGCGAGATGCGCGTTGCCGGCCAGCCGGCCGAGATAACGGGCGCGACCGTCCACTTCCCTGGCGATGTCGATCCGGGCGACGTCGAGTCTGCCCACATCGATGTTGAGATCGGGCAGCAGCGGCGCATTGGGATCGCCCGAGGGCTTAAGCGCCGGCAGGCGCAGCAGCTTCACTTCGGGGCTGGCGAGGCTGCGCACGTCCACGCGATTGCCCAGATAGGCAAGGGGCCGCCAATCCATCCGGATCTCGCGCGAGGCGGCGAATACGCCCCTGGTGTCGCGCACCTGCACATTCCGCAGGACCATCGCGCCGTAGAGCGATCCGTCGATCCGGCCGATGCGGAAATTGAGGCCCGATTCCAGCGTGATCCCGGCGATCTGGTCGGCGACGAAGCGGCGGCCCGCCTGGGTGTCGAGCCCCAGCACCAGCGCGCCGATCGCCAGCACGAGGCCGGCCAGCGCGATCCCCGTCCATTTCGCCACCCGCTGCCACAAGGGCCGGCCGACAGCCGCGGCGTCGGCCTCGCCAACGGGCTCGGGCGCAGGCGTATCTTCCGCCATCAGAACGCCTGCCCGATCGAGATGTAGAGCGAGACCTTGGATTCGCCCGGCTTGCGGTTGATCGGCGTCGCCACGTCGACGCGGATCGGGCCGAAATTGGTGTAGAGCCGGCCGCCGATGCCCGCGCCGAAGCGGATGTTCTTGCCCGTGGGGTAGATGCCCTCATAGACTTGGCCGGCATCGATGAAGGGCACGATGCCGTAATTGCCGAAGCGATAGCGCGCCTCGATCGCGAATTCGTTGAAGCTGCGCCCGCCCACCGGCTTGCCGTCGGGGGAACGGGGCCCGAGCTCCTGGTAGCCGAAGCCGCGCACCGATCCGCCGCCGCCCGAATAATAGCGCCGCGACGGCGGCAGGTCGTCGCGCGCGATGCCCATGATCGATCCGACGCGCGCGCGCCCCGCGATCACGATGCTGTCGGATACCGGCTGATAATAGGTGCCCTCGAGCATGAAGCGCGCATAGGGCCGCGCCGCGCCGCGCACCGACGTTTCCGGGCTGGCATTGGCCTTGATCCGGAAGCCGCGTGTGGGATTCAGCAGATTGTCCGAGCTGTCATAGCCCAGGAACAGCGGCGCCGCCGCGATCAGCCAGGTGCCGCGATCGCGCCGGTTGCTGTTGTAGTTCCAGCGATCCTCGTTCGCGCCGACCAGTTCGGCACCGTAGAAATAGGTCCAGCGCTTCTGCCAGATCGGCGTCGAGTCGCGCGAGAAGCGGAACGAGAGCGTGCCGGTATAGCTCTCATACGCGTCATAGTCCTGGTGGTTGAGCGCCGCGGCGATCTGGAAGGTCTTGTCGCGCTGCCCGGCGTTCGAGCGCCGGAAAGTGGTGGTAAGCCCCTGTTCCTGCGTGCCGAGCACGCCCGCGACGATCAGCGCCCCTTCGGGCGGGAACAGGTTGCGGTGCGTCCAGCTGCCGGTGAGCCGGATGCCCTGGCCGGTGGAATAGCCCAGCTCGGCCGCCAATGTGCGCGGGCGGCCGGGATTCTGGCGGACGAGCAAATCGACCACCTCGGTGTCGTCCGGCCCCGCCTGGCCCGTACGCACGGGCTCGACCGAGACGGTCGAGAACAGGCTGGTGGCGATCATCGCCTCGCGCAGATCGTCGACGGCGCGGATGTCGTAGAGCGCGCCCGGCTTGTAGCGGCGCAGCACCCGGATGTGATCCGCGTCGAATGCCGGCTGGCGCACGCGGCGCCGGCGCTCCTGTCGCCGCTCGCTGCGGCTCGCCCGCTCGCCCCGTCGCGCGCCGGAATCGCCCCCGACCTCGGTACGGATATCGCCGAACACCGCGCGCGGCCCCAGTTCGATCGGCAGCGTATAGTCGCCGACATGGGTTTCCCCATCGAGCAGAATGTCGCGCTGGCCGACCTTGACGAAGGGATAGCCCTGTTGCGGCAGCCGCAGCGCTACATTCGCTTCGGCACCCTGGACGCGCTCGGCCTCGATCGGATCGCCGGGATTGAGATTGAGTTCGTCGAGCAGGAGCCCCGGCGGCACGGTGGGGTCGCTCGCCACCTTCACATCGCCCAGGCGATAGAGCGGCCCGGCCGTTGCGCTGATCGTCGCGCGGACCGTGCCCGGGGTCTGCGGGTTCTGGTCGACGGTCGAGATCGCGGTGGCGTCGTAATAGCCGCGCGACTGCAGCAGGCGGATCGCGAGGCGCTCGTCTTCCCGCGCGCGCGCTGCGACCATCGCGGTGTTCGCCGCCCGCCCACCGCCATTCTTCAGTGCGGAGAGATCCTCGAACAGCCCCGCGAGGCCGACGGCGGAAAGCCCTTCCTCATGCGTGGTGTAGCGGATCGTCAGCGACTTCTTGTCGGCAACCTTGTCTTCCACCGGCGGCTCGACCTTGAACTCGGAAAGCGGCGGTAGCGGGCGGGCGAATTCGGGATCCTCGGCAGGTGCGGCCGCGAAACTCTCCTCGGCGTGTTCCCGCACCTGCTGCACGGCCTGTCCCTGGGTGGCCGGGGCCGGCCCGGGCGTGGGCGAACCGGTGGGCGACGGCATCGCCTCCAGCGGGGCGTTGATGTCGCCCTCGATCTTCGGCATCGCGGCTTCGAACTGGGCATCGGGAACGATCGGACTCTCGTCGACGGGCGGCATGCGCACCGTGCCGTCCTGTGCAGGCGCCGGCGCCGCGGAAGGCGCAGGCGCGGGGCCGGACGGCGGCGCGCCCTGCCCCGGCTTGGGGTCTGAAATCTGGGCATGCGCAAACCCCGGCACGCATGCCGTGCCGGCGAGCGCCGCCAGCCAAATCCGCTTCACCCCTCTACGCAACTGGCTCCCTTTCGAGCCGCATTCCTAGACCGGCCCTCTCGCGAGCGTAACGACCCAAATGCGCTTTGGGTCCGCACTTTTACGAAAGCCCAGGAATTTCAGCGTGCTATCGCCTTCGCTTCGGCACGAAACCTGTGGAGAAGTGGTTCGGTATAGCCATTTGGCTGCCCCAGCCCCTCGAAGATCAGCGCCCGCGCCGCCTGGAAGGCAAGGCTCGTCGCTTCGTTGCCCGCCATCGGCCGGTAGCGCGGATCCGCGGCATTCTGCGCATCGACCTTCGCCGCCATCCGCCGAAGCGCAGCGTCGATGTCGTCGGCACGCGCCACGCCGTGGAGCAGCCAATTGGCCATGTGCTGCGAGGAGATGCGCAAGGTGGCGCGATCCTCCATCAGGCCGATGTCATGAATGTCCGGCACCTTGGAACAGCCGACACCCTGGTCGATCCAGCGCACGACATAGCCGAGAATGCCCTGGGCATTGTTGTCGAGCTCGCGCGCGACTTCCTCGCTCGACCAGTTGCGCCCCGGTGCCAGCGGCACCGTGAGCAACGGCGCCAGGCCGGGGATCGCCTCGCCGGCAATCTCGCGCTGGCGGGCAAAGACGTCGACCTGATGATAATGGAGCGCGTGCAGCGTCGCGGCGGTCGGGCTCGGCACCCAGGCGGTGTTCGCGCCGCTCATCGGATGCGCGATCTTCTGGGCGAGCATGTCCGCCATCCGGTCCGGCGCCGCCCACATGCCCTTGCCGATCTGCGCCTTGCCCGAGAGGCCGCAGGCCAGGCCGATGCGGACGTTGCGGTCCTCATAGGCACCGATCCACTCGGCCCCCTTCATCTCGCCCTTGGGCACCATCGGCCCGGCGCGCATGCCGGTATGGATCTCGTCGCCGGTGCGATCGAGGAAGCCGGTGTTGATGAACACGATCCGATCGCGCACGGCATGGATGCAGGCGGCGAGATTGGCCGAGGTCCGCCGCTCCTCGTCCATCACGCCCACCTTGATCGTGTGGCGCGGCAGCACGAGCAGATCCTCGACCGCATCGAACAGCCGGTCGGTGAAGCCGCATTCCTCGGGCCCGTGCATCTTGGGCTTCACGATATAGACCGAGCCGGTCCGACTGTTGCGGTACCGGCCCAGCCCGCGCAGGTCGTAGAGCGCGATGGTGCTCGTCAGGATCGCGTCGAGCACGCCCTCCGGCGCCTCGCCGCCACTTGGCAGGCGCACCGCCGGCGTGGTCATCAGATGCCCGACATTGCGGACGAACAGCAGCGCGCGGCCCGGCAGCGCGCCGCGATCCGGGGCGAGCCGCCGGGTGAGCGCCGTTCCGCCCTTGTCGAAACGCTCCTCCAGGTCGCCCCGCATCAGCCCCAGCCAATTGGCATAGGCCGCGACCTTGTCCTCGGCATCGACCGCCGCGATCGAGTCTTCCAGGTCGACGATCGTTGTCAGCGCCGCCTCGAGCACCACATCGGCGATCCCGGCCGGATCGCCGCGCCCGATCGGATGCGCACGATCCACGACCACTTCGATGTGCAGCCCGTGGTGCCGGAACAGCCAGGGCCCGACCTGTTGGGCCGGATCGGCGAGCACGGGCGCTTCCGCCAGCGTGGTCCAGCTCCCGCTCGCCAGCGGCACTGCCGCATCGAGGAATGCCTTGGCACGGGCAATCACCTGCGCCCCGCGCTCCGGATCATAGCCGCCCGGCCTGGCCGCTCCGGGCAACGCATCGGTGCCGTAGAGCGCGTCGTACAGGCTGCCCCAGCGCGCATTGGCGGCGTTGAGCACGAAGCGCGCGTTGAGCGCGGGCACCACCAGCTGCGGCCCGGCCATGCGGGCGATCTCGGCGTCGACGTTGCGCGTACCGATCTCGAACGGCGCAGGCGGATCGACCAGATAGCCGATCTCGCGCAGGAACGCCGCGTCCCCCGCGCGCGCCGGCGCGGCGTCGATCGCCGCCTGCAGCGCGTCCCGCTTCGCCAGCAGCGCGCGATTCTCGGGCGCGAACCGTGCGAATATCTCCGCCACGCCCGCCCACCAGCCGGCCGCCTCGATGTCGAGCCCCGGCAGCACACGCTCCTCGACGAAGCGCGCGAGCGGCTCGGCGACGAACAGGCCGGAACGAATGACGGTCATGAAAAATCCTCCTGCGGCACGGTTCTGCGTTCGCCTGGGGAGGGCATCTCCGCTTAGGCGATAGCCGGGCCCGGGATCAAGGCCTGTCCTCGAGCGCTTCCACCGCGGCTTCGATCCGGTCCAGCATCTGCCTGAGCTGCAACCGCTCCTCACGCGTGAAATCGGCAAAGACCCGCCGCTCCAGCTCGATCGCCTTGGGCGCGACTTCCTCGTACAATTCCCAGCCCGCCTTGCTGAGCGTCAGCAGGTGCGAGCGCTGGTCGCCCGGATTGCTCGCCCGGCTGATCAGCCCCCGCTCGGACAGCGCGATCGCGGCACGGCTGACCGTCACCTTGTCCATGCGCGTGCGGCCGCACAGCGCCTGCTGGCTCATCGCCCCGCCCTCGGCGAGAATGGTAACCAGGCGCCATTCCGGAATCTTCAGGCCGAACAGCGCGCGATAGGCGCTCGCCACCGCATCCGACACCGCGTTCGAGGCGATCGACAGGCGATAGGGCAGAAAATCGTCGAGTTTCAGGGCCGTCATTCCATTACCCTGCGCAGCAATTCCGGCGCACGCAACTGACAACGTTGGACAGTTGCAATTTCTGCAATGATATCGTTATCATTTCGCACTTGCGATATTTCCCGCTGCGATGCACAAAGATCGGGCCTTTCAGGCATCCTCTCCTAAGACTTTCACGGCCGTCCTTCGGGGCGGCCTTTTTTTTTGCGCGCGATCCGGGCGCTGGCAAGTATCGGCTTTCCCCGCCCAGGACCGGGGGCCAAGGGCCTTCTAATTTGGTCGGCTCAGCGTCCAGGAAGCAGTGAAGTCGGGATCGATCACGCGATCGTCCGCATCCTTCAGCTCGTAGATGCCGGGACCGGCGGGCTCGAACGCGTCAAGCTGGGGCGGCAGCCTGACGATCTCGCCGCGCCGCCTTCCCTCGAGCCGCAGGGTGATCCCTTCGGCAGGGTCGACTTCCATCACCGTGCCGAAGAATTGCTCCCGCCGCTCACCCGCGGCTTCACGGTGCGTGAGCCCGACAAGCACGGTCGCGCCTTCGAGGCGTGCGGCAATGGCGTGATCCCAGTCTTCATCTTCCCCGCTCACCTTCTCCCAGTGCTTGTCAGCCACCGCTCACCCCTTCATCTGGCGCGCGATCGCGGCGCGGGTCTTCCTGCCATAGGGCGGCTTGAGCCCGGCCAGCCCCGCCACGTCGAGCCCGGGCTGGCTGTACACCGCCTTTGCATGGCTGAACGTCCGGAAGCCGATCTCGCCATGATAGGCGCCCATGCCCGATGGGCCGATGCCGCCGAACGGCAGCTCTTCCTGGCTGACATGGAAGATCACGTCGTTCACCGTCACGCCACCGGAGATCGTCCGGTCGAGCAACTGGCGCCGCTCGGTCCGGTCGCTTCCGAAATAATAGAGCGCGAGCGGCCGGTCGCGCCGGTTCACTTCGCCGATCGCGTCCTCGATGCGGGCATAGCTGCGCACCGGCAGCACCGGCCCGAAGATCTCCTCCTGCATCACGATCATGTCGTCGGTCGGGTTGCGGATGATGTGCAGCGGCAGCTTGCGGGCATTGGCGCCGGCGAAATCCTCGTGCGCCGGGTTCACCGGGATCACCTCGGCTCCCTTGGCCCGGGCATCGTCGATCCAGCCGGTGAGGCGCTGATAATGCCGGTCGTTGATCACTGCGGTATAGTCCGGGTTCGACAGCAAGGTGGGATACATGCGCGAGGCTGCCGCGACGAGGCCCTCCACCACCGCGGCTTCCTTCTCCTCGGGCACCAGCATGTAATCGGGCGCGAGGCAGATCTGCCCCGCATTGAGCATCTTGCCCAGCGCCACGCGCTCGGCCGCCTGCGCGATGTCCGCCGAGCGCCCCACCACGACGGGCGACTTGCCGCCCAGCTCCAGCGTCACCGGCGTGAGGTTGTCGGCGGCGGCATGCAGGATGTGCCGCGCGATGCCGGTCGCGCCGGTGAACAGCAGATGGTCGAACGGCATTTCGGCGAACGCCTTGCCCGCCTCCGGCCCGCCCGCGACGAAGGCCAGCTCCGCGGGATCGAAATAGCGCCCCGCCAGCTCCGCCATCAACGCCGAGACCATCGGCGTATATTCGCTGGTCTTCACCATCGCGCGATTGCCCGCCGCGAAGACGCCGGCGAGCGGGCTCATCACCAGCTGCACCGGAAAGTTCCACGGCGCGATGATCCCCACCACCCCCTTGGGCTGATATTCGATGCGCCCGCGCCCGCCCAGCAGCCCCAGCGGGAACAGCACCGGCCTGCGCGCGGGCTTCGACCAGTGGGCCACCCGCTTCAATGCATGCTTCAATGGCCCTACCGACGCGGCGATGTCGGTGATCATCGACTGGTCCCGGCTGCGATGGCCGAAATCCTCGCTCAGGGCATCGCACAACTGCCCGGCATTGTCCGAGATCATCGCGACTGCGCGCCTCAGTCGGTCGCGGCGCGCGTCGAGCGATACCGGCAGCTCGGCCATGAAGGCTGTGCGCTGGGCGTCGAGCAGGTCGCGCATGCTCATCGCGCGATCTCGTAGACCAGGACCAGCCGCGCCGTGGTCGTGATCGCCTGCGGAGCGATCTCCACCGCCACCGGCGCGTCCATGGTGACGTTCCTCCGCGAGCCGGTTGCGGCAATTCTCTGCAACTGCTCGCCTATGACATAGCCGCCATTCGGATCGCTCACCCGCACCAGCCGGCCAAGCTTCGCGCCCGACGCAGCCGCGATCGCCAGCGCCTGCTCCTGTCCATTCGCCACCGCGGCCGCCATCGCGCGCTGCTGCGCCGCGCGCGGATCGGCGGTACGGAACCTCGAAAGGCGCACCTCGCTGGCGCCCGCCCTGCTCGCCAGCCCCGAAAGCGTGCCCGCGAGCGCGACGGGGCTGACGTCGACCGATGCCTCCATCGTCGCGACATAGCCCAGGACCGCGCATGCGCCGGTGGAAAGGCGCGGCGTGTCCTCGTCCTGGCTCGCGCCGCGGCAGTCGCGCCCGCGCACCTCATGGATCTCGACATCTCCGGTCTCGAGGCGGAACTTGGCCTCGGCCAGCGCGCCCATGTCGCGAGCCACCGCTTCCTTGCGCGCAACCAGGGCGCGCAGCGCATCATCCGATCCCTTGCCCTCGCCGCGCAGCTTGAAGGAGATATGGGCGATGGTCGGCGCTTCCTCCACCGTGCCGACGCCAAGCACCTGGATCGTCGCGTCGTCCGACTTGTCCTGCGCCATCGCCCCATTCGCCGCGAGCACGCCCAGAAGCACGCCCAGCATCATGTTCCGCATCGCCCTCTCCTCGCCTGTTCGGGCGCGAGCCTAACCCGGCATCGGCCCGATCGCCAAGCCGAGCCACACCGCGAAGGCAGCCGCCGCGAGCATCACCCCGAAGGGCAGCCGGTCCGTAGCGGTCACGCGCCGCCCGCCCAGCATCAGCCCCAGCACGCCCGCCAGCCCGATCAGGCAGGCGGCGAGCAGCACCAGCGGCAGCGCCTGCCAGCCCAGCCACAGCCCGATGCCGCCGAACAATTTGGGGTCGCCCCCGCCCAGCCCCTGCCGCCCGCGCAGCCGCTTGTAGCCCCAGGCGACCAGCCAGAGCACGCCGAAGCCGGCCACGCCGCCGATCAGGCGCGCATCGAGCGGCGGGTCGAGGCCGGCAAGCCCCGTCGCCAGCCCGGCCGCCGCCAGCAGCCCGGTCAACGCATTGGGCAGCCACAGCGCCGCCACGTCGAGCGCCGCCAGCGTCAGCAGCAGCCAGCCGAACGCCGCGCCCGCCGCACCCGCCGGATCGGGCGAGGCGATCGCCGCCGCCACGCCGATCGCGCCGCCGACCAGCTCGGTCAGCACATGGCCCATCCGGATCGGGGCGCCGCAGCCCCGGCACCGGCCGCGCTGGAGGACATAGCTCATCACCGGCACCAGCTCGCCCGCGCGCAGCCCCCTGCCGCAGCTGTCGCATTCGGATCTGCCGCGGCTGATCGCCCGCCCCTCGGGCCAGCGGATCGCCAGCGTCGCGATGAAGCTGCCGAAGACGAGCCCCAGCACGCCGAGCAGCACTGCCCAGCCCCAGACCGGATCAATCGTCATGCGTCAGCATCCGGGAATCTCGATGAGGTCCATGGTCCCTCCGTCATGCCGGGGCGCGCGGCTTTTGCAAACCGTCGCGCGCGATACTAGATGCGCCCCAACCAACGAGAGGATCCACTATGTCCGCCGACGACATCGTCATCGCTTCCTATGCCCGCACGCCGATGGGAAGCTTCCAGGGCGTGCTGAGCGAGGCAAGCGCCACCGATCTGGGCGCCGCCGCCGTCGGCGCCGCAGTGGAGCGCGCGGGTCTCAAGGGCGATGCGATCGAGCGGATCTACATGGGCTGCGTGCTGCCGGCGGGCCTGGGCCAGGCGCCGGCGCGCCAGGCGGCGCTCAAGGCGGGGCTGCCCAACCATGTCGAGGCGACCACGGTGAACAAGATGTGCGGCTCGGGCATGCAGGCGGCGATCATGGCGGCCGAAGCGCTCGCCGCCGGTTCGGTCGACCTGCTGGTCGCGGGCGGCATGGAGAGCATGACCAACGCGCCCTATCTCTCGCTGCGCCACCGCGCGGGCGCGCGCATCGGCCATGACCGGCTGATGGATCACATGTATCTCGACGGGCTCGAGGATGCCTATGAGCCCGGCAGGCTGATGGGCAGCTTTGCCGAGGAAGTGGCGCAGGAATATCAGTTCACCCGCGCCGCCCAGGACGATTTCGCCATCGCCTCGCTCGAGCGTGCCAAGGCCGCCCAGGCGAGCGGCGCCTTCGACCGCGAGATCGTGCCGGTCGAGGTGAAGACGCGCAAGGGCGCCGTTTCCGTCACGCTCGACGAACAGCCCGCCAAGGGCGATCCCGCCAAGATCCCCACGCTCAAGCCCGCTTTCGCCAAGGACGGCACGATCACCGCCGCCAACGCCTCCTCGATCTCGGACGGCGCGGCAGCGCTGGTGATGACGCGGCTGAGCGTGGCGGAAAGGCTCGGCCTGACTCCGGTCGCCCGCATCGTCTCGCATGCCGCCCATGCCCATGCCCCGGCGCGCTTCACCACCGCACCGGTCTTCGCGATGAAGAAGGCGCTCGCCAGGGCCGGCTGGGAGATCGGCGACGTCGACCTGTTCGAAGTGAACGAAGCCTTCGCCGCAGTCGCGATGATCGCGATGAAGGAACTCGGGCTCGACCACGCCGCGCTCAACGTCAATGGCGGCGCCTGTGCGCTCGGCCATCCGATCGGCGCCAGCGGCGCGCGCGTGCTCGCCACCCTTCTCTCGGCGCTCGAGGCGCGTGGCGCGCGCCGCGGCCTGGCTTCGCTGTGCATCGGCGGCGGCGAGGCGACTGCGATGGCGGTCGAGCTGCTGGACTGAGCGAAGCCCCGTCCGCGCTCCAATCCGGCATCCGCTTCCCCTCTTGGGATGAGGCCTTGTTCAGCGAACCCCGCCCTCCCCGCCTGTGCGGGGAGGACGGAAACGAATATGAATCCCCAACCTAGCGCCGCGCGAGCGCCTTGGAACGCGCGCGAGTCACGTCGACCCAGCATTGCGCAACCACCACGGGGGCCATCGTCCCGCCCTGATAGCGTTTCCCCTTGGCGATGCATCCGCGATCGCGCTCGGCCAGCCATTGGCGCTGCTCGGCCAGCAGCTTCTGACGCGCCGCCGGCCCCAGCCGGGCACGCAGCGCCGTGTAGCGTGCGCTCATCTGCGCATCGGCGACGCGCAGGTCATGCGCCGCGCAATGCTGCATGTCGAAAGTCGTGTCGCATCTGGCCGGCGCCGGATCCTTGAAGGCCGGGTTCTGCATGAAGGCGCCCGCCGTCTGCGCCGAGGCGCTCGTCGCGAACAGGAAGCCCGCGAGAAGGAAAGGGCTGCTTCGAAAGGTCATCCACGCATCTCCTTGTCCGTCGAACGCCCCGCTCCCCGCGCGGTTCAAGCCTGTCCGGGGGTGACGGCCATCGGATGTCCCTTGTCCCAAGGGAAGGACCGGCGGATCAGTTCACGGTCTCGCCCGGATCGGTGCCCCAGATATGGCTCTGCTCGATATAGCCGCCGCGCCCGGCGACGTCGAACCAGCACCAGTTGCTCGCGCAGCGGCTCACCCGCCCGACCACGCCCGGCGCCGCGCGCCAGCTCACCCGCGCATTGAAACGGGGGGCGTCGCGCATCTCGCTCACCGTGCCGATCACCATCGCAGTGCGCACGTCGTCGAGCAGATTGGCGAGCATCCAGCCCTGGGTGCCGTCGGGATCCTCGACCTTGCGCCACTCGCCATAGATGTCGACCACCTTCAGCGGCAGGCCGCGGCGCTGATAGAGCCAGTTCGAGGGATAGTTGCGCCCCGGGCCGGTGCGCATGCGCGCCTTCTCGGCCTTGATCGAAACGAAATAGGGCGTCTTGCGCTGCGCCGATGCGGGAACGGCCAACCCCAGCGCGACGACGCCGAGCACGGCCCATTTCCCAAAACGCATGCAACCCTCGTGAAATTGTGTCCGTGCTCGTTCTACGCCGAGCAGCGCCTCGTCATCAACCGTTGACTGGCGCCCCGCCACCGGCCAAGCCGCCCTTTATGGCACATGGCCCGCGCCCTTCCCGTCCCCGGGTGATCGTCACCCGCGCGCTGCCCGACGGCATCGAGGCGCGCATGGCCGAGCTGTTCGATGTCGTCACCAACGCCGGCGACACCCCGATGTCGCCCGAGGCGCTTGGCGCGGCGATGGCGGATTGCGACGTGCTCGTGCCGACCGTCACCGATCGGATCGATGCCGCCCTGCTCGCGGCCGCGCCCGGCCGGCTTCGCCTGATCGCCAATTACGGTGCCGGCATCGGCCATATCGACCTCGCCGCCGCCCGTGCGCGCGGCATCACCGTCACCAACACCCCTGGCGTGCTCACCGAAGATACCGCCGACATGGCGATGGCGCTGATCCTCGCCGTGCCGCGCCGCCTGGTCGAGGGCGACGAGCTGGTCCGCGCGGGCGGCTGGACCGGCTGGGCGCCCACCTCGATGCGCGGCCACCGGATCGGCGGCAAGACGCTCGGCATCCTGGGCATGGGCCGGATCGGCCAGGCGGTGGCGATGCGGGCGCGCGCCTTCGGCCTCCAGATCCATTATCACAACCGCCATCGCCTGCCGCAGGTGCTCGAGGCGCAGTTGGGCGCCACCTGGCATCCGGAGCTCGATTCCATGCTCGCGGCGGCGGACATCCTCACCATCCACACGCCCCATACCGCCGCCACCGGCGGATTGATCGACGCGCGCCGGCTCGACCTGCTCGGCCCGATGGGCTGGCTGATCAACACGGCCCGCGGCGAGATCGTCGACAATGAAGCAATGATCGCCGCGCTCGCCCAGGGCCGCATCGCCGGGGCCGGGCTCGACGTCTATGTCAACGAGCCCGCCGTCGATCCGCGCCTCGTCCAGCTGGGCAATGTCGTGCTGCTCCCCCATCTCGGCTCCGCCACGTTCGAAGGGCGGGAGGACATGGGCATCAAGGTGATCGCCAACATTCGCGTCTGGTCCGACGGCCATCGGCCGCCCGACCAAGTTCTCGACGGCTGGCTATAGGCTCGTCTTGCCGATACTTTGCGTATTCTGGCACGATACCTCCGATCCGGAGCATCTTCCACACGGTTAACCACGGCCGGCAAGGTGGCGGTAAGCGCGATACTGCGTAACTCCACCCGCGCGATGCCGTCCATCGGGGTAGCCGCGCCGGGGGATCATCAGATGCAACCGAGAGAATCGCGGCGGGAAGTCGTCATTCCCGCCCAGATGCGCAGCAAGAGGGGATGGTGCGACGTGACCATCCGCAACATCTCGCCGCACGGAATGATGCTGCTGGCGCCGTTCCCGCCCAGGCCGGGAACCTATGTCGAGGTCCGCAAGGCCTCGCTGGCGCTGGTCGGCCGGGTCGTGTGGGTGAAGGGCAAGACGCTTGGCATCCAGCTGCTCGAGCGGCTGAACTTCAATGCATTGCTGCGCGCCGCCAATGAAAGCTGGGCTGCCGGCCAGGGTGGCGCGCCGCAGGTCGGCCGCGGCCAGGACGAGCCAGCCGCCGCCGCCGCTCCGCCCGCCCGCGAAACACGCTATCCCCTGCTCGGCTGGCTGCTCGCCGGCGCCGCGATCGTCTTCGCCGGCACCTGCGCCGCGATCATCCTCACCCACATCTGACCGACGCTTCCCGACGCCCTCCGAGATGCGGCCCGAGCCGCGCCGGAAACCCCTCAGTCGCCCGTCAGGATCCGGTCCACCAGCTGCTTCACCGTCGGCACGAAGCCGTTCGAATAGAACGGATCGCGCTTGAAGTTGTAGGCGGCATGCCCCGCGAACATCAGATTCTCGTCGGTCGGGCCGCCATGGGCGATGTCCTGCAGCGTCTTCTGGATGCAGAAACTGCGCGGATCCGCCAGCCGGCCGGTCGAGTTGGTCTCGGTATCGGCCCAGGACGAGAAGGCGCACTGGCTCAGACAGCCCATGCAGTCCGCCTGGTCCTTGCGGATGATGCCCTTTTCCTCGTCGTTGACGAACACCAGCGTATTGTCCGGCGTCTTGAGCGCCGAGGTGAAGCCGTGGCCGAACCATTGGCGGGCCCGCAGCAGGTCGTTGCGCGTCACCCAGAAATTCTTGCCCTTCACGCCCACGTCGAGCTGGAAGGTGTGGTCGCCCGCCTCTTCGGTCGAATAGGGGATCTGGCGCTCGGAGCGCGCCTCGAGGTTGCGCAGGAACGGATTGCGCACCGCCGACGAATAGAAGCCGGTCGGCGAGAAGCGGTGGAGGAGCACCTCGCCTTCCTCGATCTCCATCAGCTTGGCCTTCCAGCCATCGGGGATCGGGCTTTCCTGCGTGAGCAGCGGGCGCGTGCCGAACTGGAAGGCGATGCGGCCGAGCTCGGGATTGTCGATCCAGTCGTTCCAGTCGCGCAGGTACCAGACGCCGCCGGCCATCACGATCGGCACTTCGTCCGAGATGCCGCCCTCGCGCATCACGTCGCGCAGTTCCTTCACCCGCGGATAGGGGTCCTGCGGCTTCAGCGGATCCTCGGCGTTGGACAGGCCGTTATGGCCGCCGGCGAGCCAGGGATCCTCATAGACCACCGCCGCCAGCCATTCGCTCGCCTTGGAATAGGCGCGCTTCCACAGCGCGCGAAAGGCGCGGCCGGAGCTGACGATCGGCAGATAGTTGACGTTGTACGACGCCGCGATCTCGCTGAGCTTGTACGGCATGCCCGCGCCGCAGGTGACGCCGGCGACCATGCCGCGGGTGCGCTCCAGCACGCCGTGCAGCACCCGCTGCGCGCCGCCCATCTCCCACAGCACGTTGATGTTGATCGCGCCCTTGCCGTCGCCGATCTCGAAAGCCTTCTTGACCTGCTGGACCGCGCCCTCGATCGCGTACTGGATCAGTTCCTCGTGCCGCTCGCGGCGCGTGAGCGCGCGATAGATCTGGGGGATGATCTTGCCTTCGGCATCATAGCTGTCGGCGTTGACCGCGGAGACCGTGCCGATGCCCCCCGCAGCAGCCCAGGCGCCCGCGCTGGCATGGTTGGTGGCAGCCACCCCCTTGCCCCCCTCGACGATCGGCCAGACCTCGCGGCCGTTGTACAGGATGGGCGACAGACCCTTGAACACAGAACCTCCAGATTAAAAATTCGCGCGACGCTAGACGGATCGGACGCAACAAGCGAGCAACAATCGTTATTGCAGTGCGTCAGGCCGTCCCATCGCCGCGCCATAGAGCCGTGCGTAGGCGGCAATCATTTCCCCCTCGTCGAACAACGCACGGGCGCGCGCGCGGTTCTCTTCGCCAACCATGGCGCGTTCCTCGGGATGCCGGGCGAACATGTCGATCCGGTCGCGCAGCACCACTTCGGTGCGCTCGGGCGGCAGGAAATGCTGGTTGCGCTCGCCGACCATCCTGGGAATGTCGCCCACCGGGGGCGCCACGACCGGCAGGCCGGCCGCCATCGCCTCGAGCACTGAGATCGGCGCCTGCTCGCTCTTCGACGAGAGCGCAAACACGTCGAACAATCCCATGTAGCGGTACGGCTCGCGCAGGAATCCGGGCAGGATCACTTCGTCCTCGATCGCCATGGCCTCGGCGGCATCGAGAATGTTCTGCCGCTCCGGTCCCTCGCCCACGATCACCAGCTTGAAACGGGTGTTGAGCCCGGCCACCGCGCGGACCAGCATCGGCAGGTCCTTCACCGGCCTGAGGCCCGCGACGCAGCCCACCACCAGCGTCCCCGGCTTCTTCTTCCTGAGCTCGGGGATCAGATCGATGTCGGGCTTGCCGGCATAGAGCTTGGTCGGGATGCCGTTGGCGACGCGGAACAGGCGCTCGCGCGGCTGGCGCCACTGGTTCAGCGCGATCCGCTCGAGCACTTCGGAAGGCACGACCAGCGCATTGGCGGCGGGCAACGCGATCCGGCGATACATGTTGCGCACCGGGTTGAGCTTCTCGGCCTCGTCCTGGTTGAAGCCGTCCTCGTGATGGATCACCGGCGGCAGGCCCTTGCCGAACACGCGCGCGGCCATCACGCCGTCGATCGCGCCCCAATTATAGGTGAGCACCAGGTCGAAGCGGCGCATGTAGCGCGCGATCGCCTCGTAGCGCTTCACCGAAGGCCGGCCCGAAAGCGGCGGCGGGTCCTGGGCGATCTCGTACTTGATCCCCTTGGCGATCATCGCCCGCGCCTCGAGCTGATCGGGCATGGCCGAGACGATCGTGTGCCGCGCCCTGTCGCCGAACGCATTCATCAGCCGCACGGCGCGCGCTTCCTTGCCGCCGAGGTTGAAAGTCGAGTGGAGGTGGAGGATGTGGATGGGCATCGTTGGGAAGGCTCGATAGCCAATCCGTCATCGCGGCGAAAGCCAGGATCTCAGGCGGCAGGGGCCCTTGGCTCTCGTCGCACCGACCCGGGGCTGGATCCGGGATCAGGGTCCGGTTCCCTGCGGGAAATGGACTGGAAACCCGAGCGGCGTCGCCCGCGGCACCTTGGATGCCGAAACGAGTTCAGCATGACGGTTGGCTATTGCGCGCTCGCCACCCTGGCCAGCAGCCGCTCGATCCCCGCCACTGCCTCGGGCTCCTCCAGCGTCGGCGCATGGCCGACCTGCGGCACCGTCACCAGCTCGGCGCCCTTGACCCGCCCGATCATCTTCGCGGCGGTCTCCTCGCTCAATATGTCGGAGCGTTCGCCGCGCACGATGAGCAGCGGCAGGCCCTGCATCGCGTCGATCGTCGGCCACATGTCCGGCCCCGCCTCGTTGCCCGGCACCCGGAACGGCTCGGCGATCTTCATGTCATAGTCGAGCACGATGCGGCCCGAGCTGTTCACCCGGTAGAGGCGCTTGGCCATGCGCAGCCAGTCCTCGATCTCATAGTTCGGATAGACATCGGCATTGCCCTCCGCGAGGCCGCGCGCGGCGTGCATCCAGGTCGGATACCAGACCGCCTTGCCGACATAGGTGCGGATGCGCGCCAGGCCGGCGGGGTTGATCTCCGGCCCCACGTCGTTGAGCACCACGCCGGCCAGCTTGTCGCGCTCGGTCGCGGCGAGCAGCATCGTCACCAGTCCGCCCAGCGACGTGCCGATCGCGACGAACTTCCCGATCTCCCGTTCCTCGAGCAGCGCCTCGACATCCTGGAAATAGGTGAGCGGCACATAGCTCATCGGGTCCTTGGCATAGCCGCTCTCGCCGCGCCCGCGGAACTCGATGCAGAGCACCCGCCACTGGCCCGCCAGTCGCTCGGCCAGCCCCTCATAGTCGCGCGCGTTGCGCGTCAGGCCGGGGAAGCAGAGGACGGGCGGCCGGTCCGCCGGCCCTGCATATTCGCGATAGTGGAGACGGATGCCGTCCCGCGACCACCAGAAACCGTCGGAATAGTTGCGCCGATCACCCATCCTTCCCCATATCGCCGCATGGACTTCACTCCGCAACAGGCGATCCTCGAACTGGGCGACGCCTTCTACGATCCGGTCGCCGCGGCGCCGTTCCCGCAGGCGATCCTGCGCTTCCGCAACGATCGGGCGGCCGCGGAAGTGGGGCTGGACGGAATGTCCGACGCGGAATGGATCGCGCATTTCGGCCGGTTCGAACCACTGCGGGACTCGCTCGCGACGCCGCTCGCGCTGCGCTATCACGGCCACCAGTTCCGCGTGTACAATCCCGAGATCGGCGACGGCCGCGGCTTCCTGTTCGCGCAAATGCGCGATCGGGGCGGCCGGCTGATGGATCTCGGCACCAAGGGATCGGGGCAGACACCCCATAGCCGCTTCGGCGACGGGCGCCTCACTCTGAAGGGCGGCGTGCGCGAGATCCTCGCCACCGAGATGCTGGAGGCGCTGGGCGTCGAGACTTCGCGCAGCTTCTCTCTCATCGAGACCGGCGAGGCGCTCCACCGCGGCGACGAGCCGTCCCCCACGCGCTCGTCGGTGCTCGTCCGCCTCAGCCACGGCCATATCCGCATCGGCACCTTCCAGCGCCTCGCCCATCTTCAAGACCGGGACGCGCTCCGCCAGCTGACCGCCTATGTGCTGCGCCACTATCATGGCGAGGAATATGGCGAGGACGGCCCGGCCCGGCTGCTCGCCCATGTCACCCGGCGGACCGCGCGGATGGCGGCGCGCTACATGGCAGCCGGCTTCGTCCACGGCGTGCTCAACAGCGACAATATCAACGTCACCGGGGAAAGCTTCGATTATGGCCCGTGGCGTTTCGCGCCGTTCTGGGACCCGGGCTTCACCGCTGCCTATTTCGACCATGCCGGGCTCTATGCCTTCGGCCGCCAGCCCGAAGCGATCTACTGGGACGCGATGCAGCTCGCCATCTCGCTCCGCCCCATCGCCGAGGAGGAACCGCTGATCGAGGCGATGGACCTCTTCCCCGAGGCCTATCGGCGCGAAGTGACCGACGCGCTGCTCTGGCGCCTCGGCGTCCTGCCGCGCGGCACAGAGGCGGATCGCGTGCTGACGGCCACGCTCGAGAAGGCGCTCGCCGAGACGCTGACGCCGCTGGACGAATTCTTCTTCGACGCCTTCGGAGGCGAGCTCCCCACGCAATATGGCGAGGCGTTCGACGATCTGCGCGGCCAGCTCGAACACTATCGTCCCCGCAAGGGGCGCGACCATGACCATTGGTCCGGCGCTCCCTGCTCGATGCTGATCGACGAGGTGGAGGCGATCTGGGCGTCGATCGCCGACTCGGACGATTGGGGGCCGCTCCACGCCAAGGTCGCCGCCATCCGGCGCATGGCTCAGGCACTGGCCTAGCCGCCAAAATTCGTGCAAGAGCGCTTGATCCTTCCTGAAAGTGCATCCCCCGACATCGAATGCCCGGCACGGAAATCATCTCGACCGAACCCGCCACCGGCGCCGTTCTCTGGCGCCAGGCCCGCGGAGACGCCGACAGGGAAGTCGCGTCCGCGCGCCAGAGCTGGGCCGCATGGGCCGCACATCCGCTCGCCTATCGCATCGAGGCGCTGCGCCGCTTCGCCAATGTCGTGCGGCAGAAGGCGGACGCCTTCACCGATCTGCTCGCCCGCGAGACCGGCAAGCCGCTCTGGGAGGCGCGCAGCGAGATCGAGACGGTGATCTCCAAGGTCGACATCTCGATCACGGCCTTTTCCGAGCGCACCGGCCAACGCCGCATCGACGCGCCGATGAACACGCGCCTGGCGCTGCGCCACAAGCCGCATGGCGTGCTGGCGGTGCTGGGCCCGTATAACTTTCCCGTCCACCTGCCGAACGGCCACATCGTCCCCGCGCTGCTCGCCGGCAACGCCGTGGTGTTCAAGCCCTCGGAGAAGACCCCCGCCTCGGGCGCCTTCCTGGTCGATTGCTACCGCGCCGCCGGCATTCCCGAGGGCTGCATCCGCCTGCTGATCGGCGGCCCGGACGAAGGCAAGGCGCTGGCCGGCCATCCGGACATCGACGGGCTGCTGTTCACCGGTTCGGCCAATACCGGGATCGCCCTCAACCGCCAGTTCGCCACCAAGCCCGAGAAGATCCTCGCGCTGGAGATGGGCGGCAATAATCCGATCGTGGTGTGGGATACGCCCGATCTCTATTCGGCCGCCGTCCTCGTCGTGCAGTCGGCTTTCACCACGGCTGGCCAGCGCTGCACCGCCGCCCGCCGCCTGATCGTCGACGAGAAGCTCCACGAGCCGCTGATGGCCGAGCTGAACAAGCTGATCGGCCGGCTGATCATCGGCGAACCGCATGCCGACCCCGCTCCCTTCATGGGCCCGGTGATCGACAATGACGCGGCCGACATGCTCACCGAGAGCTTCCTGGCGCTGCTCACCATGGGCGGCCGTCCGATCCGCCACATGGAGCGCCCGATCGAGGGCCGCCCGTTCCTCACGCCCGGCGTGATCGACATGACCGGCGCGAACGAGAAGGTGGACGTCGAGCTGTTCGGCCCGATCCTCCAGGTCTTCCGGGTGAACAGCTTCGAGGAGGCGATCGCCGAGGCGAACGACACGCGCTACGGCCTGTCGGCCAGCCTGGTCGCGCAGAATCCCAAGCTCTACGACCAGTTCTGGGCGAACATCCGCGCCGGCATCGTCAACTGGAACCGGCCGACCAACGGCGCTTCCTCCGCCGCGCCCTTCGGCGGCGTCGGCTGGTCGGGCAATCACCGGCCCAGCGCCTATTACGCAGCCGATTATTGCGCCTATCCGGTGGTCTCGTCGGAAAGCGACTCCGCCCGTGCCTCGATGGGCGTGGGCCTGCGCGACGCCTGAGCAATACTTTGTTACAGCAGCGTTATTGAAGCGGACATGACCGCCGCCTAGATTGTGCTCTGCGGACCGGGCCCCTCTGGCGAGGGCTTCTACAAGCCCTCGTGATGTCGGACCGCATCGAGCGCGCTCGGTGCAGGTTTCGGACGGCCAGTCCCCCTTCCCCACCGAGACCGGACCGAGTGGCGCTCGATCGAATGCCTTGCTTCGATTGGAGTTTTCACACGTGAACCCTCTCTACCAGATCCCCCGCACCGGCGCCGCCGCCGCGCGCTTCGACGAGGGGCTGCGCCAGCACATGCTGGGCATCTACCGCAACATGGGGATCGGTCTGGCGATCACCGGCCTCGTCGCGCTTGCCGTGGCGAACACGCCGGCGCTGGTCGCGCTGATCTTCGGCACCCCGCTCAAATGGGTCGCCATGTTCGCGCCGCTCGCCTTCATCTTCTTCTTCCAGTTCCGCATCGAGCGGATGAGCGTCGCCGGCGCGCGCACGGCCTTCTTCGCCTTTGCCGGCGTGATGGGCGTGTCGATGGCGAGCATCTTCCTGGTCTTCACCGGCCAGAGCATCGCCATGGCCTTCTTCGCCGCCGCCGCGATGTTCCTGGCGCTCAGCCTGTTCGGCTATTCGACCAAGCGCGACCTGACCGGCATGGGCACCTTCCTGTTCGTCGGCCTGATCGCGGTGGTGCTGGCGAGCATCGTCAACGTCTTCCTCGGCTCGTCGATGCTGCAGATGCTGCTTTCGGTCGTCGGCGTCGTGGTGTTCGCCGGACTCACCGCCTGGGACACGCAGCGCCTGAAGAGCGAATATGCCCATTACGGCCGCAGCGAAGCGGCCGACAAGCTCGCGATCATGGGCGCGCTGTCGCTCTATCTGAACCTGATCAACATGTTCCAGCTGCTGCTCGGCCTGATGGGCCAGCGAGAGGAGTAACCATGGCCAGCTTCACCTGCCCCGTCGACGGCACCGTGCTGGTGCCGGTCGAGCGCTCGGGGATCGAGATCGACCATTGCCCCAGCTGCCGCGGCGTGTGGCTCGATCGCGGCGAGCTCGACAAGATCATCGAGCGCAGCGCTGCCCCGGCCGCGGCCCCGCCGCCCCAATATCGCGAGGAACGGCCCCGCCATGACGAGCGCGGCCACGGCTATGGCCATGGCGGCAGCCACTATCCGCAGAAGCGCCGCAAATCGTTCCTCGAGGACCTGTTCGACTGATCCGTTCCCGCCCGCGTGCAGGCGCATTACACGCGGGCAGACGGCGGCGCGGCCCTTCCCCCTCTCTCACCTGCGAGGGTCGCGCCCCGTCACTCACTTCCTCCCCGCGCCGTTGCGGCTATGATGTGACCGCTAACAGGGGAGGAAGACCATGTTCACCCGCAGGTCCGTGCTCGGATCGGGTGCCGCCGCGCTGGCCGGCACCGCGCTGCCCCTCCCCGTCGCCGCTGCCTCGCCCGGCGATTTCGTCACGCGCCGGGGCACGGGCCTGTTCCTCGGCGGCAAGCCCCATCGCTTCGTCGGCGCGAATATGTGGTACGCCGCCTGGCTGGGCGCCGATGCCCCCTGGGGCAATCGCGATCGCCTGCGCCGCGAACTCGATGCCCTTGCCGCGATGGGCGTCCGCAACCTGCGCATCGCCGCTTCGGCCGAGGATTCGCCGCTCCGGAATTCGGTGAAGCCCGCCTTCCGCACCCGGGGCAGCGCCTGGAACCCGGCACTGGTCGAAGGCCTGGCCTTCGCGCTCTCGGAACTCGCCCGGCGCGACATGAAGGCGGTGCTCTACCTCACCAATTTCTGGGAATGGTCGGGCGGAATGATGACCTATCTCAGCTGGGCGAATGGCGGCAAGTATCTCGACATGAACGATCCCGCGCACCCGTGGCCGGCATTCCCGGACATGGCCGCGCAATTCTATGCCAATGCCGAGGCGGTGGGCCTGTATCGCGACTATGTCCGCGCCACGGTGGAGCGCCATGCCGGCGATCCGGCGATCATGGCCTGGCAACTCGCCAACGAGCCGCGCCCCGGCGGCAGCGCCAAGGCGGCCGAACCGCTGCTTTCGGCCTATTATGGCTGGATCCAGGGGACAGCCAGGCTGATCAAGTCGCTTGCGCCGCGGCATCTCGTCTCGACGGGGAGCGAGGGCTTGATGGGCTCGATCGAGCGCGCCGATATCTACAGGGCCGCCCATGGCTTCCCCGAGATCGACTATCTGACGGCGCATATCTGGCCGCTCAACTGGGGCTGGGTCGATGCCGGGAACCTGGCCGGCACCAACGAGGCGAGCTTCGCCAGGGTACGCGAATATATCGCCCGCCACATCGCGCTGGCCACCGAGCTGGGCAAGCCGCTGGTGATCGAGGAGTTCGGCTATCCGCGCGACGGCGGCGGCTATGACCCGGAGTCGGCGACGCGGTTCCGGGATCTGTATTACAAGCTGATCTACGATGCGGTCGAAGCCAGCGCGAGGGCTGGCGGGCCGATCACGGGCTCGAACTTCTGGGCCTGGAACGGCGAGGGCCGGCCCGCGCACGGCGATCACCGCTTCCGCCCCGGCGACACCGCCTGGCTCGGCGATCCGCCGCACGAACCGCAGGGCTGGTACGGCGTGTTCGACGGCGACGCGACTACGCGGGCCGCGATCCAGGCGCATGCCCATGCGCTCGCGGCAACGCATGGCGACTAGATCGCGCAAGATCGGCGCGTCAAAGCCATTTCGGACCCGATAAATTCCCGAAAAACGAAAGTTGAATATAGTATATCTCACAGTCGCATGCCGCCAATGACCGGCACTTCCTGTATGAACCCTCGCATATTGCGAGTTTCATGAAATATATGGAGATTTCACATGGAGCTAGTTCTCGAGAAATCAGCCGACATCAAGGAAGTATCGCAAGGATTCTCGGATGTTGTCGATTGGAGGAAATATGACGGTCAGCGCGTGAAGGGATCCAGTGGACCTAATATTTACCTTATGCTGAACGGAATTCTCCGGATAATTCCGAATCCCCAAACCTACGTCCAGCTCTTCCGCAATTGGGACGGCATTTCGGTGAACGATTATCTGGTGGACAATGCCCCCTCCGGCGAACCGTTGACCAACGGGTCCGTCCTCATCAACGACGGCGGCCGGATCTATCTAGTCACCCTGTCCCACAAGATGTGGGTGCCGGATATGCCCACCTACAACAGGTTCAACTTCGGCATGGCGATCGCCGTGCCGCCGATCGTCGCGCAATATATCCCGACGGGGCCGAACGTCGGCTGATTCCGGGGGCCGGGATAGTTTCGCTAGCCCGGCCCCAATCAAGCCTCGGTTGTCGCGAACGTCTGCGGGGGCCATTTGCCGCAAATGGCAACGCTCCTCGATCCTACCGCGCGCGGGCGCGTGATCCTTGTCGGCGCCGGCCCGGGTGATCCGGGCCTGCTCACCGTGCGCGCCGTCGAAGCGCTGGGCCAGGCCGATGTGCTCGTCCATGACGGGCTGGTCGATCCCCGCGTGCTCGACCTAGCGCCCCAGGCGCACCGCATCTCGGTCGCCAAGTCGCGCTCGAAGCACACCCTGCCACAGGATGCGATCAACGCCCTGATCGTCGCGCATGTGAAGACCGGCGCGATCGTCGTCCGCCTGAAGGGGGGGGACCCGTTCATCTTCGGCCGCGGCGGCGAGGAAGTCGAAGCCGTGCGCGCCGCCGGCCTGCCCGTCGAAGTCATCCCGGGCATCTCCGCGGCGCTGGGCGCGGCCGCCGAGGTCCACCTGCCCCTCACCCATCGCGACTGGTCGAGCGCGGTCAGCTTCGTCGCCGGCCAGTGCAAGGGCCTGAGCGCGCAGGACTGGTCCGGGCTGGCGGGCAAGGGCCGCACGCTGGTGATCTATATGGGCGTCGCCACCTGCCCGGACATCTCCGAGAAGCTGATGAACGACGGCGTCTCGCCCGACATGCCCGTCGCCGTGCTCGAGCGCGGGACGCTGGAGGGCAGCCGCGCCATGCGCACGCTGCTCGCCGATCTCGGCCCGATGGTCGCGCGCGAGAAGGTGCGGAGTCCCGCGATCATCATCGTCGGCGAGGTCGTGATGCTCGCCGACGCCGAGGACAAGCTCGCCAACTGGGCAAACGCGGCGGAGGCGCTGGCATGAAGCTGCTCACCGGAAACGACCTCCCCACCGGAGACGTCACCTGGTGGACCGGCACCGGCTGGTCGCGCCATGTGGAGGATGCCGTCGATGTCGGCGACCAGGGCGAGGCGATCGCGCATGCCGAGGAAGGCGCGCGACGCGTCAACGGCCCCTATGTGATCGACGCCACCGCGACGCCCGAGGGTCCGCGCCCCGCGCACATCAAGGACCGCATCCGCGCGCTCGGCCCCACTGTCCGCCCGGACCTGACCCTCAAGCCGGCGGATCCGAATGCCGGAAGCTGGGTAATATGAGCGCGATTTTCAGCTCCTCCCCGGAACGGGGAGGAGAACCGCTCGCGCCGCGAGTGGTGGAGGGGGCCCTGCCCCAGGCGAGACATGCGTGGCGGGCCCCCTCCACCATGTTTCGCATGGTCCCCCTTCCCGTTCCGGGGAGGAATTAACATGTACAAATACGACGAATACGACCATTCCATCGTCGCATCCCGCGTCGAGGAGTTCCGCGACCAGGTGCAGCGCCGCCTCGCCGGCCAGATCACCGAGGACCAGTTCAAGCCGCTGCGGCTGATGAACGGCCTCTATCTCCAGCTCCACGCCTATATGCTGCGCGTCGCGGTGCCCTATGGCACGCTCGACAGCCGCCAGATGCACATGCTGGCGCACATCGCCCGCAAATATGATCGCGGCTATGGTCACTTCACCACGCGCCAGAACCTGCAGTACAACTGGATCAAGCTCGAGGACGCGCCGGATATCCTCGCCGATCTCGCCACGGTCGAGATGCATGCCATCCAGACGAGCGGCAATTGCATCCGCAACATTTCGTCGGACCAGTTCGCCGGCGCCGCCGCGGACGAGTTGACCGATCCGCGCCCCTGGGCGGAGCTGTTGCGCCAGTGGAGCAGTTTCCACCCGGAATTCAGCTATTTGCCGCGCAAGTTCAAGATCGCGGTGATCGCTGCCGAGGAAGACCGCGCGGCGATGCGCCTGCACGATATCGGCCTGCGGATCGTCGAGCGCGACGGCCGGCTGGGCGCCGAGGTCTATGTCGGCGGCGGCATGGGGCGCACCCCGATGATCGCGCCGCTGATCAAGGATTTCGTGCCCTTCGACGATTTCGTCAGCTATCTCGAGGCGTGCCTGCGCGTCTACAATCGCTATGGCCGGCGGGACAACATGTACAAGGCGCGGATCAAGATCCTGATCCATGAGCTGGGCGCGGAGCAATACGCCGCCGAGGTCGAGGAGGAGTTCCGGGCCGTGAAGGCGCTGGGCATCGATCCGCCCCAGGCCGAGTTCGACCGCATCGCCGCCCATTTCGCCCCGCCCGCCTATGATGCGCGCGCGGCGGACGAGCTCGACCGCAGCGACCCCGATTTCGCGGTCTGGCTCGACCAGAACGTCTCGGCGCACAAGCAGCCCGGCTATGCGGTGGTGACGATCAGCCTGAAGCCGATCGGGGGCATCCCGGGCGACGCCAGCGCCGACCAGATCGACCTCATGGCCGATCTCGCCGAGCGGTTCAGCTTCGACGAACTGCGCGTCACCCATGCCCAGAACATCGTGCTGCCGCATGTCCGCAAGGCCGATCTCCACACGGTCTGGCAGCAGCTGCGCGACGCCGGGCTGGCCGAGGCCAATCTCGACCTGATCAGCGACATCATCGCCTGCCCGGGCCTGGACTATTGCTCGCTGGCCAATGCCCGCTCGATCCCACTTGCGCAGAAGATCGCCACCCGCTTCTCGGATATCGGCCGCCAGCGCGAACTGGGCGAGCTGAAGCTCAAGATCAGCGGCTGCATCAACGCCTGCGGCCATCATCACGCCGGCCATATCGGCATCCTCGGCGTCGACCGTAAGGGCGTGGAGAACTATCAGCTGCTGCTGGGCGGCTCGGGCGCGGAGGACGTCTCGCTCGGCACGATCACCGGTCCCGGCTTCAGCGAGGACGGCATCGTCGACGCGATCGAAAGGGCCACCGACGTCTATCTGCGCGAGCGGGACGAAGGCGAGCGCTTCCTCGACACCTATCGTCGCCTCGGCATGGCCCCGTTCAAGGAGGCGATCTATGGGTGACCTGCTGCGTTACCGTACCGACGAGGCGCATGAGGAACCCGCGGTCACGCTCGACGGCTTCCTCGGCCAGTCCAACGCCACCGCCGTCCGCATCGAGGCGGGCGAGGATGCGCGCGCGCTCCTGCCCCATCTCGATCGCCTCGCCCTGGTTGAAGTGAGCTTTCCCAAGTTCCGCGACGGCCGCGGCTATTCCACCGGCCGCATCCTGCGCGAGGCGGGCTATACGGGCGAGCTGCGCGCGCAGGGCGACGTGCTGGTCGATCAGATTCCGCTGATGCGCCGCTGCGGCTTCGACAGCTTCGCGCCCGAGGCGCCGGTCGACGAAGCTGTGCTCGCCGCCAGCCTCGCCCGGTACGAATATCACTACCAGGCCGCCGCAGACCCCGCGATGCCGGTGTGGAAACGCCGGCATGGCTGAGGCGGCACGCAAGCTGGAACGGGAGATCGATCGCCTCGATATCGCCCCGCGCTGGACCGCGGCGGACGCGATCCGCCTCAACAACCTGTTCCGCGGCACCGACACGCCGGAGATGCTGCGCGAGGTGCTGGGCAACCACATGCTCGGCGACGCCGCGCTCGTCTCCTCCTTCGGCGCCGAGAGCGCGGCGCTGCTGCATCTGGTGGCCCAGGCCGACCCGAATACCCCGGTGATCTTCCTCGATACCGGCAAGCATTTCCCCGAGACGCTGGCGTATCGCGACCAGCTCGCGGCCCATCTCGGCCTGAACGATCTCCGGATCGTCGCCCCCGATGCGGAAGCGATCGAGAAGCGCGACGCCACCGGCCTGCGCTGGTCCTATGATCCGGACGGCTGCTGCGAGATCCGCAAGGTGATACCGCTGGAAAGGGCCCTGGCGGGTTTCGACACCAGCATCACTGGCCGCAAGGCGTTCCAGGCATCGACCCGCAATGCCCTGCCCCGCTTCGAGCTCGACGGCGACCGGCTGAAGTTCAACCCGCTGGCCACCTGGACCAAGGCGGATATCGAAGCCTGGTTCGAACGGCACGACCTGCCCCGCCACCCGCTGGAGGCGCAAGGCTATCTCTCGATCGGCTGCGCTCCGTGCACCAGCGTGGTCAAGGCGGGCGAGGATCCGCGCTCGGGCCGTTGGCGCGGTTGGGACAAGACCGAATGCGGCATCCACACGCCGGTAGAGGATGGCGACCCCAACCAGCCGAGCTTCTGAAATCCGATTGCGTCCGCCCCTCCCCGCGCTAGGCTGAACCGCCGCGACAGGAAGGAATCCGATGACCAATCCCGGCGATTGCCCGAAATGCGGCAGCCAGTTCAGCGAGGGCCATATCGCCGACCATCTTATGATCGGCTCTGTGGTCAGCACCTGGGTCGAGGGCGCACCGGTGGGCCTCCTCGCCGATATCACGCGCGGGGGCACCGAACGCCACAAAATCCGGGCATGGCGCTGCACCGGTTGCGGATATCTCGAAAGCTACGCGCCTAACGCTCGCGCATGATCCGCTCGACGCGGGCGGTGAGGTCGTCGACCGCGAAGGGCTTGGTCAGCACTTCCATGCCATGCTCGATATGGCCGTGGTTGAGCACGGCGTTCTCGGCATAGCCGGTGATGAACAGCACCTTGAGGCCGGGTCGCCCCGCCCGCGCCGCGTCCGCCACCTGTCGCCCGTTGAGCCCGCCCGGCAAGCCGACATCGGTGATCAGCAGGTCGATCCGTTCGGCACTCTCCAGCAGCTTGAGGCCCGCCGGACCGTCTGCCGCTTCCAGGCAGGAATAACCGAGCTCGCCCAGCGCATCCACGATCAGCATCCGCACCGTCGGCTCGTCGTCGACCACGAGCACGATCTCGCCTTCATGGCTGGCAGGCGCCGCAACGCTGCCCGGCGCCAGCCCCGGCTCGTCTTCGTCGCCCGGATAGCGCGGCAGGTAGACGCACACCATCGTCCCCTGGCCCAGCTCGGAATAGATCCGGACCTGGCCATGGCTCTGCCGCGCGAAGCCATAGACCATCGACAGGCCCAGGCCCGTCCCCTCGCCCAGCGGCTTGGTGGTGAAGAAGGGATCGAATACCCGGTCGAGTATCTCCTTCGCGATGCCCGTGCCGGTGTCGCTCACGCAGACTGCGACATATTGGCCCGGCTCCAGCCCCCGCTCGCGCGCGGTGCGGTGGTCGAGCCACTTATTGCCCGTCTCGATGGTGATCTTGCCGCCGCCCGGCATCGCGTCACGTGCGTTGATGCAGAGGTTCAGGATCGCGTTCTCGAGCTGGTTGGCGTCCACCAGGGTGGGCCAGAGCCCTCCTGCCGCCACCGTCTCCACTTCGATCGCCGGCCCCACGGTGCGGCGCACCAGCTCGACCAGGTCGGAGAGCAGCCGGTTGATCACCACTGCCTTGGGCGAAAGCGTCTGGCGCCGCGAAAATGCGAGCAGCCGATGCGTCAACGCCGCGGCGCGCCGGGTCGCCCCCTGGCCCGCCGCAAGATATTTCTCCACCTCGCGGCCGCGCCCCTGCGACAGCCGCGTCCCGATCATCTCGAACGCCCCCGATATGCCGGCGAGCAGATTGTTGAAATCGTGCGCGATCCCGCCGGTGAGCTGGCCCACCGCCTCCATCTTCTGCGCCTGGCGCAGCGCCTCCTCGGCGTGGCGGAGCCGCTCCTGCTCGCGCAGCCGTTCGCTCACATCGTAGACGAAGGAAAAGGCGCCGATCTTGCGCCCCTCGGCATCGCGCAGCGAGCTGAAGCGCTGCTCGTAGAAATGGAGCGCACCGTCGGGCGCTTCATATTCGACGATGTTCGAATAGCCGTCCTCGGCCAGCGCGCGCTCCCATACGCCGCGCACCTTGTCCTGGTGCGCATGGCCCTCGAGCAGATCGACCTGCCGCGCGCCGATCTGCGGCTGCACCCCGAAGATCCTCTCGAACTCGACCATCGCCGCGTTGTTCACCGCAACCCAGCGCCCTTCCATGTCGACCACCTGGACAAAGGCTTCGCTGCCGTTGACGATATCGGCAAGTACCGCGCGTTCGGCCAGCGCCTCGGCCACGCGCGCTTCCAGCGTGCGGTTGAGCGCAAGCAGGTCCCTCTCCGCCCGGCGCCGCCCGGTCACGTCCTGGAACAGCACCGCAACCTGCCTGCGGCTGGGCGGTTCGATCCGGAAGGCCGATAGCGAAAGATAGCGCCCGGTCGCCTCCAGCTCGCGCTCGAAGCGGATCGGATTGCCCGTGCGCAGCACGTCGCCATAGCGCGCGATCCAGTCGTCCGCCTCGTCCGACACCATTTCCCGCAGCCGCTGCCCCACCACATCGGGTATGCCCGCATGCAACGCATAGGCGGCGTTGGCCTCGACATGGACATAGTCGCTCATCGGCCCGTGCGGTCCGTCGAGGAACTCGATGATGCAGAATCCCTCGCCCATGGTGTCGAACAGCGTGCGGTAGCGCAGGTCGCTCTCGTCGCGCAGCTTGAGCTCGCGCCGGAGGTTGAGCTGGTGCATCACCTGATGCCCGAGCACTTCGAGCGTGCGGCGCTGGAGGTCGTCGAGGCCACGGGGCTTGGCATCGAGCACGCACAAGGTTCCGATCGGCAGCCCCTCGGCGGTGCGCAACTGGGCACCCGCATAGAAGCGGATGTGCGAATCGCCAGCCACCAGCGGCGTTTGGGCGAAGCGCGGATCCTGCGAGGCGTCGGGCACGAGCATCAGCTCGTCCTGGAGCAGCGCGCTCTCGCAGAACGACATATCGCGATCCATGCCGAGCAGGTCCACGCCATGCGCCGCCTTGAAGAACAGCCGGTCGTTGCCGACGAAGCTCACCAGCGCGATCGGCGCCTCGCAAATGTCGGCCGCCAGCCGCACGACCTCATCGAACGCCGGCTCGCGCGGCGTATCGAGGATCTCATATGCCTCCAGCGCTTGCAGCCGCAGCCGCTCGCGATCTTGCCGCTCCTCCGTCATCAGGCCGGATCGCCGCCCTCCTTTCCGCGCTGCCCGTCGGCTTCGCGTTGCTAGGACGCATCTTGCCCGATTTTGTTTCGTCGCGCGAACGAAAGCGTCAATAGCCGCCGGGTGCCAGGTCGCTGAACTTGGTGAACTGGCGATCGAAGCGCAGGTCGACCGTGCCGGTGGCGCCGTGGCGCTGCTTGGCGATGATCACGCTCGCCTTGTTCGCCACCTGGAGCTGATGGTCGTGCCAGGCCTGGTATTTGGCGATCTCGTCGGGCGTCGAGTTGCCGTCGGGGGCCTTGGGCGCCTTGAAGTCGTGATAATATTCGTCGCGGTACACGAACAGCACGATATCGGCGTCCTGCTCGATCGAGCCCGATTCGCGCAGGTCCGAAAGCTGCGGCCGCTTGTCCTCGCGGCTTTCCACCGCACGGCTGAGCTGGGAGAGCGCGAGCACCGGCACGTGCAGTTCCTTGGCCAGCGTCTTCAGGCCGCGGCTGATCTCCGAGATTTCCTGCACGCGCCCGTCGCCCGATGCCTTGGCCGAGCCGGTGAGCAGCTGGAGATAGTCGACCACCACGAAACCGATCTTGTGCTGGCGCTTCAGCCGCCGCGCCCGGGTGCGCAGCGCGGCGATGGTGAGGCCGGGCGTGTCGTCGATATAGAGCGGCAGCCGCTCCAGATCGCCTGCCGCGCGTGCGAACTTCATGAACTCGGGGCCGGAGATATTGCCCGTGCGCAGCTTTTCCGAACTGACTTCCGACTGTTCGGACAGAATACGCAGCGCCAGCTGATCGGCCGACATTTCGAGGCTGAAGAATGCGACCGGCGCACCGATCGACTTCTCCTCGGGGATGCCGGCCTCCATGTCGTCGAGATAGCGCTTGGCCGCATTGAACGCCATGTTGGTGGCGAGCGAGGTCTTGCCCATGCCCGGGCGCCCGGCGAGGATCAGCAGGTCCGATCGGTTGAGGCCGCCGGTCATCGCGTTGAAGTCGGTCAGGCCCGAAGTGATGCCCGAAACGCTGCCGCCCGAGTTCATCGCCCGCTCGGTATGGCGCACCGCCACCGTCGCGGCGCGGGTGAAGCTCTTGGCGCCGGTATCCTCGCCGCCCTTTTCCGCGACTTCATAGAGCTTGAGCTCGGCCTGCTCGATCTGCTTGGCCGGATTGATCTCCTGGCTGGTGTCGAGCGCATTGTCGACGAGCGCCCGGCCGACGCCCACCAGCGCGCGCAGCATGGCGAGATCGTAGACCTGGTCCGCGAACGCACGCGCACCGATCAGGCTGGCCGGATTGCCGGTCAGCTGCGCCAGATAGGCCGGGCCGCCCAGCTCCTTCATCGCCGCGTCGGCCGCGAACAGCGGCTTGAGCGTCACCGGGGTGGCCAGCCGGTTGTCGCCCACCAGCGTCGCGATCGCGTCGTAGATCCGGCCGTGCAGCGGCTCGAAGAAATGCTCGGGCCGCAGCTTCTGGAGAACATCTTCCGCGACTCGGTTGTCGATCATCATCGCGCCGAGCAGCGCCGCCTCCGCCTCCACGTTCGCAGGCAGGCTCAGGCCCTCGGGAGAATCGGGAATCGGAAGGGGGATAGGCTGCGCCATGACTCTCCTGTGACGCGCTCGTCCGGCGGCATCAACGTTGCGTGCTTGTGGATAACGGGCATGACCGGATAGGAGCCGGTCATGGCCGATCCGCGCATCATAGACGTGACGCTCGACGAACGCACTATCCTTTGGCGCTCGGCGGACATCGAGCAGGAACGCCGGATCGCGATCTTCGACCTGCTCGAGGAGAACAGCTTCGCGCCGCAGCGCCCGCAGGCGGACGGCTATGCCGGCCCCTACAAGCTCCACCTCGCCGTGCAGGAGGGGCGCCTGGCGCTGGAGATCAAGCGCAAGGACGGCGCCCTGCAGGAGGCGCTGATTCTCGGCCTCGCTGCCTTTCGGCGCCCGATCCGCGATTACTTCGCCATCTGCGACAGCTATTATGCCGCGATTCGCAACGCCACGCCCGCTCAGATCGAGACCGTCGACATGGCGCGGCGCGGCATCCACAACGACGCGGCGTCGCTGCTCAAGGAACGGCTGGAAGGCAAGATCGAGGTGGATTTCGACACTGCCCGCCGCCTGTTCACGCTGATCTGCGTGCTTCACATCAAGGGCTAGACAGGTGCACCTCCGCGTTCTCGCGCGCCGGCTGCGCTTCGTCGTGCCGGGGCTGATCCTTCTGGGCCTGCTCGGCTGGAGCGCATGGCTGTTCGCCTCGCGCTGGCGCCCCTCGCCCGGCGATTTCCCCGTGCAAGGGGTCGACGTGTCCGAAGAAGCCGGGCCGATCGAATGGTGGACCGCCAAGAAGGCCGGTATCGACTTCGCCTATATCCGTGCCACCACCGGCGCCGATGCACGCGACCTGCGCTTCCCGGAAAACTGGCGCTGGACGTTCGAGGCCGGTATCCGCCGCGGGGCGCTTCACGTCTATTCGCTGTGCCGACTCGCCGCCGACCAGGCAGGCAATTTCATGACGACGGTGCCGCGTTCGGGCGATCAGCTGCCGCCCGCGGTGGAAATCGATTTCCAGCCCGATTGCCCGGCCCGGCCCGAGCGCCAGGTCGTGCTCGGCGAGCTGGGGCGCTTCCTCCACGATGTCGAGACGCATATCGGCAAGCCTGCGATCCTGATGGTCTCGAGCCGCTTCGAGAGCCAATATCGCCTCGGCGATGCCTTTCCGCGCCTGCTCTGGGCCCGCCAGGCCTTCTTCCCCCCCTCGTATTTCGTGCGGCCATGGTCGATATGGCAGGCATCGCGCCACCGCCGCATCGAAGGCATCGGCGCACCGGTCAATTGGGACGTGATGGCGAAATGAGCGAAGTGAACCCCAGGGCGCTGATCGAGGCCGCGCGCGCGGCGTCGAAACATGCCTATGCCCCCTATTCCAATTTCGCGGTCGGCGCCGCGGTGCTGCTCTCGGACGGGACCATGGTGACCGGCGCCAATTTCGAGAATGCGAGCTACGGCCTGTCGCTCTGCGCCGAGACGGTGGCGCTGGCCAAGACGAGCAGCGAGGGGCGCCTGGCGGAGGTCGTCGCGATCGGCGTGATCGGCGGCCGGATGGGCCATGCGGACACCGCGCCGGTGAGCCCGTGCGGTCGCTGCCGCCAGATCATCAACGAAGCCGCGCAGCTCGGCGGCCACGACCTGCCGGTATTCTGCGGTGGTGCCGCGGGCGACGAGATCGCCGCGTACACGCTCTCGCAGCTGCTCCCCGCCGCATTCGGGCCGCGCGACCTCGGCATGGTCTGAGCCGGGCCGGCGCGACGGGGACTTGCCCTGTCGCGCGCTTCCGGCAAAACCGGCGCCATGATCCTTTCAGACCGCTGGATTCGCGAACAGGCCCTCTCCACCGGGATGATCGAGCCCTTTGTCGAGGCGCAGCGCCGCGAGGGCTGCATCAGCTACGGCCTCAGCTCCTATGGCTATGACGCGCGCGTCGCCGACGAGTTCAAGATCTTCACCAATGTCGATTCGGCGGTGGTCGATCCCAAGGATTTCGCGGCGAACAGCTTCGTCGATCGCAAGACCGACGTCTGCATCATCCCGCCCAACAGCTTTGCGCTGGCCCGCACCGTCGAATATTTCCGCATCCCGCGCGATACCCTGGTCATCTGCCTCGGCAAGTCGACCTATGCGCGCTGCGGGATCATCGTGAACGTGACGCCGCTCGAGCCCGAATGGGAGGGGCACGTCACGCTCGAATTCTCGAACACCACGCCGCTCCCCGCCAAGATCTATGCGAACGAGGGCGCGTGCCAGTTCCTGTTCCTCAAGGGCGATCAGCCCTGCGAGACCAGCTATGCCGATCGCGCGGGCAAATATATGGGCCAGCGCGGCGTCACGCTGCCGCGGCTCTAGGGCTTTCCCGAAAATGAAATCGGCGCCGCGATGGGGCGGCGCCGCTTGTTGGCCGCCGGCCGCGCATCACGCAGCCAGGCGGCGGGAAATGGGCTCAGCGCGCGCTCAGCTGGAGCGTGCGGATATATTGAAGCCCCTTGTTGGCGATCGCATGCGAAGTCGACACGCGGTCCGCCGAGAGGTCCATCTCGAAGTCGCGCTGCTCGAGCACGCGCAGATAGAGCGCCCGCGCTTCGGACGTGCGTCCGGTCTGCGCATAGACCGCGGCTAGATTGAGCAGCAGTTCGGGCTGGTCGGGATCGAGGCGAAGCCGGCTGTTGAGCTGCTGCTCGGCCTTCGAGAAATTGCCGTCGAAGATCGCGGCACTGGCGACAGGATCCCCGTTGCCACGCTGGGCCTGCGCCGGAAGCGCGGCGAGCGCGAACGGGGCGGCGGCAAGGACAATGAGCGCGATGCGCATAACTCCTACTCCTTCTATTACGCCACAAAGACAGTTTTGTGACTCTTTGAAGTCATTAGTGTTACACTTCCGCGTCAGGCATACAAGCCACTTGTCGCATGCGTCCGGGCTCCGGAGCAAAAAAGAAAGGCGGCCCCGAAGGACCGCCTTCCCTTGTCTCAAATCCGGCCCCGCTGGGGCGGCGGATCAGAAATCGTTGCGATACTGCTCGTTGCCGACGAAGCCGAGCTTGTTCACGTTCGCACGCTTGATGATCGCGAGAACCCGGTCGACGACTTCGTAACGCGTCTGCGGGTCGGGCTGGAAGTGCAGCTCCGGCTCCGGCGACATCTGCAGCGTCTGATCCAGATACTGGCGCAGCGTCACGTCGTCGATCGGCGCGCTGTTCCAGTAAACCTGGCCCTGCGCATCGATATAGACCTTGTTCTTCTCCGGCTCGACGATGTTCTGCGGCTTGCTGTTCGACTGCGGAAGGTCGACCTTCACCGCGTGCGTCTGAATCGGGATCGTCATGATGATCATGATCAGGAGCACCAACATGACGTCGATCAGCGGCGTCGTGTTGATTTCCATCATCGGGCCGTCGTCACCGCCGCCGCCCACGCTCATACCCATAGTCTAAACTCCTTTGAGCAGGCCGTCAGAGACGGACCGTGGCCGAGCCGGCGGGCGGTTCGGAAATGAAGCCGACCTTGACGAAACCCGCCATCTGCATGGCGAAGATCGTGCCGCCGATGCAGCGGTAGGGCGTGTTCACGTCGCCGCGGATGTGCACTTCGGGAAGCTCGAGGCCGGCAGCGTTGATGCCGCCCTGCTTGTCGATTTCCTTCTTCAGCTTCTCGACCGCCTTGTCGACCAGTTCCTTGCTCGTCACCGGGGTCATGCCCCAGAACACTTCGCACTTGCCGCCATTGGCCGTGACCGAGAGCGAGACGTTCTCGGGCTTGGTGGTCGTCGGCTCGAACTGAACCTTGGGGAGCTCCAGCTTCACCGTCTGGATCACGACCGGAACCGTGATCAGGAAGATGATGAGGAGCACCAGCATCACGTCGACGAGCGGCGTGGTATTGATGTCCGACATGGGAGCGTCTTCACCGCCCCCGCCTACGCTCATCGCCATTGCGCGCTATCCTATCCTTCTAATCCAAGCTCCGGCCGAAGCCGGAGCCGGACCGCGCATCCCGGGGAATGCGCGGCCCGCATATTCCAGATCGCTTAGGCGCGCGGCGCGGTGCTGGTCGTCGCGGCCGGAGCGGCCTTGGCGGGAGCAGCCTTGGCGGCGGCCGGACGGACGCGGCCGTCCGAAGCGAGATAGCCGAGCAGATCGTTCGAGAACGCGTTCAGGCTCTCCGAGATCTTCTTGTTGCGGGCCTGCAGCCAGTTGAAGGCGAGCACGGCCGGCACGGCGACGGCGAGACCGACGGCGGTCATGATCAGCGCTTCACCGACCGGACCGGCGACCGCGTCGATCGACGCCTGGCCAGCGGCACCGATCTTCACGAGCGCGCGGATGATGCCGATAACGGTACCGAACAGACCGATGAACGGCGCGGTCGAACCCACGGTGGCGAGGAACGACAGGCCGCTCTTCAGCTGCGAGTTGATCAGGTCCTCCGAGCGGGCGAGCGAGCCGTGCAGCCAGTCATGCGCCTCGACCGGATCGGTCAGCTTCGAGTGCTGCTCCTGGGCGGCCAGGCCGTCGTCGACCAGCTGGCGATAGGCCGAGTTCTTCTCGAGCTTCGCCGCGCCTTCGCGCAGGCTGTTGGCGTTCCAGAAGCCGGCGCGGACGCGCTTGGCCTGGTTGAGGATCTTCTGCTGCTCGAACAGCTTGGTGAACAGGATGTAGAGCGAGAAGAACAGCATCAGCACCAGGATGCCGAACACCGTCTGCGAGATCAGGCCGCCCTCACGGAGCGCCGGAATCAGGCCGTACGGATTTTCCTTGGGCGCCGCGGCGGCGAGAATGGTCGTGAGCATTGTCGGTTCTTTCCTCTAACTAAATAGCGCTTTTTATCCAATCGCCCGACGCGCCCCGCGGGGAGCGCGCCGGTGAAACACACGGGCTAGCTCGGGATCTTCCAGGTGAAGCTGCCGTTATAGGGTGCAGGGATCTTGTTCCCGCTCTCGTCCTCGGCCGGATTGAACCGGGCGCGGCGCTTGAGCAGCGAGCAAGCCGTGCTGTCGAGAACGGACACGCCGCTCGAACCCGTCACGGTGCAGTTGGTCACCTTGCCCGTCGCGTCCACGTCGAGGCGGAAGCGGACGGTACCGGCCTGCTCAGCGCGCAGCGCCGCGGCAGGATAGTCGTCGTCCGTCACCCAGCCCTGCGGCGAGCCACGCGGCGTGAGCTTCTTGGCGATCCGCGGCGGAGCCGGCGGCGGCGGCGGAGGAGCCGGCTGCGCAGGCGGAGCCGGCGGCGTGATCGGCGGCGGCGGCGGGATGATCGACGTGGTCGGGATCGGCGGCGCCTGGGTAGGCACCGGAACCGCGGCCGGCGGCACGACGATCTGGGTGGGCGGCGGCGGCACCGGAGTATCCGGCGGCGGCGGCGGCGGCGGCACTTCCTCGGGCGGGGGCGGCGGCTCTTCCACGTCGAACGTGTTCAGCTTCTCCGCCTGCTTCTTGATATATTGATATGCAAGGCCCGTGACGAAGGCGTACCCCATGCCAGCCACGATGATCGCGACCAGTATGATCGCGATGACGCGACTGCCACTTGTATTACGGTCAGCGTAAGACATCCGGCAACGTCACTCCTCTAATCCTGACATGCAACCCCGTGCGGCGGGATTCTGCGACCCGTGCACAAGCCTGCCCGCCGTGCGCTATATGCGTCATGATCGGCAGCGGGCGAGTCTCTATCGCGCGCACCGGGTGGACGCAAACCCTTTGTCGGACAATCAGGGCGTACGGTCGCCCAACGGCAGAATTATTTCTGTATAGCCGTGGCACAATCCGGTAATCCGAACGATATGAACCGCACCTTTCCAGCCATGTTTTCTTGCGCGATTGCGCTCGGTGCACCCTTAGGTGCAGCCGCTAAGCCCCAGCAAACGCAGGCACAAACCGCCGCCGTTTTACCCAGCTACGCCACCTTGGCGCGGCAAGTGACCACGGCCCCGCTGATCATTGACGCGCACATCCGCAAGGCCGACCGGCTGAAGCCCGAAGAATCGCCCGGTCTGGCCGCCGGCGCGGCCCGTTTCCTGGTCGAAGCCGATGTTTCCGCCCTGATTCGGGGCAACCAGGCCATGGCTACGCGCATCACCTACACGGCCGATGTTCCGCTCAATGCCAAGGGCAAGCCGCCCAAGCTCGCCAAGCTGCGCGTGCTCCTGTTCGCCCGCCCCGTCCCCGGCCGCGCCGGCATGGTGCAGCTCACCGGATTGCAGAGCCAGATGAACTGGTTGCCCGAGCTGGATGCCCAGATTCGCGCGATCACCAAGGACGCGCTTGCAGCCGACGCGCCCCCCGCGATCACCGGCGTCGGCAATGCCTTCCACGTGCCCGGTTCGCTGCCCGGCGAGGGCGAGACCCAGGTCTTCCTGCAGACCGCGAGCGGCGCGCCCGTATCGCTCCAGATACTCCGCCGTCCGGGCGAGGCGGCGCGCTGGAGTGTTTCATTGGGGGACATTGTCGACGAATCGGCGGGCGCGCCGAGCGCGAACAGCTTCCTCTGGTACCGTCTCGCCTGCGGTCTGCCGCGCAGCCTGCCGGCCGAGAGCGTCGAGTCGGATGATCCCCAGAACGCCGCGAAGGCGCGCGAGGACTATCAATTCGTCCTGCGCTCGCTGGGGCCTTGCGCCTGAATTCGAGCGTCGCCCCGGCAAGGGCCGGGGCGACGGCTATTTCCGGTCGCGCACCAGCGTGATGCCGATCGATTCGCCCTGCTCGGCAATGGCGAGCTTGACGATGCGCACCTCGACCCGCCGGACCCGCGCATCGCCGACGAACAGCGTGTCGCAGATATGTTCGGCCACGGCCTCGACCAGCGTGAAGTGCACGTCCTTGGGCAGCGCGTCGGTCGCCGCGTGCTTCACGTCCATATAGTTCTTCGAAGCCTTGAGCGGCGTGTCGGGTTCGAAGCGCTCGGGCATGGCGATGTCCACCGTTACCGAGATGCGCAGCGGCTGCGGCAGGTGCGTCTCTTCCGAATAGACGCCGGTGAGGACTTCGACTTCCAGGTCATGCACCTGGAGCTGGAGGGAATCGGACAAGTGGCCTGGGCCTTTCAGGGAGGACAGGCCGCGCCCAATAGCAGATGCGCGCGCCCGCGAAACCCCGCCCCTCCGCGCGTGCGTGCGGCGCAACATGCGGTGCAGATATATTCAGTATTGCGAAAGCGCCGATCGGCGCTATCTCGCGCGGCCCCGAGTTCGATCTCGGGGCGTTACGAAGGGAATATATGAAGTGATCGCATTGCTGCCGCTCGAGACCATGGACCCTCAGGCCGTCGAGACTCTGCTCGACCGTGCTTTTGGTCCGGGCCGACGCGCGCGCACTGCGTACCGGGTCCGCCTGGGCACTTCCGAGATTCCCGAACTCAGCTTCGCCGCGGTGGCGGACGATGGCAGCCTGATCGGCACGATCCAGTGCTGGCCGGTCGCGCTCGAATGCGACGGCGGCGGCAGCGCGCCGATGGTGATGGTGGGGCCCGTCGCGGTCCAGCCCGATCGCCAGCAGGGCGGCATCGGCCGCATGCTGATGGAGCGGATGCTCGAAGCTGCGGAAGGCTCGCCGCTTCCCGGCGCCGATGCGCTGATGCTGGTCGGCGACCCCGAATATTATGGCCGTTTCTTCGATTTCACTGCGGAAAGGACCGGCGGCTGGCGCCTGCCCGGCCCGTTCGAGCCCCGCCGCCTGCTCGCGCGCGGCGCCGGCGTACCGGCGGGCCCGGGCATGGTCGGGGCCCGTCTTCGACGTGCCGCCTAAGCGTTGAGTGTCGCTTCCGGGGCTTCCAAAACAGACCTTTGTCTGCTTGGGTCCCCGGCATGGCTGATCGTCCGCCACGCCGCCTTCATGCCCTTCGCTCCCCGGATCGTCGGGCATGCGGGAAACGGGGCCTTTGCGGCGTATGTTTCGTAAACTTCCGCGGCCCCGTCCGCCCTGCCGGCTGAAGCGAATCGATGCCTCCCCCGCCTCCACCCGACTTCGCCAGCCTCTCGCTCGCCGAGATCGCACGCCTGGCCCAGGAGAACCGGCTGCCGCCGGTCGACAGCTGGAACCCGGCGCATTGCGGGCACAGCGACATGCGCATCGCCCGCGACGGCACCTGGTTCCACCAGGGCTCGCCGATCGGCCGCATGCCGATGGTGCGGCTGTTCTCGACAATCCTGCGCCGCGAAGCCGATGGGCGTTTCGTCCTCGTCACGCCCGTCGAAAAGCTGGATATCGACGTTGAAGACGCGCCGTTCGTCGCAGTCGAGATGAAGCGCGAGGGCGAAGGCCCGGGCATGAAGCTCGCCTTCCGCCTGAACACCGGCGAACTGGTCGCCGCCGGCCCCGATCGCGGCCTGCGCTTCGAGGAGCGCGAGGACGGCCCTCGTCCCTATCTCCATGTCCGCGGCGGGATCGAGGCGCTGGTCGCGCGCAGCGTCTATTACGAACTGGCCGAGCTCGCCCTGGCCAATGGGAGCACGCCCCCCGGCATATGGAGCAACGGCAGCTTCTTCGCGCTGGAGCCCGGTGCATGAGCCTGGCCGATCGCCTGCGGGCCGCGCTTGCGGCCGATCACTCGCCGCTGCTGCTGCCGGGCGACCATTACGACTTCGACCCCGCGGTGCAGGGCAATCCCGCCGCGGTGCTGATCGCAGTCACCGATCGCCGCGTCCCTGGCGTGATCCTCACCCAGCGCACCGAGACGCTGCGCCGCCACGCCGGCCAGGTCGCCTTTCCCGGCGGCCGCATCGATCCGGGCGACGACGGCCCGATCGGCGCGGCGCTGCGCGAGGCACAGGAGGAGATCGCGCTGCCGCCCGCTATCGTCGATGTGGTCGGCGTCGCCGACAGCTACCGTACCGTCACCAACTATGTCGTCACGCCGGTGATCGGCGTGGTCCCGCCCGACCTGCAGCTCACGCCGTCCGAGGCCGAAGTAGCCAGCGTCTTCGAGGTGCCGCTCGATTTCCTGCTCGATGCCGCCAACCAGCGCGAACAGGTGACCGAATATCAGGGCCGCGAGCGACATTATTACGAGATACTCTGGCAGGATCGCCGGATCTGGGGGGCGACGGCTGCGATGCTGGTCAATCTGTCGAGGCGGCTGCAATGGGCGGTATGACCCTTCCCGACGCCGAATGGCGCCATCGCGCCGGGCTGGCGCAGCTGGTCGAGGTGCTTGCCGACGTGCGCTTCGTCGGCGGATCGGTGCGCGATACCCTGCTCGACATCCCCGTCTCGGATCTCGACGTCGCCACGCCGCTCGCGCCCGAACGCGTGGTCGAGCTGCTCAAGGGCGCCGGCATCCGCGCCGTTCCTACCGGCATCGGCCACGGCACCATCACCGCGGTGCTGGAGAGCGGCCCGGTCGAAGTCACCACGTTGCGCCGCGACGTCTCGACCGACGGGCGCCGCGCCACCGTCGCCTTCACCGACGATTGGCGCGAGGATGCCGCCCGCCGCGACTTCACGATCAATGCGCTCTATGCCGATCCGGCGACCGGCGCGATCTTCGACTATTTCGGCGGCCTGGCCGATCTCGAGGCGCGGCATGTCCGCTTCATCGGCGATCCGCTCCAGCGCATCGCGGAGGATCACCTGCGCATCCTCCGCTTCTTCCGCTTCCTCGCCCGGTTCGGCGACGTGGCGGACCCGGCGGGGCTGGCGGCCTGCACGGCCCGCTCCAGGGACCTGATGGCACTCAGCCGCGAGCGGATCGCCGACGAGCTGCTGAAGCTGCTCATCGCGCGCGACGCCGTGCGGGTGGTCGAATTGATGATCGCACACGGCATCTTCGCGCCCGTGCTGCCCGAGATCGTGTCGGCGGCGCGCTTCACCCATATCGCCGCCCGCGAAACCGCAGCCGATGTCGCGCCCGATGCGATCCGCCGCCTCGCCGCGCTGATTCCGGCCGATCCCGTGGTGGCGGAGCAGGTCGCGGCACGGCTCAAGCTCTCCAATGCCCAGCGCCGGCGCCTCGCCGCCGCCGCGGTGGCCCCCCAAGGCACGCCGCATGCCCTTGCCTATCGCGCCGGTGCCGAGGCCGCGCTCGACCAGCTGCTCCTGTCGGACCGTCCGCTCGCCGATGCGCTTGCGGTTCGCGACTGGCAGCCGCCGCGCTTCCCGCTCGGCGGCGGCGCCATCGTCGCGCGCGGGATCAAGGCCGGGCCCGAAGTGGCGCGGCTGATGAAACAGGTCGAGCAGGCCTGGATCGCCGAGGGTTTTCCCGACGCGGACCGCGTGTCGGCCCTTGCCGACGAAGCGGTGGCTCAGGCCTTGGGTTCGCCGAGCAGCGTCCAGGCCTCGTCGCGTTCGAGCGCGCGCGAGTAGAGAAAGCCCTGGCCATAGGTACAGCCCAGCGCCGCCAGGGTCTGGGCGAGCTCGTTGGTCTCGATGCCCTCGGCGGTGGTCTGCATGCCCAACGCCTGTGCGAGGCTGAGAATGGCGCGGACGATCGCGATCTTGTCGCGGTCGGCCAGCATGCCGGAGACGAAGCTGCGGTCGATCTTGAGCAGGTCGATCGGCAGCTTCTGGAGATAGGCGAGATTGGAATAGCCGGTGCCGAAATCGTCCATCGCCAGCGTGGCGCCCATGTCCTTGAGGGCGTGCATCGTCTGGGCGATGCGGTCGGGATCGGTGACGATCGCGCTCTCGGTGAGTTCGAGAGTCAGGCGTTTGCCGTCCACCCCGTGCCGCTCGAGCGCGCCCCTGACCATGGCGGGGATATGATCGCGCTGCAGCTGGATCGCGGACAGGTTGACCGCCACCTTGATGTCGCAATCGCCGCCCGAGGCGCGGTCCCAGGCCGCGATGGTCTGCGCCGCTTCCTCCATGGCCCAGCGGCCTAGCGGAATGATCAGGCCCGATTCCTCGGCGACCGGAATGAAATCGTTGGGCGATAGGCGCACCCCATCTTCGGTGGTCCAGCGGGCCAGCGCCTCGAACGACGTGATCTTGCCGGTCGCGAGGTCGCAGATCGGCTGGTAGCAGAGCGTCATCTGCCCGTTTTCGATCGCCCGACGCAGTTCGGTCTCGATGCCGAACTGTTCCCGGGCGATGTCGAAGGTGTGGGTCTGGTACATCTCGGTACGACCGCTCTTCTTCGCCCGCTTCACCGCGAACTGGGCGTTGCGCACCAGGTCCTCGGGATCGCCGTCATTGTCGGCGCCCAGGGCGATGCCGATCGAGCAGTCCACCCGGATCTCGAAGTCCGAGAGGCGAAACGGGTTGGCCAGCGCCGCCTGGATGCGCTTGGCCACGTGCAGCGCATCGCCCGGCCCCTCGTCGAGCGTGAGCAGCACGCCGAACTCGTCGCCGCCCATCCGGGCCAGCGTGTCGCGGCTGCGCAGCGCACCCTTCAAACGGCGCGCCACCGTGATCAGCAACTCGTCGCCCGCCAGGCCGCCCATACAGGCGTTGACGCGGCTGAACCGGTCGAGATTGACCACGAGCACCGCGAAGTCCCGCGCATTCTCCGTGGTGATCGCGTGCTCCAGCGCATCCGAGAATCCGGCGCGATTGGGCAGGCCGGTGAGGCTGTCGGTCGCCATTTCCCGGCGGAGGCTGTATTCCGTGCGCAGTTCCGAAGTATGGTCGACCAACGTGACCATGCACCGCGGAAAGGCCCGGCGGTCGGCGCGCTTGGCGAGCATCACCCGGAAGTGGCGGGCATCGACTTCGTCGCCGAACTGCCAGCTGATCTCGCACTGGATTTCGCTCGATTCGATGAAGCGGCGCAGGCGCGGGCCAAGCAGGCGAATGAGCGGCGATTCGCCGGCGACGGTGCCGAGCCCGGCGAGCCGGAAGGGCCGGTTCACCGCATCGAAGACGAAGCCGTGCTCCTGCAGCTCGATGATCGCGGCCGGCACCGGCAGCATGTCGAGCATCATCGCGGAAGCGCCCGGACCGAAGGCAAACGAATCCGCCGGCTGCGGCAAGGGCAGCGGAGCCGCGACACGGCTTTTCTTCGTCCTGGCGAAAACCATCGCCTCCGGCCTAGCCCCGATTGGTTAAGACCGCCTGAAACAACAGCGATTAGAACGAGATCAGAAACGATTGTCGCGCGGAAAACCGTTGGGTGCCATCCGTCCCGCCGCGCCCCGCGCCGCCCGCCAGGGCGAGAGGTCGGTTTCGGTGCGCGTCCGGCCGCTCTCGCCGCCCATCGCCCAGCTCAACCCCTCGGCCATCCGGAACGTCCGCACGTCGCTCAGGCCGCCGTCACGGTAGCGCTGCAGCTGCACGCCCTGCCCGCGCGCCAGCTCGGCGACTTCGCCGAGCGGGAAGACGAGCAGCTTGCGATTGTCGCCCACCACGGCCACCGCATCGTCCTCGGTGCCGACCGGCCTGACCAGCTTCAGATGCGCGCCGGCCCGCGGCGTCACTACCTGCTTGCCCTTGCGGGTCTCGGCGACCACGTCCTCGGCCTTCACCACGAAGCCGCGCCCGTCGTCTGCCGCGACCAGCAGCCTGGCCGCCGAACTCGCCGGCAGCAGGGCGACGATGTTCCGCTCGCCCTCCAGGTCGATCATCAACCGCACCGGCTCGCCAAAGCCGCGTCCGCCGGGCAGCTTGTCCGCCGCCAGCGTGTAGAAACGGCCATTGTCGGCGGCGAGGAGCAGCTTGTCGGTCGTCTGGGCGTGGAAGGCGAGATAGGCGGCGTCGCCTTCCTTGAACTTCAACGCCTCGCCCGACAGGTCCTCGACATGCCCCTTCATCGCGCGGATCCAGCCGCGCGCCGAGAGGATCACGGTGATCGGCTCGCGCTCGATCATCGCCTCCAGCGGAATCTCGCGCGCCGGCGCCGCTTCCTCCACCAGGGTGCGGCGCTTGCCGAGCGGGGTGTCCGATCCGTAGCGCTCGATCATCTTCGCCAGGTCGCGCTTCATCCGGGTCCGCTGACGCGCATCGGACGAGAGCAGCAGCTCCAGCTCGGCCTTCTCCTTCTCCAGGGCCTCCTGCTCGCGCTTGAGTTCCATCTCCTCGAGCTTGCGCAGCGAGCGCAGCCGCATGTTGAGGATCGCCTCGGCCTGGCGATCGGTGAGCTGGAATTCGGCGATCATCACCGGCTTGGGCTCGTCCTCGGTACGGATGATCTCGATCACCCGGTCGAGGTTGAGGAAGGCGACGATATAGCCGCCGACCAGTTCCAGCCGGTCGGCGATCTTCGCCACCCGGTGCTCGGACTTGCGGCGCAGCACCACGAACTGATGCTCGATCCAGGCGAGCAGCGCTTCCTGCAGGCTCATCACCCGCGGCGTGCGATGCTTGTCGAGCACGTTCAGGTTGAGCGGCACGCGCGTCTCCAGGTCGGAGAGGCGATAGAGGCTGTTGATCAGGTCCTCGGCCACCACGGTGCGGCTGCGCGGCTCGAGCACGATGCGGATATCGTCCGCGCTCTCGTCGCGCACGTCCGCCAGGATCGGCAGCTTCTTCTCGTTGATGAGCTCGGCGATCCCCTCGATCAGCTTGCCCTTCTGGACGCCGTACGGGATCTCGGAAACGACGAGGTGCCAGCCCCCGCCCTTCTCGGTCACCTTCTCGATCTTGGCGCGGACCCGGAAGCCGCCGCGGCCGGTATTGTACGCCTCCGCGATCGCCGCCGGGCTGTCGACGATGATGCCGCCGGTCGGCAGGTCCGGGCCCTGCACATAGTCGAGCACATTCGCCTGGGGATTGTCGATCAGCGCCACTGCGGCGTGCATCAGTTCGGCGGCGTTGTGCGGCGGGATGCTCGTCGCCATGCCCACCGCGATGCCGGCGGCGCCATTGGCAAGCAGGTTGGGGAACAGCCCCGGGAAGAGCTCGGGCTCCTCGTCCTCGCCATTATAGGTGGGACGGAAATCGACGGCATTCTCGTCGAGCCCGTCCATCAGGTCGATGGCGACCTGCGTGAGCCGCGCCTCGGTATAGCGATAGGCGGCCGCGTTATCGCCGTCGATATTGCCGAAATTGCCCTGGCCGTCGACCAGCGGATATCGGAGGGCAAAGGTCTGGGCGAGGCGGACCATCGCGTCATAGACCGACTGGTCGCCATGCGGGTGGTATTTGCCGATCACGTCGCCGACGACGCGGGCGCATTTCTTGTAGCCGCTTGCCGGATCCAGCCGCAGCAGCCGCATCGCCCAGAGCAGGCGGCGGTGCACCGGCTTAAGCCCGTCCCGAACGTCGGGCAGCGAGCGCGCGGTGATCGTCGAGAGCGCGTAGACGAGGTAGCGCTCGGAAAGCGCGCTGTCGAAGGGAACGTCGGAAGGCGTGCCGGGGTCTTGGAGTTCGGTATCGAGGCTCATTGCCGCACCCGGATAGCAGCAGCCGAAGCAAAGCGCCAAGCCGGACGATCCAATCGCGTGCATTCGCCGAGGCGACATTCAACCGCCTGGTTTCGCATTCCGATGCGCAACCATCCGGTTGCGGCGCGCCCCAGGGACGGCCGGCGCGCGCGATGATTTTCGAAAGGGAGGGCCATTCCGGAACTAAAGCAGAACATGGGCAGCTTTTCCAGAGGCCCTGCATCGCGCGCGCGCCGGAGCAATCTCACGCTCGCACCCAAGTTATGCACATAATTCTGACGATAACCATCCGATATTCGCCGTACACTTGCCAATATCTTGCCATAAATCGACGCTTCGCAAGAATATCCCAGGAATACAGGCAGCGGAGGCAATTTTTTTGAGGGATAAATACGGGTTCTTCGAAACCGTTCCGTCTCCGAAACACAGGGGAATTCGAACGAAAGTAAGATCATGCGTAACTCATTCCTGATTCTCGCCGCCGTGACTTGCCTCGGCGGCGCGCAGACTGCCTTTGCTCAGGAAACCGAAGACCGGGAAACCGGACGGGCTCCCGCCCAGGCCTTTGCGGGCCCGCGGGTCGAAGCCACGATCGGCCTCGACCAGAGCGGCGACGATGCCTTTTTCGGCAAGGAACTGACCGGCATGCGCGCCGGCGGCGCGATCGGTTATGACGTCGCCGTCGGCAAGCGCGTCACGATCGGCGTCGAGGCCGGCATCGGCTGGATGGTCGCCGGCAACACCAAGCTCGGCCCCTTCCCGCCCCGCGACACGAACACCTACGCGATGAGTGCCGGGCGCGACATCGATGTCTCCGGACGCATCGGCTACGCGTTCAGCCCGAGCACGCTGCTCTACGGCAAGGTCGGCTGGGCGGACCAGAGCTATGGCGCGCGCTCCAGCGCGGGCAAGGACTATGGCGACAAGAAGTCCAACGGGTTGCGGCTCGGCGCCGGTCTCGAGCAGAAGCTCACCTCGAACGTCTATGCCAAGGCGGAATATCGCTACACCCGATATGGGGACGTCGGAAACATCAAGAACGATCGCCATCAGCTGCTGACCGGCATCGGCGTGCGCTTCTGAGCGCATGCGGGGGACGGGGCGCGCCCCGTCCCCCGATTTCAACGCTCCGGCGGCACCAGAGCGCCCCAGGGATCGTCGCGCAGCGACGTGCGGATCTCCTCCAGCAGCCAGTCGCGAAAGGCGCGGACCTTGGGCTGGTTGCGCTTGCCTTCGGCATACATCAGCCAGAACGCATTGCGATATTGCGCGACCTGGGGAAGCGGCTGGACGAGTTGCCCCGAATCGAGTGCGGCCTGCCACATCGGCGGGCTGAGGATCGCGACGCCGTGTCCGGCGATCGCCGCATTGCCGTCCAGGATTTGCGAATCGAAGCGGATGCCCGCCGCCTGGCTGGTGTCTGGCGCCTCGCCCAGCGCCGCCGCGAACCACAAGTCCCACCAATCGTCGCGATAGGTGAGTCGCGGCAGTTCGAGCAGGTCCTTCGGCGTGCGGATCGGCGGATGCTCGGCGAGGAAGGCAGGATTGGCGAGCGGCGTGATCGGCATCCGCATCAGGAAATGGCAGCTATGCCCAGGCAGCGGGCCCGGCGCGCCGCGCAGCGCGACGTCAGCCTCGCCCGCCAGCAGATCGATCATCTCGTCGCCGACATGAAGGCGCACTGCAAGGTCCGGGCGCGCGAGCTGGAACGAGCCCAGCCGGCTCGCCAGCCAGTTGGTGGCAAGGGTGCGCGGCGCGGTGATGCTGATGACGCTTTCCGTCTCGGCATGGACCGCGGCGAAGGCCTCTCCCATCGCGTCGAACGCGCCCGTGACCTGCGGCGCGATCCGCCGCCCCAGATCGGTGAGCACGATGCCGCGCCCGCTGCGGGCGAACAGCGGGGCGCCCAACCGCTCTTCGAGCAGCTTCATCTGGTAGCTCACCGCCGCCTGGGTCATTCCCAGCTCCTCTGCGGCGCGCGTGAAATTGCCGTGCCGGGAAGCGGCTTCGAACACGCGGACGGCAGCGAGCGGAGGAAGACGGCGCATCACAATATACAAGCACAGCTTATGGTATTTAGCCAATGATTTGTTGGCCCGCCGACGTGTTCGGGCGCAAATGGACAGGGTGCCGGACATGGCGCGACATCCAAGGGAACCAAGCCATGATGAAGACCCTGATCCCGCTCCTGCTGATCCTCTCCCCGGCCGCCGTGCCGGTGATCGCCCAGGCCCAGCGCGGCGATGCGAGCGTTCGCGTCTCCTATGCCGATCTCGACCTGTCGCGCGCCGCGGGTCGCCAGGCACTCGACCGGCGCCTCGCCCGCGCGCTCGACCAGATCTGCCCGGCCGATCGGCCTGGCTATCTGACTCCGGCGCCCGATGCGCTCCGCTGCCAGGCATATGCCCGCGAGCAGATCGCGGCGGCGCGCCGGCACGCGCTGGCGCAGCGCGGTGGCGTGGTCCGGATCTCCGCCGTTCCCTGATCGATCCCTCGGAACCGCGAAGCGGCGGGCGGCCTGCAACGCCGCCCGCCAACCATAAGCATTGCTGATAGCGCAAACCCATATCCCGAAAAGGGATGCGCGGCGCGGCCCATTCGGGTTGGGCCCGTCACAAAATATGGTTACTCCTTGGGCAAGGAACAGGGAGGAACCCATGCGAGTCGTTTGGGCATTGGCGGCGCTTGCGCTGCTCGCGGGATGTGGGCTGCTCGCGGGATGCGACGATCTCAATCGACCGCCTGCGGACGGCAAGGGCGGTTCCGAATTCGGGTCGGCAGCCAATGCCGAAGCCTTCGCCTCGACCGGCACCGGCTTCGACTATCGCTATGCCTATCGCCTGCCCGCCGCCAAGGTGAAGGGCGTCCTCCAGTCCAACGCCGATGCCTGCGACCGGATGGGGCCGGCGCGTTGCCGCATCCTCGCGATGCGGTATCGCGTGGATGACGGCAATCATACGCGCGCGGTGCTCACCATCCGCATCGACCCGTCGATCGCGCGCCGGTTCGGCGATGCCGTCACGGCGAATGTGGCGACTGCCTATGGCGTGCTCACCGATACCGAGATCAGCGGCACCGATGCCACTGCCTCGGCCCGCAGCATCGCCGTGGTGAAGCGGCTGCAGGACCAGCTCCAGAATGCGCGCGCCAGCACGACGCCGGATGGCCAGGCCCGGGCCGCTCGTCTGCAGAACGCACTCGCGCTGATCGCCGAGGTGGAGGCGAGCCAGGGCCAGACGCTGGCCAACGCGCCGATGCTGTTCACCTATGAATCGAGCAGCGCGCTGAGTGGCCTGGGGTCGTCCGAAGCCAATTTCCGCACTGCGGGCCAGACGCTCGAGAATTCGGTCGCCCAGCTCGTCCAGCTGCTCGCCAGCGTCGGGCCGTGGTGCCTGCTGATGCTGGCCGTGGTGCTGGTCCTGCGATGGATCATCCATGGCCGCGCCGTGGGTCCCGATGTCGAGCCGCGTCACGACGATGGCTATGACGATGGCCATGAGGGGAGCCATGACGGCCGGGACAATCGCGGCCGCAGCGACAATCGCAACCTCATCCAGCGCTGGTTCTCCCGCGACGACGCCGAGGAGCATACGCACTGACCCCGCGCGCCCGCGGGTGGCAAAGTGGCGGATTGGCATCCGCGCGCGAGGATGCATGATTGCACCCCTCCCCCCCTTTGGGTATAGCGCCACCTCTCGCCCCGGCAGGCCAGCGGATTCCCCGCGCCGCCGGGGCAATGACTTTCCAGGGGAACGAGCACCCGATGGCACGCCGCCGGCAGATCTACGAAGGCAAGGCTAAGATCCTCTACGAGGGTCCCGAACCCGGCACGCTGATCCAGTATTTCAAGGATGACGCGACTGCCTTCAATGCCCAGAAAAAGGGCACGATCAACGGCAAGGGCGTGCTCAACAACCGGATTTCCGAGCACGTCTTCACGCTGCTCGCCGGCATCGGCATCCCGACGCACTTCATCCGCCGCCTCAACATGCGCGAGCAGCTGATCCGCCAGGTCGAGATCGTGCCGATCGAAGTGGTGGTGCGCAACGTCGTCGCCGGCTCGCTTTCGAAGAAGCTCGGGATCGAGGAGGGCACGCCGCTGCCCCGCACGATCGTCGAATATTACTACAAGGACGATGCGCTGGGCGACCCGATGGTCACCGACGAGCACATCCTCTGCTTCGGCTGGGCGAGCCAGGAAGAGCTGCACGACATGGCCGACATGGCCATCCGCGTGAACGACTTCCTGTCGGGGCTCTTCGCCGGCATCGGCATCCGCCTGGTCGACTTCAAGCTCGAGTTCGGCCGGATCTGGGACAACGACTATAGCCGCATCATCCTGGCCGACGAGATCAGCCCGGACGGCTGCCGCCTGTGGGACATGGCCACCGGCGAGAAGCTCGACAAGGACCGCTTCCGGCGCGACCTGGGCGGCGAAGTCGAGGCCTATCAGGAAGTCGCGCGCCGGCTCGGCCTGTTCCCGGAGGGCGAGGATTCGGCCGTGCTGGACCTGGAGAGCCACCGGAAGCGCCGCGGCAAGTAATCCCGGTCAGGGTCGCCGGCGCCGCCCGGCACGGCGCATCGCGACCAACAGCGGGCCTGCAGCGACAAGCAGGAACAACGCACCGCCAATGGCCAGCGTCTCGTTCGCCTGCGTGGTTCGCGCGGACGCACCGATCGCGCAATCGGGCCCGTGGCAATATTGCAGGGCCAGGACGTGGAAGCCCAGGGCCACCCAATAGGCCGCCGCCGCCAGCCCGGAAACCAGCGACAAGGCGACGCGGCGCGTTCTCGACATCCGGGATGCCTAGCATTGCCTGCCAGATCGCCCAATGGCTGAACTCCAGCCTTGCAGCGAGGCGCCGGGGGCGCCATAGGCCCTGCCCATGAAGCTCCGCATCATCGTCACCTTGAAGAACGGCGTGCTCGATCCCCAGGGCAAGGCCATCCAGCATGCCTTGGGCGGCCTCGGGTTCGAGGGCGTGGAGGACGTCCGCGCCGGCAAGCTCTTCGAGCTCGAGCTCGCCGATTCGACCAGCGACGCTGCAGTCGACGAGATGTGCCGCAAGCTGCTCGCCAACACCGTCATCGAAAACTACCGGGTGGAAAAGCTGTGAAGACCGCGGTCATCGTCTTTCCGGGCTCCAACTGCGATCGCGACATCGCAGTCGCGCTGGAGGCGGTGACGGGGACTAAGCCCCACATGGTCTGGCACGGCGACAGCGAACTGCCCCAGGGCCTGGGCCTGATCGCCCTTCCCGGCGGCTTCTCGTACGGCGATTATCTGCGCTGCGGCGCGATCGCGGCGCGATCGCCGGTGGTGCGGGCCGTGGTCGAGGCGGCGGACAAGGGCATGCCGGTGATCGGCATCTGCAACGGTTTCCAGGTGCTGACCGAGACCGGGCTGCTGCCCGGCGCCCTGATGCGCAACTCCGGCCTCAACTTCGTGTGCCGCGACGTGCCGCTGACGGTCGACAATTCGCAGTCGATCTTCACCTCGGCCTATCGCTCGGGCGAAGCGATCACGATCCCCGTGGCGCATCATGACGGCAACTACTTTGCCGACGCGGAGACGCTCGACCGGATCGAAGGCGAAGGCCGTGTCGCCTTCCGCTACGCCGCCGATATCAACGGCTCGGCCCGCAACATCGCCGGTGTGCTCAACAAGGCCGGCAATGTGCTCGGCATGATGCCCCACCCCGAGCGCCGCATCGAAGCCGCGCATGGCGGCACCGATGGCCGCCGCCTGTTCGAGGGCCTGCTCGAGGCGGTGGCGTAGGCCGCACACCGCCCCGGCTCAGTGCAGCGCGGAAGCCGCCTGTTCGCCGCGTGACGACGCTGCGAGCCCCGGGGCCGGGAAAGACAGCGGACGACCGCTGCCCGCCACCCGGAAACGCCCGGCCTGCTCGGCAAGCGTGGCGATCTCCACGGTGAGGTTGCGCGCCGCCGCCGAAGTCTCTTCGACCATCGCGGCATTCTGCTGGGTCGACTGATCCATTACACCGATCGCGGTGCTGATCTCGCCGATCGCGATCGATTGGGCCTGGTTGTCCTCGGCCATCTGGTTGAGCAGCGTGTGCACGTCGCCCACATCCTCGGCGATGTTCGCCAGCGCGCCATCCACCTTCTCGACCATCTCCACCGCGGCAAGGATGTCCACCTGAGTCGCGGTGAGTTGTTCGCGCGCACGGCCCGCCTCTTCCTCGGCCCGCATGGCCAGCGCCGAGACGAGATCCGCGACGACGGCGAAGCCCCTGCCCGCCTCGCCCGCGCGGCCGGCCTCGACCGCCGCATTCATCGCGAGCACGCGCGTCTGGAAGGCGATCTTGTCGAGCCCCTCGATCACGGAGTCGATTCCCTTGGCGCTGTCGTTGACCCGGTTCATCGCCTGCACCGCCTGATCGACCACTTCGCGGCCGCCCGAAACGGTCGTCGTGGCACCGTCGGCGCGCGCCACGGTGCGGCTCGCCGCGGCGGCGGTCGCCTTCAGGCGCTGATCCATCTGCGTGATCGCGGCCGAGGTCTGCTCGAGGCTGGCGGCATTCGCTTCGGTGCGACGCGCAAGATCTTCCGACGCCTGGGCGATCTCGCCCGATCCGGTGCGGATCGCGGCACTGCTCTCGCCCACGGCGCCAAGCAAGTTGCGCAGCGAGGCGAGCGCGGCGTTGAAATTGTCGCGCAGCTTCGCATAGGTGGCGGGATATTCCTCGACGATGTCGGCGGTCAGGTCCCCCTCGGCCAGCCGCTCGAGATTGACGGTCATGCCCCGCACGATTTCGCCGTGATGCTCGGCTTGCTCGTTCTGCTGGATCTGTGCGGCGGCGGTGTCGCGGAACGAGAACATCGCCTTGGTCAGCCGGCCGACACAGTCCCGATAGTCGGTGAACTGGATCGGGCTGGCGAGATCGCCGGCCGCCAGCGCCTCCATGCGCACCACGGTCGTCACATAGGGCGTGGCAATCGCGTGGCGATACCAGACGGCCAGCACCGCGGCGACCAGGGTAGCGAGCACGCCGGTGGCGAGTGCAAGCCTGGGCGCGAGCAGCAGCGCCAGGGGCGAGAGCCCGACAAGCCCCACCATGGAACCGAACGACACGAGCAGCTTCTTGCGAATGGGCGCGTTGGCGACGAACCAGTGCATGGCAAATCTCTCAGCGGAGGCAACAATATGGTTGCCGCTTCCTCGCTATAGAGAGTTCCCGCGCCGAACCGGTCGTTTCGGCAAATATACGTAACAATAATCTACAATATTAGCCACAAATGCGTAACTTCCGTAAATTCGCCCCTATACGCGCGCCTCGATCCAGTCGAGGATATCGCCCATCACGCCCTCCCTGCCGAGATCGGCGAGCAGGTCATGATAATGGCCTTGGTAGATCTTCAGCGTCTTGTCGCCGGATCCGGCGGTCTCGTGGAAGAACGCGCTGCCATGGCAGACGGTCGCATGGTCGTCGGTACCATGGAGGATGAGCAGCGGGATCGTGATCGCGGGAAAGCTGTCGTGTAGCCGCTCGTCGGCGCGGGCCAGCGCGGCGACGGTGGCGGCGGGCTGCGTTTCGTCCTTGATATAGGGGTCGGCATTGAGCGCGGCCACCGCGGCCGGATCCCGCGAGAAGTCCTCGTTCTTGAGCTTGAGCACGCCGAGATGGGGCGCGATGTGCGCGAGCCCCTTGATCGCGGTGATCAGGAAGCCCGGCGCCGGCACCTGAAAGGCGAAGCTCTCGCAGATGAAGCCGGCGAGTTCCGCCTGGTTGTCGAGCGCATAGGTGGCGCCGGTTACCCCGCCCGCGCTGTGGCCGAGCAGAAACGTCTTGAGCCCGGGGTGGCGCTACTTGGCGATCGCGATCGCGCCGCCAAGGTCGTGGACATAGTCGGCAATATCCTCGACGTAGAAGCGCTCGCCGCCCGAACGCCCGCGCCCGCGCAGGTCAGGAGCGTAAACGGCGAAACCGCGCTCGGCCAGCCGCTCGGCGACCCAGGCATATTGGCCGCTATGCGCATTGAAGCCATGGCAGATGACGACCACGGCCCGCGCGGCGCCCTCGGGCAGCCAGGAGCGGAAGAAGATGTTGACGTGCCCGGTGCTGCCGAAAGTCTCTTCCGTCGTCGCAGTCATGCCCTGTCTCCCCGGAGATCGTTGCAGTGAAGATGTCCGCAATCCCGCACGCCTCACACCCGCATTGCGAACGGAGTGAAATCGGTCCCCTTGTCGAACACGTCCACGCCCTCGCGGCGCTTGAGGAAACCGACGACGAGATAGGTGACCGGCGTCAATATCACTTCCCATGCCACCTTGAGCGCCCATTGCGTGAAGAGCACCTGGAGGACGAGCGTGGCGGTCCACCCCTCCGCGCCCAGGAAGGCGAGCGGATAGAAGATCAGGCTGTCGACGCCCTCGCCGGCGATCGTCGAGCCGATCGTGCGGGTCCACAGCATCTTGCCGTCGGTCAGGATCTTCATCCGGGCGAGGACATAGGAATTGACGAACTCGCCGGCCCAGAAGGCGCAGACCGAGGCCAGGACGATGCGCGGCACCTGGCCGAAGATCGTCTCGTACGCGGCCTGGTTGCCCCAGCTCGGCGCCGGCGGCAGCGCCACGACCACCCAGGACATGAACGCCATGAACAGCACCGCGGCGGTGCCGGCCCAGATCACGCGGCGGGCCCGGGCATAGCCATAGACCTCGGTCAGGACATCGCCGATCACATAGGAGATCGGGAAGAACAGGATACCCGCACCGAACGGCCAATAGCCATTGTAGAGCGGCAGCCAGACCTGCGAGACCTTGCCCGCGCCGAGCACGTTGGAGAGCAGGATGATGGCGACGAAGGCAGCCATCACGAAGTCGTAATAGCGGAAATGCCCACCCCGCAGCGCGTTCGCGGCGATCTGCGCCGGCTTTGCGTCCCCCTGGCTCATGCAAGGACTATGATCCCGGTTCCGCTGCCGCGCAATCCACGCTAGGGGCAGCGCTACGCGCGCCCGTAGCTCAGTTGGATAGAGCACGTGCCTTCTAAGCTCGTGGTCGCTGGTTCGAATCCAGCCGGGCGCGCCATTCTTGTCTTTGGGGCCTCGCATAAGCTCGGAGGCGCGTTCGCGCTTGCGAACCCTGGCGGGTTCGATGTCGCTCCAGTCGAGTGTGCCAGCCCGTCGCGAGCGCAGGATTCCCGCGCCCATAGAATCTTTGTCCGGATATTCGCGATCCCGCGTCTCCTCCCTTGAGGCAGCATGTGCACGTCAGCACCAGCACGACGTGGAAAGGCACCGGACGTTGCGCGCATGCCCACCACGTCCCGAGCGCAAAAAGAAAAGAAGTTTACCAGATTACCGCCCTGTTCACGGGATAATTTCAATATAAACCTCGACTATGCCGAAGCAAATTAACGAAACGCGCGGATGTGCGAAATATTTCTTTCACAAAAGAATCAAATAATTCTCCATGCGAATCGCATTAATAAGAGGAATTAATTTCGCAATCTTCAAATTGCGGAGGCGTTATTGCGATGCGCAGTACAAACCAGACTGTACAACGGGAGATTGTATGGAAAACCAACTTCAGACGCTGAACGGATCGCATGAAGACAAGCCAGGTGCGCGCATCGGTTTCGGCACGCTGCCCGTTCGCTCCCTGGCCATCGCGGCGTTCGGAGCGCTCATGATGCTGCAGCCAAAGCCCGCACAGGCGCAGGGCTGGCCCGCCCCGGTCGCGCCGCTGCCGGAACTGGCCACCGCGCTCGACAAGCGGTTCCAGCCGGCGATCGATTTCGACACCGATGTCTGCTTCAACGTGCCGGCAGTCAACGCGGCGGGCGCGATCAGCGCGGGTGCGTCGACCTATGCCACCCGGCCGCCGGCGTCGTGCCGCAACCCCAGCTACCGGACGACCAGCAACGTCTATGTGCGCGCCCGCTGCAACAACGGCTATTGCGCGCGCGTCTACAGCTATTTCTGGCAGTCGGACTTCTCGCACGCCTATGACTGGGAATCGGTCATCGTCTGGACGACCGACCAGGGCACCAGCAGCACCGTGGTCGGCGTCACGCGCGGCGATCATGGCGGCTGGGAAACCCGCGCCACCAGCGGCGGCCAGTTGCGCTTCCAGAGCGATTCGACCGGCCAGCACGTCAAGATGGTCTATCACTACGAGACCTGGGGCTTCTCGCACCTGTGGCGCTTCTCGAAGACCGACAATGGCGACGAGCCGCCCGAGAACGGCACCGGCCAGTGGCTGATCCAGCCGCTGATCAGCTGGAACGGCTATCCCTCGGCCAGCGTTCGCAACGCGATCTCCAACTATAATTTCGGCAGCGGCAATTTCGACAACAAGGATGCCCGCTTCTCGGGCGTGCTCGCCGCCACGGTGAACACCAGCATCACGCCGGGATTCAACCCCAACCTGGATTCGGGCCCGAACTCGCCGGGTTGCCCGGCCGGCTCCACCCTCTGCTGACCGACTTCGCCCCGCGCCGCCAAACCCCCGCGGCGCGGGGCGGAACCCTGGCGAGGCTCCGCCGACGAGGTGCACATGGCAAGAAATCGCAAGGTCGCATGGCAGATGCTCCTGCTGGGGTGCGCGGCCGTGATCGTTGCCGGCTGGGCCTGGCTGGTGCTGCGGAGCGCGAGCGGCGGGGGCAAGCCCGCCGCCGAAGGCCTGGTGCGCGTGGACATGCCGGCAACCGCAGCGCGCACCTCCCCGATCGCCGCGCCTGTGGCCATGGCGAACCTCCCTGCCCTGCCCGACAGGGTGATCGCGCATGTCCGCCAGGACTATCCGCTGCTCACGGAGGTAGACTTTCGCTGCGATGCCGGCGGATGCGCGGTGACCGCCACGATACCGCCACCCACGGACGACGCGTTCCTGAAGCAGCGCCAGGAGATGCTGCTCGGCGGCCTTGCCAGGACAGTCGCGGCGGATGGCTATACGATGCTCGGGCCAGTCCGGATGGACGAGGTCGCGTTCAATGTCTTCCATATCCGCGCATCGGTGACACCGGCGCAGGGACAGGAGCAGGCGCGATAGGACGCCCGCGATCGGGAGCCGTCGGGCGCAAGCCCAAAACGGGCGCCCCGGCAAGCAGGACGCCCGTCAGGCACCGGCTCGGGCGTCGATCCGGACCGGCACAGGGATGTATGCCGGCGCAACTGTCGGGTTCAGGTCGCGTCGGCACGCAGGCCCTGTGGCCGGGCGCGCCGGGCATGACGAGGCAGGTGCGACGTAGGACGAAGATCGAGCGACGAATCCGGTTCGCCGTCCGTCAGCCGAGATTACTTATTGCCGCCGCGCCAGTAGAGCAGGCCGGCGACGATCGCCGCCGAGCCGATGCCGATGGCGGCGCCCATGCCGATCTGCTTGGCATCGGGCTTCCAGCGCTTCTTGGCCTCGACGATGTCCTTGACGGCCTGCAGCGCTTCGCTCCCCGCATGGTGATCGTGCGGCGCCTCCTCGACCGGATGGGGCGACGGGGCATCCTCGGGCAGTGGCGGCTTCTTGCTCATGGTCTTCCTCTATTGGCGCAAGCCTGAACGTCAGGCTAATGCGGCGGTTGCACCCAAAGATGCAAGCCGCCACAAGCTCGGCCCCATGAACCCGCTCTACGCCCGGATGGGCACCACGATCTTCGAAGCCATGTCCGCCCGCGCGCGCGAGACCGGGGCGATCAACCTGGGCCAGGGCTTCACCGACGGGCGCGGGCCGGAAGCGGTGCTGCAGGCAGCGGCGAAGGCGGTGGTCGAGCGGTCGAACCAATATCCCCCGATGCTCGGCCTGCCCGAGCTCCGCCATGCCGTGGCCGACCATTATGCTCGCCACCAGGGGCTGAACCTGGCGGCAGAGGAAGTGGTGGTCACCTCGGGCGCGACCGAGGCGCTGGCCGCCGCGATCTTCGCCTGCGTCTCCCCCGGCGACGAGGTGATCTGCTTCCAGCCGCTCTACGACGCCTATGTGCCCCTGATCCGCCAGGCCGGCGGCGTGCCGAAGTTCGTGCGCCTCCAGCCGCCCGAATGGAAGATCGACCGGGCGGCGCTCGAAGCCGCGGCATCGGGCAGGACGCGCGTGCTGATCCTCAACAACCCGCTCAATCCCGCCGCGACCATGTGCGGCGCGGACGAGCTGGCGATGCTCGCCGATTTCTGCGTCGCGCACGACCTGATCGCGATCTGCGACGAGGTGTGGGAGCACGTCACCTTCGACGGCGCCCGCCACCTGCCGCTGATCGGCTTCCCCGGCATGCGCGAGCGCACGGTGAAGATCGGCTCGGCCGGCAAGATCTTCGCGCTGACCGGCTTCAAGGTCGGCTGGATGTGCGCCGCCCCCGCCATCGCCCGCGTGCTTTCCAAGGCGCATCAGTTCCTCACCTTCACCACGCCGCCCAACCTGCAATGGGCAGTCGCCGAGGGCCTCGCCACCCAGGACGGCTGGGTGCAGGAGGCGCGCCACCGCTTCCAGCATGGCCGCGACCGGCTGCGCGCCGGGCTCGCCGCCGCCGGCTTCGCCGTGCTGCCGAGCGCCGCGACCTATTTCCTCTCGGTCGACCTCGCCGCCTCGGGCATCGCCCTGGACGACGTCGCCTTCGCCAACCGGCTGATCGACGAGGCCGGCGTCGCCTGCATCCCCGTCTCTGCCTTCTATGCCGAGCAACCAGTGACCAGCGTGGCGCGCTTCTGCTTCGTCAAGGAAGACGCCACGCTCGACGCCGCGATCGCACGAATCGCCGAGGCCCGGGACCGGCTGGCGAGCGGCTGACCGGCCGCACGCGGATATGCGGGAAACATACGCTGCGGCCCCCTTTCCGCCCCTCCGCAAGAGACCCGCGCGACCGAAGCCGGCGTTCCGGTGATAGGGAAGACTGCCCATGCCCGGCGACTCGGCCGCGGGGCGGTTCGCCTATGGAAGCGCCCGCTTCGCCGTGTGGCGTGCAACTCGTCTCGTTTGCGGCACGTTCGCCGGGCCGCGGGACAGATTGGAGTTGTACCATGCGTAACATGAAGTTCCTGATGCGCGGCGCGGCAGTGACCGCGCTGCTCGTCGCGACCCCGTCGCTCGCCCAGAGCCGTATCGACCGGGCACGCACCGCCGTGACCGAAGCCGCCGCCAAGGTGGAGGCGGCACAGACCGCCGGCGCCCAGACCTATGCCGGCGAGACCATGGCCAAGGCCGAGGAGGCGCTGCGCGTCGCCAAGGACCAGCTGGCACGCGACCATCGCGATTCGACGATCAGCGAAGCGCGACGCGCCTCGGGCCTGGCCGATCAGGCGCTGGCCGAGGCCGAACACAACAAGGACGCGCGCATGGCCGCCGAGCGCGACGCGCGACGCGACGCCCAGGCTGCCGCAGCCTCGGCTTCGGCGGATGCCGCGGCAGAGGCCAGCCAGCGCGAGGCCGCGCAGAATGCCGCGGCGGTAGCCCAGGGCAATGCGGCGGCGGCGAATGCCCGCGCCGACATGGCCGCCCAGGCGGCGCAATCGGCGGCGGCGGACGCGGCGGCAGTGCGCGCCGCGGCAGTCCAGTCGGTCGCGACGACGATCGAGACCACCACCACCCAGCCGGCAGCGCGCAAGGCGACGACGGTGAAGAAGGCGCCGGTGCGCAGGACCACCCGCACCACCGTGTCGCGCCCGGCAACGACGTCGACGACCACCACCACGGTAAAGACCGAGCCGCGCTGACGCGGAGTCCTGCGATCGGCGGCGATAGCGCGAGGCGCGCGCTCCACGCCACCGCGCACGCCCAGGGTCAGATCCTGTCCAGCACCCCGCGCTCGGTGATGTAGCCCGTCACCAGCCGCGCGGGGGTCACATCGAATGCTGGATTGGCGGCGGGGGAGTCGGTGACACGGACAGTTCCGATTTCCCCGCTTGCGCCCGGCCCGCTCAGCCGGGTCAGTTCCTCGGCGCTGCGCTCCTCGATCGGGATGTCGGCACCGCTTTCGGTGTCCGGGTCGAACGTGGTGTAGGGCAGGGCGACATAGAAGGGCACATCATTGTCGTGCGCGGCGAGCGCCTTCAGATAGGTGCCGATCTTGTTGCAGACGTCGCCGTTGCGCGTGACGCGATCGGTGCCGACCACCACGGCATCCACCTGCCCCTTCATCATCAGCAGGCCGCCGGCATTGTCGGCGATCACCGTATGCGGCACGCCGTGGTTGCGCAGCTCGAACGCGGTGAGCAGCGCGCCCTGGTTGCGCGGGCGCGTCTCGTCCACCCAGACATGGACCGGGATGCCGGCATCGTGCGCGAGATAGATCGGCGCGGTGGCGGTGCCATAGTCGACCGTGGCGAGCCAGCCGGCGTTGCAATGGGTGAGGATGTTGAGCGGACGATCGGGATTCCGCGCATGGAGTTCGCGGAACAACTCCAGGCCATGCTCGCCGATCGCGCGGCAGAGCTCGGCATCCTCGTCGCAGATCTCGTCGGCGCGCCGGAACGCCGCCGCGGCGCGCTCGCGCTCCGGCAGCTCGGCGACCGCCGCGCGGACCGCATCGAGCGCCCAGCGCAGGTTGATCGCGGTCGGGCGCGTCTCGAACAGCGTCTCGTAGGCCGCCTGGAGGTTCGCGTCGCCCGGATCGGCCGCGAGCGCCATGGCATAGCCATAGGCGGCCGTGGCGCCGATCATCGGGGCACCGCGCGTCCACATCTCGCGGATCGCCACCGCGGCGGCATCGACGTCGCGCAGCTCGACCCATTGCACGTCCCAGGGCAGCTTGCGCTGGTCGAGGATGACCACGCCCTTGCCGTCTTCGGTGCGGCGGATCGAGCGCGTGGGACGGCCTTCGAGGATCATGGGAGCACTTCCGCCAGAGAATGGATGTCGGCCGGGCCGCCTTCGCGGTCGATCAGCAGCGCCTGGAGTCCCGCTTCGTGCGCGGCATCGACTTCGGCGGCCATGTCCGAGACGAAGAGCAGCTCGGAGGGCGCGAGATCGAGGGCATCGACGATCCTGGTATAGGAATCGCTGTCGCGCTTGGGGCCGGTGGTCGTGTCGAAATAGCCGCTGAGGAACGGCGTCAGGTCGCCGGCGATCGAATGGCCGAAGATCAGCTTCTGCGCGGCGATCGAGCCGGAGGAATAGATGCTCACCATGAGGCCGGCGGCCGTCCAGCGGCGCAGCGCCTCGGGCGTGTCGGGATAGACATGTCCCTTGAGCTCGCCATCGGCATAGCCCCGGGCCCAGATCAGGCCCTGCAACGTCTTGAGCGGCGTTTCCTTGCGGTCCTCGTCGATCCAGGCGAGCAGCGTGGCGACGGGATCGTCGCCCGGCACCTGGGCCAGGATCGGCGCGGCGACTTCGGGATTGTTCGCGACGAATTCCGCCAGATGCCTGCGCGCATAGGGAAAGAGCTCGTCGGCGACGAAGCGGATGCTGCTCGTCGTGCCTTCGATGTCGAGGAGGATGGCTTTGGGCGGGGTGTGGGTCATTCTTCTCTCGTCATCCTGCCCCTTTCGTCATTCCCGCACAGGCGGGAATCCGGGGTAACAGGGCGGCGTCCTTCACGATTCTCGATCCCCGCCTGCGCGGGAACGACGGGGATTGGCTCAGACCAGCTCGTGCCGCGGGAAACGATCGGCAATCGTGTCGCCGGTGAAGTTGGCGATCCAGCCGTCGGCATTGGTGAACAGGCGGATCGCAGTGAAGCGCGGGCTCGGCCCCATGTCGAACCAGTGGCGGGTGCCGGCCGGCACCGAGATCAGGTCGCCTTCCTCGCAGAGCACGGCATAGATTCTCTCGCCATCGCGCAGGGTGAACAGCCCCTCGCCTTCGACGAAGAAGCGGACCTCGTCCTCCGAATGGCGATGCTCGGAGAGGAACTTGCTGCGCAACGCCCCCCTTTCGGGGTGGTCGGGCACCATGCGGATCACGTCGACGGACCGATAGCCCTTCTCGGCCTTGAGCCGCTCGACCTCCGGGGCGAAGGCCTCGAGCACTTCCTCCTGCCCGGCATCGGCGGCAAGCGGGCGCGACGGCCATTGCTCGAAGCGGACGCCGATCGGCGCCAGCGCCGCCGCGATCGCCCCGGGATCGCGCGTCTCGGTGAGCGGCGCGCCGCCCGTTTCGTCGAAGACCCTGAGATGCGTCATCGCTTCCATGCCCTTTCGGCCAGCTCGGCGGCGATCAGCCATTCGGTGCCCTCGAGCACGCGCTCGGCCTCGGCCAGGTCCTTGCCCCAGGCATAGAGCCCGTGGCTGCGGATAAGATAGGCCGGCGCCGCGCCCGGCGCCAGCAGCGCGGGCGTCACCGCAGCCTCGATCACCGCCATGTCCTGGCTGTTGTCGACGATCGGCAGGCGGATCTCCGCCTCGTGCGTGGCGTTCCCCGGAAAGACCTTGAGCATCTCATGGCCGGCGAACACCCATTCGCTGGCGTCGGCGGCGGCGCGGCTCATCCCCACGGCCTCGGGCGAATGCCCGTGGAGCACGGCGCCCGTGTCGGGGAACAGGCGATAGATGGCGAGGTGCAACGCAGTCTCGGCCGAGGGCTTGCCGGGCGTGAGCCCCTTCCCCTGCAGGTCGACCCGCATGATCCCCGCGGGCGTCAGCCGGCCCTTGTGCCAGCCGGACACGGTGACGGCGACGCTGCCGTCGTCGAGGCGAACGGAATAGTTGCCGGCGGTAGCGGGGGCCCAGCCGCGCGCGTCGAGCCGGCGGCCAACCTCGACCAGTGCGTCGGCGGCATCTGCGAAGGACATCGTCATGCCCGCGGCCTTAGCCGATCCGCGGGCACCGAGGGCAACAGATTTTATTTGTAGCCGCGGCGCGGAAGCGGCTGGACGATCTCGCTGGCCGGGCCCGTGACCCAGCTCGCCGGCTGGGGCTGCGGACGGGGCGCCATACCGGGCATGGTCACCATGTTGAACGCCTCGCCGCCCAGGTTGCGGGCGTCGGCCATCAGGATCGGCGTGGAGGGCCCGGAGCGCTCGGGATTCGTCACCGGCTCGTCCGTCACCATCACGTCGCCGCCGATCTCCGTCAGCGCGTAGAGCTGCTTGGCGAAGGCCGCAGGGAAGCGGATGCAGCCATGCGAGGCGGGATAGCCGGGCAGATGGCCGGCATGCAGCGCGATCCCGTCCCAGGTGAGCCGCTGCATATAGGGCATCGGCGCGTTCGAATAGAGGTTCGAACGGTGGAAGACCTTCTTCTGGAGGATGGTGAAGGCGCCGGCCGGCGTCTCGTGCCGGTCCGAACCGGTCGACACCGTGCTCGCCCCCACCAGCTTGCCGCCGCGATAGACATAGGCGCGCTGGTCCGGAATGCTCACCACGATCGAGACGGGATCCCAGTCGTTCGTGCTCGCGCGGATGATCTGCGGCTGCTCGTACCAGACCCATTGGCCGTTGCGCAGCCCCTCGGGCGCGACCTGCATCGTGTCGGACGCGATCCCCTGCGCGGCGGCGGGAGCGGTGGGAAGAATGGCGGCCAAGGCCAGGAAAAGGACGGCAAAGGTGCCGGAACGCATCGAACAGCTCTCCGAATCCGACGAGCCAGGACGGCTCAGGGCGATTCCTTAACGAAATTAACCTAATTTCGTGCCGCTGCCGAATCGGCGATACTCGCACGGCCAAATCGCTGGCAACGTTCCGGATTTCGGGAAGGCTTCGGCGAACCGGGCGAACGATGCGGCGAGTCGCGCAACTTGGGACAGATGTTGAGCAACGCGCTTACCATCTGTCTGGTATAGGTTCCCCCTGGGGACGAGCAGCGGGCTTTTTGGATAGTGATGGATAGTCTCGATACGATTCAGTCGCGTCGCGCCTTGTTGAGGACGGCGCTGGTGATGGCGAGCGGCGCGGCGGTTTCGGCCTGCGCCTCGCGCACGATCGGAACCGCGATGGCACCGGCGCCGCTGCCGGTCCCGGCGCCGATCCCCGAAATTCCCAAGGCGCCCGAAGTGGCCGCCGCCAAGGTGCCCGGCGTGCCCGCCGGCATTCGCCCGGAACTGTTCAAGAAGGCGCTGGCCGCGCTCAACCGCCATTCGATGCGCATCCCGTCGCACGACCGGATCGCGATCGCCGACTTCGCCTCGCCCTCCTACAGCCCGCGCTTCTTCGTGGTGAACCTGGGCACCGGCCAGGTCGAGCGCTTCCTGGTCGCGCACGGCATCGGCTCGGATCCGCAGCATACCGGGCTGCTCCAGCGCTTCTCGAACGAAGTGAATTCGGAAGCGACCTGCGAGGGCGCGTTCCTGACCGCCGACTATTATGTCGGCAAGCATGGCGACTCGCAGCGCCTGCTCGGCCTCGACCCGACCAACAACAACGCGCTCGACCGCGCGATCGTGGTCCATTCGGCCTGGTATGCGAACACCGACATGATCGGCCGGCACGGCAAGCTCGGCCGCAGCCAGGGCTGCTTCGCGGTGGGAGAGAACGAGCTGGCCAAGCTGTTCGAGCGGCTCGGCCCGGGCCGGATGATCTACTCCGCCAAGGTCTGATCGCCTCAATTCCTCGGCAGCGCGGGCCCCGGCCCCGTTCCGCAGGGAAATGGCGGCGCCCAGCAGGGATAGCCGAATTCGAGCTTCGTCGCATAGCGGGCGACCGGCCTTTGCGGCCAGCTGCCCGGCAGCACCACCTCCGCCTTGCCGCTGCCCCTGGGCCAGGTCGCGACGCTGGCGGGCGTGACGCCGTACCACAGCGCCTCGCCCTCGAACCGCCGCTTGAAGGCGATCGCCATCACGCGGTTCCCCATCCATAGCTGGTGATAGTCGGCCGGGCTGCGCTGGGGACCCTTCGCATCCACCACTGCCGAGCGGGCGAAATAGATGTCCTGCCACGGCGCTGCCGGCGCGGCGAAGGCGAGCGCCTTGGCCGGCTCCTGCGGCATGGCGGGACGCGGCACGATGCGGAAGCTGGCGAGCAGCACCAGTGCGGCCACCACCACCAGCCCGCGCAGGTCGCGCCAGGTGAGGAGCAGCCAGGTGAACAGCGCCGCCATCGGGAACAGCCACTTGAAATAATGGGCGTTGAAGAAGCGCCACATGCCGCTGGGCACCAGATCGACATAGGCAAGCATCATCGCGGTGTAGATCAGCGCGGCCAGCGCCATGCAGAGCGTGAGCCAGCGCGCCGGGCCCCGCAGGCGCATGACGCCCAGGATCAGGCCCGCCGCGCCGGTGAGCAGCCAGGGCAGTTCGCGCAGCAGGCCGGTCTCGCCGGGGAACCAGGGCGCGGGATCGACCAGCAATATGCTCGCCTTCCAGCCGAGATCGGCGAAGGCGAAGCCATAGTCGCCCGAGAGCAGGGTATAGTCGGTGAGGCGCCAGCCATAGATGGCGAGATAGAGCGCCGCATAGGGAAGGAACGCCGCCGCCGCGCCGCCGGTCGCCCGGGCGAGATCCGGCCAGCGCCGCTCCATCAGCACCGGGCGCCACAGGGCGAAGCCGCCGATGACGACCCCCACCACGACGTCCGCCGGCCGAACCAGCGCGATTCCCGCCAGCAGCGCCCCGAGCAGCCAGGGGCGGCGGCGCGCGCCGGACATCATGTCCGCCGCCTCGGCAAAGGCGAGCCAGATAAGGGCCGCCGACATGGTGGTGGTCCAGGGCTCGAGCCAGAATTTGGAGATGCGCAGGTCGCCGATCGTCGCGGCGAGGAACAGCAGCCCCGCGGCGAAGCTCCCGACCCCGAGGCGCGCGCAGACGCGGTGGAAGCCCCAGAAGGCAAGCGCATAGCAGGCCAGGTTGATCGGCACGAAGGGCGTCGGCGCCCAGGCGAAGGGCGCGCCCGCGAGCGGATAGAGCAAGGGGTACCAATGCTGGTCCGGGCTCAGGTCGAGGCGCAGAAAGGCCCTGGCCGACAGCAGATACTGCTTCTGGTCGTGCCAGCCGCGCCACCATGGCCCTTCCGGCGCGAAGAACTTCAAGTTGATCTTGAAGACCGTATAGGCCGCGAAGACGATCATGACCGCCCGCACCGGATGCGCGTCGAACTGGCGGCGGATCCAATGGAGCATGGCCTGCGGGTATCTTCTGCGCGGGGTTGGCACAAGCGCGCCCGAGCGACTAGGTGTGTGGCGTGATCGAAACATAACCGGTTGCAAGACGGAGACGATGAGCCAGTCCCACCCCTTTTATTCGATCCACCGCCAGGGAATGATCCGCGCGGGCCTGTGCACGCCGGCGGTAGTGGTGGGCGATCCCGCCGCCAACGCGCAGGCAGCGATCGCGCTGGCGCGGCAGGGCGACGAACAGGGCGCCGACCTGCTCGTCTATCCCGAACTCAACGTCACTTCCTATGCGATCGACGACCTGCACCTGCAGGACACCATCTGCGAGGCGACCGAGGCGGGGATCGCGGCGATCGTGGCGGCGAGCGCGGAGCTGAAGCCGGTATTGCTGGTCGGCGCCGCGCTCCGGCGCAACGGGCGGCTCTACAATTGCGCCGTCGCCATAGCGCGCGGACGGATCCTGGGCGTGGTGCCCAAGAGCTACCTGCCCAATTATCGCGAATATTACGAGAAGCGCTGGTTCGCGCGCGGGGCCGGCCTGGCGGGGCTGGAGATCGTGGTGGCCGGGCAGAGAGTGCCCTTCGGCACCGACCTGATCTTCGCGGCCGAGGAGCTTCCCGACTTCGTCTTCCATGTCGAGATCTGCGAGGATTACTGGTCTCCCCTGCCCCCCTCCACCGAAGGCGCGCTGGCCGGGGCGCTGGTGCTGTGCAACCTCTCCGCCTCGAACATCGTGGTGGGCAAGGCGCGCGAGCGGGCGATGCTGTGCGCGGCCCAGTCGGCGCGGGCGGTGGCGGCCTATGTCTATTCCGCCTCCGGCCCCGGCGAGAGCACCACCGATCTTGCCTGGGACGGCCAGGGCATGATCCACGAGCTGGGCGAACTGATCGCCACCACCGAGCGCTTCGAGCTGACCACCGAAGTGGTGTGCGCCGATATCGACCTGGAGCGCCTGCGGCTCGAGCGGATGCGGATGGGCACGTTCAACGACTGCGCCGCCGACAATGGCGATCCGGAGACGCGCTTCCGCCGGGTGACCTTCCAGCACCGGCCGGACCATGCCGACAGGGGACTGCTCCGTAAGCTGCGCCGCTTCCCCTTCGTCCCCAACACCCCCTCCCGGCTGGAGGAAGATTGCTACGAGGCGTTCAACATCCAGGTGGAGGGGCTGCGCAAGCGGCTGGAAGCCACCGGCGCGAAGCACATCGTCATCGGGGTCTCGGGCGGGCTCGATTCCACGCACGCGCTGATCGTCGCGGCCAAGGCGATGGATCGGCTCGGCCGTCCGCGCACCGACATTCTCGGCTTCACCATGCCGGGCTTCGCGACCAGCGAGGGGACCAGGGCCAATGCCTGGGCGCTGATGGACGCGCTGGGCGTGACCGGCGCGGAGATCGACATCCGCCCGGCGGCGCGGACGATGCTCGAGGGCATCGGCCATCCCTTTGCCAGCGGCGAGCCCGTCTATGACGTGACGTTCGAGAACGTCCAGGCGGGCCTGCGCACCGACTATCTGTTCCGCCTGGCCAACCAGCGCCACGGCTTCGTGCTCGGCACCGGCGACCTCAGCGAGCTGGCGCTGGGCTGGTGCACCTATGGCGTGGGCGACCATATGAGCCATTACGGCGTCAATGCCGGCGTGCCCAAGACGCTGATCCAGTATCTCATCCGCTGGACGGTGCAGACCGGCCAGTTCGCCGGCGCGGCGGCACGCGTGCTGACCAGCATCCTCGATACCGAGATTTCCCCCGAGCTGGTCCCCGCCGATGCGGATGGCAAGATGCAGAGCACGCAGGAACGGATCGGCCCGTACGAGCTGCACGATTTCTTCCTCCACTACACGATCCGGTACGGCCTGCGCCCCTCCAAGATCGCCTTCCTCGCCTGGCACGCCTGGAAGGATGCCGCGACGGGGCAATGGCCGATCGGCTTTCCCGAGGATGCACGGCACCATTATGACCTGGCGACGATCGCGAAATGGCTGGAGGAGTTCCTGTTCCGCTTCTTCCAGACCAGTCAGTTCAAGCGATCGGCGCTGCCCAACGGGCCCAAGGTCTCGGCCGGCGGCGCCGTAAGCCCGCGCGGCGACTGGCGCGCGCCCTCGGACGGGGTGGCGCGGCCCTGGATCGACGAGCTGAAGGCGAATCTTCCCTAGGTCGAGGACTCAAACAAGTATCTGATTTTCCTCCGTCATCCCCGCGCTCTCTTTCGTCATCCCCGCCTGCGCGGGGATGACGGGGTTCGCTGAATGAGTCCTCGGCCTGGGTTTCCGTGTCATGGTCACCTTCGCCTCGTCCGGAAAGGCCATAGCCATCCGGGCGATAGCGTTACCAGCGCTTGACCTGTATATCCTTCCCGACAACGCTGACAAAAAATAGCGAGAGAGGGAATCATGCACGTCCGCCGTCACGCCTTCACGGCGCCGTTGATCGCACTGGGCATCGCTCTCGCGGCCGCGGCCCCCGCCGCCGCACAGGACCAGCCCCGGCCCTGGATGGATGCCGGCCTCGCTCCCGATGCGCGGGTGAAGGCAGTGCTCGCACAGATGAGCGAGGACGAGAAGCTGACGCTGGTCTTCGGCTATTTCGGCACCGATTTCGCGCCGAAGAACGGCTACAAGGCCCCCGCGGAAGCGCGGCAGGGCTCGGCCGGCTATGTGCCGGGCATTCCCCGGCTGGGCATCCCCGCCCAGTGGCAGACCGATGCCGGCATCGGCGTGGCCACCCAGGGCGGCGCGGCGCGAAAGCGCGGACGGACCGCCCTGCCCTCGGGCCTCGCCACCGCCGCGAGCTGGGACGTCGACCTCGCCCATGCCGGCGGCGCGATGATCGGTGCGGAGGCGCGCGCGTCGGGCTTCAACGTGATGCTCGCCGGCGGCGTCAACCTGATGCGCGAACCCCGCAACGGCCGGAACTTCGAATATGGCGGCGAGGACCCGTTGCTCGCCGGCACGATGGTGGGCGCGCAGATCGCCGGCATCCAGTCCAACCACATCATCTCCACCGTGAAACACTATGCGGTGAACGATCAGGAAACCGATCGCGACACCGGCAACTCGATCATCGACCAGGGCGCGGCGCGGACCAGCGACCTGCTCGCCTTCCAGATCGCGATCGAGAAGGGCGATCCGGGTTCGGTGATGTGCGCATACAACCGAGTGAACGGCATCCATGCCTGCGAACACCCCTGGCTGCTGACTGACGTGCTGCGCCGCGACTGGGGCTATAAGGGCTATGTGATGTCGGACTGGGGGGCGACGCACTCCACCGCGCCGGCCGCGAATGCCGGGCTCGACCAGGATTCGGGCTTCCCGTTCGACAAGGAGCCCTATTTCGGCGCGCCGCTGAAGGCGGCGGTGGCGAAGGGCGAGGTTTCGGCCGCGCGGCTCGATGCGATGGCGGGCGCGATCCTGCATGCGATGTTCGCCAACGGGCTGTTCGAAAGGCCGATCGCCGAGGCGCCGATGGACCTGGCCCCCGCGATGCTCGCCACCCATGCCGAAGCGACTCGCCGGGATGCCGAGGGCGGCGCGGTCCTGCTCAAGAACCGGGGCGCGATCCTGCCGCTCTCGCCCACGGCAAGGAAGATCGTCGTGATCGGCGGGCGCGCCGATAGGGGCGTGCTGGCGGGCAGCGGCTCGTCGCTGGTCTATCCGGTGGGCGGCAATGCCGTGCCCGGCCTGAAGCCGGCGACCTGGCCGGGGCCGGTGATGTACTATCCCGATGCGCCGCTCGCGGCGATCAGGGCGCAGGCGCCCAATGCCGAGATCCTGTTCGCCGATGGCGGCAATGCCGGCAGCGCTGCGAAGCTCGCCCGGGATGCGGATGTCGCGATCGTCTTCGCCACGCAATGGGCGGGCGAGGCGTTCGACGTGTCGCTCACGCTCGAGGACGGCCAGGACAAGCTGATCGCGGCCGTGGCCAAGGCCAATCCGCGAACGGTGGTGGTGCTCGAGACCGGCGGACCGGTGCTGACACCATGGCGCGACCAGGTCGCCGCCATCCTCGCCGCGTGGTATCCGGGCACCCAGGGCGGCAACGCGATCGCCAACCTGCTGTTCGGCAAGGAAAATCCTTCAGGCCATCTGCCGGTCAGCTTCCCGGCGAGCCTCGACCAGCTGGCCAAGCCCGCCGCGCCCAACAAGGGCGACACGACCTATGGCGAAGGCGCGACGGTGGGCTATAAATGGTATGACGCCAAGGGGCTGACGCCCGCCTTCGCCTTCGGGCACGGGCTCAGCTACACCACGTTCGCCTATTCGGGGCTGCGCGCGCGCGCCGATGGCGGAACGGTCTCGGCCAGCTTCACCGTGCGCAACACCGGCAAGGTGAAGGGCAAGGCCGTGCCGCAGCTCTATGTCGCCGGCGCCGGCTGGGAGGCCCCGAAGCGGCTGGGCGCCTTCGACAAGATCGCGCTGGCGCCGGGCGAAGCGAAGCAGGTTTCGCTCAAGATCGATCCGCGCCTGCTCGCGACATGGGACGCGGCGGGCAATGGCTGGAAGATCGCGGGCGGGACGGTGCAAGTGATGCTGGCCACCTCGGCCAAGGATATCGTCGCGACGGTGCCGGTGACGCTCGAGGCGCGAACGATCGCGGTGGGGTGGCGACCCTAGGCCATAATCGTCGCCTGGATGACGGCTGCGGTGCGCGACCGCGGTCAAAGGGTCAATCGCCGCCCTTCCCGCGCGCTTTCCCGCGCCATCTCCATGATCCGCAGCCCCAGCACCGCGTCCTCGCCGCTGACCGGCACGGGCGCTCCCTCGGTGATCGCCCTGGCGATGCCGGCATAATAGCCGCGATAGTCGCCGGTTTCGGTCGGCACGATCTCGCTGCCGCCATCGGCGCGCGTGAGGGTGCCGTGGAATTGCGGCTCCTCGTCGCCCATGGCGGGATCGGTGTAGCGGGCGCCATCCTTCACCCGCGCCTCCTGCGGATCGAGGCCGTGCTTGGCGAAATCGGCCCGGGTGCCGTGCAGCCAGAAGCGCGGACGCGGCGTGACGAACAGGCGGCCGGCCGAAAGCGTCACCCGGCGCGGGCCATGGAACAGGGTGATCTCGAAATAATCGTCGGTGCGTCCGCCCTGGCGCTGGACCGCGAGATCGGCCTGGAGCGCCTCCGGTACGCCGAAGAGCTGAAGCGCCTGGTCGATCAGATGCGGACCGAGATCGGCGAGGATGCCGGCCCCCGCTCCGGGATCTTCCTTCCAGGCCTGGGCAAGCGCGGGGCGGAACCGGTCCCAACGCAGCTCGGCCAGCATCACCTCGCCCAGCACGCCGCTGTCCAGCAGCTTGCGGACGGTGCGGAAATCGCCGTCCCAGCGGCGATTGTGGAAGGCGCTGACCAGCAGGCCCTTCGCCTTGGCGAGCGCGACCAGCGCTTCGCCGTCGGCAAGGCTGGTCGCGAAGGGCTTGTCGATCACGACATGCTTGCCGGCCTCCAGCGCCCGGCGCGCAAGCGGGGCGTGGGTGTCGTTGGGCGTGGTGATCACGACCAGCCGGATGTCGGGATCGGCAAGCAGCGCCTCCGGCGTGGTGACGGGCACGTCGGGATGGCGCTCATGCACCAGGTCGGCGCGCGAAGTGGCGATGGCGGCGAGTTCCAGCGCCGGCACGGCGGCCACCAGGGGCGCATGGAAGGCCATGCCGCCCAGGCCATAGCCAATCACTCCGGTGCGGATCATGCGACGCTCCCTCTATCCTGCTGCCACCGCCCCTTAGGGCCAGGCAGGCGGCCGCGGGAAGAAAAAGCGTGACCCCGGCCGTCAGCCGGGATCACGGAGGGGACCTCTTCAGATCGCGTATTTCGCCCGCTGCGGCCGGTTGAGCATCGCATTGGCCGCATCGTCGCCGATGAACCGCTCCGACACGGGATCCCATTTGAGCCGCCGCCCGGTCTTCATCGCGATGTGATGGAGCAGGCAGGTCGAGCAGGCACGGTGGCCGATCTCGGCGGGCGCGCTGACCGGCACGCCCTTCAGGATCGCGTCCAGCCAGTTCCGATGTTGCTCGGGCGCCTTGTAGAGCCGGACCTCGTTCGGGCCGATCACGCTGTCGAGGATTCCCGGATCGCTCGCGGTCAGCGGCACGTCGGCAGGCTTGGAGGGATCGGAGGAGGAGACGGCGCCCGTGCGCTGGACGAAGACCCAGCCCTTGTCGCCGATGAACTTCACGCCATTGGGCAGCGCGCCCGAGATCGTCATCGTCACGCCATTGGCATAGCGGGCATGCGTCTCGAACGGGCCGTGCACGTTCCATAGCCCGGACTTGGGGAATTCGGCACTGCCCCAGATCTCGACCGGGCCGCTATGCTCCATGTCCATGCCCCAATGGGCGATGTCGACGTGATGGGCGCCCCAGCCGGTGATCATGCCGGCGCCGAACTGCTCCATGCGGAGCCAGCCGGGCCGATCCTCGAAGCTGTTCTGCGGGTGGACGCGGGTCTCGGTATAATAGACTTCGGGCGTGGTCCCCAGCCAGGCGTCGTAATCGAGGTTGGACGGAATCGGCATCCGCGGCGCTTCCGGTCCGGAGGGATCGCCGGGCAGGCCGATCTCCACATGCTTCAGCCTGCCGATCCGGCCGTTGCGGACCAGCTCGCAGGCGCGGTGGAATTGCGGCCAGGGGTCCTGTCCACGCTGCTGCGACCCGATCTGGAGGATCCTGCCGGATTGCTTGACCTCGTCCGCCATCCGCCGCCCCTCGGCGATGGTGAGCGAGGCGGGCTTCTGGAGATAGACGTGCTTGCCCGCCCGCACCGCATGCACGGCAAGCGGGGCGTGCTGGTGATCGGGCGTGGAGATCAGCACCGCGTCGATGTCCTTCGCGGCAAGCAGTTCGCGATAATCGGAATGGCCGCGCGTGCCCGAATAGGGTTTGCCGGTGCTTGCGGCATAGCGATCGTCGACCAGCTGCATGCCGGCGCCGAGCCGCTTGGTATCGACATCGCACACCGCGACGATCTGGGCATCGGCGTGCTTGTGGATCTCCTTCATGTCGTGGACCCTGCTGATCCGGCCGACGCCGATCGCGCCGATCGTCACCCGGTTCGACGGCGCGTTCCGGCCGAACACGCTGGACGGCACGATCATCGGCGCCGCGATGGCCCCGAGCGTCTGGCGTCTGGAAAGCCGCATGCCCCTCTCCTTCCCTGGTTCAGGCCGAAACCGGCCGCGTGGCGTTCTTCTGCGCGGTGAGCACCAGTTCGGCCGCGAGCAGCGCCTGGTCCTGATCCTGTGCGACGCTGCTGCGCTCGACGACATCGGCGATGAACTGCGGGCCGAAGGGGAGATGGACCTTGGAGCAATCCATGTACTGCACGCCCTGCCTGTCGCAGATCAGCAGATGGTTGCCGCCGGGCCGGCCGGCGATGTCGACATATTTGCGCAGCTCGATATAGCCCTCGGTGCCGAGGATGAAGAGCCGGCCATCGCCCCAGGTCGGCAGCCCGTCGGGCGTGAACCAGTCGACCCGGACATAGCCGGTGCCGCCGTCGCCGGTGAGCATCATGTCGCCGAAATCCTCGAAGTCCGGCTTGCCCGGCCACTTCACGTTGCCGGTCTGCGCGGCGACGACATGCGCGGTCTTCGAGCCCGTATAGAACAGGAACTGATCGGCCTGGTGGCTGCCGATATCGGTGAGGATGCCGCCATAGCGCGCCTTGTCCCAGAACCAGTCCGGACGACCCGAGCCAATGCGGTGCGGCGCGAGGTTGACGGTCTGGATCACCTTGCCGATCCGGCCCTGCCGCACGAGTTCGCCCGCCTGGACGGCGGCGCGCACCTCGAGCCGTTCGGAATACATGATCGCGAACTTGCGGCCGGTTTCCTTGATCGTACGGCGGACTTCGGCAAGCTGGTCGAGGCTGGTGATCGCCGGCTTGTCGCCGAGATAGTCCTTGCCCGCCTTCATCGCCCGGATGCCGAGGGGCGCGCGGAGATCGGGGATCGGCGCGCCGGCGATCAGCCCGATCGTCTTGTCGCCGAGGATCTCGTCCTCGCTGCGGGCCAGCTTCACGGCATTGCCGTAGCGCTTGCGGAAGGCATCGATCTGCCTCGGGTCCGTGGCGTGGAACGCCTTGAGCACGCCGCCGCCGCGGATCATCGCGTCGGTCATCGAATAGATGTGCGCATGATCGAGGCCGATCACCCCGAAATCGACCTTGTGCCGCACGCCCGGCTCGGGGCCGACGGGCGCGGCATTCTCGGACGGGGCGTTGCCCGAGCTCTGCGACTGGGCGAGAACTTCGGGCGGCAGCATCGCGGCGATGCCTGCAATGCCGAGGATCGAACGACGGTCCATTCTGGTGAAGCTCCCTGTCACTGTGCCGGCGTGGCGGCGGTCTTCCAGTTGATGACATGATAGGTGGCCGGGATCCCGCCCACATTGCGCAACGCATGTGGCGCATTCGACGCATTGAAGATCACCGAGCCGGGCCCGAGCCGCTCCCATTTGCCACCCGAGAGCGCTTCGACCGTCCCCTTGTCGATGATCACGAGTTCCTCGTTCGGATGCTGGTGCGGCGGGTGCGAGGACAGGCCCGGGTTGAGCGTGGTGACGTGCATCTCGAGCTCGGCCAGCGTCGCGGTGGGCTGGCGGACGAGAGTGCGCAGCGCGCCGACATCGGTCTTCCGCACGGCCAGCCGGTCCCAGTTCCACACCGCCGGCCCGAGCACATCCTGCCGCTGCGCCAGGGCGCTGGCGCCCCAGCCGAGCAGCACCGCGACCGCCGCGACGGCCAGATCCCTTTGCGTGATTCGCATCGCCACTCTCCTCGCCCGCGCGATCGCTCGCCGCGTCGGACGGGAGGGTGTTATCTGCAATTGTCCGAGTTTTGAACCCTATTTTTCGAATATCGCGGCGGCGCCGCCATGCGCGGCGAGATCGAGCGTCAGCGCCTCTCCCTCCACCACCCGCCTCTCAGTGAGGACCGGGGCGTCGGGCTTGTCGCCGTCGGCCCACAATCGCATCGTCGCACCCCGCCGGCCGAGGAAATCGAGCAGCACGGTGATCTTGCGCGCGGTCTCGCTGTTCAGCGCGCCGAGGAACCAGCTCGCGCCCTTGCGGCGGGCAAGGACGATATATTCCCCCGTCTCCCCGGCCAGGTAGCGCGTCTCGTCCCAGCTCGTCGGCACCGCCTTGATGAAATCGAAGCCGGCGGGGCTGGCGGCATAGGTGTCCGGACTGTCGGACACCGCGGCGACCGGCGACAGAAAGGCGACGTACAGCGCCAGGCCATGCGCGCGCGTCGTCTGGACGAAGGGCAGGTCGCCGCGGATGCGGAAGGCCTCGGGCGTCACGTTGCGGAAGCCGCCCGGCGTATAGTCCATCGGGCCGATCAGGCCGCGGGTGAAGGCGAGCATGACGTTGTGGCGCGACGTCACCCGGCGCGACCATTTATTGTACTCGGCGCCCATCACGCCTTCCTGCGTCATGAAATTGGGCCAGGTGCGCGCGAGCCCGCGCGGCGGATAGGCGCCGTGGAAGTCGACCATGATGTGATGGCGCGCGGCCGCCGCCAGCGTGCGCGCATACCAATTGACCATCCACTGGTCGTCACGGTCCATGAAATCGACCTTGATCCCGGCGATGCCGAGCTTCTCATATTCGGCGAGCGCGTCTTCCTGCTGCTCGTCCAGCGCCTGCCAGTGCATCCAGAGCCAGAGGCGGACCTTCTTCGATCTGGCATAGTCGACCACTTCGCGCAGGTTGAGCGCGTCGGTCCATTTGGTGATGTCGACGCCCGGCCGGCGCACCCCGCCCCCGCCGGCCCCCGCATACCAGCCCTCGTCGATCATCGTATAGGGCAGGCCATTGTCGGCGGCGAAGTCGATCAGCGCCTTGGCGACCGCGGTGGTGCTGCGCTGGCCGGGGAGCGCCGCGATCACGGGGCCGCTCCACCAGTCCCAGCTCGTCAGGCCGGGCCGTATCCAGCCCGTATCCTCGATCCGGCTCGGACTGGAGAGGTCGAGGACCAGCGTCGACTCGTTGAGCTTGCCCAGCTGGTCCGCCAGCATAACCACGCGCCACGGCGTGACGATCGGGCTGCCGATCCGCGTGTGCACGGCGATGCGATAATCGTCGAGCGAGGGCGAGAGCTTGACCTGCAGCCCGGGCCCGCCGTCACCGCGCCCGGTGAGGTACATGCCGGCAAAGTCGAGCAGGTCCGCCTCGGTCAGCGCGAAGGCGGCCTTGCCGGTCTCGCAGGCGAAGGGCAGGCTGAAGAGGTTGTGATCGCGCAGGCGCGGCACGTCGACGGGGTCGAACTCCCCTTCGTGGCTGGAGCCGAACTTGCCGACGTTGAAGCCCCAGCATTTGTAGGTCGGCGGGAAATAGAAGCCGGTGCGCTCGTAGCGGACGATCGCGGCCGCTGTCTGCGGCTGGACGGGCACCACGGTGCGAAAGGCGACGCCGTCGTCATAGGCGCGCAGCACCACGTCCATCCGGCGCTTCGCCCCGCCCTTCTCCTGGAAATGCACGGTGAGCTGGTTGTAATGGTCGCGCCCTTCGGCGGCATTGCCGGCGACGATCGGATAGCGGGCGTCGGCGCTGGCGGTCTCCGACCCGGTGATCGCCAGGCCATAGCCGAGCGTATCGGCATCGAGGTCGAGCAGGATCGGCGACGGCGCGAGCACCAGGCCGCCGCCGCGCGACACCGCATAGACCGGCGTGCCCGAACCGTTCAGCTGGAGCGAGATGCGGTTGCTGCCGTCGGGCGACACCGCGGTGAGGACCTGCGCGCCGGCAGGCGCCGCGACGAGCAGCGCCAGCGCCGCAAGGAACGCCCTCACGCCTTGTGCGCCTTCAGCACCGGGGCGAGCACGCTCTCCATCGCGGCAAAGCCCTGCGCGGTCGGATGAACGCCGTCAAAGGCCATGCCGGGCTTCATCGCGCCCGTTTCGGTGGCCAGCACGCCGGTATAGTCGATGAAGGTCGCGCGGGCGCGGCGGGCATAGTTCTGCAGGAAGAGGTTGGTCAGCCGGATCGGCTCGACCGGGTTCACCCCCGGCCGCCAGGGGAAACGATCCGCCGGCGGCACCGCGCCGAGCAGCACCGCGATGCCGTGCGCCTGGGCGAGCTCGGTCATCGCCTGGAGATTGTCGCAGCTCTGCTGGACCGTGATCTTGCCGGTGTTGCCGGCAACGTCGTTGGTGCCCGCCATGATGTGGACGAGGCGCGGGCGCAGCCGGATCACGTCGGCCATCATGCGGAGCACCATCTGCGGCGTGGTCTGCCCGCCGATGCCGCGGCCGATGCGCCCGGGGGTGAAGAAGCCGGGCCGGCTGTCGGCCCAGATCTGGGTGATCGAATCGCCCATGAAGACGATGTCGACCTTTCGGCCCGAGGCGATCAGCTTTTCGTTGTCGGCGGCATAATGGCCGAGCCAGGGCCAGTCCTCCTTCAACTGGCGCTGGCGCTTCTCGTCCCCGCTCTCCTGCATCTTGGCGGCACAGGCGGCAGGAATGAGCAAGGTCCCGGCAAGGAACCCACGACGGACCATCGACATCACGGCGCCTCCAGCATCGTACGGACGGCGCCGACACTAGCGCCCGGCCGGCCCCGGCGGAAGCGCCCCGGAACGGGACAGGTTTTCAGAACAAGAGCCCGCAAGTTCCCGCAGACAGGGCCGTTTAGGGGGTTGGCCCGGCATTGTGCGCGGATGACGGGACCGCGTTGGACGGCGTTACGCGCACCAGTTCGTTCCTTGCCGCCGGAGGGGGATCCTCCCCCGAGTCCGGCGGCAAGCGAACGGCCTTCTCAGTGCACGGACGCAGTCTCGCCCTCGGCCCGGACCACGGGGGCGCGGCCGGCGGCGAGCGCGAACGCGCACAGCGCGACATAGCAGCCCGCGGGCAGGATCAGCGCGAAGCCATAGCCATGCGCGCCCGAGACGAGGCCGACGAGCAGGGGGAGGACGGCGCCGCCGACGATGGCGGTGCAGAGGAGGCCCGAGGTCGATTCGGCGCTGGCGGTGGAGCGTTCGAGCGTGAGAGTGAAGATGACGGGGAACATGATCGAGTTGAACAGGCCGATGCTGAGCGCGACGAAGCCGGCGGTGACGCCGCCGACCGCGAAGACGTAGAGGCACATGGCGGCGGCGATGGCGGTGAACAGCGCGAGCAGTCGGTGCGCCTTGACCCTGGTGAGCAGGAGCGAGCCGACGAGGCGGCCGACCATCGCGCCGCCCCAATAGAAGGCGACGGCCTTGCCGGCTTCCTGGAGCGAGACGCCCGGGATGCCGTCGCTGCCCATCGCATAGCCGAGCAGCGGCACGCCGAAGGCGGCATCCGAATGGCCCCAGATCGCATCCGAATTGAGGAACAGCGCCATCTGCGTGCCGATCGACACCTCGGCCCCGACATAGAGGAAGATCGCAAGCCCGCCGAGCAGCGCCCATTTGGACGAGAAGGCCGAGAGCAGCCCCGCAGTCGATGCCGGCGGCGGCGCGGCTTCGGTGACGACACGGCGGCTGAGCCAGAAGAACACCGCGAGCGCGGCGATCAGGCCGCAGATCCAGAAATAGGCGGAATCGATGCCGGCCAGCGCCTGCGCGCGGATTTCCGGCGTGATCGCCGTGCCCTCCTTCACCTCGACGCCCTTCAGGAACAGGTGCGCGCCGAGCAGCGGGCCGAGAAAGGTGCCGACCGAGTTGAAGGTCTGGCTGAGCACGAGGCGGAAATGGCTGCCCCTGGGATCGCCCAGCGCTGCGGCGAGCGGGTTGGCCGCCACCTGCAGGATGGTGATGCCGCTCGCCAGGACGAACAGGCCGAGCAGCACCAGCCAGTAGTTCGCCACATTCGCTGCCGCGAGCATGATCAGGCAGCCCGCGATCATGGTGCAGAGCGCGGCCAGGATCGAAGGCACTGCCTTCAGCCGCCCGACCAGCGCCGCCGCCGGGAACGAGACGACGCAATAGGCGAAGAAGAACGCGAATGCGCTCGCCTGGGCCTGGAAATCCGTCAGCGTGAAGATGCCCTTCACCGCGGCCACCAGCGGGTCGACCAGCGAGGTGATGAAGCCCCAGGCGAAGAAAAGCGTGGTGACGGCGGCGAAGGCCAGCGTCGTCTGCGTGGAACGTGCGGATGCCAAGATATCTCTCCCCTGCGGACGTCGCCCGCTTCTTCCCCTGGCGGGCGTTTATCGGAAACTGGTCCGACAACGTTGCCAATGTCAAGGCACGTCGTCGCATCGTGTAAATTCGACGCTCGCCACGTGCGCCCGGTTTGGCTTAATAGCAGGTGGCGATTCAGGTCGCCCGGCCTCAGGGCGGCCGCGGAGGAGATTTGCGAGTGACCAAAGTGTTTTCGGGCCGGGTGGCCCGCCGGGCCGCATGGACTGCGGCGCTTGCCGGGATAGCGGCGCCCGTCGTCGCGCAACAGGTCGCTCCCGCGCCGCAGACCACGCCGACCCCCACGCTCCAGGCGGTGCCCGTGCCGCCGTTCGTCCCCAATCCGCCGGTGGTGCTGCCGGTGCTTACGGCGGCGCAGGCGGCCGAACTCGCGCCGATCCTCAACGAGGCCGGCTTCGCCCAGGGCCTGCGCCGGGTCGGCGATCCCGCGCCCGGCTTCAAGGACAGCGAGACGCTGGTGCGGGCGGCGCTCGACTATGCCCGCGCGGTCCATTCGGGCCGCCTGGCCGAAAGCGACTTCGACCCGAACTGGGGCCTGCGCCCCGCCGCCTATGATCCCCTGCCCGCCTTTGCCGAGGCCGTGAAGCAGAACCGCGTCGGCGCCTGGCTGCGCGACCTGCCCCCGCCCTGGGCCGGCTATGACACGCTGCAGAAGGGCCTCGCCACCTATCGCAAGATCGTGGCGGCCGGCGGCTGGCAGAAGCTCGCCGCGGGGCCGGACCTCGCGGTGGGCGCGAGCGGCGCGCGCGTGGCAGCGCTGCGCAAGCGGCTGGCGGTGGAGGATCCGCAGGCGATCGCCACCGGCGACAAGTTCGACGCCGAGCTGAAGGACGCGGTGGTGCGCGCCCAGCGCCGCTACGGGCTCAACCCCACCGGCGTGGTCTCGTCGGGCACGCTTGCCGCGCTCAACGTGCCGGCGCAGGACCGGGTTGGCCAGATCATGGCGAACATGGAGCGCTGGCGCTGGCTGCCGAGCGAGCTGCCCGCCAAGCGCATCCAGGTGAACATCGCCGCCGCCGTGCTCACCGTGTTCGAGGGCGATGCCCCGATCGCGTCGATGAAGGCCGTCACCGGCCGCCCCGGCAACGAGACGCCGATGCTCCAGTCGAAGATCCACTCGATCGTGCTCAATCCGCCCTGGAACGTGCCCACCGGCATCGCCGCCAAGGAACTGTGGCCCAAGGGCGAGGCCGCGCTGAAGGCGCAGGGCTACAAGATCATCGGCACCGGCGCGAACCGCCGCCTGCAGCAGCAGCCCGGCCCGAAGAGCGCGCTCGGCCGCTACAAGTTCGACTTCCCGAACAATTATGCCGTGTATCTGCACGACACCCCGTCGCAATCGACTTTCGCCAGCTTCAGCCGGCTGGCCAGCCATGGTTGCGTGCGGCTTGAGAAGCCGGGCCCATTGGCGCAACTGCTGCTGCGCAACGATCCGAACTGGCAGCCCGACCAGATCAACGCCGCGCTCGCCAAGGGCGACACGCTGCGCGTGACTCTGCAGGAGCAGGACCAGGTCTCGGTCTATCTGCTCTACTGGACCGCCTTCGCCAATGCGAACGGCACGATGAACTTCCGCGGTGATCCCTATGGCTGGGACAAGGATCTCGCAGCAAAGATCGAGAAACGCTCCGCGATTACGGCTGCCGCCGTTTCCGCACGTTGAGAAAAGGGGAAATGACCGAAATGAAGACCCGTACCCTCGCACTGATCGCCGTTGCCGGCCTGGCGCTCGCCGCCTGCTCGGGCAGCAAGCCGGAAGACACGAGCGCGAACGAGACCATCGTCGCGAATATCGGCGAGCCCGAGACGTTCACCAACGTCACGATCGACCAGCCGGTCGAGACGCCGGCAGTGACCAACGTCGCCACCAATCCGCCGCCGGTCGCCGACCTCTCCCCCGATGCGCAGACCCAGGACGACGCCGACGCGACGGGCATGACCGCCAAGGTCGACCGCAATTCGAGCGCGGGCGAGCCGGCGCACTGAGCGACAGGAAGGGCGGGTGCCGCCGGTGCCCGCCCCTCATTGTCGTCCACCGCCGCCCTCGCCCTTGCGGGGATGACGGAAGCGAATATGCGGCCCCGGCCTAGTCCTGCGTCCGGATGCAGAGCGACACCGCGCCGCCGGCCAGCGTGCCGAGCGCGAGGATCAGCAGCCACAGCGTATAGCCGGTCTTCTCCGGCGCCAGCGCCAGCGCCAGCAGCGGCGCGACCATCGCCGGCAGGGTGTTGGTGAGGTTGAGGATGCCCAGGTCGCGGCCGCGATGCCCCGGATTGGGCAGCAGCTGCATCGCGATCGCCGAATGGATCGCCAGGAACACGCTGAGCCCCGACAGCGCCAGCGCATGCCCCGCCGCCGCCACGCCCCAATTGCCCGCGAACGCCATGACGCCGAGCCCCGCCGCCATCGCCAGCGCTCCGGCGGCGAGGAAGGGCTTGCGCCGCATCATTCGATCCGAAAGGCGCCCCGCCAGCACCGTCAGCAGCACCGCGACGATGGTGGAACCGGTCATCGTCGCGACGATCGGATTGGCCTCCACGCTGGTCTTGCTGATGTCCTCCCGGTCCAGCACCGAGAGGAAATAGTAGAAGCCATAGGTGGACAGGCCATTGCCGGCGACCTGGAACAGGATGCGCGAGGCCCAGGCGAGGATGAAATCGAAACGGCGGAGCTCGCGCTGCGGCCCGGGCGGCGGCGGCGGCAGGGCGGCGCCTTCGCGGGCGAGGAGCAGGAACGGCGCGGTGAGCCCGACGAACAACAGGCAGAGCAGCGCATAGCGCATGGCATCGCCGCCCAGCCCGGGCAGCGTGATCAGCACCGCCGACATCGCGCCGATCGGATGCGAGACACCGGTGAGGCCGGCGACCATGCCCTTCTGCGCATCCGGTATCTCGTCCGCCATCACCGCGGCGATCGGCGCGAACATCATGTTGATCCCGATCTGGATGCAGGCGACGGCGAACAACAGGCTCACTGGATCGGCCGCGACCAGCAACAGGCCATAGGAGGCGCTGAGCACCCCCAGCCCCATCGTCACCCAGGGCCGCCGGGTGCCGCGCAACCGCCGCGTGCGGTCGCTCAGCGCGCCGAACAGGATATTGGCGAAGCTGGCCACCGCCGCGCCGCCCAGCGCGCCGGCGCTGAGGAGCTGCACCGCATGGCCGCCCCCCGCCTGCGCCGCCTTCAACGGCAACAGCACCATGACGAACGGCATGAAGCTGACGAACATGCCCGCATAGGCCAGCGCATAGAGCAGGATGAAACCGCGGCCGGGCGAGACGAAGCTGCGCATGGACGGCGGAGCATCGCCGCCGGCCGGAGCCAAGTCAACGCCGCGGCGGCGCGGTAGAGGCACGGACGACGAAATCGAAGGGAAGCAGGAAGCGGCCATTGCCGGGCGGGTCGCCGCGGGTCTTGCTTTCGATCAGCAGCTCGGCGGCCTTGGCCGTCATCGCCGCGATCGGCTGGCGGATCGCAGTGAGCGCGGGCACGCTCATCCGCACTGTCGGCGTATCGTCGAAGCTCACCACCGAGAGATCGCCGGGAACCGACAGGCCGAGCGGCCCGGCGGCATGGAGTACGCCCAGCGCCATTTCGTCGCTGCTCGCGAGCACCGCGCTGGGCGGCGATTCGAGCGCGGCGAGCGTGTTGAGCGCCGCGATCCCGGCTTCGTAGGTGAAATCGCCGGGCTGGAGATAGGCGGGATCCACGCGCAGCCCGCGCGCCTCGATCGCATCGGTGAAACCGCGCAGGCGATCCGGGCTCATCGCATATTCGGGATGCCCCTGGACATAGGCGATGCGCGTATGGCCAAGGTCGAGCAGATGCTCGGTCGCGCGGCGCGCTGCCGCCTCGTCGTCCATGTACACTGCAAAGCCCTCGCCTTCGCGGTGCGAGCCCAGCCGCGCGAAGATTAGGCCGCCCTGGTGGAGGAGATCGGTGATCCGGTCGTCCTCGCTGTGCGGCGGCGTCAGGATCACGCCATCGGGGTGAAGCGCGGAGAGCGCGGCCCGGACCTGTGCCTCGAGCTGGTCGGAATGCGAATCCACCAGCTCGAACAGCATGCGATAACCATGCTCGGCGCATTTGAGCATGCCGCCATAGAGCATCTGGTCGACCCAGTCGTTGCCGCGCCGCGACTGCCAGCCCTCGAGTGTCGGCCGCTCGTCGTTGAAGGCGAGGATCAGATAGGAACGCGAGCCGCCCAGCCGCCGCGCGGCGAGGCTGGGGACATAGCCCAGCTTGTCGATCGCCGCCCGCACCCGATCCTGAACCGGCGCAGTGACGTTGGGGCCCTTGTTGATGACGCGGCTCACCGTCTGCAGCGAGACTCCCGCCTCGGCCGCCACGTCCTTGATCGTGATCGCGCGTTTCTTCTGCATCAGACCCCGGCCATGACGGGACGGGTCAGATCCACCTTCTCGGCACGGCAATGTGCGTCGATGAACTGCTGCTGGGTCGGCAGTTGCCGGACGAAGCCGGCAAGCTGCTCGCGCGCCTTGTCGAGCCCCGCATAGAGCATCGCCTCGTCGATCCGGTCGACCAGCGGGTGGTAGGTGCGCGGGCGAATGCCCATGCCCTCCAGCACGGAGAACCAGCTGACCGAGCGGAACAGCTCGTCGAGCCCCTCGCGAAGCGTGCCGTTGCTGCGAAACAGCTCCACCCGTTCCTTCAGGCTGTCCGGCCAGTCCATGTCGCGGCATTTGCGCCAGAAGGGCGTGTCGTCGCGCGCGGTGGTGCAATAATGGAGCACGATGAAGTCGCGGATCTCGGTATAGTCCGCCACCATGCGGCGGTTATATTCGTCCGCCAGCGCCGGATCGCAGTGGCGATCGGGCAGGAAGCGGAAGAAGAAGTCCATCCCGCGATAGATCAGGTGGATCGCCGTCGATTCCAGCGGCTCGATGAAGCCCGAGGACAGGCCGATCGCCAGCACGTTGCGATGCCAGATCTTCTCGCGCACGCCGGTCCTGAACGGCACCACCATCGGCCCGGCGACCACTTCGCCCTCCACCTTCTCCAGCAGGATTCGCGTCGCCTCCTCGTCGCTCATGAACTCCGAGGAATAGACATGGCCGTTGCCCGTGCGGTGCTGGAGCGGGATGCGCCAGCGCCAGCCGGCGTCCTGCGCCTCGGCCAGCGTATAGGGGCGCGGCGGACCGACATTCTCCGTCTGCGCGGCGATCGCGCGGTCGCAGAACAGATAGTTCGACCAGTCGGTATAGCCGCTGCCGAGCGCCTTCTCGATCAGCAGCGCCCGGAAGCCGGAGCAATCGATGAAGAAGTCGGCGTCGATCGTGCGACCGTCCTTGAGCGTCAGCGTCGAGACGAAGCCGCGAGCGTCGAGCGCGACATCGGTGACGATCCCTTCGGTACGCTTCACGCCGCGCGCCTCGGCATGGCCGCGCAGGAACTGGGCGACGCGCTTGGCATCGACGTGCAGCGCATAGGATGCGCCGGCGATCGGCGTGTTCCGCGCCTTGAACGGCAGCATGAAGCGCCCCGCATGCGCCATCACCGTGGCGGGCGCGAAATCCTGGAGCGGGAAATCATGCCCCGCAAGCGTCGCCTTGCGCCAGCATTGGTAGAAGTCGCTGAGCTCCACGCGCTGGCCGACATCGCCGAACGGGTGGAAATAGCTCTCGTCCTTGCGAAACCAGTCCTTGAACTCGATGCCGAGCTTGAAGCTCGCCTGGACCTGGCGGACAAAGTCCTGCTCGTCGATGTCGAGCTTGGCGATCAGCTCCATGAAGGGCGGGATCGTGCTTTCCCCCACGCCGATCGTGCCGATATCGTCGCTTTCCACCAGCTCGATCTCGAACAGCCTGCCCTTCATGTGATGCGCCATCACCGCAGCGGCGATCCAGCCGGCAGTGCCGCCGCCGACGATGCAGACCTTGCGCAGTGCGTCCGGATTGTTCATGCGGATGTCCTCATGGGCTCGGCAGCGGCGCCATCGACCGTCGCGAGGAATTCGGAATGGGTGGGCGTATCGGCGACGGTACGGGCGATGGCGGCGCGCATCTGCTCCAGCCCCTGCGCGAGTTCGTCCGTGCCGACCGCGGCGACGCCGGGATCGAGCCGCTCGGGCAGATGCTCGAACCCGCCATAGATGGCCAGCCAGGATGCGGGCGAGAACATCTCCCAGCGATAGCGCAGGAAGGCGCCCCGCGCGCGCCAAAGCTCCAGCTTGGCGGCCAGGCTGTCCGGGAGCGTCATCTCGCGACAGGCCTGCCAGAACGGGCCGTCGCGCGTGCTCAGATGGTAATGGAGGAGGATGAAGTCGCGAACGCGCTCCATCTCCTCGGCGGACTGGGCGTTGTATTCGGCGATCACCGCCGGATCGAAGCCCTTGTCGGGGAAGAGCTGCTTCAGCCGCTCGATGCCGGTCTCGATCAGCGCGATGCTGGTCGATTCCAACGGCTCCAGAAATCCCGAGGCCAGGCCGAGCGAGACGCAGTTCCTCGCCCATGCGACTTCGCGCCGGCCCGGCGTGAAGCGCAGGCGGCGCGGCTCCATGGTCGGCGCGCCGGGGATGTTGGCGAGCAGTTCGGCCCGCGCCTCGTCGTCGCCCTGGAAATCGCTCGCGAAGACGAGGCCGTTGCCTTCGCGGCTGCGCAGCGGGATGCGCCATTGCCAGCCGGCAGTGCGCGCGGTGACGGTGGTGCAGCTGGGCGGCTCGCCCACCCGCTCGCTCTGCACCGCAAAGGCGCCGTCGCACAGCAGCCAGTGCGACCAGTCGCGATAGGGCGTGCCCAGCGCCTCGCCGATCAGCAGGCCGCGAAAGCCCGAGCAATCGACGAACAGGTCGCCCGCTACGCGCTCGCCGCTGTCGAGCGTCACCGCTTCGATGAAACCGGTCTCGCCGTGGAGCGTCACATCGGTGATGCGCGCATCGATGCGCGCCACCCCCGCACGCTCGGCATAGGCGCGCATGTGCGCAGCGAAACGTGCGGCGTCGAAATGGAGCGCCCAGTCGAACACCGAGAGCTGGCTGGGCGGATTGGGCAGCGGCACGCTGGCATGGCCTTCGCGTGCGAGCATCGCGCCCAGCGAATATTCCTCCAGCGGCGCGGCGCGGCCGGCCTGGCGCGCCTTCTGCCAATATTGGTGGAAGTCGATGCCGCGCAGGTCCTGCCCGAAGCGGCCAAAGGGGTGGACGAAGCTGGTGCCGGGCTTCCAGTCGACGAAGCGGATGCCGAGCTTGGCGGTCGCCTCGCAGGCGCGCATCACTTCGGCATCGGTCATGCCGAGCGCGGCGTAGAAGCGGCGAATGGTGGGGATCGTCGCCTCGCCGACGCCGATCGTCCCGATCTCCGAGCTTTCGATCAGGGTGATCCGGGTGCCCGCCCCCGCCAGATATGCGCCCAGCGCGGCCGCCGCCATCCACCCGGCGGTGCCCCCGCCGACGATGACGACACGCTCGATCGCGCCGCTGGCCATGCCCCCATGCTTCATCGTGTCATTCTGATCGTCCCGGCCTCGGGTCCGCAAGCGAAACCGCGCCGATCCTGCTCCCGGGGAAAAATGAGCCGGCGGCCCGGGAAGACCGCCGGCCCAGGAGGGTTGGCTCTTAGAAACGGTAGCGCACGCCCACCGAGTAACGCGGCTCGAAACGGTTCTGCGAATGGAACTGCTTCGAATCCTTGTCGAACTGGAAGTAATAGCGTTCGCGTTCGCCCAGCAGGTTCGAGACGTTGCCGTAGATCGCGAACTGGCTGTTGATGTTCGCGGTCAGGTTCACGTCGACATAGTTGCTCGTGTCCTGCATCACCGGGATGTTGCGCTGGTCGGTGATGTCCGGATCCGGGTTCACATCATAGCCCAGGCCCATGTTCGCAAGGCGCGGCGTGCGGTGGTTCCACGCGACGCGGACCTGGAAGATGTGGTCCTGATACCAACCGACCAGGTTGATCTGGTGCTTGGAATTATCCTGGAAAGGCAGCTTCTTGCCATCGAGACCTCGTGCCGACTGCGAGGAGTCGGAGAAGGTGTAGTTGGCGTCGATGCCGAAGTTGCGCAGGAACGGCACGTTCGGGAACAGGTCGGTAAAGGCCAGCTTGGCGCCCGCTTCCACGCCCTGCAGGTTGCCGCCTGCGCCCTGGATCGGCTGCGTCACCGGCACCGTGCGGCGGATCACGCCGTCGGCATCCGGATAGCGGCCGATCATCTGCGTCGCGGTAGTCACGAAGCTGTCGATGTTGAGCTTGAACAGGCCGATGTTGAGCATCGAGGCGCGGCCCAGATAATATTCCAGGCTGAGATCGTAATTGTTCGAGCGCCACGGGTTCAGATAGGGGTTGCCGCTCGCATTCGCGCTCGTCACCTGGCGGACGCCGAGCGGCGCCGCAGTCGGGTTCGTCGGGTTCGGCCCCTGCGAATCCGCGGTGTTGATCTTCAGGCCGCCGCCATAATTGCCGAGATCCAGCGGGATCATCGTCTTGGCGAAGGCCGCGCGGATGCGGATATTGTCGGTGACGTCGTAGGACAGGGTCACCGTCGGCAGCCAGTCGGTATAGCTGCGACGGGTTACGCTGTCGCCGACGTCGAGGTTGGTGTCGCCATAGGCCCGGGTATCGCCGGTCAGGTTCTGCTTCACGTCGATGCTGGTCTTGATGACCTTCACGCCGATATCGGCCTTGAACCCTCCGCGCTTCCAGTTGGTGTTGATGTAGGCGCTCTCCTCGATCAGGTCGACGTCATAGGTGTTGCCCGGGACGATGACTTCGTCGGCACCGCCGAACACGCGCGTCATGAACGACTTGATGTCGTCGAAGTCCTTGGGATTGACCACCCACATGCCCGGCATGCCGTTGACCACGCCGCCCCAGTTCGTCTGGAAATAGACGTTGTTATAGGCATTCAGCTTGGTCGGCCGGTTGACGGTATAGCCCTGGAAGCAGGTCGGCGTGTTGGCCGCCGATGCGCCGCAGTTCGAAGGCGAAGTCGCCAGCGGCAGCCCCGCATTGTAGCCCGGGTTCGACACCATCTCGCCCGCCGAGCATTGCGGGTTGTCCATCACCACGTCGATCGCCTTCCACTGCGCCGAGCAGCCCGCGGCGGTGGCGGCGCCGTTGCCGCCATAGAAGTTCGAGAACAGGTGGAAGTTCTTGATCTGGGTCGAGCGATCCGAGCGGCGCACGCCCACGTCGACGCGGTTCAGCAGGCCGAACAGGCCGCCGCCCTGGAACTCGTAGCTGCCATCGGCGCGGAACACGCCGAGATCCGACGTATTCTCCTGATTGCCCTCGGACGAGAAGGCCGCGACGGCATAGCTGTCGAGATTGGCCATATAGTCCTTGAGCGACTTGCCGGCGCCCAGCCCGCCCGAGATCGGCGTGTCGAAGCCGCTCAGCACCGGGTTCTGCCCGCGCAGGTCGAGGTGCAGCAGCGGATCCTGGCCATAGCCCAGCGGGTTCGGGTCGATGTAGCGGCCGCCGTTCGCGCCGACCACGTTGTTGGTATAGCGCGAGGCCGGATATTGCGCCGCGATGTTCGCCGGATAGAAGGGCCCGCGCGTCAGGTCGTTCGGATTGCGGAACAGCGTGAACGCCCGGTTGCCCGCGCGCCAGTTGCTCAGGTCGCCCTGCACCTGCCCGTTCATGCTGCGCAGCTTCGCATCCGAGCGCAGCGCCCGCGCCGTGAACTTGAACGGACCGCCCGTATCATAGTCGAGTTCCAGGTTGTAGTTGGTCGACTTCTCGCGAGCGGTGCGGTTCACCGAGAAGGAATTGAACCACCACACATTGAGGTCATATTGGTCGACGTCGAGCCAGGGCTGCTGGTTCGCACCGATCTGGCCCGTGGAGGTCGACTGGGTCGGCGTCGTCCAGGTCAGGCCGTTCCAGCGGTTCGAGATGTTCACGCCCGCCGCCCGGTTATGCTCGACCAGCTCGGTGTGGAAGACTTCGCCGGTCAGCGTCCAGCCCTCGGCGAACTTCAGCTGCACCGCGCCGTTGATGCCGAAGCGGTTGCGCTCCACTTCGCGGCTGAACAGCTCATAGCCGTGCGGCGCGATCCAGTTGGGGCCCGTGCCGCCCCAGTCGTTGTTGCCGAACGGGCTGCCGCCGATACCGGCATAGTTGTTGCCGAGATGGGCCTTGCTCTGCGTGGCGCCGACCATCACGCCGATCGTGTCGTTACGCCAGCTCAGCAGGCCGCTGATCAGATAGTCGTTCTTCTTGGTATAGTCGCCACGCGAATATTCGACCTGGTTGGCCAGGGTCAGGCCGTTCTTCAGGTCGAACGGACGGCGGGTGCGCAGGTCGACGGTACCGGAGATGCCCGACAGCGCGTTGCGCAGGTCCTGCGACTTGTAGACCACCACTGCATTCATCAGCTGCGCGGGGATGTCGTTCAGGTTCGGCTGCGCGGTGCCGAGATTGCCCGGGCTCAGATACTGCTCGCCGTTGAGCAGCGTGATCACCTGGGGCAGGCCGCGGATGTTGACGCTCGAACCCTCGCCGGCGTCGCGCTTGATCTGCACGCCCGAGATGCGCTGCAGCGCGTCCACCACGGTGACGTCGGGCAGCTTGCCGATGTCCTCCGAGGAGATCGCATCGACGATCGCGGTCTCGTTGCGCTTGATGTTGATCGCCTTGGCCTGCGACGCGCGGATGCCGGTGACGACGATCTCCTCACCCTGATCGGCCCCCGCATCCTGCGGCGCGACCGCGTCCTGGGCCCATGCCGGCGCGACCAGGGCGGTCGATGCCAGCAAGCCGGCCATCAAACTGGATAGTCCCTTCATTCCCATTGTCCTCCCACTCTGTTCTGCACCCCGACGCATCTACGCGCGCCTCACCCGGTGCTGTCGTCTCAGGGCGCCAGCCGGCGCTCCTGCAAATCCGCCGCGCCCGTGAGCACCGGTTGGCCGGCGTCCCGCGCGATCGCGACACGATAGGTTCCCGCCGCCACGCGCCATCCGGGCTGCGCGACGTCATAGTCCGCGACGATGCGCGGCTCGGCGATCAGGGTGATCCGGCGCGTCTCGCCGGGCTTGAGCGTCACGCGCTCGAAGCCGGCCAGGCGCAGCGGGCGGCGGCCCGTGGCCGGCGTCACATAGAGTTGCGGCACATCGGCCCCTTCGCGCTTGCCGCGATTGGTCACGTCGAAGCTGACCTTGAGTGCCTCGCCCCCCTCCACCGTGAGGTTCGCATAGCCGAAGCGCGTGTAGCTGAGGCCATAGCCGAAGGGGAAAGCCGGGCGATGGCCCTGGCGGGCATACCAGCGATAGCCGACGTCCGAACCTTCGCGATACTCGACCGCGAAGGGCTTGATCGCCCGCGCATCCTGTCCGCGATCGGGCAAGGCCTTGACCTGGTCGAAGCCGGGCACCGCGGGGCGCGGCGCCTGGTCGATCGCGGCGGGGAAAGTGATCGGCAGGCGCCCCGAAGGATTGACCTCGCCGAACAGCACCCGCGCCACCGCTTCGCCGCCACGCTGGCCCGGATACCAGGCGGCGAGCACCGCCGGCACCTTGTCGAGCCAGGGCATCAGCACCGGGCCCCCGGTGTTGAGCACCACGGCGGTGCGCGGATTGGCGGCGGCGACTGCGGCGATCACTGCATTCTGGTTGCCGGCCAGGTCGATCGTCTCGGGGTCCTCGGCCTCGGTGGTCCATTGCGTCGCCCAGACGATCGCCAGATCCGCGTTCCTCGCCGCCGCGGCGGCAGCTTCGGGGTTGCTGCCATCGACGAAATCGACGCGCGCCCTGGGGGCCAGCGCACGGATCGCCGCGAGCGGCGACGACGCGTGCCAGGTCACGCGCACGAACGACGCGGCCGGGCCGTCCTTGAGGGGTATCTCGATCGGTGCGCCGCCGACCGAGCGGACCTGCGACGAGCCGCCGCCCGAAAGCACGCCGACATCGGCATGGCCGCCGATCAGGACGATGCGCTTCGCCGTCCGGGCGAGCGGCAATATGTCCCTGTCGTTCTTGAGCAGCACGATCCCCGCCTCGGCGGCGCGCTGCGCGACTTCGGCGTTCCGCGCATGGTCGATCGGCTGCGGCGCATCGACCACCGGCGCGTCCATCACCCCGGTGGCGAACATGCCGTTCAGGACGCGGCGGGCCATGTCGTCCAGCCGCGCCATCGGCAGCGCGCCGCTCGCCACTGCCTGTTTCAGGTCGGCGCGGAAAAAGGAATGCGTGTCGAGCTCGCCGCCCGATTGCTGGTCCAGCCCGTTGCGCGCGGCCTTCACGGTGGAATGCACCGCCCCCCAATCGGACATCACCCAACCCGGATAGGCCCAGTCCTGCTTGAGCACGGTATTGAGCAGGAAGTCGTTCTCGCAGGCGAAGTCGCCATTGACGGACATATAGGCGCACATCACCGAGCCCGGCTTGCCGCGCTCGATCGCGAGCTGGAAGGCGAGCAGGTCGCTTTCCCGCAACGCCGCCTCGCCGATCCGCGCGTCCATCACGAAGCGGCCGGTCTCCTGTGCGTTCAGGGCGAAATGCTTGATCGTCGAGACGATGTGGTTCGACTGGATGCCCTTGATCGATTCCCCGGCGATCACGCCGGCGAGCAGCGGGTCCTCGCCCAGATATTCGAAGTTGCGGCCGCCCCAGGGATCGCGCGTCAGGTTGATGCCGCCCGCCAGCATGACGTTGAAGCGCTTGGCCCGCGCCTCGCCGCCGATCATCGCGCCGCTCTCATAGGCGAGCTTGGGATCGAAGCTCGCGGCCAGCGCCAGGCCCGAAGGCAGTGCGGTTGCGGTATCCCCCTTGCGCTGCTCGACCTGGTTGGCGACGCCCAGGCTGGCATCGGTCTCGCGCAGCGCCGGAATGCCCAGGCGCGGAATCGCCGCCTGCTGGCCGGCCGAGGGGATCATGTCGCTCGGTGCCGCCGGATCCTTCGCCAGCGGCGGGAACCAAGTATAGACGAGACCCAGCTTCTCCTCGAGCGTCATCGCCGCAAGCAGCGCCTCCGCGCGCGCCGCCGCCGGCAGCCTGGCATCGGCCCAGGGGCGCGCGGCGGGATCCGCGGACGGGCGGGCTTCGTTCGAGGGTGCGGCGGGAGCGACGGGATCCTGCGCGTGCGCGCCCGTCATCGTCCCGGCAAGCGCGGTGGTGGCGAGCAACGCCATGGAGCGCGCCACGTGCCGCAGGCTGATCAGCATTACCCTCTCCCCTTCGGCGCGTGCAACGGCGCCGCGCATGCCCGAAGGCATGCCAGTTCATCCGATCCAACCTGGGGGAGCTTTTCCGACAACGCTGTCGGTTTCAGCGACGGAACGCGCCGACAGCGCAGCATGGCGCGCACGGCAGCCTGTTCCAACACCCCTCTATCGTTTACGGAGTCTTTTGCTCCGATCCGATGGTTAGAGCATAGATTGAGAGCGTTCTCAAGAACGTTCTCAATTTTGTTTCATCGCGGCTGTGGGGGGCTTGGGCAGGCTATGGATTCCCGCCTGCGCGGGAAGGACGAAAGCGGAACGGGACATCGGCTGGCCCCCGCGGCGGCGCCGTGCATCGGGCACCCCGATGCGCGAGAATTTGCCTGGATCGTTGTTCGCGCTAGAACCCCGAGGAACAGGGCATGACCCGACCGTCTCAGGGCACGCGCCAGCTTCAAGGGGAGCAGAGGCCGATATGCATGGACCAGGCGATTTCGAACTCTCGCGGCGCGGCGTCTTGATCGGCGGCGCGGCATCGGTGGCGGCCAGCGCCGCGCCTCCCGCCGCCGGAGCGCGAGCGGTGGCCTCGGCAGGCACCGGGGCGCCGGTAATGGCCAAGGTCGGCTTCACGGTGAACGGCAAGCCGCACACCCTGGAGCTCGACACGCGCACCACCCTGCTCGACGCGCTGCGCGAGCATCTCCGCCTGACCGGCACCAAGAAGGGCTGCGACCATGGCCAGTGCGGCGCCTGCACGGTGATCGTCGATGGGCGGCGGATCAATTCCTGCCTCAGCCTCGCGGTGATGCACGAAGGCGATGCGATCACCACCATCGAGGGGTTGGGCACGCCCGACAGCCTGCATCCGATGCAGGCTGCCTTCGTCAAGCATGACGGCTATCAATGCGGCTATTGCACGCCGGGCCAGATCTGCTCGGCGGTTGCGATGCTCGACGAGATCCGCGCGGGCATCCCCAGCCACGCGACCGGCGACATTGCGGGCAAGCCGGCGATGAGCGGCGACGAGATCCGCGAGCGGATGAGCGGCAACCTCTGCCGCTGCGGCGCCTATTCCAACATCGTCGAGGCGATCGCCGAAGTCGCCGCCCGGAGGAAGGCATGAAGGCGTTCAGCTATCAGCGCGCCGGCTCGCCGGCCGAGGCCGCTGCGATCGTCGGCCGCACCCAGGGCGCCCGCTTCATCGCGGGCGGCACCAATTTGCTCGACCTGATGAAGCTGCAGATCGAGACGCCGACCCATCTGGTCGACGTCAACCATCTGGGGCTCGACCGGATCGAGGCGACGACAGAGGGCGGGCTGCGCATCGGCGCGCTGGTGCGCAACACCGATCTCGCCGCCGACGGGCGCGTCCGCAAGGACTATGCCCTGCTCTCCCGCGCGCTCGTCGCGGGCGCGTCGGGCCAGCTGCGCAACAAGGCGACAACGGCGGGCAACCTGCTGCAGCGCACCCGCTGCCCTTATTTCTACGACACCAACCAGCCCTGCAACAAGCGCAGCCCCGGCAGCGGCTGCGCGGCGATCGGCGGGGTGAATCGCGGCCTTGGCGTGATCGGCACCAGCGAAGCGTGCATCGCCACCCATCCGAGCGACATGGCGGTGGCGATGCGCGCGCTCGACGCAGTGGTGGAGACGGTACGCGCCGACGGCACCGCCCGCGCCATCCCCATCGCCGAATTCCACACGCTGCCGGGCGACACGCCGAACGTCGAGAACCCGCTTGCGCCGGGCGAGCTGATCACCGCGGTGACTCTCCCCCGGCCGGTCGGCGGCACGCACATCTATCACAAGGTGCGCGACCGGGCTTCCTATGCCTTCGCGCTCGTCTCGGTGGGCGCGATCCTCCAGAAGGACGGCACCGGCCGGGTCGCGTTCGGCGGTGTCGCACCCCGGCCATGGCGCGTCGAGGCGGCGGAGGCCGAAATGCCGCGCGGCGCTCGCGCCGTGGCGGCAGCAGTCCTTGCGGGCGCCACGCCCACCGAGCAGAACCGGTTCAAGCTGGTGCTGGCCGAACGCACGCTCGCCGCCGCCATTGCCGAAGCGAGGGGCTGAGCCATGAAGTTCGACACGCCCGCCGGCACCAATCCGATCGACCAGCTGAAGGTGATCGGCAAGCCCACGCCGCGCATCGACGGCCCGCTCAAGACCACGGGTTCCGCGCCCTATGCCTATGAGCATCACGACGCGCCCGACCCTGCCTATGGCTTCATCCTCGGCTCGGCGATCGCCAAGGGGCGCCTCACGGGCATGGACCTGCGCGATGCCAGCGCGGCGCCCGGCGTGCTCGCCATCGTCACCGCGGAGAATGCCGGCAAGCTCGGCAAGGGCAATTTCAACACGGCGAAACTGCTCGGCGGCCCGGAGATCGAGCATTATCACCAGGCCGTGGCGATCGTCGTCGCCGAGACGTTCGAACAGGCGCGCGCCGCCGCCGCGCTGATCCGGGTCGACTATGCCCGCGACAAGGGCCGCTACGATCTCGCCGCGGCGAAGGACGGCGCCGGCAAGCCGCCCGAAGGCGGGTTCAACGGCCCGGCCGACAGCGGCCATGGCGACTTTGCCGGCGCCTTTGCCGCCGCCCCGGTGCAGCTCGACGCGACCTACACCACGCCCGACCATGCCCATGCGATGATGGAGCCGCACGCGACGATCGCGGCGTGGGACGGCGACCGGCTCGATCTGTGGACCGCCAACCAGATGATCGCCTGGTCGGTGGGCGACATGGCGAAGACGCTCGGCATCCCGCGCGAGAAGGTGCGGATGCGCTCGCCCTTCATCGGCGGCGGGTTCGGCGGCAAGCTGTTCATCCGCGCCGACGCGGTGCTGGCGGCGCTGGGCGCCCGGACGGCGAACCGGGCGGTGAAGGTCGCCCTGCCCAGGCCCTTCATGTTCAACAACACGCCGCACCGCCCCGCGACGATCCAGCGCATCCGCCTGGGCGCGACGCGCGACGGCAAGCTGGTCGCGATCGGGCATGAGAGCTGGTCGGGCGACCTTCCCGGCGGCGGCCCGGAGACGGCGACCGGGCAGACCAAGCTGCTCTATGCCGGCGCCAACCGGATGACCGCGATGCGGCTCGCGGTGCTCGACCTGCCCGAGGGCAATGCGATGCGTGCGCCGGGCGAGGCGCCGGGCATGATGGCGCTCGAGATCGCGATCGACGAGATGGCCGAGAAGCTCGGCCTCGACCCGGTCGCCTTCCGCGTGCTGAACGACACCCAGGTCGATCCCGAGAATCCCGGCCGCCCCTATTCGCAGCGCCAGCTCAACCAGTGCCTGCAGACGGGCGCGGAGAAGTTCGGCTGGGCCCGGCGCGCGAAGCCGGGCAGCGTGCGCGACGGCCGCTGGCTGGTCGGCATGGGCGTCGCCGCGGCGTTTCGCAACAACATCAACATGAAGTCGGCCGCCCGGGTGCGGCTCGACGCGCGCGGGATCGTCACCGTCGAGACCGACATGACCGATATCGGCACCGGAACCTACACGATCCTCGCCCAGACCGCTGCCGAGATGATGGGCCTGCCGCTCGACAAGGTGGTGGTGAGGCTGGGCGATTCGAGCTTCCCGGTCTCGGCCGGATCGGGCGGGCAATGGGGTGCGAACAGCGCCACCGCCGGCGTCTATGCGGCCTGTGTGAAGCTGCGCGAGGCAGTGGCGCAGAAGCTCGGCTTCAACTCGGCCGACGCAGTGTTTGCCGGCGGCAAGGTGAAGAGCGGCAAGCGCAGCGTGCCCCTGGCCGAGGCGGCGAAAGGCGGGGAACTCGTCGCCGAGGACGCGATGGAATATGGCGACCTGGCCAGGAAATATCAGCAATCCACCTTCGGCGCGCATTTCGTCGAAGTCGGCGTCGACGCAGCGACGGCCGAGATCCGCATCCGCCGCATGCTCGCCGTGTGCGCGGCGGGGCGCATCCTCAATCCGGTCTCCGCGCGCAGCCAGGTGATCGGCGCGATGACCATGGGCGCCGGCGCCGCGCTGATGGAGGAACTGGCGGTCGACAAGCGCTTCGGCTTCTTCGTCAACCACGATCTGGCCGGCTACGAGGTGCCGGTCCATGCCGACATCCCCCACCAGGACGTGATCTTCCTCGCGGAGGCCGATCCCACCACGTCGCCGATGAAGGCCAAGGGCGTGGGCGAGCTGGGCATCTGCGGCGTCGGCGCGGCGGTGGCCAATGCGATCCACAACGCCACCGGGATGCGCGTGCGCGACTATCCGATCACGCTCGACAAGCTGCTGGCCGGAATGCCCGAGCTCGCCTGAGCCCGGGCGTTCCCCTCCCCGCCGGAACCCGGCCCGTCAGCCCTGGATGAAGGCCAGCAGATCGGCGTTGATCACTGCGGCATGGGTGGTGGCCATGCCGTGCGGATAGCCTGGATAGGTCTTGAGCGTGCCCTGTTTCAGCAGCTTGGCCGAGAGCGGCGCGGAATCCGCATAGGGCACGACCTGGTCGTCGTCGCCGTGCATCACCAGCACCGGCACGTCGATCCTCTGCAGATCCTCGGTGAAATCGGTCTCGCTGAACGCCTTGACGCAGTCGTAATGCGCCTTGATCCCGCCCATCATGCCCTGGCGCCACCAATTGTCGATCACGCCCTGGTCCACCTTCGCGCCCGGCCGGTTGAAGCCGTAGAACGGGCCCGCCGGCACATCGATGAAGAATTGCGCGCGATTGAACGCGGTCTGCTCGCGGAAATTGTCGAACACCTCCATCGGCAGGCCGCCCGGATTCTTCTCGCTCTTCAGCATCACCGGCGGCACCGCGCCGATCAGCACCGCCTTGGACACCCGCCCCGGCTTGGCCCGGGCGACATAGTGCGCGACTTCGCCGCCGCCCGTCGAATGGCCGATATGAACCGCGCCGCGCACGTCCAGATGCTCGACCAGCGCCGCGACGTCGGCGGCATAGGTGTCCATCTCATTGCCCGTGTCGGTCTGGGTGGAGCGGCCATGCCCGCGGCGATCATGCGCGATCACGCGATAGCCCTTGAGCAGGAAGAACATCATCTGGTTGTCCCAGTCGTCGGCCGAGAGCGGCCAGCCATGATGGAACCAGATCGCCTGCGCGTCGCGGGGCCCCCAATCCTTGTAGAAGAGCTCGGTGCCGTCCGCGATCTTGAGAATGCCCATGGTCCTGTCTCCTGCATGGCGATGCGCCGGGCGGAACCGGGCAATGGCCGATTCCGGCGGGGCAATTCTATCAGGTCCCGCGCGCCCGGCCAGCCATTGCCTGGCCTATTCCTCGGCCCTCGCCGCCGCTTCCGGCAGCGGCTCCGAATGGAATTCGTGCCAGAGCCCGTTGAGGATGCCGAAGCCGACGGCAAGGCCGACGCCGAGGATCCACGAGAAATACCACATGGCGAACGCTCCTCAGTAGAAGTCGGGATTGGTGCGCACGTCCTGCGCGGTCACCCTGCCGAACATCACGCGATAGGCCCAGGCCGTATAGGCGAGGACGATCGGCAGGAAGATCGCCGTCACCACCAGCATGGTGAACAGGGTGCCGTGGCTCGACGAGGCGTTCCACACCGTCAGGCTCGAAAGCGAGTCGATCGAGCTCGGCAGGATGAACGGGAACATCGACAGGCCCACCGTGGCGATGATCCCCATATTGGCCAGCGACGAGCCGGCGAACACCAGCACGTCGCGGCGCGCGCGGATGCCGAGCAGCGCCAGCACCGGACCCAGGAAGCCGAGCAGCGGCGCGAGCAGCATCCAGGGATGCGCGCCATAGTTGCGCAGCCAGGCGCCGCCCTCGGCCACCGTGGTCGAGAAGCGCGGGTTGGACGGCCCGCCGGGATCGACCATACCGTCCAGCCGGTAGCCCAGACCGCCCCAGGCGACGAACGCGCCGCCGGCCGCGAACAGCAGCAGCGCCAGCACCGCCGCCGCCTGCCCCCAGCGCCGCGCCCGCTCCAGCACCACGCCCTCGGCCTTCAGGCTCAGCCAGCCCGCGCCGTGCAGCACCAGCATCGCCACCGAGAGCAGCCCGGTCACCAGCGTGAACGGCGTGAACAGCCCGAGCAGCGAGCCTTCGTAGAAGGCGCGCAGATCGCTATCGAGGCGGAAGGGAATGCCCTTCATCACATTGCCCACCGCGACGCCGAAGACGAGCGCGGGCACGAAGCCGCCGACGAACAGCGCCCAGTCCCAGCGCTCCCGCCACGCCTTGTCCGGGCGCTTCGAACGATATTTGAAGCCCACCGGCCGCAATATCAGCGCCGACAGCACCAGGAACATCGCGAGATAGAAGCCCGAGAAGCTGACGGCATAGACGAAGGGCCACGCGGCGAAGATCGCGCCGCCGCCCAGGATGAACCACACCTGGTTGCCTTCCCAGGTCGCGCCGATGGTGTTGATCACCATCCGCCGCTCCTCGTCGGTCTTCGCGACGAAGGGCAGCATCGCCGCCGTCCCCAGGTCGAAGCCGTCGGTCAGCGCGAAGCCGATCAGCAGCACGCCGAGCAGCAGCCACCAGAGGATGCGGAGCGTTTCGAAATCGAGAGGGATGGACATGGTCTGTCTCCAAAACCCCGGCCCGGCTCATTCGGCCGGAACGGCGTGGAAATCGGGGCGTGCGGGCTCCGGCGCATCGGCGGCGCGATACGGCTCCGGCCCCTTGCGGATCGCGGCGAGCATCAGCCGCACCTCGATCACCGCCAGCGCGCCATAGAGCAGCGTGAAGCCGGCGATCGTCAGCCACAGCTCGGGCACGGTCAGGCTCGACGGCGCGAGGAAGGTCGGCAACACCCCTTCCACCGCCCAGGGCTGGCGGCCCACTTCGGCCACGGCCCAGCCGACCTCGGCCGCGATCCAGGGCAGCGGCATCACGACAAGCGCCAGCCGCAGGAACCAGCGCGCGTCGAAGCGCTGCACCGTCGAATAGAAGAAGGCGACCGCGAAGAAGGCGATCATGCCGAAGCCGATCCCGGCCATGATCCGGAACATCCAGAAGATCGCCGGCACATTGGGCACGGTGCTCCATGCCGCCCGCTCGATCGTCGCCGCGTCCGCCTTGCGCGGATCCGCGACGAAGCGCTTGAGCAGCAGCGCATGGCCGAGATCGTCCTTGGTCCGCTCGAACGCCGCGCGCGCGGCCAGATCGTTGCGGTCCACCTTGAGCTTCTCGACCGCGTCATAGGCCGCCAGGCCATTGACGATCCGTCCCCGGGCACGCTCCACCAGCGGGAAGATGCCATTGACCTCGCCGGTCAGGCTGCGGGTGGAGATCAGGCCCAGCACATAGGGGATCTTCACTTCATATCGGGTTTCGCGCCCGCTGTTCGAGGGGATGCCGAAGATCGCGAGCCCCGCCGGCGCCGGCTCGGTGTGCCACATGCCCTCGATCGCGGCGAGCTTCATCTGCTGGTTCTCGGTGAGCGCGTAGCCGCTCTCGTCGCCCAGCACGACCACCGACAGCGACGAGGCCAGGCCGAACGCCGCGGCCACGGTGAAGCTGCGCCTGGCCAGTTCCAGGTGCCGGCCCTTGAGCAGATAGAAGGCGGAGACGCCCAGCACGAACACGCTGGCCATCACATAGCCGGCACTCACCGTGTGGACGAACTTGGCCTGGGCCACGGGATTGAAGAGCACCGCCGCGAAGTCGGTCACTTCCATCCGCATCGTCTCGGGGTTGAAGGTCGCGCCGGTCGGATGCTGCATCCAGCCGTTCGCGACCAGGATCCACAGCGCCGACAGGTTCGATCCCAGCGCCACCATGAAAGTGGTGAACAGATGCGCCTGTTTCGACATCCGCTCCCAGCCGAAGAACATCAGCCCGACGAACGTCGCCTCGAGGAAGAAGGCCATCAGCCCCTCGATCGCAAGCGGGGCGCCGAAGATGTCGCCCACATAATGCGAGTAATAGGACCAGTTGGTCCCGAACTGGAATTCCATGGTGAGTCCGGTGGCGACGCCCAGCACGAAATTGATGCCGAACAGCTTGGCCCAGAAGCGCGTGACGTCCCGCCAGATCGGGCGGTTGGTCATCACGTACACGCTCTCCATGATCACCAGCATGAAGGACAGGCCGAGCGTCAGCGGCACGAACAGGAAGTGATAGAGCGCCGTCAGCGCGAACTGGAGCCTAGACAGCTCCACGACTGCCATGCTGATCATCGCAGGAATCCCCCTACGCCAAAGTCTGCGCCCAACGGGTTGGCCGCGTTCCGTTCGTCACTAAGGGCCCTATCCGGAAGGCGCTTTGATCATGGACAAATACGCTGCCATGGCAACATGCGTTAGAACCGGAACGAAATGACCTGGCTCCTGGACATACCCGGCGCGGCGCTGTTCGCGGCCGGCATCGCCCTCGCGGTCAGCAGCCTGGCGGCGGGGGAAGGCCTGTCCTGGGGCGCCGTGGCGCTGATCCTGGCGGGCGGGGCGATCCGCGCGGGGGCGGCGATGCTGGCCCATGCCGTCGCCATCCGCGCGGCGCAGCGCGTGGTTGCGGGCTGGCGCGCGCGGATCTTCCCGCGCCTGCTCGCCGGCCGGCTCCCCCGTCCGCTGCTCGCCGGGGAGAGCGCCGCGCTGGCGATCGATCACATGGTAGCGATCGAGGCCTGTGAAGCGCGCTTTCGCCCGGCCCGCGCCGCGTCCGCCGCCGCACCGCTGCTCGTCGCCGCGATCGTCGCCTGCGCGAGCTGGGTGTCGGCGACGATCCTCCTGGTCACGCTCGTCCCGTTCGCGCTCGGCATGATCCTCGCCGGCAGCGCCGCGCGCCGCGCCGCGGAGCGCCAGCTCGCCGCGCTCGCGGGACTCTCCGGCCTGTTCGTCGATCGCATCCGCGCCCTGCCCATCATCCGCCATTTCGGCGCGGAGGACCGCATCGCCCGCCAGGTGGCCGCCGCGACCCGCGAAGCGGCGGACCGCACCGTCGCGGTGCTGCGCGTCGCCTTCCTGTCCGGCGCGGTGCTGGAATTCTTCGCGGCGCTCTCGGTGGCGCTGGTCGCGGTATATTGCGGCTTCGCGCTGCTCGGGCTGCTGCCCTTTCCGCCGCCTGAGAAGCTCTCGCTCGGCCACGCCTTCTTCGCGTTGGCCATGGCCCCGGAATTCTACCTGCCGATGCGTCGCCTGGCCGCCGCCTATCACGAGAAGCAGCTGGGCGACGCCGCCATGGCCGCGCTGGCGGACGTCGAGGCGCCGGCGCCTGCCCCGCCCCCGGCGGCGCGCTTCGACGGCCTGCGCGTCGCGCAGCTCGCCATCGCCTGGCCGGGCCTGCGCATCGGCCCGATCGGCTTCGAACTCGCTTCGGCCGACCTCGTCGCGCTCACCGGCCCCACCGGCAGCGGCAAGTCGAGCCTGCTCGCCGCCATCGCCGGCCAGGTCGCGCCGGCGGGCGGCGCCGTCACCACCGCGCGCGGGGACGCACTCGACCCTGCGGACATCGCCTGGGCCGCGCAGACGCCGTTGCTCCTTCCCGGCACCCTGGCGGAGAACATCGCGCTTGCCCGCCCCGATGCGACGCCGGAGGAGATCGCGCGGGTCGCCGGGCAGGTCGGCCTGGACGCCGTGATCGCCGCCCGCGGCGGGCTGGGCCTGATGCTCGATCATCGCGGCTCGGGCCTGTCGGGCGGCGAGCGGCGGCGGATCGGCCTGGCCCGCGCGCTGCTCTCGCGCCGGCCGCTGCTGCTCTGCGACGAGCCCACTGCCGATCTCGATCGCGCGAGCGCGGCGGCGATCGTCGCGCTGCTGCGCGAAGTCGCGGCGGAACGCGCGGTGCTGGTGGCCACGCACGATCCCGCCCTGGCCGCCGCCGCGCGGCTGGTGGTGGCGCTGTGAGCGCGCTCGCCCTCGATCCCGCCGGCCGCCGCTGGCTGCGCCGCGCGCGCATCGCCGCGATCCTCGCCGCGCTCGCGGGAGTGCTGCTGCTCGCGGTCTCGGGCTGGTTCCTCACCGCCGCGGCGCTGGCCGGCGCGGCGGGCCCGATGGCCGCGCTCGGCTTCAACTATCTGATCCCCAGCGCCGCGATCCGCGGCCTCGCGATCCTGCGCACCGCCGGCCGCTATGGCGAGCGGCTCTTCTCGCACCAGGCTGCACTGGGCGCGATGGCGGCCCTGCGCGCCGGCCTGTTCGCCAGGCTCGCCGCGCAGGACGGCCGTACCGGTCCGGACCTTGCCGGCGGCGATGCCAGCGCCCGGCTGATCGGCGATATCGATGCGCTGGAGGAACTGATCGTCCGCGAGCCCGTCCGCTCGGCGAGCTGGGTCGCGGCGGGCGCCGGCGTGCTGCTGGCCGGGCTCGCGGGCTGGGCCGCGGCATTGGCGCTGCTGCTGCTCCTCGCCGCGCTGCCGCCGCTGCTCGATCGCGCCGCACGCCGCCTCACCCGGCAGCCGGCGCACGATGCGGCCGAAGCGCTCGGGGCGCTGCGCACCCGCTATGTCGAATATGCCGCCGCCCGGGCCGAAATCGCCGCCTATGGCCTTGCCGATCGCGTGACCGGCGACCTGTCCCGCTTCGCTGCCGATCTCGATGCCGCGCGAGCACGCCTGCATCGCGGCGAGGGCGTGATCGCGGCGCTGCTCGCCGGCTATGCCGCGCTGGCGGCGGCGCTGGTGCTGCGCCTCGCCGACGCGCCCGCGCCGCGCGTCGCCCTCGCCTTGCTGGTGGCCGCCGGCGCGGTCGAGGCGATGGCCGGCCTGGCGCGCACCGCCTTCCGCCGGGCCGGGGTAGCCGCGGGCCTGCGCCGGCTCGACGCCCTCCTCGCCTTGCCCGAACCCGTTGCCGCACCGGCTTCCACCGAAGCGATGCCGCTTCGCCTGGGCGGGCTCGATCTCGCGCCGGGGGCACGGGTCGCGGTCACCGGCCGCTCGGGCTCGGGCAAGACCGTGCTGCTCGAAACGCTGGCCGGGCTGCGCGGGGCCGCGGTCGATGCAGCCGTCGGGGGGCTGGCACCCGCCGCCTGTTCCGGCGCCATGCTCCGCGCCCAGTTTGCGCTTGCGCCCCAGGATCCGGCGCTGATCGCCGGAACGATCGCCGACAATCTCCGCCTGGCCCGCCCCGGCGTCGACAGGGAGTCGATATGGGCCGTTCTGCGCGTCGTCGCGCTCGAGGATCGGATCGGGGGGTTTCCGGAAGGGCTCGATACGCGCCTGGGCGAGGCGGGCGGAACCCTCTCCGGCGGCGAGCGCAAGCGCCTTTCCCTCGCCCGCGCACTGCTTGCCGGCCGCCCCTGGCTGTTGCTCGACGAGCCGACCGAAGGGCTTGATCCCGCGACGGAATACGAGATGGTTGCGCGGCTCGACGCCTGGCTGGCGGCTTCCAACACCGGCCTGGTCCTCGTCTCGCACCGCCGCGCGCCGATTGGGCTGGCCGGAAATGTGGTGGCGATCGAGGATATCGCGACAAGTCCTTGCCGAACAAGGGTTTGACTCGGATCAAGGCGCTCCCGGCCCCGGCATGCGCAGGGAAGGCGCCATGTGGACCTATCATCCCGACCTGCTCGCCACCGCGGTGCCGCGCTACACCAGCTTTCCCACGGCGGCGGAGTTCGGCGACGATGTCGGCCCGGCCGACATGGAGCATGCGCTCGCCCGGGTGCATGAAGACGAGCCGGTCTCGCTCTATCTCCATATCCCCTATTGCCATGAGATCTGCTGGTATTGCGGCTGCAACACCGGTGCCGCCAATCGCGCCGCGCGCGTCGCAACCTATGTCCAACGCCTTGGCGAGGAAGTGGATCTTGTCGCGGCCAGGCTCGCGGGGCGCGGCCGGGTCACGCGTATCGCCTGGGGCGGCGGCAGCCCCAACGCCTTGGTCCCCGCCCAGTTCGACGCGCTGATGCACCGTATCCGCGACGCCTTTGCCTGCACGCATGCCACCGTCTCGGTCGAACTCGATCCGCGCGGCTTCGACTGGGGCTGGGCCGAGTGCCTCGCCCGCAACCGCGTGACCCGCGCCAGCCTTGGCGTGCAGACCTTCGCGCCGCACATCCAGCACGCGATCGGCCGCGTCCAACCGGTCGAGGCCATCGCCTGCGCCATGGGCCGCCTGCGCGCCGCCCGTATCGAGTCGATCAACTTCGACTTGATGTACGGCCTGCCCGGCCAGTTTGCCGCCGATCTGGAGGAGACCCTCGACATCGCGCTGTCGATGCGGCCCGAACGTTTCGCCGTGTTCGGCTACGCCCATGTCCCGCACCTATTGCCCCGTCAGCGCCGGATCGACGCGACCCGCCTGCCCGGCCCCGCCGCGCGCTTCGCCTTGGCGCGGCAGGCACATCGGCATCTGCGCGACGCTGGCTATGACCCGATCGGCTTCGACCATTTCGCGGTACCGCAGGATGCGATCGCGCGTGCCGCGCGCAGCGGGACGCTGCGCCGCAACTTCCAGGGATTCACCGAGGACCAGTCCGAAGTGCTGATCGGCCTGGGCGCTTCGGCGGTCAGTGCGTTTCCGGGTGCGTTGCTGCAGAACGAGAAGCGTGCCGGCCGCTATCACCTGTGCCTCGCCAAGGGCCGGCTTGCCACCGCGCGCGGCATCCGGCGCAGCCCGGGCGACCGCCGCCGCAGCGCGATCATCGAAGCGCTGCTCTGTCGCGGCGAAGCGGAATGCACGGGCCTGAGCGACTTGTCGGACACCCGCGCTCGCCTTGCACGTTTCGAGGAGCGCGGGCTGCTCGCATGGGCGGGAACACGCCTGCTCCTCGACAGGAACGCCCTCCCCTATGCCCGCGCCGTAGCCGCGGCCTTCGATCCCTGGCGCGCCGCCAGCGCCGCCCGATTCAGCAGCGCCGTCTGACCCGCGGCTTCGCTGGGGCGGTATGGCGAGACGAAACAATGGGCCACCCGCGGGCGGCCCATTGTCCATTGCATCTCCTGCGATGCGCGATCGTGCCTAGAAACTATAGCTCAGGTTCAGCGAATAGACCCGGCCCGTTTCGATATAGCCGCCCTTGCGGTCGTTGGAGAGATAGGCCGGCCGCTGGCTGGTCGTTGCCCAGTAGGTATGGGCGTTCAGCAGGTTCTCGATCGACGCACCGATCGCAACATGCTTGCCCAAGGTATAGCCGAGCATCAGGTTCATCTTCGATACGGGCTGGATATAGGTATCCGGCCGGCTGGAGCGCAGGTCGTACAGCTTGTCGCCCGTGTAGTTATAGTTGAGCGCCGCCTGGAATCCGCCGTGATTGTAGAACAGCTCGACATTGTACATGAGGCGCGGCGCCTGCGGCATGCGCTGGCCACGCCACTGGCCGTTCACGAACACCTTTGCCTGGGCCCGCTGGAGCGTGATGTTGCCGCCGACGCCCAGCCCGTCGAACAGTCCCGGCAGATCGCGGAAACTGTATCGACCGACCAGCTCGATGCCATAGACGTCGCCCTTCCCGCTCGTATCCAGCGTCGAGGTCTCCACGCCGTTCACCTTGATCGGGCTGCTGGTTCCCCAGACGTTGAGGTCGCCGCCCGCATTGGTGGTACCCGTCGAGAACAGCACATGGTTGATGCGCTTGTAATAGGGGCTGATCGAGAAGAAGTCGGTGCCCTCTCCCTTCAGCTCGACCGACGCATCGACGTTCCAGGCCGTCTGCGCGTCGAGATTGGGATTGGGAATGAACACCGACAATGTGCCGTCGTCGCTGAGCGAAACCTCCGTCGGCCCGAGCAGCAGGTCGAAGGCCGGGCGCGAATAGCTGCGGCGAACCGAAGCGCGATAGACGACGCGATCGCTCGGGCGATAGCTGGCGATCACGCTCGGCAGCCACTGGTTGTAGCTGCGCGCCGTGGTGACGAAGCCGTTGCCCGTCTTTTCGTTGCTCTGCCAATAGGTGCCCTCGAAGCGGTTATGCTCGAAACGCACGCCGGGAATGACCGTCAGATCGCCGGTACGGAACGTTGCCATGGCATAGGCGCCGATGCGCTGCTCCTTGCCGTCGAGCCGGTTCTCCTTCAGCTTGACCGGGTTGAGGCCGGCGAGCTTCGGCGTCGACAGGCGGCGAACCTGGTCCTCGATGAATTTGGTATCGAGCAGCTTGATCGGCACCTGCGCGGAATTGTGCATGAAGCCGCCCAGCATCTCGCCCGGAATGGCCGCCACCGACGGCCCTTGCGCGTCGTAGCGCGGGGCGTTGCTGCCATTGGCGAGCGGGAAGTAATATTGGAGCGCACCGTCGTCGCCCAGGCTGTTCGCATAGCGCTTGGTCCCTTCCGCCTTGGCGCCGGCCGCGATCGATTCGAGCCCCTGATCGGCCAGCTTCCAGGTCGCGTCGAGCTGCCCTTCCAGGCGGCGCTCCCAGGTATTCTCGAACTGCTGCGTCACATACCATTGTTTCAGCGTCGAGAGATTGAGCAGGGCCGCGCGCGCCGCGTCGGTCAGCACCACTTGCGGGCTGGTGCGATCGCCGATGCTCGTCACCATCCGCGTGATCGCTAGGCCGCTATTGTCCGCGGTGCCGATATAGGGCTTCCCGGCGAAGCCCGACTGGATGCGCAGCGGATAGTCCTGCTCGCCGCGCGAATAGGCGGCATGATAGTCGAGCGTGAGGTCGCCGATACGCGACTGGCCGCCGAACTTGGTCGAGAACAGCTCCTGGTTGGAGTGCTCGGTACGGAAATAATGGGTGGCGGTCAGTCCATAATCGGCGCGGAATCCCGCCGCGTCATAGGATCCCGTATTGCCGGGATTGGGGTTGATCTGGCCGGGCGCGAGATCGGTCTGGCGCAGCGCCGTCTGGTCCATCCAGCTCTTGAGCTTGTAGCGGCCATAGGTGGTGTACGAATAGAGATCGAGATCCTCTCCCTTCCAGTCGAGGTTCAGCGTGCCACCCAGCCGCTCGATCCGATTGCGGAAGACGTTCCACTGCACGCCGCGCGGAGAGATATTGTCCAGATTGTCGCGGATCATGCCGGGGATCTTGTTGTCGTACTTCTCCCAGTCAGCTTGCATCGCGGTCGATTCACCCAGCGTGTGCTTCAGGCCGTAATAGACCGACGCATAGATACCGAGATTGCCGAGACGCTGCGCCGTTTCGATCTGCGCCGTGCCGCCCCACGGATTCTGCCCGCGTGCCGCGGCGCGGCCTGCGACCTGGCCCTGCGCGCGGATCTGCACGTGGCCGGCCGGCAGGTTGAAGGCCGAAGCAGTGCGCAGGTCGATCACGCCCGCGATCGCGTCGCCATCGAAATTCGCGGTCGGCGCCTTGTTCACGCGCGCTTCGGCGACGGAGAAGGGCGACAGCAGGTTCATCGAGATGGCGCGGGTGCGCGCATCGGTCTGCGCGAGGCGCACGCCGTCGAGCATATAGGCATTATAGGCAGTATCGAGCCCGCGGATCGACAGATACTGCGCCTCGCCCGTCGCCGCCGCATTGCGCGACTGGTCCACGGAAGAATTGACGCCCGGCAGGCGCGTCAGCAGGTCCGCCAGATTCTGTTGCGGCTGCGCGCGCAATTCCTCGCCCGAGATGATCGAAACGAACGAAGAACTGCGGATTTGCGCGTTCTGCGTGTCCTGAACGGCGTGACGGCGGCCGTTGACCACGATGTCGTCGTCCTGCTTCTCGATCCGGTCCTTGTCCTGGTTCCCGCTCCGGTCCTGATCCGGTGCAGGGACGGGGTCGGCCGGCTTGATCGTCTCCGGGCCGACCGGTGCTGCCCAGGCCGGGCCAGTGGCGAGCAGCGCCATCGCCGTGCCGGACAGAAGATACAGCGCGCGAAGATGTGCCGTCGAGATGGTCATCATTGCTTACCCCCAAAGAAACTGGATCGGCAGCGGCACCTTGCCCGCCGCCGCCGGCCGGCTAGGGGCGGCCAATTACGCATTGATGACAAAATGACCGTATCAATTAATTTTTGACCATATCCTTGGGGATCAAATCGATTTCATCGCGCCATCGATCGCAATGTCATCAAATTGACCCTTCGAGGCCGCATGGGTTCGCGAATGATTCTCATGGCCCGCCCCCTCCTCGCCCTCTTCGCCGGCGGTGCCATGCTGCTCCCCGGCCCCGCCCTTTCGGCCTCGTCGCGGCCGAAGGGACTTGCCGTCGAGCGAGTCGTGATGGTCATGCGCCATGGCATCCGGGCGCCGCTTGGGGGCGAAGTGCCGGACGGCACGCGCACCGCCGCGCCCTGGCCGCGATGGCCGGTGGAGGAGAGCCGGCTCACGCCGCACGGCATACGCGCGCTCGAGACGATCGCCGCGGCCGATCGCCAGCGCCTCATCGCCCAGCGCGTCCTGCCCCGGAACTGCGCCGCGGCCGGCACGATCCGCATCCGGACCAACGTCTCCGACCGGACGATCGCCAGCGGCGAGGCCTATGCGCGAGGCATTGCGCCGGGCTGCGGCCTCGCGCCGGAGCATCTGGGGGCGGGCGCGATCGACCCCATCTTCGAGCCCCTGCGCGCCCGCGCCACGCGCTTCGATGCGAACGAAGCCGTCGCCGCGATCGAGCGGTTCACCGGCGGGATGGCGGCGCTTGCGAGCCGGCATGCCGCCGCGATCGCATTGCTCGACCGCGTATTGGGATGCGCGCCACGCAACACGGGCTGCACGCCGGCATTGCCGGCGCAGGTCCGCCCCGCGCCGGATGGCCATGGGATCGAACTCCAGGGCCCGATTCGCGACACCTCCGGCATCGCGCAGGTGCTGCTGCTGCAATATGTCGAGGGGCTACCCCGACGGGACATTGGCTGGGCGCGCGCCGATCCTGCCACGCTCGTCCGGCTCGGCGCGTTGCACGCGGCACTGTTCGACGTCTTCACGCGCTCGCCCTATATGGCCTCGCATCAGGCCTCGATCCTCGGGCGGCATGTGCTGGAGACGCTCGCCGACCCGGCAGGCCCGCGCATCGAAGTGCTGATGGGCCACGACACCAACGTCACCGCGCTGGCGGCCGTCCTGCGAACCAGCCTGTCCGCACCGGGCTATGCGATGGACGACGTACCGCCCGGCGGGGCGATTCTGATCGAGCAGTTGCGCGATCGGGAATCGGGGCGTCGATATGTCCGCCTTTCCTATCGCACCCAGTCGCCGGAGGTGCTGCGCCGCGGCGGCTCGGCCGCATCGATCGGCGCGCTGAAGATGGGGGGATGCGCGCGCCTCTGCCCGGCCGGCCGCTTCGACAGGATATTGCGCAGCCGTCTTGCCGAATGAGCGCGCCGCTCAGGCCGTCACCCATTCCGTCCGCGTCAATACCGCATCATAGCCATCGGGCGGCGGGCAGTCGGCAACCACAAGGTCGACCGACTGGAAGTCCGCGACGCTCAGCGTGCCATATCGCCCGAATTTCGAGGCATCGACGGCGATCAGCACGCTTCGCGCCCGCGACACCATCAGCCGGCAGACCCGCGCCTCCCCGGCATGATAGGAGGTGAAGCCGTGATCGAGGTTCACGGCCTCGACCGAGATGATGGCGAGCGAAGGCGTGGACAGCGACAGGAAGTCGGTCGCCGTCTGATCGAAACAGGCGCGATAGTCATAGTCCATCTCGCCACCGGCCAGCAGGACCCGGTTGCCGTTGCGCCCGCCAAGCTCGGTCGCCACGCCCACGGCATTGGTGACGACCGTCAGGTCGCGATGGTCGCGCAGGGCCTGGGCGACATAATGGCCGGTCGTACTCGCATCGATGTAGATCGTCTGCCCATCCGCGACGAGCGGCGCGACGGCGCAGCCGATACGGCGCTTCGCATCGGCATTGCGCTGGAGCCGCACGGCGAACGATCCCTCGGTCTCGACGCGCGCCAGCCGAACCGTGCCGTGCGCACGCATCACCTGGCCGCCCGGTTCCAGCGCGCGGATCTCCCGCCGGATCGTTTCGTCCGACACGTCGAGCGCCTTGGAGAGCGCCGGCACGCTCCACACATCGCCGGCAGCCAGCAGTTCCAGCAACCTTTGCTGCCGGCGAAAACGCTTGGTCATCATCATTCCATGGTTGGGAGGCCGAGTGCCGGAGCGCCGCAAGCTAGCGCACACGGACAAATGGTCAACAATCGATCGGATTACGCGAGGATGTAATCAAGATCGGGCAATCGACGGTCATGAAGAGCTCCCATATCGACCGCCGCACCTTCGTGGCCAGCGCCGGCGCCCTCGCCGCCGCGCCCGCGACGCTTGCCAAGCCCGCCCGCGCGCGCGGCACGCTCGCGGATGTCGAGCATGTCGTGATCCTGATGCAGGAGAACCGCTCCTTCGACCATTATTTCGGCACGCTGCGGGGCGTGCGCGGATTCGCCGATCCGCGCCCGGCCATGCTGCCTTCGGGCCGGACGGTCTGGGAGCAGCGGCAGGACGACAAGGATGGCGGCGCGATCATCCGCCCCTTCCATCTCGACACCCGCGCCACCGCCGCCGGCTGCATGCAGGGCCTCGACCACAGTTGGAAGGGAAGCCATGCCCGGTGGAAGGACTGGGACGTGTGGATGCCGGAGAAGGGCCCGTTCGCGATGGGCTATATGACCCGCGCCGACCTGCCCTATTATTACGCGCTCGCCGATCAGTTCACCATCGCGGACGCCTATCACTGCTCGGTCCACGGGCCGACCGGCCCCAACCGCCTCTATCACTGGACGGGCACCAGCGGCCTTACCGTCGGGCGCGATGGCGCGTTCATCGTCTCCAATGACGGCGTCGATCCGAACGAGACCGCCGATATGGGCCGCGACGATATCAAGGCGCATGCGCTGGACTGGACGCCCTATACCGCACGTCTCTCGGCCGCGGGGGTCCGGTGGAAGCTCTATCAGGAATACGACAATTACGGCGACAATCCCCTGGCGCTGTTCGCCCGGTATCGCGGGATCGCGAAGGATAGCGCCGAATATGCGGCGGCGCGTGCCTGGGTCGACGGTTCCACCCGCGCGAATGCCGGCACGTCGCGCGGGGAGCATCTGGTCCGCGCCTTCGCCGCCGACGTGATGGCGGACCGCCTGCCGCAAGTGTCCTGGATCGTCGCCCCCTTCCACATGTGCGAGCATCCCGACGCACCGCCCGCTTATGGCCAGGCGCTCAGTGCCCGGCTGATCGCCGCCCTCGCCGCCAATCCGAACGTCTGGGCCAAGACCGTCTTCATCCTCAACTATGACGAGAATGACGGTTTCTTCGACCATATGAGCCCGCCTCTTCCCGCTACGCTGCCGGGCATGGGGGCGAGCACGGTTGCGCTGGACGGCGAGGAATATCGCGGCCAGCCGGTCGGTCTCGGGCCGCGCGTGCCGATGCTGATCGCCTCGCCATGGACGCGGGGCGGCTGGGTGAACTCCGAACTGGCCGATCACACCTCCGTCCTGCGCTTCCTGGAGCGCCGTTTCGGCGTGCCGGAGCCCAATATCAGCCCCTGGCGGCGCGCCGTGTGCGGCGACCTTCTGTCGATGTTCGACTTCGACCTGTCGTCCGCCGCGCGCCGGGACATGTCCTGGTTCGCGGCGCTGCCGGCAGTGGACGGGTATGTCGCCGGCAGCGACGCTGCCTGCCGCCAGGCGAAACCGGCCGTCGCCGAAGCGCCTCCGCCCGCCGGCCAGGAACCGGGCACCCGTCCGGCCCGCGCCCTGCCCTATGATCTCGACCTGGAGCAGCGCTGGGAAGCCGGCCGCCTGCGCCTGGTCTTCCGCAACCGCGGCACGCGCGCGGCCATATTCTGCGTCACCGGTTCCGCCGACGACAATGGGCCCCGCCACTATACGGTAGGCGCGGGCCGGTCGCTCGACGACAGCTGGCCCGTCGACGCCGCCGCACCGCGCACGCTGACGGTGACCGGTCCGAATGGTTTCCATCGATCGATCATGACGGGTACGCGCCTCACCAGCCATGCCGAGCGGGTCGGCGCGGCAACCCACGTCCATATCGCCAACCGCGATACGGCGCCCGTGGCGCTGCGGATCGTTTCGCGCCATGCCGCCCCCAGCATCGGCCGGCTCCGCCTCTCTCCAGGAGAAGAAGCCACGGTGAAGCTGGCCCCCGTCGACGCGCATCGCTGGTACGACATACGCGTCGAAACCGGCAACGGCACCGTCCACGGGCTCGCGGGGCATTGGGAAACCGGCGCTCCGGGCATCAGCGAACCGATGACGGGAGAGCAGGCATGATCCGCACCCTCGCATTGCTGGCGATCGCCGCCGCCTCCGGCACCGCGGTGCCGCCACGCCAGGATCTGCGGCTCGATCAGGTGCAGCTCATCGGTTCGCACAACAGCTATCGCCCCTATCCTTCGCCGCAGCTGCGCGCGCGCCTCGCCGGTGCGGGCCCGGCGGAGTGGGCGGGCCTTGCCTATGGCCATCCCCCGCTCGAGGCCCAGCTTGCCCTTGGCTTGCGACAGCTCGAACTGGACGTGGCGCCCGATCCCGACGGGAGCGCCTATGCCGCACCCTATGGCAATGCCGATGCGGCAACCCGCCGGATCATGGCAGCGCCGGGCGCGAAGGTGCTGCACATCGCCGGCTTCGATACCGAGACGCACTGCCTCACGCTGCGCCTGTGCCTGGCGACCCTGCGGCACTGGTCGGACCAGCATCCGGGCCACGGCCCGGTCATGGTCCTGGTCAATACGGGGGATGCCGGCGGGGCGCGCTTCGATGCCGGCAACCTGGCCGCACTCGATGCCGACATCCTGGCGGAGATCGGGCGCGAGCGGCTCGTCACGCCCGACGATGTCCGACACACGCTTCCGACCCTGCGCGCCGCGGCGATCGCGCACCGCTGGCCGAGCCTGGCGCGGGCGGCCGGCCGCTTCCTGTTCGTTCTAGACGGCAGCACCGCGCATGAGGACGCCTATCGCGCCGATCACCCGTCCCTGCGCGGCCGGGCGATGTTCGGCTTCTATCCCGACGACGCGGACGAGGCGGCGGTGTTCAATATCCAGGATCCGGTTGCGGAGGGCGAGCGTATTCGCCGGCTTGTGCGCGCCGGGTTCATCGTCCGCACCCGCGCGGATGTGGGCCTGAAGGAAGCGCGCGCCGCCGATCGCCGGCGGCTCGACGCCGCCATCGCCTCCGGCGCGCAATGGATCAGCAGCGACTTGTACGAAGGCGCCACGAACCCGGAGCGGCTGGCCTATCGTGCCGCGCTGCCGGGCGGGGTCCTCTCGCGCTGCAATCCCGTCACGGCGCGGTGTTGAGGCGCCATGGCATTCTAAACGCGCGCCTCTCGCCGTCGAATGCCCGCAGCGCCAGCGACACCAGCACCGCACTCCCGGCGATGCCGGCATGGATCGCCCAGAATGTCGCTATCGGCACCCGCTCGTACAGGGCGCCCAGCGATCCGACCACCAGATTAGCGAAGAAGCCGTGCAGGTAGAATATGCCGACCATCACGCCTGCGAGCCGCTGCGGCGTTGCGCCGGTGATGATCGCCAGCCCCGCGGGCCAGACCAACGCCACGCCGAGATCGAGCAGCAGCAGCACCGCCAGCGGCCCCGCCATCGAACGTGATCCTGCTCCCGCCACCAGCGCGAGCAGGCCGTAGCCGAGCATCATCGCCGCGCATCCCATTGCGAGCCGGTCCCAGTCCCGCAGCGATGCGAGCCATCGCCAGCGCATCGTCAGGATGACCATCAGCACGGTGAAGATGCCGTCCGCCGAAGCGAACCAGGCCGGCGGCACGGACAGCCCCCATAGTGTCGGGCGGATCGCATCCGCCACCCATAGCAGGAAGATGTTGGACACCTGCTCATAGGCGCAGAAGGCCAGGATGACGACGAGGATCGCCCCGATCGCCGTCACCGGGCGATAGACGCGATCCTCGCCGGGCGCCGGGCGGGTGCGCACGTGCCGGGGCGTGGCCGGAATGGTGAGATAGATGCCGAGGCCGGCGAGCATGGCGACCCCCGCGGCCCCGAAGGCATAGCCCCAGCCAAGCGCCTGCGCGAGCAGCCCGCACACGAGCGGCCCCAGCATCACGCCGATGTTGAGGAACGCGAGATAGAGCGCGAACGCCCTGTCCCGCCGGCCATCCGATGCCGGGAAGAGTTCGCCGACCTGCGCGGCGAGATTGCCCTTGAGCAGGCCCGTTCCGATGATGAGCAGCAGCAGCGCCGGCAGCAGCAGATAGGCGTCGGTCAGCAAGAGATGGCCGCAGGAGATGAGCACCGCGCCGACGACGATCGCCGGCCGCCGGCCGACGAGGCGATCCCCGACCAGGCCGCCCAGGGGCAGCACGAAATAGGTCAGCGCCGCATAGAGCCCATAGATGTTGGACCCGAACGCCACGGGCGAAAGCGGGCCCCACACGGACTCGAGCATCGCGCGCAGCCCCGCCATGCCCCAGGGCAGCCCGGCGCCATCGGCCAGCACCTCCCGGACCAGGTAAAGCGTCAGCAACGCCTTCATGCCGTGGAGCGAGAAGCGCTCCCATAATTCCGTGCCGGCCAGTCTGTAGAAGACGGGCCAGCTTGCCGGCCCTGCCCGTCCATTTCCCGCGATACCCATGGGCCAATGGCTATGCGGAACGAATATAACAGGCGCGGGTCGGCTCCATGACAAGCCACGTAACCAACCGAAGCTCAGCGCGCGCCGGCGCCCCTTCCTCTTCCTCCGCAAGCGATTTCGCGGATCGGCGCGCTCACGCGATCAAGGGGACGGAAAGGAGCTTGGGGCGGGTCCTTGCCAGGTGCAGGATCAACTCGCCGAACAGACCGTTGGCCCAGGCGAACCAGTCGCGCGTGAACTTCGACGCGTCGTCCTTGTGGAACGCCTCGTGCATGAAGCCGGTGCCGGCATGCGTGGTCTTCAAGGTACGCAGGCACGCGAGGATGGTCGCATCGTCGCCGGAGGACAGCGCACGTACGATGAGCGACATCGGCCAGATCAAGTCCTCGCCCTGGTGCGGCCCGCCAATGCCTTCGCCGGCCTTGCCGTGGAAGAACCACGGATTGGCCTCGCTCCATGCCGCATCGCGGGTGCGCTGCCAGCGCGCGTCCTTCGCCGATACGCAGCCGAGCCAGGCCAGGCCCGACAGCGAAGGCACATTGGCATCGTCCATGAACAATGCGTTGCCATAGCCATCGACTTCATAGGCCCAGACTTCGCGCCCGTCGGGCAAGGTCATGGCTCCATATCGGGCAAGCGCCTGCTCGACTTCGCCTGCCAGCGCCGCCGCGTCCTGCGCCAATGCCGCGTCGCCGCGCGCCTCGCTCGCCACCGCCGCCAGCTCGCGCAGGGCAGTCATCGCGAACAGGTTGGCAGGCACGAACAACGGGAAGATGCAGGCATCGTCCGACGGGCGGAAAGCCGAATGGATCAGTCCGACCTTGCGCGTCGGCAGGCCGAGGCCGGCCTGGAGCGTCTCGCTCGGCTGCTTGTTGGTCCGCTGGAACTTGTAGGGGCCGGGCCCGTCCTTGCGCTGCTGCTCGCGGAAGGTGCGGACGATCGCCCGGGCGCTTTCGGCCCAGGCGGCATCGAACGGCGCCTTGTCCCCCGTCTCGCGCCAATAGCCATATGCGAGACGCACGACATAGCAGAGCGAATCGATCTCCCATTTGCGCTCGGCGACGCCCGGCCGCATCTCGGTGTCGTCCTCCTTTGCCCAGACCAGCGAGGTCTTCTCGTCGGGATTGTGCATGAAGGCGTTGGCATAGGGGTCGATCAGGACCGATCGCGCATGGCGGCCGATCAATCCGCGGAACAGCTCGCGCAGCGCCGCGTCCTGCTTCACCAGGTGAAGATAGGGGCGAACCTGCGCCGCTGAATCCCGCAACCACAGGCACGGAATGTCGCCGGTGATCACGAAGGCGTCGGGCTTGCTCTCCACGGTGCCCATCGCGACGGTCGTGTCGAGGGTGTTGGGATAGCAATTGCCGAACAGCCAGGCGAGTTCGGGGTCGGCGATCATCCCGGAAATGCGGGCGATCTCGCGCTCCACCGCCTGGCTGACGAACCGCCGCTCCGCCACGGGCGGGCGCTTGCCGGGAAATCCTGCCGCCCGTGCGATACCCATCGGGCCCAGCATCGCCGAAGTCGCGATCCCGCCGCCGGCCGCGAGCACCGCTCGCCTCGTGATGTCCATTACCGCAGCTCCCCTATGCCTTGACCATGTGCGGCGCTGCGCCGGCCTGCGCCAGCTCCGGCGGCGCCTTGCAGTGCTCGTCGATGAATGCCTGGTGCAAGGGCATGGCCCCGACGCAGTTCGCCAAGGTCGCGCGCGTCCGTTCGAGATACTCGGCCAGCTGGTGCTCGGGCATCTCGTCGACGATCGGGTGATAGCCGTGCGGCACGATGCGCTGGCCCAGCATCACCTGCACCCAGCTCGGCAATGCGAAGAAATCCTCCCCATTGCGGAAATAGCGGCCATCGCTGCGGAACAGGGCCATGGTTTCCTGCAGGGGCGCCGGGACCGACATGGTGCGGCAATGGTCCCAGAACGGCGTGTCGGCGCGCTCGGTCGCATGATAGTGCAGGATGATGAAATCGCGCACGCGTTCCCATTCGAACGCGGATTCCCGGTTGAATCGCTCGGCGAGCAGCGGATCGAAATCCTTGTTCGGGAACAGGCCGATCAGCCGCTGGATGGTCGACTGGGCCAGATAGATGCTGGTCGATTCCAGCGGCTCCAGGAAACCGGCGGCCAGGCCGGCCGCGACGACGTTCTTGTGCCAGAACTTCCTGCGCATGCCGGTGGTGAAGCGCAGCGGGCGCGGATCCGCGAGTGGCTTTCCGTCAAGGTTCGCGAGCAACGTCGCCGCGGCCTCATCGTCGCTGACGTGCTGGCTGGAATAGACATAGCCGTTGCCGCAGCGATGCTGCAGCGGGATGCGCCATTGCCAGCCGGCCCCGAGCGCAGTGGCGCGCGTATAGGGCGTGAGCGGGCCGACATTCTCGCACGGAACGGCCATCGCCCGGTCGCAGGGCAGCCAATGCGTCCAGTCCGCATAGCCGGTCTCGAGCGCCTGCTCGATCAACAGGCCGCGAAAGCCCGAGCAGTCGACGAACAACTCGCCCTCGATGCGCTCGCCGCTTTCCATCACGACCGCTTCCACGAAACCGTCGCCGGCGCGCTGGATCACTTCGACGATCTTGCCCTCGGTGCGCTGCACGCCCCTGCGCTCGGACAGGTTCCGCAGGAAGCGCGCATACAGGCTCGCGTCGAAATGATAGGCATAGGCGATGTCCGCGAGCGGCGAGCCCTCCGGTGCATTGGCCGGGCTAGGCATGAACCGGTTCAACGGGGCCGCCACCGTCTGTAGCGAATAGGCGCCAATCTCTGCCGCGCGCCCGGCAAGATATTGCTTCAGCCAGAATTGATGGAACGGCAACGGCCCGATGCCCTGGCCGATCTTTCCGAAACCATGGACATAGCTGTCGCCGAGCCGCCCCCAGTCGTTGAACTGGATGCCGAGCTTGAACGTGGCCTGGGTCTCGACGACGAAATCCGCTTCCTTGATGCCCAGCATCTCGGTGTTGAACGTCTTCATGTGCGGAACGCTGGCTTCGCCCACTCCGACGATGCCGACTTCCTCCGATTCGATCAGGCGAACGGAGGCTCCGCGCCCCAGATACGTGGCCAGCACCACCGCCGCCATCCAGCCGGCGCTGCCGCCCCCCACGACGACGATGTTCCTGATCCGGTTATCGGTGCTCATCGCTGCAAAGTTCCCCCTCATGGCATCGACCGACGGCCATGCCTCAAAGATGATCGCCGATCGTCCAGCCCATGATGCCGCCCCATCGGGCCGCGGCGGCATCCGGGCCCTCCACCCGTTGAGCCGCGCTTCTGTCGCCGGGGGCCTCCCCGCGCCCGCCGGACGCGAGGAGACTGGATGACCGGCCTAGAACTTATAGGTCACGCCGCCATAGACGATACGGCCCGAATAATTGTTGGTCCACAGCCGGGCCTTGGTGTCCTTGCCCAGGTGCGCGCGCTGTTCCTCCTTGGTCAGGTTCAGCACCGACGCGCTCAACACCAGTTGCTTGGTGATGTTGTAGGCCACGTTCAGATCGACCTGCTGATAGGGCTCGGAATAGATGCTGAGGCCGTTGTGCAGGCCGCCCACCAGCTCGCCGCGGCGGTTGTACGAGGCGCGCGCCAGGAACTTGTCGCTCTCGTAGAAGACGGTGGCGTTGAGCTGGGTCTTCGCGCTGCCGACGAGCGGCGACCTGGCGATTTCCTTCCCGTCCAGGATGACGGCCGCCATGTTGGTATCGTTGTAGGTGAAGTTCGCCTGGAAGCCGAGGCCGAAGTCCAGCGTGTGCTGGGCATAGACCTCGATACCCTTCGAAACGCCGTTGCGGCCATTGGCCGAAGTCGAGAAATTGCGGACGGTCACGGTATTGCCGCCGATCGTCAGCTGCTGGTCGCGAGTCACCGGCACGATGAAGTTCTTCACGTCCTTCCGGAACAGACCGACGCCCACGACCGAGCCGGGGTGGAAATACCATTCCAGCCCGACGTCATATTGCCATGCCTCGAACGGCTTCAGGTCCTTGTTGCTGCCGGATCCGCTCCAGCCCGGATCGGTGCTTCCGCCCGCCGCGCTGCGATCGGAACTATATTCCTGGGAGACGAAGTTGAGGGCGCCCGGAAAGGCGATATCCGTGTAGCCGGTCCGCGAGATCACCTTGGAAACGGCGCCGCGCAACACCAGCCTGTCGGTCAGGTCGACGGCATAGTTCAGGCTGGGCAGGAAGTCGGTATAGGTCTTGTCCAGCGTGTTGAGCTCGAAGGTCTTCTCCTTCACCTCATTCTTGAGGAAGCCGCTCTCGCAGCCCGGCTCGGTCGTGCACGGCTGCGGGGTGCCGCCCGGGCCGTCCACGAAATAGTCGAGGAAACGCTCGATCGCGTCGGTCGACTCGGCATGCTGCTTGGTCCGGGCGACGCGCAGGCCGATATTGCCGCGGATGCGGTCCGCCTTGAAGTTGAGCTGGGTGTAGCCGGAGAGGATCTTCTCGCCGACATTGTAGATGAAGTCGGGCTCCTCGTAGCGAACCGCGTCGCCGTAACGCGCCTTCAGCTGCGCGAGATAGGCCGGGAAATCGATTCCCGGGAAGACGTTGGCGTTGAAGCCGCCCTCGATATGGCCGAGCGCCTTGGCATAGAAATATTCCGGACGCGCCACCGATGCCTGGGCGTCACAACCATTCTGGTAGCGCGTGGTCGTGCCAGGGCAGTACCACAAGGTGTTGCCGGTATTGCGGTGCACCTTGCCGTCGCGATACTTGACGCCGGCCTGGATCGACTGCAGCCACGGGCTCTCGAACAGCCTGGTAAAGTCCGCCTGGACATAGTTTTGCGAAATCGACGTTTCCTTCCAGGAGGAATCGGTCGACCCAAGATCGATCTCGGCAATGCCGGCGCGCAGATTGTCCTGGAGGTCCGGCGAGAAGGTAGCCGATGGCGTGCCGGTCAGATTCCAGGCGCTGAGGCCGTTGCCCATCTGCCATGCGCCGTTGACGAAGCGACGGGGCTTGGCGGACATGCGGAAGTTCAACGACGGGCCGCCCTCGGACCAGGTCCGGCCGCCCACCAGGGTAGCGCGCCACGGACCGCTCTCCCAATCGACCGAGAAGTCGACCGTCTGCGACAGCGCCTTCTCGCGGCTATAGCCGCCCGAGAGCTGCGGCGTGGGGATCGTGCAGTCGTCGGGGCCCCATCCGCCCGAGGGCTTTCCGCCGGCCGCGGCTTCGGCCTCGTTGCAATAATAGGTCCGGCCCGCGAGCTTCCGATATTCCGCGCCGGTCGCGATGGTGCCGCTGGGATCGAGCGTTAGCCCGTTGAGCAGCCTGCCGCCCCCGTAATTTCCGTCCCACGAGACGCGGGCGAGATTCCATTCCGGAATCTTGAGCATGTTGAGCGCATAGTCCCCCTTCAGGTCGAAGCGGAAGTAATTGGCGGTCATGGTGAGGTTGTGGAAGGGCTTCAGCTGCGCGGTCGCCTGGATGCCCAGCCGCTCGCGCTGCTCGTCACGCACCGCGAAATTGACCGAAGTCGGCAGGAAGAAATCCGAATAATGCTTGCCATTCTGGTCGTTGAAGCCCGAACCGCCCCACCATTTCGACGGTTGCGGATCGAGTGCCTTGCCGTTGACGTCCACGGCGTTCCGCGCGTTGTTGTCGGAATACCAGTTCCAGCTTTCGGTGCTGACCTCCATGCTGCGGTTGGTGCGCCGCTGCCAGGTGGTGCCGACGAGGAAACCGACGGTCTCTGCCTCGTTGCGCCACGAGATCATGCCCGAAAGCTGCGGGTCGACCTTCGCGCTCGTATCGGAATAGGTGCCCTCGGCCGTCACGAAACCCGACCAGGCCGGCAGGTCGAGCGGGCGCCGGGTTTTCAGGATCACGGTGCCGCCGATGCCGCCTTCGTCGATCCGCGCCTCCGGCGTCTTGTACAGCTCGGCGCTGGACAGCATGTTCGACGGCAGGAGCACATAGTTGAACGAGCGCGTGGCCTCGTCGTTGGTCTCCGAGGACGCGATATAGTTGCCGTTCAGCTGGGTCAGCGTGAGGCCGGCCTGCAGGCCGCGAACGCTCACCGTCTTGCCTTCCCCGCCATCGCGGGTGATGACCACGCCGGGCACGCGTTGCAGCGCGTCGGCGACGTTCTTGTCGGGAAACTTGCCGATATCCTCGGCCGTGATCACTTCGACGATCGCATTCGCGTCGCGCTTCTGGCGCAAGGCCTGCTGGATCGACGCGCGGTACCCCGTCACGAGGATGGCCTCGCCCTCATCCTCCTGGGCTGCGGTCGCATCGGACCGCGCTTCCTGCGCATGCGCGATCCCAAGCGGCGCTACCGCGGCGATCACGAGGCTGGTGGTGGTCAGCAGAACTTTGCGGAACGTACCCGAATCGGATGCGCCCCCGACAGTGCGACAAAAGGCCATTGCCCCTCTCCCTTTCAAGCGGGCGGCCCGTTGACCGCTAGCCGCCATTTCCTCCCCGATTCCATCGTTCGCCTTGACCCTTTCCTGGGCGAGGCCGCCCGGCCGAGTTCGACGATCCAAATGTAATCGATTACAAAGTTATCGATTACATTTCCTTTGTCAAACGCTTTTATTGCAGTCGAAGCGAGCGATTGACACCGGTTTCCTAGGTCGGCGGGGAACAGCCGTCCCGGATGGTTATCTTCCCTAGATTCAGCGGCTTGGACTGCCCCCGATCAATCACCAGCGAAATTTGCCGTACGGCTTTCCCGGCGAACCGCCCGAGGCACCAGTGGCGTTCCTGCCACACTCCCTTCGCAGTCAATGGGTGAAGTGATTCGCTGCCATCGGCCATCGTCAGGCGCAGCGCATAGCCCGGCGACGCGGCGATCGCGGCCACCGAGAGCCCGGTCCGGGCATCGATCGGCAGATCCGTGAGGAACAGCGGCACTTCGGCCGGGTTGCCAAGCACGGCCTGGGGCGCCACGCGCAGCGAGCTGCCGCCCTGCCATGCGCGCTGGAAATCATAGCCGATCCGCAATCGCGCGGCGGGCGAATAGGCAAATTGCCAGCTCGGGAGCGGGTCTTGTCGCGCCATGTCGTGCCACGGACCGCCGACGACGCGCCCGTCCCGGAAATCGGTCAGGCCATGACCGGTGTTGAAACCGGTCTCGAACGGCAGCTTCGCGATCGTCGAGCGCGCCGGCACCAGCGCCGCGATGCCTTCCCACGCGCCGGTTCGCATCGCTTCCGTGGAATTTCCCGCGGCCATGTTGCGGTCGTCGCCGGCGAACAGCCGGACCTCGCCGTCATAAAAGGCTTCCGCATCCCGCGGATTGGCGCGAAAATCGCCGAATTCCCCGCCGGCATTGAAGTTGAAGTTCGGGGCGAAGAGCGCGACCGAGCCGAGGGCCGGCCCGTCCCCATGCTCGCGCAGGCCGCGCAGCCAGCTCTTGTTGCCGAACGCCTGCTGCGCATTGTGACGGGCCGGCCAAAGATCGGCACCGACGAACAGCGCATAGCGGTCTCGCCCCCGCGCCTCGGCGAGTTCCGCGCCCGCGCGCAATCCCGCGGGGGTCCACGCATAGTTGAGGAACATCGCGTCCGACACGCGCGTCGCGCCATCCTGCAGCAATGGCGCATTGCCGGCGGTATAGGCATTCTGCCACTGGACGCGGCCATCGGGCAGCATCGCGTCATACCAATGGATTTCCATGCCCGGGGGGGCGATCCGCGTCAGATACGCCATGAACCGCGTCATGCGCCGGGCAAGCTCGGGCGAGACGTCGGTCTCCTGGTTGATCAGCCAGCCGTCAAAGCCATAGTGGCGGGCGATCTCGACGAGACGGTCGGCGGCGGGAAAGCGCCCTTCGCCCTCCTCCCGCAGGAACGCCTCGAGCGTCTTCGCCGATCCGCCCCAGGCGAGCGGGGCGAAGAACGCGGTGCCGATCACTTTCACGCCGTTGCGGTGCGCGGTGTCGACCCATGGCCGGGCCGGGATCAGCACATTGTGCCCCGCAGTACCGGCAAACCACGACAACACGTCGATCTGGGCCCAATGGGTGAAGGTATAGAGATTGAACCGGGGCTGCGGCACCAGATAGTTGCCGAAATTGTTCATTCCGTCGGGGGCGAACAGCACGCGGACCTTCGGATCCAGCCGCGCGGCGGGATCAGGCCCCGGCCCCGGATCGACCATCCGGCCGGCGAGCGGCACGCGCGAGACATTGCCCGCATCGGCGAGCGGACCGGCCGCCTCCCACGCGAAGAGCTGCTCCACGCTGAGCGCGAAGGGCGGCGAGAGCGCCAGGGGCGCGTCCGCGGCGTGCGGCGCCCGAGCGAACGCCGCGGAGCCGGGCAACGCCAGCGCGATGGCGAATGCGGTGCCGCGCCACAAGGCCGCGCGAATGAGCCGGCGCGCCACTCAACCCTCTGCCGCCGCGGCGCGCCGAGCCGGCCCCACGAGCGCGGCCCGTGCCGGCACCGTCGCGTGCGTGTCGCTGACCGAAGTCACGCGAAGCGTCGCGGGATCGAAACGGCGGCCGTCGCGCACCCGCACCACCCGGGCTTCCCCGGCGAGCAGATCGAAGAAATTGTCGTCGAAATTGATGGGCGATCCCGGGGTATCGAGGGGAGCCGCGGCGATATGGACCGCCCGGGCGAACCGTCGCGCGCTGACCCGTACGACGTCGGGATTCAGGATTTCGATCTCGATCCCCGGCTCGGGCAAGGCCGAGGCGTGGACCGCCTCCGGGTGGACGATGTTCGAGGCCAGCGCCTCGCCCTGTCGGGTCAGCCGCAACGCCAGCACCGTAGTCGCGCGATCCAGCGCCGGCAGATCGTCGGCCGGGACCAGCAGAAGTTCGCGTGCCTCGTTCGCGCCGAGCCGGACTTCGCGCGCCGTGCGCCACAGCACGACACCGTCGAAATCGACCAGCTCGGCCACCAGCTCGACCGCGAGGTCCTCTGTCAGGTCGGACACGCCATGGATGCGGAAGCCGCCGTCGCGCGCCTCGGCACAGACCAGAACCGGCGCGAACGAGCGGGCGGCCTGATAGTGCAACGCCTTCCATTGCCCGTAATAGTCGATCCCCGACCAGGAGACTGCCGGCCAGCAATCGTTGAGCTGCCAGTAGAGGGAACCCATGCACATCGGCATGTTCCGCCGGTGCGCCTCGAAGGCGACGCGCAGCCCATCGGCCTGGAGCACCTGGCTGAGGTAGCAGAAATGCTCGAAACTGGTCGGTTCGCCGAAGGCCTCGCGCACGAAACGCCCGATGATCGCATCGCCCCGCCCATGTTTCTGGTGAACCGAGAGCACGGACGAGCCAAGCGTTCGATCCTCCGATGCGGTGAAGCGCTTCACGGAATCCAGCAGCGGATAGGACTGGAAGCCATATTCGCTCATGAAGCGGGACAGCCGCTCGCCATAGGTCGCGAAGGGCAGTTCGCCGTGCCAAACGCCCCAATAATGGCCATCGCCGCGCATATCGTCGGCCGGGTCGTTCCAGTGGCCGATGGGCGATGACGGAAAATAGAAGCGATCCGGATCGAGCCGCGCGACCACATCGGGCAGCAGTTCGTCGAACAGCCGGGCATTTCCCGCCACCATCGCCGCGAACTGCTCGGCGGAGTAGTCGAATTTCTCCGGCCATTCCCAATGGGCCACACCCAGGCTGATCTCGTTGTTGCCGCACCACAGCGCGAGGCAGGCATGATGCCGCAACCGGCGGACCGCCTGCATGGCTTCTTCCTCGACGAGCTGGAGAAAGGCCTCGTCCGAGGGATAGAGCGTGCACGAGAACATGAAATCCTGCCAGATCAGGATGCCGTGCTCGTCGGCGAGGTCGTAGAACAAATCGCACTCGTACACCCCGCCTCCCCAGACGCGGAGCATGTTCATGTTGGCGTCCGCCGTGTCGCGGAAGAGCTGGCGATGGCGCTCGGGCGTGACAGCTTCCTGGAAACTGTCCTGCGGGATGTAATTGGCCCCCTTCATGAACACCGGGCGCCCGTTCACCTTGAGATAGAAACACTCGCCATGCGCGTCGGGGTGATTGACCACTTCGATGGTGCGCAATCCGATCCGCTGCACCGTCGCGTCGATCGGGCCGTCCTTGTCGACCAGCCGCACGGTGAAGGCATAGAGACAGGCTTCGCCCAGCCCGTTGGGCCACCAGAGCCGGGGGTCGTCAATCGTCGCCGCGATCCGGTGCGACCGCATGCCCGGCTCGAGCGCCACGGGATGCCGGACGATAGGCATGCCCGGCCGGTCGCACGTCAGCTCCAGCCAAGCCTGGCCATCCGCCTGCCCTTCGATCTCGACGGTGAAGGCCAACTCGGCCCGTTCGGGCGACAGGTCGACGATCTCGTGCCGCAATTCGGCAATGCGCGCCTTGCGGACAAGGTCGAGCCAGACTGGCCGCCACACGCCCGACGTGACGTATTTCGGACCCCAGTCCCAACCGAAATGATAGGGCGCCTTGCGGACATAGACGCTGGCGTGATCCGCGGTCTTGTCGTTTTCCGCCGGGTAGAGCACGCCCTCGCGCGCGCGCCGCTCGGCACCTGGCGCAACCGGCGACTTGAACCGGAGCGCCAGTTCGTTGCGGCCCGGCCGCAGCAGCGCCCGGCACTCGGCCCGATGGACACAGAACATGTTCTCTGCCCGCAACAGGGGCATGCCGTTGAGCGCCACCGAGCAATAGGTATCGAGCCCTTCGAAGACCAGCGCGACGCTGTCGGCAGCCAGATCCTCGCCCGATATCTCGAACGCGCAGCTATATTCCCAGTCCTCGTTCTCGATCCATTGCAGTCGAAGCTCGGCGTCACGCGCGAACGGGTCCTCGATCACGCCGTTGCGCAGCAGGTCGGAGAAATTCGAGCCGGGCACGCTGGCCGGCATCCATGCCGTATCGCCGGCCCGGCGAAACACCCAGCCATCGGCGATCGGAATGCGCCGTCGCAGCGCGATATGTGCGGCCGCAGCCGCGGCAGAAGCGGTCATTGCAATAGGATCTCGTCAAGGAACAGCCATGCCTTTCGCCCGGGCGGGCTGAGGCCTGGCGGCATGGTGCCCGCGGAAAGCACGCGGACCTGATAATGTCGGAAGCTGCCGCGCACGGGGATGCGCAGGCGATCGACCGCCTGCCGGATCTCATGCGGTGCGGCTACATCGCGGCTGCCCACCAGCGACAGCGCCCCCGCTTCGCTTCCGGCCCAGATCTCGATCCGCCGCGGCACGAGGATGCCGTTCATTGGATCGTCGAGATAGCCGATCGTCACGCTGCGGACGGGCCGCGACCTGCCGAGATCGATGGTCGCGGTGATGTCGCCCAGCCGCCCCGACCATTTCTTGTCCCCATAGAAGCGGGTGCCGCGCTGCTGGTCGATCAGCATCGCGCCGTCGGCCCGGCCATAGGGCATGTCGGGCTCCGCGATGGCGATCCGCGGATAGCCGGGCCCGAGACCGACGGTAGCGGCGCGCGCATAATGCTTCTCGAAGATCGTGCTCATCGCCAGCCCTTCGCGCAGGGCAACGGCCTTCAGCACCGTGTCATGGCTGATCCGAAGCGGGCCGGCATAGCGCCGCGATCGCCCATCCGGCTCGCGGCCATCGAGGGTGTAGCGAATGACCGCGCCCGGCTCGGCGGTCTGCAGGACGACCGTGCGCGAACCGGCGAAATATGCCGCGGCATCGGAGTCGAACGGCGCCCAGGCGGCGCGATGCGGCACTTCCGCCGGCAGCTTGTCGTCGAACGCGCCTAGGCTGGTCTCCCGCGGATCGCTTCCCCATGCGCGGTTCGGCTTCGGCCCCATCTCGAACCGCAGCACGCCGCCGGCCATGATCCGCTCGTGCCGGATATAGCTATAGGGGTAAGGCTTGCCGTCGAGCGTCGCCGACTGGACGAAGATGTTCTCGGGCGTCAGGCCGTCGGCCTCGACGACGAAGGTCTTGCCGCTTTCGAGCCCGATCGTCGCGCGGCGATGATGGGGCGCCGTGATCTGATAGGTCAGGTCGCCCGGCGCGATCGGATAGAAGCCGAGCGTGGCAAGCAGATACCAGGCCGACATCTGGCCCAGATCCTCGTTGTTGACGAGGCCGTCCGGTCGATCGGCGTACATTTCCCGGACCAGGCGGTTCACATAGCGCTGCGTCAGCCACGGCTCGCCGACGAGATTGAACAGCCAGGCCATGTGATGCCCCGGCTCGTCCCCATGCGCATAGCGGCCGATAAAGCCCGAGATGTCGACATGCTGCTCGCCACCGATCGGCCGAGTGTCGGTGAAGATTCCCTCGAGCCAGCGCGCATAGGCTTCGCGTCCGCCGTGCAGCCGGATCGCGGCGACCATGTCGTGCGGCGTATAGCTCGAATAGGCCCAGATATTGCCCGAGACATAGTGCCGGTTCAGCGTATCCCAGGTGTCCATCGGCACCGGCACCCTGCTCCCGTCGGCCAGCCGCGGCAGCAGATAGCCGTTGGCCGGATCATAGAGCTGGCGCCAACCGGTCGCGCGCTCGGCGAAGAGCGCGGCATCCGCGCGCTTGCCGAGCTTCTCCGCGACGCGGCCGATCGCCCAGTCCTCGTAATTCTGCTCGGTGGTCTTGGAGACCGAGCTCGCCACGTCGGCGGGGACGAACCCATAGGCCAGATAGCCCGCCATGCCGTTCGCGTCATAGACGTTGCTGTGCTTGGTCGTGTCGAAGGCGCTGGCGCGAATCGCCGCATAGGCGGCTTCGGGATCGACGCCGGGAATGCCCTTCAGCACCGCGTCGGCGATCGGCGAGACGATGCTGTAGCCGATCATCACGCGATTGTCGTGGCCGACGGCCTCCCAGCTCGGCAGCAACAGGCCCTGCTCGGCATGGCGCGAGACCATCGAGGCAACGATCTCGCCATCCTTCTTCGTGTCGATGATGGTCAGCAGCGGATGCAGCGCGCGATAGGTGTCCCAGTTCGAAAAATTGCTGAACTGCGGGATCCTCGACTGGCGGACCTTGCCGTCGAGATAATAGGCCCCCGTGACGTCCGAGACCAGGTTGGGCGCGATCGCCGCATGATAGGCCGCGGTGTAGAACAACCGCTTCTGCCGCGCATCGCCTTCGATGGTGATCCGCGACAGGCGCTCCTGCCACAGGCGGGTGGCGTCGGCCAGCGCTGCATCGAACGTGCGGCCCCGCGCATCGGCATCGAAATTGGCCTGCGCACCGCCCTCGCCCGTATGTGACAATGCCACGGCGACTTCGACGCTATCCCCGTCCTCCGGCGCGAATTGCACCAGCGCCTTGATCGCGCGTCCCGTCCGGGCGCGCCCCTCGACCGGGCGGTCGTCCTCCGTCAGCCTCGCGCTGGCGAACGGTTGCGAGAAACGCGCGACGAAGAAGACCGAACGGTCGCCCGACGACTGGCTGATCGCGCGCTTCCAGCCGCGGATCTCATGGTCGGAGACGATCTCGACTTCGGTGCGATAGGCGTGGTCCCCCACGCTGTGGGTCGGATCGATCACCACATAACGTGCCGCATCGCCCCGATAGGTATAGCGATGAAAGCCGGCGCGCGCGGCAGCGGTCAGCTCTGCATCCACGTCCGGATCGTCCAGATGGACGCGGTAGTAACCCGGCCGCGCCAGTTCGCGCGCGTGCGAGAAGCGCGAGCGATAGCCCGAACCCGGCCGCTCCGCCGAGCCGGCGTCGGTCGAGGGCGAGCGCGTCGGCATCAGCAGGATGTCGCCGAGCGCCGAAAGCCCCGCCCCGCTGATATGCGTATGCGCGAAGCCTTTGATGTCCTCGTCGGAATAATGGTAGCCCGAGGTCCAGTTCCAGCCATTGCGGTCGTTCGACGGGCTGAGCTGGACCATGCCGAACGGGACGGTGGCGCCGGGAAAGGTGTGGCCATTGCCGCCGGTGCCGATCAGCGGATCGACATAGGCGACAAGGTCCTCGCCAGGCCTGGCCGCCACGGGTGCTTCCCGCGCGCCCGCGCCGACGGCCAGCAGCAATGCCGCGGCTACGAACCGCATGCCCGTCCGCCGAGTCATCGCGCAATCTCCGGCGCGGCGTCCAACCGCGCCATGTCGCTCGGCCAGTCCTCGAGCCGGCGGTACCAGGTGCGCCACAGGATCAGCCCGCCGGCGGATGCGACCGCGATTGCCGCCAGCAGGCCGGGGATATTCTTGAGCACGAGGAAGATGGGCACCGCCACCAGGCTGGTCTGGACGATCGTGCCCACCGCGATGTTGAACATGTCGCGCGGGAAGTTGCGGTTCGGCCGCACCCCCGGCCGCTCCTGCGCGAGCGCGCGATGTACCGGCCCCCAGAAGCCCCAGGGACGCACCCGGTCGTAGAAGGTCTTGAGCACCGCCATGTCGGTCGGCGGAGTCATCAGGCTCACGGTGACGGCAACGGTCCCCGCGACCAGGATCACCAGCGGGAAGAGATAGAGCGCCAGGACGGAGCCCATGTCGGGCAGCAGCGCCCCGAACAGGAACGGGAAGGTCATCGCACAGGCCATGCCGGCGACCGTCCCCCAGAAATAGCCATGGCCGTTGAACCGCCACCAATACCATTTGATCACGTTCGACGCGGTGTAGCCGCCCCACAGGCCCGACACGATCCATTGCAGGGCATCGTTGATGCTCGAGACGAACAAGCCGATCCCCATGCTGAGCAGGACGACGGTGAGCGACACGGCATAGCTCATCCAGATCATCCTGCGCTGCGATGCGTCCGGATTGACGTAGCGACGGTAGATGTCGTTCACGAGGTAGAGCGGCGCCGCGTTGAGACTGCTTGCGAACGTCGCCATGAACGCGGCGAGCAAGCCGGTGACGATGAGCCCGCGCATGCCGGTGGGCGCGAAGCTCTGGATCGCGGCCGGCAGGATGCTCTCATAGTCGATCCGCCCACCGGAGACGAGATCGAGCCGGTCGACGAAGACCAGTGCCAGCACCGTGAAGCCCGTGATCATCAGATAGCGGATCGGCATCAGCACCACCGAGACGAAACCGGTCAGCTTCGCCGCGTCGCGCGGCGTGCGGGTCGCCAGGATGCGCTGCATGTCATAGCTCGGCGCGGGGCCGGCGGCGCTCTTCAATATCCCCGAGAAGAGCATCATCATGAAAAGCGCGCCGAACAGGCCGTAGCCGTCCGCCGCGATCTTGGTCTGGACCTCGGGCTGGATCGCGTGCCAGTCCAGATCGAGCGACCAGCCGAAAAATGGGTTCATCCACCCTTGGGGCGTGGCAGCCACCACCTGTTCGGGCGAAACCAATGTCATGGCGAGGCCAGCGATGAAAATCGCCGCAATGGTCATGATCGAGAATTGCAGGACATCGGTCCACACGATCCCGGGCATGCCGCCGAGCACGACGTAGAGCGTGACCAGGCTGGTGAAGAACACCGCATAGATATTCGGCACCAGCGCGGGATCGACCGTCATCCCGCCGAGCAGCGGCGCCACCGTTTCCCACGGGATGAAGAGCTCCATGAACTTGCCGATGCCGACAAAGGCATAGGCGAGGAAGCCGACCACGCAGAACAGCGCGAAGACCACCACCGAAAGATGGGAGAGCCGGCTTCCCGCCCCCTCCCCGAAGCGCAGCAGGATCCACTCGGCCCCGGAGCGCACGTTCGAACGGCGCAGCCACAGCGCGAGGAAGGCCATCAGGAAGACCTGATTGAACACCGGCCAGAGCCAGGGGAGCCAGACGCTCTTCAAGCCATAGACGAACAGCAGCGTCGTCAGCCACATCGTGCCCGAGATATCGAACATCCCCGACGCGTCGGACAGGCAGAGCAGATACCAGGGCATCTTCTTGTTGCCGAGATAATAGCTGTCGATGCTCTGCGCCGCGCGGCGACGCACCACCAGCGCGATGACGAGCGTTGCCAGGAGATAGGCGGCGACGATCGCGCCATCGATAACGGTCAATCCTGCCCCCTCTCCAACGAACCCGTTGGCGCCGCGCCCGCCGGACCATTGCTATCTGCCCGGACTCGTTGCGCGAATCCGGATTTGCAATCGATTACATTTTTTGTAAAGCCCTTCTCGACAATATTGACAACGGGCCGGCCATCGCCCTCTTTCGTCATGAACGGCGCAGGATCCGGCAATGGGGGAGCGGATGGATGCGGGAAGCGCGAAGGGCAATCACACGGCGATGACCACCATCCTTGACGTAGCACGGGCAGCCGGGCTTTCGACGGCGACCGTGTCGCGGGCGCTCCGCGAGCCGGAGAAGGTGACCGAGAAGACCCGCGCGAAGGTGTTCAAGGCAGTCGAGGCCGTGAACTATCGGCCGAACATGCTGGCGCGCAACCTGCGTACCGACAAGTCCTTCACGCTGCTGGTGCTCGTGCCCGGCATCGCCAATCCGTTCTTCGCCAACGTCACTGCGGGGATCGAAGCGACCGCCTGGAAACGCGGCTATTCGGTGCTGCTCGGCGACACGCGCGATTCGCCCGAGCGCGAGGAACATTATGCCCGGCTGGTCGAGACGCGGCTGGCGGATGGCGTGATCCAGCTCAGCCCCGACTATGCGCCGGCCGAAAGCCGCCGCCAGGCTCCCTACCCCGTGGTCCATGCCTGCGGCTGCGAACTGACGGAGGCGCCTTCCGTCCGGATCGACAATGTCGGCGCGATGCAGGAGGTCGTCGCGCATCTGATCGCCCGCGGCCATCGTCGGATCGCGGCGATCAGCGGCCCGCAGGCCAATGCCCATGCCATCGACCGCCTCAAGGGCTATCGCCAGGCACTCGAGGCGGCCGGCATCGCCTTCGATCCGGGACTCGTGCTCCACGGCAGTTTCAGGATGCAGTCCGGCTTCGAGGCCGCGCGCGAGATTCTCGCAATGTCGCCGCGGCCCACGGCGATCGTCAGCATCAACGACGAAATGGCCATCGGCGCGATCCAGGCGCTCGCGGCCCAGGGCGTCTCGGTCCCCGCGGATATCGCGGTCACCGGCTTCGACGACATCGATTTCGCCGCCCATTCCACGCCGGCGCTCACCACCGTCAGGCAGCCCGCCGCCGAGATGGGCGCAAAGGCCTGCGAGCTGCTGATCGACTGGATCGAGGACAAGGCGCGAGACGAGGCGGTGCACATTCTGCCGCATACCCTGGTCGTTCGCGAGAGCAGCGGGTGAGCGCCCCGCCACGCGCCGATAGTGCCGGGAGCGCGTCCGGGCACCGCCCGCAGCCATTTCCGCCGCCCACCCTCAAATAAGGCTGGCCTCGCGATATGTAATGGATTACATTTCGTGCAACGACCGCGTCGCGCGGCGCAGCGGGTCCAGGGGGAGAGGCATGGAATGATCGTCGGACTGGATATCGGCGGTCATCACGTCGCCGGCGCGCTGCTGAACCGGCAGGGGCACGGGATCCTCGTCAAGAGCTACAGGCATAGCGAGACGCGCAGCGGCGCCGCCAGCGCGGAACTCCTCGATGCCTGGGCGCACCTGATCACGACGATCGCGCCGGACACCGATCGGGTCACCGGAGTCGGCATCGCGATGCCGGGCCCGTTCGACTATCGCACCGGCACCGCCTTCTTCGAAGGCAATGGCAAGTTCCAAAGCCTCTACGGCATCAACGTGCGCGACGAATTGCAGCGCCGCCTGCCCGCTTCGCACGAGATTCGCTTCCTGAACGACGCAACTGCCTTCGCGGTCGGCTGCGCGGCGATGGGTGCCACCGGGAATTGCACCCGCCTGCTCGCGATCACGCTCGGCACCGGGCTCGGCGCCGCGTTCCTCGATCGCGGCATCCCGGTGATCGAGGAGGAGCCGGGTGCGGTGCCGCCCGGCGGATGCCTGTGGAACTTGCCGTTCAAGCACGGGATCGCCGATGACTATGTCTCGTCCCGCTGGCTTCTGACCGAAGGCGCCAGGCAGAGCGGTCGTCCGCAAGAGAATGTGGCCAGAATGGCGGCCGACGCCCGGCAGGACGAAGTCGTGCGGTCCGTCTTCGCGGAATATGGCGCCAATCTCGCGGCCATCGTCGCGCCCTGGGCACGCGGATTCGGCGCCGAGGCGATCATGCTCGGGGGACGCATCGCCGGCGCGTTCGACCTTTTCGCGCCTGCCCTGCGCGCAGGGCTCGCTGCATGCGACGTCGCGACACCGATACTGATACACGAGAATACCGAAGACGCGGCCATTGTCGGCGCGGGCCAGATGTTCGCCCCCGCCTTCTGGGCCGAGGCGCGAACCCGGCTTCCGCGCCGGTGAGAAGGGATAGGGAGACGATGCGGATGGGGGGATTTGCAACGCGCATTCTGGGGCTCGCCCTGGCCATGCTCCCGGTCCCGCTCGCCGCGCAGCAGGCACCAGACTACGCCGACCTGGCGAACCCGCTCACGGGAACCGATTCGTCGTTCGAATTATCCTATGGCAACACCTATCCGGCGATCGCCGTGCCATGGGGCATGAACTTCTGGACGCCCATGACCAACAAGATGGGCGACGGCTGGACCTATCGCTACGGCGACCACAAGATCCGCGGCATCAAGCAGACCCATCAGCCGAGCCCCTGGCTCAACGACTATGGCGCCTTCTCGCTGATGGCGCTCACCGGTCCGCTCAAGTTCAGGGAAGACGAGCGCGAATCCTGGTTCTCGCACAAGGCGGAGACCGCGCGGCCCTATCGCTACGGCGTCTATCTGGCCGATTACGACGTGACCGCCCAGGTGACTTCCACCGCGCGGGCGGCGCATTTCCGCTTCACCTTTCCCGAGAGCGAGCAGAGCTGGATCCTGCTCGACGCGTTCGACATGGGCTCGATGGTCAGGATCCTGCCGAAGGAACGCCGGATCATCGGCTATGCGCGCAACAATCATGGCGGCGTTCCGGGGAATTTCCACAACTGGTTCGTCGCCGAGTTCGACCGCGATTTCGAAATTGCCGAAACCTGGGGGGACGGCTGGAAGCGCAACCCGGGAATCGCCCAGGCCGAAGGGCAGCATGTCGGCGCGATCATCGGGTTCAAGACGCGCAAGGGCGAGCAGGTCCATGTCCGCGTCGCCTCTTCGTTCATCAGCCCCGAGCAGGCCGCGCTCAACCTCGATCGCGAAATCGGCAAGGACAGCTTCGAAGCCACCGAGGCGAAGGCCAGGGACGAATGGAACGCCCTGCTCGGCCGATACAAGGTGGAAGACCCGGATATCGACGCGAAGCGCACCTTCTATTCGGCGCTCTACCGCACCCTGCTCTTTCCGCGCAGGTTCCACGAAATCGACGCAGCCGGCCGGACGATCCACTACAGCCCCTATGACGGCAAGGTGCATCCCGGCCCGATGTTCACCGACAACGGCTTCTGGGACACGTTCCGCGCGGTCTTCCCGCTATTCGCGCTGATGCACCGCGAAGTCGACGGCCAGATCATGCAGGGGCTCGCCAACACCTATGACGAATCGGGCTGGCTCCCCGAATGGGCCAGCCCCGGCCACCGCGACGTGATGATCGGATCGAACTCGGCGGTGAACATAGCCGACGCCTATCTCAAGGGCATTCGCGGCTTCGACATCGCCAAGCTCTACGAAGCGATCCGCAAGAATGCCGATACCGATCAGGGGCGGCCGAAGTCGCGGGACGGCAAGACGATCAGTTCGGTCGGTCGCGAAGGCGTCGATTGGTACAACCGGCTCGGCTATGTTCCGTACGATGTCGGCATCAACGAGAATGCCGCGCGCACGCTCGAATATGCCTATGCCGATTTCACCATCTCGCGGCTCGCACAGGCGCTAGGCAAGCCCCGGGACGCTGCCCTGTTCGCGGCACGCGCGCAGAACTACCGCAAGCTGTTCGACCCCGAGAGCGGGTGGATGCGCGGCCGCAACCGGGACGGAAGCTTCCAGGCGCCGTTCAACCCCCTCAAATGGGGCGATGCCTTCACCGAGGGCAACAGCCTCCACTATAGCTGGTCGGTATTCCAGGACGTGCAGGGCCTGATCGCGCTGATGGGCGGCGACAAGGCCTTTGCCGCGAAGCTCGACAGCGTGTTCGACAGCCCGCCCAAGTTCGACGACAGCTATTACGGCTTCACGATCCACGAGATCCGCGAGATGCAGATCGTCGACATGGGCAATTATGCCCATGGCAACCAGCCGATCCAGCACATGATCTATCTCTACAACTATGCCGGCCAGCCATGGAAGGCGCAGGCCAGGGTGCGCGAAGTGATGCGCAAGCTCTATTCGAGCGCGCCCGACGGCTATCCGGGCGACGAGGACAATGGCCAGACCTCGGCCTGGTACGTGTTCAGCGCGCTCGGCTTCTATCCGGTGACGCCCGGCGCGAACCAATATGTGATCGGCTCGCCCCTGTTCCGGCATGCCGAGCTGGCGCTGGAGAATGGCCGGACCTTCACCATCGAAGCTCCCGGAAACAGCGCCGCGAACATCTATATCCAGTCCGCCACGCTCAACGGCAGGCCGCTCGACCGCACCTGGCTGGGCCATGACGAGATCATGGCCGGCGGCACATTGCGCTTCGAGATGGGGCCGCGGCCGAACATGGCATGGGGCACGGGACCCGCCGCCGCACCCTTCTCGATGAGCGGGCGAGGCAAGCGCTGATGGCCGTCACGCTCGAGATCTGCGTCGACGACGCCGCAGGGGTGGCCGCGGCGGTGATGGGCGGTGCCGACCGGATCGAGCTGTGCGGCGCACTCGAACTGGGCGGCCTCACCCCCTCCCCCGGCCTGATCGAATATGCCGTGGCGACGGGCGTCCCGGTCCACGCGATGATCCGCCCCCGCGCCGGCAGCTTCGTCTACGACACGGACGAACTGGCGTTGATGGCCGAAGATATCCGACACGCGCTCGCGCTCGGCGCCACGGGCATCGTGGTCGGCGCATTGCGCCCGGACGATACGCTGGATTCGCGCGCCCTGGCGCGCTTTCGCATGGTCAGCCGCGATGCCGCGCTGGTGCTGCATCGCGCGATCGACCTCGTTCCCGATCCGATTGCCGCGGTCGAGGAGGCCTGCACCCTGGGCTTCGACAAGATCCTCAGCTCGGGCCAGGAAGCGACGGCGCTGGCCGGCGCGCTGACCCTCGCCCGGATGGTGGAGGCGGCGGACGGCAGGCTGTCCGTCATCGCCGGCTCGGGCCTCGCTCCCGACAATGTGGTCCGGATCGCGCGCGTGAGCGGCGTGCGCGAGGTGCACGCTTCCGCGAGCCAGCCCGGACGCCCCGATCCGCGCAGCATGGCCATGGGGTTTTCCGCCGGGCCCCGGCGCAGAACCAGCGCGGCGCTGGTCCGCCGCCTGCGTACCGCCATCGAGGAGAGCGCATGACGACAGCAGTGACTCGCCGTACCGCCATGGCCATCGGCCTGACGAGCGCGACCTTCGCCGGTGCGAGTTCCGCCTTTGTGCGGGGCAGCGACCCGGTCGCACTGGTTTCCACCTGGGATTTCGGTGCCGCGGCGAACGCCGCGGCGCTCGCTCGCCTCAATGCGGGCGGATCGCTGATCGACGCGGTCGAAGCCGGCGCACGCGTGCCGGAAGCCGACCCGACGAACCATTCGGTCGGGCTCGGCGGCTATCCCGACCGCGATGGGCGCGTGACGCTGGACGCGGTCATCATGGACGATGCGGGCCATATCGGCGCGGTGGCGGCGCTCGAGGACATCATCCATGCGATCTCTGTCGCCCGGCTGGTCATGGAGAAGACGCCGCACACGATGCTGGTGGGCGAAGGCGCGCGGCGCCTTGCCATCGAACATGGGATGAAGACCGCCAAGCTGCTGACGCCCGAGGCCGAGAAGGCATGGCGCGCGTGGCTGAAGACAGCGCAATACAAGCCCCAGGCGAATATCGAGAACCAGTTGCCGGGGCCGCCGGGCTCGGCGCTGAACCACGACACGCTGGGCCTGCTCGCGCGCTCGGCGGACGGCCGCATGGCGGGTGCCTGCACGACTTCCGGCATGGCCTACAAGATGCACGGCCGCGTCGGGGATTCGCCGTTCGCGGGGCACGGCCTCTATGTCGAGCGCGGCATCGGCGGCGCCACGTCCACGGGCGTGGGCGAGGAAGTCACCCGCATCGTCGGCACCGCGCGCGTGGTCGCGTCGATGCGCGCGGGCCTTCCGCCCCAGGCCGCCTGCCGGGAAGCGGTCGAGCATATCGCCCGCCTGCGCGGCGATGCGATACGGGAGATGCAGGTCGGCTTCCTGGCGCTGAGCGCGGCCGGCGAAGTGGGTGCCTTCGCGCTCCTCCCGGGATTCACCTACGCCGTGACTCGGCTTTCCGGGGAAACCCAGCTGCTGCCATCCGACAGCCTGGCCGGCGCACGCTAGGGACAAGCATTTTCAGGGGGGACAAATGACGACGAGACAATCGGCTGGCGTGACGGCGGCCTATGCCATCGTGACGTGCCTGTTCTTCGCCTGGGGGTTCATCACGTCGCTGATCGACCCGCTGGTGGCCGCGGTGAAGGGCATCTTCACGCTGACGGATTTCCAGGCCCAGGCCGCGGCCTTCGCCTTCTTCGCGGCCTATGGCGTGATGTCGTTCCCGGCAGCGGCGCTGCTCGCGCGCCTGAAGTCGATCCCGACCATCCTGAGCGCGCTGGGCATGATGATCGTCGGGTGCCTGGTGATGCTGGCGGCCGCCAATCTCGCGGTGTTCACGCTGGTGCTGCTCGGGCTCTTCATCCTGGCGAGCGGCATCACCATCCTGCAGGTGGCGGCCAACCCGCTCGCCGCGGCGCTGGGCGATCCACGCTACAGCCATCTCCGCCTGACGCTCAGCCAGACCTTCAACTCGCTGGGGACGTTCATCGGGCCACTGCTCGGCGCGCACCTGTTCCTGGCCGGCATCGAAGTGAAGGAAGGGGCAGTCGTCACGAAGGAAGTCCGCGCGCAGGCGCTGGCCGGCATCGATTCCGCCTATTTCTGGATCTGCGGCCTGATCGCCGCGCTCGCGGTGTTCTTCTGGCTCAGCCGCCGGGTGGTGACCGAGGCGGCGCCGCTTTCCACGGCCGAGCGCCGGGGGATCGCCAACCTGGTCGTCGACGCCTTCTCGTCGCGCTGGGCGCTGTTCGGCGGGCTTGCGATCTTCCTCTATGTCGGGGCCGAGGTGTCGATCGGCACGCAGATGGCGCTGTTCCTCAATTCGGATGCGATCTGGGGCCATTCGGATGCCGCGTTCGGCGTGCCGCTGCTCGGCTATGCGATGGGCAGCGACGGCATCCCGGGCGTCTCGCTCCAGGAAGCCGGCAAGGCCGTCGCCTTCTATTGGGGCGGCGCGATGGTCGGCCGCCTCGTCGGCTCGCTCCTGCTCACCAGGGTCAAGGCGCACCGACTGCTCGCGCTGTTCACCGCCATCGCCGCCGCCATGTGCCTCTACGTCTTTGCGGTCGGCGGCGTCACCGCCGGCTTCGTCGCGCTCAGCATCGGCCTGTTCAACTCGATCATGTTCCCCGTCATCTTCACTCTCACGCTCGAACGCTCCACCGCCAGCGCCGAATCCACCTCGGGCCTCCTCTGCACCGCCATCGTCGGCGGCGCCGTCCTCCCCCTGCTCGTCGGCCTCGTCTCGGAACACAGCAACTATGCGACTGCGTTCACCGTCCCGGCGCTGTGCTACGCGACGCTTTGCATGTTCGCCGTGGCCGCGGCACGCAAACCGAAGCTGCCGCGCGCCGAGCCCGCCGCGATCAGCCTCCATTAGGCCGCGTCGGAGGATCAATCGCAAAGGGGCAGATAGACCAGAAAACATGCCCCCGAGCGATCGGATCGGTTCGCCGCGACGATGCGCCCGCCATGCGCCTCGACCAGCTTCGCGGTGAGTGCCAGCCCGAGGCCGCTGCCGGAGCGTACCGCGACCTGCGATCTCGCCGCCCGCCAGAACGGCATGAACAGGCGGCGTTCGTCGCCTTCCTCGAACCCCCTTCCCTCGTCGGCAACCCGAAGGACGGCGGCAGCGCCTTCGACGGCCACCGATATCTCGACCGCGTTGCCATCCGCGCCATGGCGGATGGCATTGCTGATGAGGTTCATCACGACCTGGCGCATCCGCACCGGGTCTGCCCGCACCCGCGCGGGCTGGCAGGCCTCGCCTATCGTCAGGCCGGCCGCCTCGGCCTCGGGGCGAAGGTCGACGATCGCGAACTGCACGACCCGGGCGAGGTCGACCACGCGCAGGTCCAGTTCGAGGACATGGGCATCCGCATGGGCGAGCGTGCGAAGATCCTCGACGATACGCGACAATTGCTCGACCTGGCGCAACAGGCGCTCCGGCTCGTCGGTACTCGGGTCGATGAAGCCGTCCGTCAGCCCGTGGAGACGCCCCTTGAGAATGGTGAGCGGCGTCCGGAGCTCGTGCGCGATACCGGCGGTCAGGATCTTGCGCTCGCGCTCATAGGCTTCGAGGTCGGCCGCCATCCGGTTGAAGCTGTCGACCAGCTCCGCGGTTTCCCCTGCCAGGCCGACTGCCTCGACCCGCACGCCGCGCTCGCCCTCCGCGACCTGGCTCGCGGCAAGGCTGACCGCGCTGATCGGAGCGCTGATCCTGCGCGCGAAGACATAGGCGATGCCGCCACCGACGCTGGTCGAGACGATGCCGATCACCGCCAGGAACAGCCAGTCGCTCGGCAGCATCACCGAACCCGAATATTGCTCGTGGAGATCGAAGAACCGATCGCTGTCGGTCTGCCCCGAACGCACCAGCCGCTCGAACTCCGCGCGCGCCTTGGGCGGCATGCTGTCGCCGATCTGATGGAGGTGAAGGACAGTGGCGCCGTAATAGACCGCGACGCTCATCGCGATCGTGATGAACGTCATCATGCCGGCGAGCAGCCAGACGCGCGTGACGATACGGTTCAGCGCTCGGGCCAAAGGCGATATCCCACTCCGCGTACCGGCTCGATCATGTCGCCGCATCCGACGGCATTCAGCTTGGCCCGCAATTTCGACAAGTGCGAATCCACCACCCGGTCATAGGCATCGCTGTCGGGCGACGCCGCGTCCAGCAATTCCATGCGCGTGAAGGCGCGGCGCGGCTGGCGCGCCATGTGCGCGAAGATCTGGAACTCGGTGGGCGTCAGCGGCAGGCGCTCGAGCCCGCTCCCGTCCTCCGCCCGGCGCAGCACGGCATGGGCATCGATATCCACGACCAGGCTGCCGATGCCGATCGTCCGATGCGGGCTCGCTCCCTGCGCGCGGCGAAGCACCGCGCGGACGCGCTCGACCACTTCGGCCGGATTGAACGGCTTCACCACATAGTCGTCGGCGCCCATCCGCAACGACGACAGCTTCGAACCGTCGTCGTCGAGCGCGGTGACCATGATCACCGGGGTGCCCGCGCGATTGCCGATGGTGGTGAGCACCTCCAGTCCGTCGCCGCCGGGAAGCCCGATATCGAGGAGCACCAGGTCCGGCCGGAACTGCGCGTGCAGCCGGATCGCTTCGGATACCGAGAACGCGCGCTGGGTCTGATAGCCGCCCTTGTCGAGATAGAGCGCCAGTATGTCGCCAATTTCCCGTTCGTCCTCGACAATCAATATCCTGCCGCTCATCGCGCCTCCTGCGGCTGGCCCTAGTCGCTGATTGTGTAGGTTGGGTGGAGGCGGCGGGGATCGAAATGCGCCCCTCCATCAAGCCTCCATCGAATCCTCCATAAGGCTCCATCGATCTGCCGGAAGAAGCATGACGACGCGGCGATCATGCCGCCTCGGCAGACAGGAGATTTTCATGGTACCCGCTTTCCGCCACTGCGCCCTCGCCGCGCTCGCAATCGCCGCAGCCGGCATTACCCCGGCAGCCGCGCAGGATGAACCGTCGACCGGCGTCTATGGCGTGGCGCGGGCCGGCCTGTCCATCGACTCCAATGCGCGCCTCCAGGGCAACAACCCCACCGCCGGAACCACGCTCCAGCGCGACACCGACTATAAGCGCGGCTTCAATGGCGAACTCGGCATCGGCTATGATGCCGGCCCGTTCCGTCTCGAAGGCACGGTCGGCTACACCACCGCCGGCGTCGACAAGAAGCAGGCGGCCAAGGGCGGCTTCACTGCGGACGGGCGGACCAAGGCGCTCACCATCGGCGCGGCGGGCTATTTCGACATCGCGGCGAGCGAGCATGTGGTGCCCTATGTCGGCGGCGGGATCGGCATGTCGCGCGTGGACTCGCGCATGAGCCGCCTGAGCGGTTCGCCTGCCACCGGCAGCCGCTATTCGGGCAAGGACTGGGGCTTCAACTGGCACCTCGACGCGGGCGTCGGCATCGCCGCCACGCAGTCGACCACGATCGAGCTGGGTGCGCGCTATTCCCGGACCTCGTCCCTGCGCTTCGACGGCTTCAATGGCGCGACCAAGGCGCAATTCCGTCCGCGCATGTCGGGCTGGTCCGCCATGCTCGGAATCCGCCAGGCCTTCTGATGCACCGTGTCCGCATCCCGTCGGTACTGCTCCCCGCCGTCCTCGCGACGGCGGGGTGTGCCCCGAGCCTCGAGATCGGACGACCCGTCGCGCGCCTCCCCGCGCGCTTCGAGGCGGCAGCGCCGCATCCGAGCCCGGAGCCGGCGGCACTGGACCGGTGGTGGACGCTGTTCGGCGATGCGCAGCTGAACGATCTCGTCGCACGCGCGCTGCATGCCAATGCCGATGTCCGGCTCGGCCTGGCGCGCCTGCGCGAAGCCCAGGCGATCCGCCGGGCTGCGCTCGCCCCCTTCCGGGTCCAGGGGGACCTGCAACTGACCGGCGGCGTGCAGCGCAGCGAGAGCCTGTCCGGTCCGGACGTGCTGATCGGCGGCCCCGGGGGCACGTCGGTGACCTCCGGAGCCACGGTCGCGGCCGCCTCGCCGACATTCAATCTTTCCTGGGAGCTGGACCTGCTGGGCCGGCGCGACGCGGCGCGGGCCGCGGCCGACGCCGACCTTGCGGCCGCCCGCTTCGTACAGGAGGGGACACGGGCAACGCTCGTCGCCGATGTCGCCGATGCCCTGTTCGCGGCGCGCGGCCTCGCCGCACAGATCCAGGCGGCCCGGGAAACCCTGGCGATCCAGCGCGGGATATTGGCGGTGATGCACGCACGCGCCGATCGCGGCCTGGCGGCGCGCGCCGATGTGGCGCGGATCGACGCCGATGTGGCGCAGGCCGAGGCGCACGCCACCCAGCTGGAGGCCGAGCTCGCCGCGACCAGGCGCGCGATCCTCGTCCTGCTGGGCGAGGCCGACAAGGCGCTCGACACCCTGCCGATCGCCCCCCGCCTCGATCTCCCTCCCCAGCCGCCCGCGGCGCTGCCGGGCATGTTGCTGGAGCGCCGGCCCGACGTGCGGGAGGCCGAGCAGCGCCTCCGGGCCGCGATCGCACGCGCCGAACTCCAGCGCCTCGAGCTCTTCCCGCGCCTGACGCTCAACCCCGGAGCGGGACTCACTGCCACACGCGGCGGCGGCCTCACTGCCGTCAGCGCCTTCTGGACGCTGGGCGCGGGGCTCACCATGCCGATCCTCGACCGGGCGCGGCTGCTCGCCCAGATACGCGCCGAGGGCGCTCGTGCCGAACAGGCAGTCATCGCCTATGAACGAGCGGTCCAGACCGCCTTTTCCGAAGCCGATCAGTCCCTGCTCCGCCTGGCGGGAGACCGTGCGCGCGTCGCCCTGCTGGCACGTGCCGAAAGCCGCGCCGACGAGGCATATGCGGCAGACCGGCTGCGCTTCGCGCGCGGATTGAACGATCTTCCCACGCTGCTCGAGACCCAACGCGCGCGCAGCGCCGCACATCTCGCCAGTGCCACGGCCCGCGCGGAAACCCTCCGCCGCGCCGTCACCCTATTCCGTGCGCTCGGGGGCGGCTGGCAGCCCTTGCCGAGCGCCGCCTCACTTCCCGGGGAATGATGATGAAACGGCCCCTGTTCGTCACCGCCATCGCACTGACGCTCTCCGCTTGCGCAAAGGAAGCGCCTCGCGCCGACGAGGCGGAAGCGCCGCCGACCGTCGGGGTCTTCCGCGTGGCGCGTCGGCCGATCAGCGCGGGTGTCGATGTTTCGGGAACCATCGTCGCGCGCGAGGAAGCTGCGATATTGCCCGAACTGTCGGGCTATCGGGTGCTGCGCGTGCTGGCCGATGAAGGCGATCAGGTGCGTCGCGGCCAGCCGGTGGCGCTGCTCGACGGCGCGTTGCTCGCCAGCGAGGAGGCGCGCCTCAGAGCGCAACGCACCAGCGCGCAGGTCGCGGCGGAACGCGCACGATCCGAGCATCTTCGCGTTGCGGACCTCACCGGACGCGGCGTGATCGCCGACGAGACGATCGTGCAGCGCGGCTTCGAAGCGCGCGCCGCACAGGCGCAATTGCAGTCGGCGCAGGCCGCCCTGCGCGAGATCGTCGTCCGCCGCGGCCGACTGACGCTGCGCAGCCCCGTATCGGGGATCATCGTCCAGCGTTCCCTGCGCCCCGGCGACGTCGCCGGGACGGGCACCGAGCCGCCCTTCCGCATCGCCCGCGACGGCCTGTTCGAACTCGACGCCGAAGCACCCGAACACCTCCTGTCCAGGCTCGCACCCGGCGCGGCCGCCACCGTTACCCTGGCATCCGGCAGACGACTGACCGGCACCGTCCGGCGACTGGGCGAGCGGGTGGATCCCGCCACCCGTCTCGGCCGGGTCCGCATCCTCCTCCCCTTCCATCCCGGGCTTCGCCTGGGCGGCTTCGCCACCGCTTCGGTCGCGGGCGAAGCGCGGTCGGTCCGCTCGGTCCCGCTACGGGCACTCTCCTATGAGGGTGGGCCGTCGGTGATGACGGTGGACAAGGCGGGCCGTGTCGCGCGCGTGCCGGTGCGCACGGGCGCGCGGGGCGGCGGAATGGTGGAGCTGCTGGACGGGCCGCCGTCCGGCACGCCGGTCCTGCTGGGCGGAGGCGCCCTGGTCGTCCCCGGGCAGATCGTCAAGCCGGTGGAAGGCCAACCGTGAGCGTCGCCATTTCGGCCTGGTCGATCCGCAACCCGATTCCGGTCTGCGTCCTCTTCGCCCTTCTCACCCTGGCCGGCATCTGGGCGTATCTCGCGCTGCCAGTCAAGCAATTGCCCGACACCTCCTTTCCGATCGTCGCCGTCAACGTGACGCAGAGCGGGGCGGCCCCGGCGGAGCTGGAAACCCAGGTCGCCCGCGCGGTCGAGAATGCGGTTGCGGGCATTCCGGGGGTGAAGCACGTCTTCTCCGCCGTCACCAATGGCCATTCGGCCACTCTGGTCGAGTTCAGCATCGGCGAGAACCAGCAAAAGGCGATCGACGAAGTCCGCACCGCGATCGACCGCATCCGGGCGGACCTGCCGCGCGGCATCGATCCCCCGGTGGTCGAGCGGGTCGATATCGATGCCGTTCCGGTGCTGACCTATGCGGTCGCCGCTCCGATGTCCGACGTCGACCTGTCCTGGTACATCGACGACCGTGTCGCCAAGACGCTCCAGGCGGTTCCCGGCGTCTCGTCGATCCGCCGGCTGGGCGGTGCCAATCGCGAGATCGTCGTCTCGCTGCTGCCCGACCGCCTGGCCGCCTATGGACTCACCGCCTCGCAGGTCAGCCAGGCGCTACGCACTGCGCTGGGCGACAATGCCGGCGGCAGGGTGGAACTCGGCAAGAGCGAGCAGGCGGTGCGCGTCCTCGCATCGCCGCGCAGCGCCGAAGCCCTCCGCGCAGTCGAGCTGCCGCTCGACGGCGGGCGCAGCGTGCCGCTGTCCGCCGTGGCCGAAGTGGGCGACGGCGGCACCGAACCCCGATCCTTCGCGCGGCTCGACGGGCGTCCGGTCATCGGTTTCGAGATCATGAAGACCAAGCCGGCGAGCGACATCCGTGTCGAGGATGCGGCAAATGTCGCGATCGAGCGGCTGGCGCGCGAGAGCGGCGGCGTCCGCTTCACGCGGATCGTCTCCAGCGCGGACGAGACGCGCGCCGAATTCTCCGCGACGATCGAAGTGCTGGTCGAAGGGATGGCATTGGCGGCGCTCGTCGTCTGGCTGTTCCTGCGCACCTGGCGTTCGACGCTGATCGCGGCGGTGGCCATGCCGATCTCGCTCCTTCCCACCTTCGCGATCATGCTCGCACTGGGGTTCACGCTCAACCTGGTCTCGCTGCTGGCGCTTACGCTGGTGATCGGCATCCTCGTCGACGACGCCATCGTCGAGATCGAGAATATCGAGAAGCGGATCGAAGGCGGCGAGAGCCCCTATCGCGCATCGATGATCGGGGCGGACCAGATCGGCCTTGCCGTCATTGCCACCACCTTCGCGATCGTCGTGGTCTTCCTGCCGGTCTCGCTGATGGGCGGCATCGTCGGCCAGTATTTCCGCGAGTTCGGCATCACGGTCGCCGTGGCGGTGCTCTTCTCGCTGCTGGTCGCCCGCTTGCTGACGCCGCTGATGTGCGCCTATCTGCTGGTGCCGGCGCGAACGCCGCACGCGCGCAAGCCGATGCCCGGCTGGTATCGCCGCATCCTCGATTGGGCGCTCGATCATCCCGGCCTGTCGATCCTGCTCGCCTTCCTGTTCTTCGCCGGCTCGCTCGGGCTGGCTTCGCTGCTGCCGACGGCTTTCATCCCCGAGAGCAATCCGAAGAGCATGGTCTTCAACATGGCGGCGGCACCGGGATCCACTCGCGCGGACCTCGACCGGGCCAGCGCCGAGGCGACGCGGATCCTGAAGGGGCATCCGGACGTCGCATCCGTCTTCACCCGCTTCGGCGGCGAGGCGATGCACAATGGTTCGCTGACCGTCGTCTTCAAGGAGGATCGCGCCGGCACCGCGGCTGGCTTCAAGCGCCGGATGGCTCCCGCGCTGCGCGCCATTCGCGACGTTCGCATCACGCCGGGGGGCCAGAGCGGCACCGGCGCCGATCTCGAAGTCATTCTGGTCGGCAGCGATCCGCAGGCATTGGAGGCAGCCGCCCGGCGCATCCGGCACGAGATGCAGGGAATCGCCGGGCTGCGCAACGTGCGCGCCGCCGAGCCGCCCTCCTCCGCCGAACTGGTGATCCGGCCGCGCCTCGCCGAAGCGGCGCGTCTGGGCGTTACTGCCGAAGCCATCGCCGACACCGCGCGGGTCGCGACGATCGGCGATATCGACGCCAATCTGGCCAAGCTGCCGATCGATGGACGCAATCTGCCCGCCCGGGCGCTGCTGCCGGCCGCCGCGCGCCTGGATCTCGAGACGATCGCCGGACTGCGCGTGCCGGTCGCAGGCGGCGGCACGACCCGGCTGGACGCGGTTGCCGATATCGGCTTCGAGGCCGGCCCCGGCCGCATCGAACGCATCGACCGCGAACGTCGGGCAACGATCCAGGCGGATTTCTCCGGCCTGACCCTCGGCCAGGCGACCGATGCGGTGGCAGCGCTGCCAGGCATGAAGGCATTGCCCGCCGGCGTGCGGCAGCAACTCTATGGCGACAGCGAGGCGATGGCCGAACTGTTCGGCGGTTTCATCGGCGCCATGATCGCCGGCGTCGGCATGATCTTCGCGGTGCTGGTCCTGCTGTTCCGCTCCTTCTTCAAGCCGGTCACGATCCTCACCGCATTGCCGCTCGCGGTCGGCGGCGCGTTCGCGGGCCTGTTGCTGGGCGGGTTCGCGCTGTCGCTGCCGGCGATGATCGGGTTCCTGATGCTGCTCGGCCTGGCCGCGAAGAACTCCATCCTGCTGGTGGAATATGCGATCGAGCGCGAACGGGACGGCGTGCCGCGCCGGGCCGCGCTGGTCGAGGCCTGCCGCGAGCGCGCCCGGCCGATCGTGATGACGACCGTGGCGATGGCGGCGGGAATGGTGCCGACGGCCCTGGGCCTTGGCGAGGGATCGGAGTTCCGCCAGCCCATGGCGGTCGCCGTGATCGGCGGGCTGATCACCTCCACCGCGCTGTCGCTGGTGCTGGTGCCGGTCGTATACGAGACGATCGACCGGCTGGAGCGCTGGCTCGCTCCCAAATTCGGCCGGCTCGTCCGGCAGCCCGATCCTCGGGAAGTGGCCGCCCTCGAGGCTGGGGAAGTCCTGCCGGCGGCGGTGCCGACCCGACCATGACAACGGCATCGGCCCGCTCGACGGAACCACCATGTGCAGCGGGCGCGACATTCTTCATGTCCTGACGATAGGGGGCGAAATTGCGACTGCTTGTTCTGGGTGCCGGCGAAGTCGGCCGGGCCTTCGCCAGGGCCGTGAGGCTCTTCCACAGCTTCTCCGACGTCACCATCGCGGACCTGTCGGAAGACGCGGCCGCGCGGGCGGCCTCGCTGTGCGGTGCGCGCAGCATGAAGGTCGACATCGAGGATGCGGCCGCGCTGGGCGCGATACTGCGCCAGCACGACATCGTGGTATCGACCGTCGGCCCGGCGAGTCGCTTCGCGGTGCCGCTGCTCCGCCAGGTCATCGCGGCCGGTTGCCACTTCGTCGACGTGACCGACGATCCCCTGCCCACGCTCGACATGCTGGCGCTCGACGCAGCGGCCAGCGCGGCCGGCATCACCGCCATCATCGGCTGCGGCGCCAGCCCCGGCATCGCCAACCTGCTGGCCGTGCACGCAACTTCCCAGCTCGATCGGGTCGACCGCCTGATCACCATCTGGGGCAGCCGTGGCGACGAGAAGGAGAGCCCGGGCAATGGCGTGACCGCGGCGCTGCGGCACTGGGTCGAACAGATCAGCATGCCGATCCCGGTCTGGCGCAATGGCGGAATCGTCAGCGCCCGACCGCTCGAACGGGTCGAGGTGAACTATCCGGGAATTGGCCGCGTCTCCACGCGTCTCGTCGGCCATCCGGAGGCGATCACGCTGCCGCGAAAATATCCATCGCTGCAGGAATGCCTCAATGTCATGGATTTCTCGGGCTATGTGAACGCCGCGCTGGCAAGGGCCGCTCGCGGCATCCGCACCAGGGGCCTGACCATCGACGAAGCCGCCGCCCGGCTTGCCGCCGCGCTGGACGAACAGGGCGGCCGCTTCCGGCCGAGGGATGCGACGTCCTATATCTACCATGGCATCGCGGATGTCGTTCGAGGCAAGAAATGGCTTCCACCGCTCAGCGCGGTGGCGGAAGGCTGGCAGGGACGAAGGCAGATGGTCGTCGGCGCGGCATTGAACGGCGTCATCCCCGGCGGCACGGGCTTCCTGACGGCGCTGCCGGCGGTGATCGTGGCCGACATGATCGTCGGGAGAACGATCAAGCGATCCGGCGTCGCGACGCCCGAGCAACTGGTCGACCCCGAAGCCTTCTTCTTCGCAATCTGGCCATTTCTCATCGACGACCAGGGCGCACCGTTGTCGACCGATGAACCCGCGATAGCCGTGACGACCGCAACGACATCTTCCCCGATCCGCCGATCCCGCATCGCCAATGCCCGAGAGTGACCGGCGCGAGACCGTCACACCGCGATCTTCGGGGACGCGTCCTAGCGCAGGCCGTCAAGCTCCGCAGTTCGCCTGCTGCGTTTCCATTGCGCGATCGCCTCGCGCAGCGCGCGTACCCGTCCGGCGTCGGTCCGGTTCCGCGGTCCGCGCGCGAAGCCGAAGCCCAGGGCATCGGGATGCGGCGCCGGCCCGGGGCAACTCGCCGATGCATGGACTTCCCGGACGCCCGTATGCTCGAGCAACCACGCGACATTGTCCGAAGTGATCCCGGATCCGGCGATGATGGATAGATGCTCTCCGGCCGCCTCGACCATCGCCGCAAGCGTCGCTGCACCGTCGATCGCCCGGGGCGCACCACCTGAGCTCAGGATCTTGTCGTAGCCGAGTGCGGCGACGCGCCGCACCGCCTCGACCGGGTCCGCGACGAGATCGATCGCGCGGTGCAGCACGATCCGGACATCGCGCGCGGCTTCGCGAAAGCGTGCCAGCGCATCATAGTCGAGCCCACCCTGCGGCCGCGTAGCGCCGAGGACCACCCCGGCGATGCCGCACCAGGCGCCCAGGCGGATCTCCTCCCGCATCAATGCGATCGCCGCGCCATCGAGCACGAAATCCCCACTGACCGGCCGGATCATCATGTGCACGGGGCACCCCGTCGCGACCGCCCGCTCGACGAGCGCCGCGGACGGCGTCAGGCCACCCAGTTCGAGGCTCGCGCAGAGTTCGAGGCGATCGGCCCCGCCGGCCACCGCGGCATCGATGCCGGACACATCGTCGACGCAGATTTCCAGCAGCATATTCATGGACGGCCCCGACGCCGAGGGGGCGCACCCGCCAACGCGACCGTCATCGCCTGCCGAACGCTCCGATATCCGCGATCGCCAGTTCGCGGGCCGGCACCGCCACCGCCTCGAAGACGAGACGAAGGAAGCGCGCGGGCCTGCCGCTCGAAAGCGCGATCCGCTGGGTCGCCAGCGCATAGGCGATGTTGGAGAATTCACCCTCGCCTCCCGCCTCCCAGGTTCGACCATCGAGACTCGTATCGACCCGATAGCCCCGTGGGGGCGCGGCATCGGCACTCGGCTCGCGGGCGGGCGTCAGCGTGAACCCGGCAAGCGGCTGCACCGCGCCCAGATCGATGACGATTTCGGCCGGGCGGCCCGGCGTCGGCGCAGGAACCGTCCAGAGCGAGCTCGCATCGTCGTCCAGCAGGCGCCGGGGATCGCCGCCGGCGCTTGCCCGGACGATCGTCCAGCGCGCGCGCGACAGGATCGACGGATCGCTCGGCGCGATGGCCGCGAGCCGTGCGGGCGCGACCTGGCGGAAGAGCGCGACTTCGCTGATCGCCGGACAGGCCGGGGCATCGAGGATGCGCAGCCGGATGCGGCGCGCCGCGATCGGTTCGGAAAGCCGGATCAGGCGCTGCGCCCCGATGCAGCTGTGGCTCGCCAGCGTCTGCCAGCGCCCCCCGATCTCGGCATCGACCGCGAAGCTGGTCACGCGGACGCCGAGCGGCAGATATTCGCGCAGCCGAATGAGGTCGAACACGGTGCCGGGCGCGAGATCCAGCGTGAGGACCGGAGTCCGCACCGCGTCCGGCGTCGACCAATAGCTGTTCCGATCGCCGTCGAGCACCTTGCCGGCGCCGAAGGCCGCGCCCCGCTCGTCGCTGGCATGCGCGACCGCCCCCTTGGCCAGATCGCGTGCGAAGGTGGCGCGCATGGCGTTGCCAAAGGCGCGCAGCGACGCCAGGTCGGCGGCGGGGATCCGTCCGCTCCGGTCGGCAGGGATGTTGAGGTTGAGGTTGGTCCCGCGGCCGACGGACTCGTCATAGAGGCGGATCAGTCGCTCCGGATCCTTGACCTTGCCATCCTCGTCCGCATGGTAGAACCAGCCCGGCCGTATCGAGACATCGGTCTCCGCCGGCCACCAGAGCGGCGCGCCCCGGACGCCGGAATTCCCCTCCGACTGCACATAGGGATGATTGGGCATGGTCGGCCAGCACGGATCGCCGGCGACTCCCTTCTCATTGCCCACCCAGCGCACATCCGCGCCCAGGGGATCGAAGGTGCAGGCCATGGGCTGATACCGGTGCACCAGCGCGACGATCGAGGGCCAGTTGTAATAGGCGGGCGCATCGATCTTCCGGGCCTCGCGGGCGCCGCCATAATAGCCGTCCCCGCCATTCGCCCCGTCGAACCAGAATTCGAAGAGCTCGCCATAGCGCGTGCACAGCTCGACCACCTGCTTGCGGAAATAGTCGATATAGGCCGGCCGGCCATATTCGGCATGGTTCCGGTCCCATGGCGAGAGATAGATGCCGAACTTCAGCCCTGCCCGCCGAACCGCGCTTGCCAGCTCGCCGACGATATCGCCCCTGCCGCCCTTGTACGGCGCGTTGCGGATGCAATGCTCGGTCAGCATCGTCGGCCAAAGGCAGAAGCCGTCATGGTGCTTCGCCGTCAGGATCAGGCCGCGCATCCCCGCCGCCTTCGCCGCCGCGGCGATCTGATCCGGATCGAAGCCCGACGGATCGAACAGGCGCGGGCTCTCGTCGCCATAGCCCCATTCCTTGTCGGTGAAGGTGTTGATCGAGAAATGGACGAATCCGAACATCTCATGGGCGTGCCAGGCGAGCTGTCGCGGCGACGGCGTCGCGCCCCAGGGCGCGGGCGGTGCGACCCGGCCCCGCGCCCCGGCCGGCACCGCCGCCATCAGCAATCCCATGCCGGCAAGACCGCGGCGGGTGAGGTCGATCATCTGTCAGGGCCCTTTCGAGAATGGCGCATGCGAGTGCGCGACCAAGCCGGCATCCGGGCTCATGCCGGGAACTTGCCGCCGGACGGCGGGCGATCCTTTGGCGCGCGCCCGAACGCGGGATTGGGCTTCGCGCTCATCGTGAAGCGCAGCGTTCCGCCCCGGACGAGATCGGCATGCGAAATCCAGCTCTTCGACCAGGGACGACCGTTCCAGCTGACGGCGTGCACATAGGGCGTCGCCGCCGAGTTGCCGGGCGCCTCGATGGTGAGCGTGCGGCCCTGGGCCAGGGCGATGCTGGCGCGCGCGAAGAGCGGCGAGCCGAAGACATAGACCGCCTCGACAGGGTCCACGGGATAGAATCCCAGCGCCGAGAATATGAACCAGGCGCTCATCTGGCCGCAATCGTCATTTCCGATAATGCCCTTCGGCGCGTTCTGGTACATTTCGGTGCAAAGCCGGCGAACCATTGCCTGCGTCTTCCAGGGCGCGCCCGTGAACGCATAGAGATAGGGCGCATGCTGGTCCGGCTCGTTGCCATGGGCGTATTGCCCCACCAGCCCCGCAATGTCGGGCGGCGCATTCGCCGGCAGGGTCGACGGTGCGTCGAACAGCGCATCGAGCTTCGCTTCGAAGGCGGCATCGCCCCCCATGTGCGCGATCAGCCCATAGACGTCGTGCTGGTTGAGGAACGTCGCCTGCCAGCCATTCGCCTCGGTATAGTCGCGCCACCAGGGCTTGGGCATGTGCCCGAGCTGGATCGGATCATAGGGCTGCCACCAGCTGCCATCGTCGAACCGCGGACGAGCGAAGCCGATCTTGCCGTCGATCACGTTGCGCCAGTTCCCGGAGCGTCTGCGCAGCCGCTCCGCATCCTCCCCCGCCCCCACCGCGCGCGCGAGATGCGAGGACGCCCAATCGTCATAGGCATATTCCTGGGTCCGGCTCACGCTCTCGAAGACCTTGTCCGCCGGCACATATCCCTTGGCATCGTACAGGTCACGGCCGAGGCTGTTGTCCTTGTCGGGCACGGAGAAGTCGAAGCTGCGACGCCGGATCGCCGGCCATGCCGCGGCATAATCGGCGGAAATGCCCTTGGCCTGTGCCTCGGCGAGAGGCACCACGCCGTGCCAGCCGATCATGGTGCCGGTCTCCTTGCCCTGGAGCGGCCAGACGAGCGGGCCGAAGGGCGACTGCGCCGTCTGGCGGATCAGATCGTCGACGAAGTGCTTGCTCCGCTCCGGCGCGACAAGCGTGAGCAGCGGCAGCTGCGCGCGATAGACGTCCCAGAGCGAATAGCTGCTATAGGCAGCGGCATCGGCCGGCACTTGCTGGATCTTTCCGTCGAGCCCCGGATAGCGGCCATCGACGTCGGAAAGTAGCGTGGGCGCCAGCAGCGCGTGATAGAAGGCGGAAGCCATGACCACGCGCTGGTCCGGGGTGCCGCCCTCGACCGCGATCCCGCCCAGAGCCGCATTCCACCGCGCCGCCGCCGCGTTCCGCACCCGATCGAAATTCCAGTGCGTCGCGTGCGGCGCCAGGTTCGCCCGGGCCCCGGCGACGTCCACCGCCGAGATCCCGCAGCGGATCAGGATCGGCGCCGCGCCGGCATCGTCATAGAACAGCGCCGCCTTGACGCGCTTGCCGGCGACACGCTCGGCGCCGGCCGGCTGCTCGGCATCCTCGTCGCCATAGAATGCGATGCGATCGGGCTTGCGGGAGAATTGCATGGCGAAGAAGATCCGCCGCCCCTTGGCCCAGCGGAACACGCGGCGGCCGCCGGTAAGCGTGCCGTCGGCATCGAGGGCGAGATGGGCGTCGTCGACGAGCCACCCCTGGTCCGACTTGTCGCGTATCATATGCGACAGGTCGATCAGGATATGGCCGGGGCCCTTGGGGAAGCTATGGCGATGCCAGCCGGTGCGCTCGGTGACGGTGAGCTCCGCCTGCACGCCGCTCTCGAGCGTCACCCGGTAATAGCCCGGCTCGGCATGCTCGGCGGAGAAGCGCTGGCGATAGCCGGCATCCGGATCGGCGAGCGGGCCCGGCAACAGATGCAGCGGCCCCCGGGTCGGCACCACGAGCACGTCGAGCATGTCGCCGATGCCGGTGCCCGACAAATGCGTATGGCTGAAGCCCATGATCGAGGTGTCGCTGCGATGATAGCCCGAGCAGGTATCCCAACGCTCGACATCGGTATCCGGCGAAAGCTGGACCATGCCGAACGGCAGCGTGGCGCCGGGATAGGTATGGCCATCGCCGCCGGTGCCGATGAAGAGGTTGGGCGTTGCCGGCGCGATCGCCGGGACGGGCGGCAAGGCCGCGGCAACGGTCCCCAGGGCAGTGCCGGCGAAAAGCTGGCGGCGCGACAGGTTCATAGCGGTTCCTTCAATATCTGCGGGCGCACATCCGCCAGATGAACGATCAGCTCGCCGAAAAGGCCGTTGGCCCAGGCGAACCATTTGCGCGTGAAGATCGAGGGATCGTCCTTGTCGAAGGCTTCGTGCACGAAGCCGGTATCCGCATCCGTGTCGCGAAGCGTCTTCAGGCATCGCCGGATCGTCGCGTCATCCCTCGCGCTCAGCGCGCGGACGATCAGCGACATCGGCCAGACCTGGCCGCTTCCGACATGCGGCCCGCCAATGCCTTCGGCGGCGCGCCCCTTGAAGAACCAGGGATTGGCCTCGCTCCATGCCGCATCCGCCGTCCTGCGCCACAATGCGTCGTTCGGCTTCGCGCAGCCCAGATAGGCCAGGCCCGAAAGCGACGGGACATTGGCATCGTCCATGAAGACCGCATTGCCATAGCCATCGACTTCATAGGCCCAGACGCGCCGGCCGTCGGGCAGGCGCATGGTGCCATGCGCGCGCAAGGCGGCGGACACTTCCGCGGCAAGCGCCAGTGCTTCGGCCGCGAGCGCGGGATCGGGGCGCGCTTCGGAACATAGCTCCGCCAGTTCGCGCAGCGCAGCAACTGCGAACAGGTTGGACGGGATCAGGAAGGGATAGTGGCAGGCATCGTCCGACGGACGGAAGCCGGAGTGGATCAGCCCGATCGGCCGCGTGGGATTGCCCATGCCCCACAGCAAGGTCTCGGTCGGCTGCGGCGCCTGGCGGCGAAAGCGATAAGGGCCCGGATTCGACTTGCGTTGCTGCTCGCGAAAGGTGCGCACGATCGCCCGCATCGCCTGGGCCCAGGTCGCATCGAAGGCGCGCGCATCTCCGGTCGCGCGCCAATATTGATGGCCCAGCCGGATGACGTAGCAGAGCGAATCCACTTCCCATTTCCGCTCCGCGACGCCCGGCTTCATCTCGGTATCGTCGTCGACGGCCCAGGAAAGGCTGGTCCGCGCCAGCGGATCCTCCATGAACGCATTGGCATAGGGATCGATCAGCACCGACCGCGCATGCCGCGCGATCAGGCCGCGCAGGAGCATGGCGAGCCTGGCATCCTCCCTGGCCAGGTGGAGATAGGGCTTCATCTGCGCCGAGGAGTCGCGCAGCCAAAGGCAGGGGATGTCCCCGGTCACCACGAAGCTGTCCTGCTCGCCGGCACGCATGACCGTCGTGTCGAGCGTATTGGGCCAGGCATTGGCGAACATCCAGGCGAGCTTGGGATCGCCGATCCGGGACGACACGCGCGCTATCTCGCGTTCCACCGCCGGGCTCGTGAAGCGACGCTCGCTTATGGGAGGGCGTTGCGAGGCGAAGGACGGGGCCATGGCCCAGGACGGGCGCGGCGCGGCGAACGCCAACCCCGCGCCAAGCATGCTGCGCCTGTCCATCATTTCGGGAGTTCCCGTGCACTGCCCGACAGGATCGCCTCGACCCATTGCCCGGGTCCGTCGCCGGGCTGGCCGCCGCCGATCCAGACACGATATTTCCCCGGCAGGACGCGCCGGGTGCCGTCGCGCGCGACGCTCGACAAGCCGCGCGGATCGATCGCCAGGGAAACCGTCCGTCCCATGCCCGGCGCGAGCGACACGCGCGCGAAGCCGGCGAGCTGCCGTTGCAGGACGGGATCGGTCATCGTCAGCGCTTCGTCCTCGGCGGGCGGCACGACATAGGCCTGAACCACTTCCTCGCCCGGACGGCTCCCGGTATTGGCGACCCGGACGGTGACGGTCACGGGCTCGCCGATCTTGCCGGCCCGCGCCGCGGCGCCGGAATAGTGGAACCGGGTGTAGCTGAGGCCATGGCCGAAGCCCCAGAGCGGCTGCCCGGTGAAATAGCGATAGGTACGCTCCTTCATGCCGTAGTCGATGAAGGCAGGCAGGTCGCCGGTCGAACGATAGAAGGTCACCGGCAGGCGCCCGCTGGGATTGTTCGCGCCGGCCAGCGTATCGGCCAGCGCCGTTCCTCCCGCTTCGCCAGGATACCAGAGCGCGAGGATCGCATCAGCCTGGCTCGGGTCCACCGACACGGCGCTGCCGCTCGCCAGGACGAGCACCATCGGCTTGCCGGTCGCCCGGATCGCCTCGACCAGGCGCGCCTGGGGCTGGGGCAAGCCGATGTCGGTGCGATCGCCGCCGACAAAGCCCGGCACCTGGACCTGCAGCGCCTCGCCTTCGAGATCGGGCGAGAGGCCGACGACCACCACTGCGACTTCCGCCGCCCTTGCCGCCCCAACCGCTTCGGCCAGCAGCGGCTCGGCCGGCGGCAACCAGAGGAGACGGATGCTCTCATCCTCGCTGCGATGATCGAGCTCGAGCGCGATCGGCTGGGGCGATCCGTCGCTGTCGATCGTCAGCTCCACGCGCCCCTTGGGCAGCGCTCCCGCATGGAGCACGCGCCCGCCCAGGGTGAGCGTGGCCGTGTCGTGCAGCGTGCAGTCCTTCCAGCACTGGGCCTGGTCGAGCACCAGGCGATAGCGGCCGGGGCCCGGCGGCGCGAAGCGCCCGGTCCAGCGGCCGCGCCAGCCGGTGACTGGAACGCCGGGGCCGGGCGCGGCGCGGTTGAGGTCCAGGTCGATCCTGGGTTCGGTGCGTGCCAGGACCGTCTTGCCATCGACCTGATATTCGGCGCGCAGGTCCCGCAGCGCGGTACCCGGCATCACCACCGGCGCACCCTCCGCGAGGATCGAGCCCTGCGCATAAGAGACGCTGGCGAAGCGCTGCCGCAGGCCGGCCAGCGGCGTGACGGGATCTGCGGCGGTGCCGTGATAATTGCCCTGCAGCACGCCCAGATCGTCGGCATTGGCGCCGATGACCGCCAATCGGGTGCGCGGATCGAGCGGCAGCAGCCCATGTTCGTTGCGCAGCAGCACGATCGACTTGCGCGCCGCTTCGAGCGCGACCGCGCGGTGGCCCGGCGTCGCGACTTCTTCCGGCCGGATGGCGGACCAGCGCGAGTGTGCGCCAAAGGCAATCCCCAGGTCGCGCCGCGCCGACAGAACCCGGACCAGGGCGCCATCCACTTCGGCCTCGCGCAGCAGGCCCTGGCGCACCGCGGTGGGCAACGCGCCATAGGCGGAGCCGCAATTGAGGTCGGTCCCGCCCTTCAGCGCGGCCGCGGATGCCGCGGCCCCGCCCAGGCGATAATGGTGGAACAGATGGATGTTGGCGACGGCATCGCAATCGGAGACGGAGAAGCCCTGGAACCCCCAGTCCCGCCGGACCCGTTCCACCATGAGCGACGGCAATGCGCAGACGGGGACCCCGTGCACGGCGTTGTAGGCGCACATCACCGATCGGGCCTTGCCTTCGGTGATCGCCATCCGAAAGGCGGGAAGATAGGTCGCCTCGAGATCGCGCGGCGAGGGATCCACGTCGAAGCCGTCGCGACCCGCCTCGGGACCGCTGTGCACCGCGAGGTGCTTGGGCGTGGCGATCACCTTGGGCGCGCGCGGATCGGGGCCCTGCAGGCCGCGGATGAAACCCACGGCCAGGCTGCCGCTCAGATAGGGGTCCTCGCCATAGGTTTCCTGCCCCCTGCCCCAGCGCGGATCGCGGAAGATGTTGATATTGGGCGACCAGATCGTCAGCCCTTCATAGATGCGGCGATCGGCGCCGGCCGGCCGCGCATTGAAGCGCGCCCGCGCCTCGGTGGACACCACGTCGCCCACCCGGCGCAGCAGATCGGCATCCCAGGTCGCCGCCAGCGCGATCGCCTGGGGAAACACCGTGGCCGGCCCATTGCGCGCGAGGCCATGCAGGCCTTCGTTCCACCAGTCATAGGCCGGCAGCCCAGCCTCGGGCGCGGCGGGTGCCGTCGACTGGAGCTGCGCCGCCTTCTCCTCCAGCGTCATGGCCGCGACTGCCTCGACGACCGGATCGGGCGTGACCGGCGCGGCCTGGGCGAGCAGAAGCCAGATCATCGCGCAAGGCTCCTCAGGGTCAGGGCGCGGGCAAGCGCCGCGCGGCCGGCCCGCGACGCGATGGTGACGGTCACGGTCTCGCCTGGAAGCAAGTCGAATCCATTGTCGCTCGGCTGGGCAGCGATCGTACCGAAGTCGAGCATCACCGCGCGGACGAGCCCGGTGGTCGACAGCGTGAGGCTGTCACCGCTCCAGCGCGCCTGCAGGCCCGGCGCGGGATAGGCCATCTCCCCGGGCGGCGCGCGCTCGACAATGGTGCGATGCACGACTTGTCCGCCGATCAGCAGCTCGGCCACCGCGAAGCTGGCGCGGGCCGGCGCGTCGCGGAACAATGCGGCATCGTCGATCCGTGCGACTTCGGTCGCGGCCAGCGGCGGCAGGTCGATCGCGGCGGCCCGCTCCCCGAGCGGCTGCCCGTCCATCGTCATCGCGCGCACGCGCCAGCGCGCCGCGATCGGTGCGGTCGCATCGGACACCAGGGTGACGCGCGTCGCCGCGTCCTTGTGCTCGGCGACGATCGCCTGAGGCGCGAAGAAGCGCCGCGCAGCGAAATGGAGCAGCTTCCAGCGGCCGGCATGGTCGATGCTCGACCAGGAAATCCCCGGCCAGCTGTCGTTGAGCTGCCAATAGAGCGATCCCATCGTCACCTGCCGGCAGGCACGGTGATGGAGCGCCGCCATGCCGATCGCCTGGGCCTGGTTCACCTGGCTGAGATAGACGAAATCGGCGAAGTCGCGGGCGGGGCGCAGGCGCTGGTCGATATAGAATTGGAGCCGGGCATTGCCCTCCCCCGCCAGGAATTTCTGGTGCGCCTTGAGGACCGGGCTGTCGGGCGCCAGCGGCCCTTCCCCGGCAAATTCGCGGATCGTCGCGAGCCCGGGCATGGCCTGGAAGCCATATTCCGACATGAAGCGCGGGCAGGAATCGAGATAGCGCTCGACGGGCTTGGATCCGGACCAGACATCCCAGAAATGCCGGTCGCCGCTCGCATCGGTGTCGACGGGCCCCCGATAGTCGGTCGAGGGCGAGCCCGGCCAATAGGGAATCCCCGGCGCGTTGCGCGTCACTGCGTCGCGCAGCACCCGGTCGAACAGCACCGCCATGCCGACACCGATCCGCTCGCGCTCTTCCGGGCCCACGGCCTGCTTGAAAGCCTTGCGGTCCGACCAGTTCTCCCAGCCCGACAGGACTTCGTTGTTGCCCGCCCACAGGACGATCGACGCATGATTGGCCAGCCGGGCAACCTGCTCGTCGGCCTCGTTCGCCACGCTGTCCCGAAAGGCGGCGTCGGGCGGCGTCACCGCGCCGCCGAACATGAAGTCCTGCCAGACAAGGATCCCGAGCTCGTCCGCCGCGTCGTAAAAGGCGTCGTCGAGATAATAGCCGCCGCCCCAGATCCGGATCATGTTCATGTTGGCCGCCCGCGCATCGACGAGGATCGACCGCATCGTCCCGGCCGATACCCGGGCCGGGAAATTGTCGAACGGGATGAGGTTGGCGCCCTTGGCGAAGATCGGAATCCCGTTGATGCGAAGGCCGAAGGCGCCGCCTTCGCGCAGCAGCTCGACGGTGCGCAGGCCGATGCGGGTGGCGGCGCGGTCCGCGCCTTCCAGCTCCGCTTCGACGCGGTAGAGCGGCTGCTCGCCATAGCCGACCGGCTGCCAGCGCTTCGGATCGGCAAGGGCGACCGGGACGGAGACCAGGTTCCTTCCCGGCGCCAGGGCGATGGAACGATCGACCGTCACGGTCTCGCCGGCCGGCGTCGTCACCACCAGCCGCACCCGCCGCGCACCCGGGGCTCCCGCAACCACCTCCAGCCGCACCAGCAGGCGCGCCTCGGCATCGGAAAGCGCCTCCTGCTCGACCCTGAATCGATCGATCCGGGCAGCGTCCCATTGCTCGAGCCGCACTTCCCGCCAGATGCCGGCGGTCACGATGCGCGGGGCCCAGTCCCAGCCATATTGATATTTGGGCTTGCGGACATAGGGCGAGGTCTGGCGCCCCTTCGGCTCGTCCCCGAACGCGCTGTCATACTCTCCGGGAAGCGGATGCGCCTCGGCCAGCACCATCGGCTGGAGCCGCCGTATCGGCGAGGCGATCACCACGGTGATCTCGTTGACGCCCGAACGCAGAAGCGGCTTCGCATCCGCGCGCCAGCGGCGATGGGCATTGTCCGCGGCAAGCAGCAGCGTGCCGTTGACCCGCACTTCGGCAAAGGTGTCGAGACCGTCGAAGACCAGGTCGAGATGGTCGGCCGCGAGCATCGCGGGCGTCACCGTCATGGTCCGCTTCCATTCCCAGTCGGTCAGGCCGGCCCATTGGATCGCGCCCTCGTTGGTGCCCCGATAGGGATCGGGCACCAGTCCGGCCGCGATCAGATCCTGCTGCACGCTGCCGGGCACCGTCGCGGGGATCCAGCGCGCCGCGCGGGGATGCGCCGCGGCGGCCGCCTTGTCCGAAGGCGCGATCCGCACCTGCCAGCCGGTGTCCAGCCGGGTTATCGCCTTCGGCGCGGCGAACGCTCCCGCCGGGGCCAGCGCGAGCAGGAGCGCGGCAAGCCACTTCATTCGCCCTGCTCCATCAGTTGCACCTTCTCGACGGCATAGAAGGGGCCGGAAGTCGGCGCAGTGAACTGGAAGCAGATGTCGCGATCGCCGGCGCCCTTGGGCAGCGCGCCGCGGAAGGTAAAGCGCTGCGGCGCCTTGTCGGGATCCGGAAGCGGGAAGGTCCCCGCGACCACCGGCTTCGCATCCTTGTCCGTGCATCCCACCTGCACCACGAGCTCCCCGAAAGGCGTGACGTTATAGTGCGCGCGCACCGCCTTGAAATCATGGGCCAGGCCGTAGTGGCGCGGCAGGCGGGCGACATCGACGACGAAGGCGCGCGCGATGTCGAGCGGCGCGGCGGGATACGCCGTGCAAGTGTCGAACAGGTTCACGTTGAATGCCGGCTGGTTGGCCGTCGCCTCGGAAGAGAGCGGCACGCGCAGCCCGAGCGCGCCCTTGGGACAGGCGACCATTTCGGACGCGGTCCGGGCGAGCAAGGCGGCACGCGTCCCCTCGAAGCGGCGCGGCGCCGCAATCGGCGTGCCGTCCTCGCGGAAGCCGGCCGCGCGGATCGTCGTGCCGAAGGCGATGTCCAGCGGCTGCGCATAGGCGGGCGACGACGCCTGCGGCTCGCTGCCATCGACGGTGTAGCGGATCGCGCCGTACCGGATCTGGCTTGCCAGCGAGAGCCTGACCCTGCCCTTGCGCAGCGCCTCTCCGCGCGTGCCGTCGAGCTTGAAGCCGACCGCGAAGCCGCTGTCCGCGACTTCCACCCCGCCGCGGCGCCAACGCATCATCTGTACGTCGACCCGCGGCACGAAGTCCGCGAAATCGCGACGCTGCCTGGGGGTCCAGCCCATTTCGGCGATCGCGGCGGCGCGCGGAAACAGCATGTGCTGCACCTGATAAGGCGTCACCAGATATTCGCTCCATGCATTGCCCTGGGCACCCAGCACATGGTGCGCCTTGTCGGGCGCGACGCCCGCAGGCAGCGGCTCATAGGCATAGACCGTCTCGAGCGACTGGATGGTGATCCGGCCCGGAGGCTCGTCGCCGCGGTCGCTCTGCAGACTGTCCAGATAGAGTATCGGCGCGGGCGAGAGCACCACGTCGTGACCGGCATTGGCCGCCTCGACCGCTCCCTTCTCGCCCCGCCACGACATGATCGAGGCGGAAGGCGGAAGGCCGCCCTCCAATATCTCGTCCCAGCCGATCAGGCGCCGTCCCTTGCTCGCAAGATAGGCGCCGAACTGGTCGATCAGCCAGCTCTGCAGCGCATTCTCGTCCTTCAGGCCCAGCGCCGCGATCTGCGCCTGCACCGCCGGGCTGCGCTGCCACTGGTCCTTGATGGCCTCGTCGCCCCCGAGATGGATATAGGTCCCGGGAAAGACCGCCATGAGCTCGTCGAGCACCGTCTTGACGAACGCGATGCCTTCCGGACCCGGATTGAGCAGATAGGGATTGACGCCCCAGTCATGGCTCACCGGCGGCCGGTCGCCGAACACGCCGAATTCGGGATAGGCGGCGACCAGCGCCTGGGCATGGCCGGGCAGATCGATTTCCGGCACGATCGTGATGCCGCGCTCCGCGGCATAGGCGACGAGCGCCTTCAGTTGCGCCTGGCTGTAGAAGCCGCCGACCTTGTCGCCTGTCCGACCGCCGGCGGAAGGCGGCAGCCGCCATCCCCCGATCTCGGCCAGCTTGGGATAGCGCTTCACTTCGAAGCGCCAGCCCTGGTCGTCGGTCAGGTGCAGGTGCAGCGTGTTGAGCTTCACTGCCGCCATCTGGTCGACGATGATGTAGAGTTCCTCGATCGGCTGGAAATGGCGGGCGACGTCCACCATCAGGCCGCGCCAGGCGAAGCGCGGCATGTCCTCGATCACGATCCCGGCGATGGTGGCCGGCTGGCCGAAGCGCCCGTCCGGGCTCGCAAGCTGCCCCAGGGTCATCGCGCCCCAGACCAGGCCGGCATCGCCGGACGCGGCAATGGTGACGCCACTCGCATCCACGGTCAGCCGATAGGCCTCCTTCCCCCGTATCCGCCGGTCGCGGACGAAGCGCACCGCCGCCTTGCCGTTGACCTGGACCGGCGCAAACCCGCGGACGGCCTTCAGTTGCACCGCAAGCAGGCGCGCGGCGGAGGCCGCTCCCCGATCGCCCGGTTCCGTCCCGATCCGCACGTCCGGACCCAGGGTGAAGCTCCCCTTGGCGGGAACCACCGACGCTGGCAGCGGCACCAGCGGCAGGGGATCCGCCGCCGCCACGCCCGGCATGCCGAGCGCCAGCGACGCGAGCAGGATCAGTCCGGCACGACGGCGTTCATTCATCGGGGAAAATCCTTTCCTGCGGCTGCGGCAGGATTCGCAGAGCATGCCGAGACGCACAAAAAGCCGCCCGCAGCGTACCGCGGGCGGCGAGGTTTGAATGCCAGACTTGGAGAGACACCGGCATCAGGGAACACCCAGGTAACGGGGCGCGGCAACGCTGCCGCCGCGCCCGGAACGTGCCTACATGCGCAGCGACGCACTCAGCGAATATACGCGGCCATTCTTGTACACCGCAGTCGGGAACTTCGGATCCGAACTGTACTGATAATAGGTTTCGTCGAGCAGGTTGGATGCCGAAGCGCTGACCTGCAGCTTGTCCGTCAGGTTGACCGAGACCGACGCATCGAGCTGGCGATAGCCGTCCGTATAGTCCTGCGACTGCTGCCGGCCGAAGCGATAGAAATATTTCGAACGCCGATTGTAGCTGACACGGGCCTGGAATGGCCCCTTCTCGAAATAGGGCACGATCGTGAAGACATCGCGCGAGAGGAACGGAAGGCCGGTCGGCAGGCCCGTATCCGCATCGGTGAAGGTATAGTTCGACTGGATGCCGAAGCCCCAGAACAGATTGGCATTGGCCGTCAGCGAGAAGCCGGTGACCTTCGCCTTGCCGCCGTTGACCGGGCGCGAGATCGAATAGGTCAGCGTCCGGCCGGTGACGGTGTTCGTCATCTGGACGCCGTCCTGCGTCTCGTTGCCGATATAGTTCGAGACGTCGCGATAGAAGATCTCGGCGGAGATATAGCTCGCCCGCGCGAAATACCATTCCGCCGAGAGGCCGAAATTGGTCGCCGCATAGGGCTTCAGGCCCGGATTGCCGCCGCTGCCGCTGCGCGTGGTGTCGTCGAGCGAGAGCGAGCCGGCAAGGTCCGAATAGCGCGGGCGCGCGATCACCTTGGCGGCCGATCCGCGGAGCATGACGTTCTCGCCCGCCTGGAAGATCAGGTTGGCCGCCGGCAGGAAGCGGTTGTCGTCGGTAGTGACGGTGGTCGGCGCGAAGACGCCGCCGCTCTGGACGTAGAATTGCGAGCGGTCGCGCGTGAAGACGTAGCGGCCGCCGATATTGCCCCGGAAGCGGCCCGCTTCGAAATTCGCCTGCACATAGCCGGAGAGGATATTCTCCTTGACCCGGAAATACCGGTCCTTGGCGAGGCCGCGATTCACGTTGATCGTGCCGTATTTCTCCAGCGTCCGCCGGATCGCGTCGCTGTCGAGCGTGGCATAGGGCGTGCCGTTCCCGCTCACGCCCAGGCCGTTGTACAGGTCGGCATCGAGGACATAGGGGTTCAGATCGGCGAGCGTGAAGTTCTGGTTCGTGAACGCGGCGCCGCCAAGGGTGGTGCTGCTGTTGGTGTGGCTGACGTAGCGGGCACCGAACAGGATGCGGTTGATCGGCCCCAGGCTGACATTGCGCGCAATATCCGCCTGGCCGAAGATCTCCGCGTCACGCGTCTTCTCGGCAAAGGTGATGCCGCCGATCTGCCGGCCGAAGAACGGGCGGCCGCCATTGGCCGCGAGCACCGCGGGCTCGCTCTGGTTCTCGCCGCCGAGCGCCGTGAAATTGCTCAGCCAGCGCGACGCGTCGCTCGCCGGGAACTGCCAGTTGACATAGGTATTCTTGCCGTTGGTGCCGGACGTGAAACCCTGTTTCGTGCGGAAGTCGAGCAGATATTCGGGATCCTTGCCGCCCGACGCGCGGGTCGCGCCGAAATTGCCCGAAATCTCCCACGCGCCCGGCTTCCAGTCGAACATCAGCGCGATCGAGTCGTTCTTGACGCGGGTCCGGCGGAAATTGGTGTCGAGCTGGCCGGTGGCACCATTGCCGGTGATGCCGGCGAAAGTCGCCGAGGTCACCATCCCGTTCGCATAGGTCGCGCTCTGCAGGAGCGACCCTTCATAGCCATAGGTATATTCGGAGTTCGACAGATTGTCGTAATTGCCGCGAATGACGAGGCCGGTCGCGGTGAGCGTCAGATTGTCGGCCGGGCGGACCTGGAGCGCGCCGGAGAAGCCGATGCGCTCGCGCTCCTGCCGGAAGAATTCGCGGGCGAGGAACGACGCCACCCGCGCCTTGCTGAACTCGGCGATCATCGCCGCGTTCGGCAACTGGCCGTTCAGCGTCGGACCGCCGGGGACGCGACCGTCCGTGCCATAGATGATGTTGCCCGAGCCGTCGCGCGCATAGCGTTCGAGAAGGGCATCACCGGTACGATACCAATAGACTGCGGAACCAGCCCGGCTGAGCTGCTCCTTGTCGTAATTGACCGCGCCCAGGAAACCGATCGTGTTGTCGGCATTGTGCCAGCTGTACAGCGCCGAGCCGCGGAAGCTGCCGCGCTTCGCCCGGCTGTTATACTCGCCGCCGCCCGTCACCGCGACGGTGTTCGGATCGAGGTCCAGCGGCTTGCGCGTGACGATGTCCACGCTGGCGCCGATCGCGCCCTCCTGAAGCCGCGCCTCGGGGGTCTTGTAGACCACCGCCTGGCTGATGATGGTGGGCGAGAGCAGCGAATAGTTGAACGAGCGGCTGGAGCGATCGGAGGGGTTGCCGCCCCAATCGGCGGAGGCGACGGAATGGCCGTCGATGGTCAAGCGGTTGAGCGCCGGCTCCACGCCCGCGATCGACAGCTGCTCGCCCTCGCCGAACTGGTGGTCGACGGTCACGCCGGGCAGGCGGGCAAGGGATTCGGCGACGTTGCTGTCGGCGAGCTTGCCGACATCCTCGGCGCTGATCACGTCGACGATGGAATCGGCGCGCCGCTTGGTCTCGATCGCGTCCTGAAGACTCTTGCGGATGCCATTGACGACGATCTCGCCGTTCGAACCGTCTTCACGCTGCGACGGCACGGCATCCTGCGCACAGGCAGGCATCGCGGCACAGGTCAGCGCCGTGCCGATCAGGAATTTCAGGCGTAGATTCATTGATATAACCCCCCTCGCTTGCATCGCAGGACTGGCAGCGCCAGCCCAGATTCCCTGCGGATACAGAACGTCTCTCTGACGCCTCTCCTGGTCGATTCTGCCGAATCCAACACCGGGACGCCTTGGGACCAGTGTGTAACCACGAACGAACCAATCACGCAACGGATTTCTGGAAATTTGTTTTGTGTATGAAAATGAAGCATGACATTTGCCCGGTTTCCCCTGATGTTGCGCCGGGCGATTCGAGCCGGATGAGAGGAAAAATGAACGACACGGGCATGTCTGCGCAGTTCCCGATCGCACGATCGCAGCGCATCCGCCGAGCGCGCGCGGGGCGCGCGATTGGTCTCTTGTCGAACCGCCCGCCCAGGATGTGCGAACGCCGGACGGGCGGGTTCCGGGCATGACCGCCGGCATCGCCCTCCAGGGCTCCGGAGTGCACGCCGCGCCCGCGCCGGCATCCCTGGCCCAGCTGGATGGCAACGCGCGACTGGGCGAGCTCCTGCCGCGCGACCGCAAGCCGCTCTACGCGCAGTTCGCGCACCTGCTGCGCCGGGCCATCACGGAGGGGCGGCTGGAAGCGGGTGCCGCCCTCCCGCCCGAACGCGATCTCGCGGCCGAATATGGCGTGTCGCGCATCACCATCCGCAAGGCCATTGCCGAACTGGCGGAAGACGGATTGCTCACGCGCAAGCAAGGTGCGGGCACCACGGTAACCCGCCGCATCGAGCAGAACTTCTCCCGGATCAGTTCCTTTTCCGAGGAGATGACGGCGCGCGGCCAGCTGCCGAGCAGTGCCTGGATTCTCCGGGCCGCGGGAGCGGTTACCCCGGTGGAGGCGATGCAGCTCAACCTGTCGCCAGGCGCACCGGTGATGCGGTTCCACCGCGTCCGGATCGCCGACGACGCGCCGATGGCGGTCGAGTTCTCCACCGTCCCCAGCTATTGCCTGGGCGGGATCGATGACGTCTCGGAATCGCTCTATGCGGCCCTCGCCCTTACCGGCCATCGCCCCGTACGGGCGCTGCAGCGGCTGCGCGCGGTGCCGTTCACCGGTTCCCAGGCGCGCCTGCTCCGTGTCGAAGCCGGCACGCCCGGGCTGTTGATCGAGCGGTGCGGCTTCCTGCGCGACGGCCGGCCCGTCGAATACACGCAATCCTATTATCGCGGCGATACGTATGATTTCGTCGCCGAACTCACGGATCTCTAATCAGTGACGACCACCAGCATTTCGACGGCGCCCAGCCTCATGTGGCAGGAAACTCAGGAAATTCCGATGACCGTCGCGCGACAGCTCGCGGAAAATCGCGAGGCGTTCGGCGCATTGGGAGCACGGTTGCGCAACCGGCCGCTCCATCTCGTCGGAACCTGCGCGCGGGGATCCTCGGATCACGCGGCGACCTATGGGAAGTATCTGATCGAGACCATGATCGGCGTGCCGGTCGCTTCCCTGGCCCCTTCGGTGGCCTCGGTATTCGCGGCGCGGGTGGCGACGGACGACGCCTTGTGCCTCGCCATTTCGCAGTCCGGCCGCAGCCCCGATCTGCTCGCAACGGTGGATGCCTGGCGGGATGCCGGCATCCCTGTCGTCGCCATGGTCAATGATGCGGAATCCCCGCTTGCCCGGTGCGCCGACACGCTGCTGCCGCTATGGGCGGGCCCCGAGCGCTCCGTCGCCGCGACCAAGTCGTGCATCGCCGCCATGGTGGCCATGGCGGCATTGGTGGCGGCCTGGTCGGGCGATGCGGATTTCGCCGCCGGGGTGGAGGCGCTTCCCGCAGCATTGTCCCGCGCGGTGGCGCTGGACTGGAGCGCCGGCGTCGCCTCGCTTTCCGCCGCACGGCAGATGTTCGTCCTCGGACGCGGCTATGGCTTCGCGGTCGCGCAGGAAGCCGCGCTCAAGTTCAAGGAGACCTGCGCGATCCAGGCGGAGGCGTTCAGTTCCGCGGAGGTCCGCCACGGACCGATGACCATCGTCGGTCCCGGCTTTCCGATCCTGGCGTTCGCGACCTCCGACATCGCGGGCGATGGCGTCGCCGCGATGGCGGAGGAATTCCGGGCGCGCGGCGCGTTCGTGCTGACGGCGCGCGCCGGAGGGACTTCGCCGCTCCCCGCCGAAGCGATGCATCCGGCGCTCGAGCCGATCCTCCAGCTCGCCAGCTTCTATGGCCTTGTCGAGCGGCTGTCCCGCGCGCGCGGGCTCGATCCCGACCAGCCGCCCTATCTCGCCAAGGTCACCCGGACCCAATGAGCCTCTATCGCTTCGGCAATGGCAATGTGGTCGTCGACGGGCTGATCTGGCAGGGCGCGGAAATCCATGTGGCGGATGGGCGCGTCGCAGCGCTCTCCCCCTTGCGGGGAACGGCCGGCGGCACCATCGACCTCGACGGCGGATGGCTGATGCCGGGCTTTGTCGACACCCAGGTCAATGGCGGCGGCGGAACGCTGTTCAACGACGATCCCAGCGTCGACGGCATCGCCAGGATCGCCGCAGCCCATGCCGCCTTCGGAACCACGGCCTTCCTGCCCACGCTGATCAGCGATCGCCCCGATCGCATTGCGCAGGCCCTTGCGGCGAGCGATGCGGCGATCGCCGCGGGCATAGCCGGCGTCGTCGGCATCCATATCGAAGGGCCGTGCCTTTCCCCCCGGCGCAAGGGCATCCATGATGCCGCGCATTTCCGTCGGCTCGATGCGGAAATGGTGGCGCTTCTCACCAGGCCGCATCGCGGCGTGGTCATGGTGACGCTCGCGCCCGAATGCGCGGATGCCGGCGCGATCGCGGCGCTCGTCGCCGCCGGAGTCAGGGTGAGCGCCGGCCATACCGATCTGGGCTATGCGGAAGCGCGTGCCGCATTCGGGGCGGGCGTGACGGGAGTCACCCACCTGTTCAATGCCATGCCGCCGCTGCATCATCGCGAGCCCGGAATTGCCGGCGCGGCGCTCGACGATCCCCGGCCCTGGTGCGGACTGATCGTCGACGGCGTGCACGTGTCCCCCGCCATGCTGCGCATCGCGATCCGCGCGCGGGGACCCGAGCGGATGATGCTCGTCACCGACGCCATGCCTTCCGTCGGCGCGATCGAGAAGGATTTCGTCCTGCAGGGAAGGCAGATCCGCGTCGCCGATGGCAAGGCCCTCTACGACGACGGCACGCTTGCCGGCGCCGATCTCGACATGGCGAGCGCCGTCGCGAACAGCGTGGGAATGCTTGGCTTGAACGGCGAAACCGCCTCGGCGCTGGCATCGACCAATCCGGCGGCCTTTCTGGGCCTCGATCGCGAGCGGGGGACCCTGGCACCGGGCTTCCGCGCGGACTGGGTGCAGCTGGACCGCGACTTCAAGCCTTGCGGAACCTGGATCGACGGAAGGCGCGCCGCATGAACTGCACGCGGCGCGCCCTCCTCGGCGGCTCGGCCGGGATCGCGACGATCCTGGCCGGCGCACCGGCGGCGGCAATGCCGCGCGCCGCGCATGCCGGCTTCGGGCCGCCCATGCCGCCGCCGAGCGACTTGCTGCCCCCGCCCTTGCCGGAGACCGATCCCTCGCGGACCTGCTTCGATCTCGGCTGGCGCTTCCACGAAGGCGAAGTGCCGGCGGCCGCCCCGGTGACGCACAACGACACCTATCTGAGCGTGAAGGCCGGCACCGCGCCGGGCGCGGCGGCGCTCGATTTCGACGACAGCGACTGGCAGCAGGTCGGGCTGCCGCACGACTGGGCGTCCTTTCAGCCCGTCGTCGAGACCGCCAATGTCAGCCAGGGCTATCGCAAGCGCGGTATCGGCTGGTACCGGCGGACATTCCGGCTCGACGAGGCGGATCGCGGCAGGCGGCTGGAAGTGCAGTTCGGCGCGATCGCCACCAATGCCACCATCTGGGTCAACGGCAATGTCGTCGCCCATAGCTGGTCCGGCTATACCGGCATCCATGTCGACATCACGCCCTTCGCCCGGTTCGGCGATGCCCTGAACGTCATCGCCGTGCGGGTCGACGCCACCGTGATGGAAGGCTGGTGGTACGAAGGCGCCGGCATCTATCGGCATGTCTGGCTGGCCCGGCGCCCGGCGGTATCGATCGCCACGGACGGCATCCATGCGCGCCCGGTGCGCGGCAAGGACGGCCAATGGCAATTGCCCGTATCGGTAACGCTCGAAAGCGTAGCGGCGGAAGAGGCCGATGTCGCGATCGAAGCGGTGTTGCTGGACCCGGAAGGCCAGGAGACCGCGCGCACCCGCATCGCGGCCCGCGTGGCTGCGCTCGGGCGCGGCGAGGCGAATCTGACGCTCGCCGCCAAACAACCGCGCCTCTGGTCGCTGGAACGTCCGGCGCTCCATAGGCTCGTGGTTCGCGTCATCCGGGCCGGGTCTCCCGCCGATGAGCGCTATCTCGCCATCGGCTTTCGCACGATCGATTTCGATCCCGATCTGGGCGTGTCGCTCAACGGCCGGCGCATCAAGTTGAAGGGCGTCTGCCTCCACCAGGATCATGCCGGTGTCGGCGTGGCCGTGCCCGACGCCCTGCTCGCCTGGCGCCTGGCGCGGCTGAAGGACATGGGCTGCAACGCCATCCGGTGCTCGCACAACGCCTGCGCCGCCGAGTTGCTCGATCTCGCCGACCGGATGGGCTTCCTGGTGATGGCGGAGAACCGGAGATTCAATCCCGCGCCCGACTATCTCGCCCAGCTCGAATGGATGGTCCGGCGCGACCGCAATCACCCCAGCGTGATGCTCTGGTCGGTATTCAACGAGGAGCCGATGCAGGGCACCCATGCCGGCGTGGAAATGGTCCGCCGGATGGTCGCGGCCGTTCGGCGCCTCGATCCCGATCGCCCGACCACCGCCGCCATGAACGGCGCCTTCTACGATCCCGAGAATGTGTCGCAGGTCGTCGACGTCATGGGGTTCAACTATTATCCGAACGACTATGACCGCTATCATCGGTTGAACCCGGGCAAGCCGATCCTCAGTTCCGAGGATACCAGCGCGATGATGACGCGCGGCGCCTTTGCCAGCGATCCGGCGGCCCATGTCCTGTCCTCGCTCGACACCGAAGCCGCCGACTGGGGCGCGACCCATCGCCGAAGCTGGGCCGAGATCGCCGGCCGCCCCTTCGTCGCCGGCGGCTTTGTGTGGACCGGCTTCGACTATCATGGCGAACCGACGCCCTTCGCCTGGCCGACCACGTCGAGCTTCTTCGGCATCCTCGATCTGTGCGGCTTTCCCAAGACCGCGCATGACATCCGCCGTGCCCAATGGCGCGACGATGTCCCCGTCGTGGCGATCGCGCCCCATTGGACCTGGCCCGGCCGGGAAGGCCAGCCCATGAAGCTGCTGGTCACGAGCAATGCGGACAGCGTGACGCTGCGCCTGAATGGCCGGACGATCGGCGAGGCGCGCGTCGATCGCATCAACGGCAACGAATGGACATTGCCCTATGCGCCCGGGCGGATCGAGGCGATCGCCCATCGCGCCGGCCGCGAAGTCGCCCGCGCGGTGCACGAGACCGTGGGAAAGCCCGTTGCGCTCAGGCTGACGCCGGCGCGCCGGAAGATGGCGGCGGACGGCGAGGACGTCCAGCCGTTCACCGTCGATGCGGTCGACCGGCTCGGCCGGCACGTCCCCGATGCGGATTGCCTCGCCCACTTCACCGTGCACGGCGGCACGATCATCGGCGTCGGCAATGGCGACCCCAACAGCCATGCCTCCGAGAAGGCACCTTCCCGATCGCTCTTCCATGGGCTCGCGCAGGTCATCGTGCGGGCGGATGCCGGCGCGGGCCCCCTGTCGGTGCGCGCGGAGGCGGCATCGCTTCGGCCGGCAGGGGCGATCGTGGAGAAGGTGCCACGCGCGCCCCGCGCGCAAGTCGCGGCGAAGGAGCAGTTCCAGGCCATCGCGGCCTGGCGGCGATCGCCGGCACTGTCCGAGCGCCCCGATCCCTCGCTTGCACCACGCGACGGAGACAATAATGCATGGGCCTTCGTCACGCCGGGCGATAGTTTCGCACCCGAAGCGAAGGCGGGCTGGCGCGCCTATCGCGCGACCGTCACTCCGCGCCGCGCCGTTCGCCGCGCGGGTGGCGCGCTTCGGTTCGCCGCCATCGTCGGCCGCGCGGAGGTCTGGATGGATGGCGCTCTTGCCGCGGAGAAACACGAACAGGCGCCGGGCCCCCTCGCCATGCCCTGGCACCCGGGAGAGGGACCGCGGACGGTGGTGCTGCTGGTCCAGTTCGCGCCCGGCCAGACCACCGGGCTGGCGGGCGCCGTGACCATCACCGAGGACAAGGGGAAACGATGATGATCGAAGTCGAGCTCGGCGCACCGCTCGCCGGGTGGGTGATCCCGCTGGAGAAGATCCCGGATCCGGTGTTCGCGCAGGGCATGGTCGGGGATGGGCTGGCGATCGAGCCGATCGGCGACATGCTGCACGCCCCTTGCGCCGGGACGATCTCGTCCGTTCATGCCGCCCGCCATGCCGTGACGCTCGCCCTTGCCGAAGGCGTGGAACTGCTGATGCACATCGGGATCGACAGCGTCGGCATGGCGGGCCGGGGGTTCGAAGCCCTGGTATCGCCCGGCGCCAGGGTTGCCGCCGGCGATCCGCTGGTCCGCTTCGATCTCGATCAGCTGGCTCTGCGGGCGAGCGCCGCCGCCACGCCGATCATCGTGACCGGCCCGGGCGTCGATATCCTGGCGCGGCATACCGGCGGCATGGTGGCGGTCGGCGAAACGGTGCTCCGGATCGGCGCGCGCGCGGCGGCCAACGGCATCGCCCGCCCACAGGCGGCAGCCGGCGAAGCGAGACGTCACGAAGCCGTCGTCGCGCTCGCGCACGGCCTGCACGCCCGTCCCGCCGCGCGGATCGCCACTGCGCTTCGCGAATTGCGGGCGGAAGTCTTCCTGGAGAGCGGCGACCAGCGGGCTTCCGCCGCGAGTTCGATCGCGATGCTCGGGCTGGGCCTGCGACATGGCGCCCCGGTAACCATCGTGGCGCACGGCGCAGATGCCGGCGAGGCGATCACCCGCGCTCTGGCGGTGCTGCAACACGATACCGACGTCCCCGCGGCCACTGTCGCGCCATCGCGGAGCATCGTGCCCGAAGGCGCTATCGGCGGCGTCGGCGCGGCACCGGGCCTGGCGATCGGCCCCGCCTGCTGGCTGCGCACCAATCGACCCGCCCCAACCCGCCTGGGCGCGGGCGTCATGACCGAGCGGAGCAACCTCGTGCAGGGGATCGGCATGGTATGGGCCGAGCTCGAGGCGGAGTCCCAGGGCGAAGGGCAGGCGGCGGACGTATTCACCGCACATCGGGCGATCCTGGAGGACCCCAGCCTCATCGATGCGGCATTGGCGCGGATCGACTCGGGCGAAAGCGCGGCATTCGCGATCCTGTCCGCAGCGGAAGCCCAGGCCGGCATCCTGCGTGCTTCGGGCGACGCCCGCATCGCGGAACGAGGCGCCGATCTCGTCGATGTCGGCGAGCGGATCGCCCATGCGATACTCGGGACCAGGGCGAACATGATCACGCCGCCGGAAGGCGCGATCCTGCTTGCCGACGATCTGCTGCCATCGCAGTTCGCGGCACTCGACACCGATCGGATAGCCGGCATCGCGCTTGCCCGGGGCGGCCCCACCGCGCACGTCGCCATTCTCGCGGCCGGTATCGGCCTGCCGATGATCGTTGCGCTCGGCACGCCGCTCGAAGCCGTGGCCGAAGGCGCCAGCCTGCTGATCGATTGCGATTCGGGCTTCGTGCGTGTCGACCCGGATGCGCACGCACGCGAAGGATTGGCGGCCGCCAGGGCCCGCCGCGCCGCCGTAGAAGCCCGCGCGCGGACGATCGGCGCCGCGGCGGTGCATACTGCCGACGGCATATCGGTTTCGGTGCAGGCGAATTGCGGCTCCGTCGCCGATGCGCAGGCAGCGATGGCGGCCGGCGCCGACGGCTGCGGGCTGCTGCGAACCGAGTTTCTGTTCCTCGGGCGGGCAGCTGCCCCCGATATCGGCGAACAGCGCGCGACATACCGCGCCATTTTCGAGGCGCTGCCGGAACGGCCGATCACGGTGCGGCTCCTGGATGTGGGCGGCGACAAGCCCGCCCCCTATCTCAGCCTTCCGGCCGAGGAGAATCCGGCGCTGGGGCTTCGCGGAATCCGTGTCGCGCTGTCTCGCCCCGAGATCCTGGAAGCCCAATTGTCGGCCATTCTCGGCCTGCCGGTTCCGGGGCCCTTGCGCATCATGGTCCCGATGGTTGCCAGCGCCCATGAGATGGCCGCGGTGCGCGCGGTGCTCGATCGGTTGCGCGGCGACACGGCGGTGGCCCTGGGCGCGATGGTCGAGACGCCCGCCGCCGCGATCGGCGCGGATCTCATCGCCGCCGAGGCGGATTTCCTGTCGATCGGCAGCAACGACCTCACCCAATATGCGCTGGCCGCGGATCGCGGCAATGCCGCGGTCGCCGCAATGCTTGATGGCCTTCATCCCGGGGTTCTGCGCCTGATCGCGGAAACGTGCACCCGCGCCGGTTCGACACCGGTCAGCGTGTGCGGCGGGCTCGCCGCCGATCCAATGGCGGCGCCCATCCTGATCGGATTGGGGGTGCGCACACTCTCCGTCCCCCCGGCACAGGTGGCGCTCACCAAGGCGCTGGTCACCACCCTTACCGTCACGGCGGCCGCCAGCCATGCCCGGCAGGCGCTGGCCTGCGCATCCGCAGCCGAAGTCCGGGCGCTGACGCGTCGGTTCGCCGAGGAGCTTTCCGCATGAAGTCCCCCCTCACCCTTCTCCAGCCGCTCGGCCGCGCGCTCATGCTGCCGATCGCAGTGCTGCCGATCGCCGGGCTCCTGCTCCGGCTCGGCCAGGCCGACCTGCTCGACCTCCCCTTCATGAGTGCGGCGGGCGATGCCATCTTCGCGCATATCGGCCTGCTCTTCGCCGTCGGGGTCGCGACGGGCTTTGCGCGCGACGGCAATGGTGCGGCAGCCATGGCGGGCGTGGTCTGCTATCTGGTGATCGGCAATGCCGCCAAAGTGTTCCTTGCGGTACCGCCGGCAACGATCCCGCCCGGCACCGACGAGGCGATCGCCGCCGCGCTCTCCGCTGCCTGGAAGGCCGCGACGATCGACAAGCTGCAGGTTCCGGTCGGCATCATCGCCGGGCTGGTCGGCGGCGCTTGCTACAATCGCTTCTCGACCACCAGACTGCCCGACTATCTCGCATTCTTCGGCGGCCGGCGCCTGGTGCCGATCGTCGCCGGCGTCGCCGGCCTGGCGATCGGGGCGCTGCTCGGCCCGGCCTATGACTGGATCAGCGGAGGGATTGACGGGCTGAGCCGCGGCGTGGTCGCCGCGGGCGGCTGGGGCCTGTTTGCCTTCGGCGTGCTCAACAGGCTGCTGATCGTCACCGGCCTGCATCATATTCTCAACAACATCGCCTATTTCGTCGTCGGCGAATATGCCGGGAAGACCGGTGACCTGACGCGGTTCTTCGCAGGCGACCCCAGCGCCGGCGCCTTCATGAGCGGCTTCTTTCCGGTCATGATGTTCGGCCTGCCCGCCGCCTGCCTGGCCATGTACCACACCGCCGCGCCGGGACGGCGCAAGGCCGTCGGCGGGATGCTGCTCAGCCTTGCCCTCACCTCGTTCCTCACCGGGGTGACCGAGCCGATCGAGTTCAGCTTCATGTTCCTGGCACCGGCGCTCTACGTGGTGCACGCGGTGCTCACTGGTCTCGCCCATGTCGTGATGCACCTGCTCGGCGTGAAGCTGGGCTATGGGTTTTCCGCGGGCCTGTTCGACTATGTGCTGAACTATGGCCGCGCCACCCATCCGCTGCTCCTCCTTCCCGTGGGCCTGGCCTATGCGGCGATCTATTATGGGCTCTTCCGCTGGGCGATCCTGAAATTCGACCTGAAGACGCCAGGCCGGGAGCCTGCCGAGGAAGGGGCCGCACCGATGGCGGCGCCGGCAGGCGACAGGGCCGGCGCGATCGTCGCCGCGCTGGGAGGCGCCGGCAACCTGCGCACCATCGACGCCTGCACCACGCGCTTGCGCCTGCGTGTCGAGGATATGGCGGCGCTGGACGAGCCGGGCTTGCGCGCGCTCGGGGCGCGCGGGATCCTGAAGCTGGCGGACAACAATCTCCAGGTCGTGGTGGGCGGGATCGCAGACACGCTGGCGATGGAGATGCGCGATCTCGTCGGGCGTCCGGCGCCGGCAGCACCTCTCCAGCCAGGCGCGGAGGCAGGGATTCCGCTTCCCGCCGCCATCGCCGCGGCCTTGGGAGGCGCGGCCAATCTGGTCGATGCATCGCGTCGGCCCGGTCGGATTCGCGTCGTCGTGCAGGATCCCGGGATCGTCGATCGAGATGCGCTGGCCGCCAACGCACGCGCCGTGATCATGCCCGCGGCAAGGACCTTCCATCTTCTCGTCGTCGACCCGGCGTGACGAAGGCACCCCCATGGGAGAATCTCCCTTGCGCGGGACATGACAAGCCGTCCGCGCTGCGCTAGCCTAGGCCGATGCCGCCGAAGCCCGCATCGCAGATCAAGCCCGTCGCCAAGAGGACCAAGTCGGACGGAGAGGCCGCCACGCCCAACTATAGCGCGCCTGCGCTGGAGAAGGGCATCGACGTGATCGAGCTGCTCGGCGACGAGCCGTTCGGGCTGACCATCACCGAGATATCCCAGCGGCTGGGCCGTTCGGTGAGCGAGCTGTTCCGCGTGGTCGTCGCCCTGGACCGCCGGGGATGGCTGCACAAGGAGGCCGCGAGCGATCGATATCGCGTCACCTACAAGCTGCTCGAGCTGGCGCACCGCGCCACGCCCGCGCAGGAGCTCACTTATGTGGCCGCATCCCGGATGCGCGCGCTTGCCGCGGCAACGATGCAGTCCTGCCATCTCGTGGTCGTCAATGGCGGCCGCGGATTGATCGTCGCACGCCAGGAAAGCCCGGGGCCGACCGGATTCGCGGTTCGCCTCGGCACCGATATCGCGCTGGAGACCAGCTGTTCGGGCCATGTGCTGCTGGCGTTCATGGACGAGGCGAGCTGGCCGGACGTGCTTGGCGAAGCGCCGTCGCGCAAGCTCGCCAAGCGGCTGGCCGCCGTGCGCGCGCAGGGACATGAATCCATCGCCAGCTCGCGGCTGGCCGCCGTCTCCGACCTTTCCTGCCCGATCTTCGGGTTCAGCGGCCAGGTGGTCGCGGCGCTCACCATTCCGTTCCTGGCGGCGATCGACGATGCCCCGCATCTGTCGATCGAGGAGACGCTGGCGCTCCTGAAGGCCACCGCGCTCGACATATCGACTGTCCTGGGCTGGTACGACCGGCAGGAGGCGCCCGTGGTACCGAGCCTTTCCGTACCCGAACCAAAGCGCCCGCGCAGGACCCGCAAGGCCAGCTAGGCCGGCGCGGCGCGAGGCCGCGCATCGCCGGGCATTTCCGGATTCCGTTCCCGCGCGTGGCTCGAACATCGCCACGCGCTGCGGGCGCGCGCGTCCTCGCCGGCATGCCCCCGAGCAGCTGCGCGAACACGGAATACCCATATCGAGCAGCACCCGCGATGCCCCGCCAGCCCGGGTATCAAGGCCTTAAGCGGCGTAATTTTATCTAGAAATCATATTTCCATATACAAAATTACCGTGGCCCAATATGAAAGGCTTCGTGCTCGACATATGATCTCCCCTGTCACGGAGAAAGCCAACCAATGACCGTGATCACCGGCCTGCGCGTGCTGGACATCAGATTTCCTACCAGCCTTTCCCTGGACGGCTCGGATGCGATGAATCCGGATCCCGACTATTCCGCGGCCTATGTGATCCTGGAAACGGACGTGCCGGACCTCTCCGGGCAGGGCCTCACCTTCACTATCGGCCGCGGCAACGAGATTTGCGTCGCGGCAATCGAAGCGCTGCGCCCCCTGGTGGTCGGCCAGTCGCTCGATGCGATCCGCGCCGACCCTGCGGCTTTCTGGCGGCACATCACCGGGGACAGCCAGCTGCGGTGGATCGGCCCCGACAAGGGCGCCATCCATCTCGCGACGGGCGCGATCGTGAACGCGGTCTGGGATCTCTGGGCCAAGGCGGAAGGCAAGCCGGTATGGCGCCTGGTCGCGGACATGTCGCCGGCCGAGCTCGTCCGGGCGATCGACTTCCGATACATAACCGATTGCATCACGCCGGAAGAGGCACTCGCCCTCCTCGAAGCCCGCGCCGCCGACAAGGAGAAGCGCATCGGGCTGCTCCGGGCCGAGGGCTATCCCTGCTACACCACATCCGCCGGCTGGCTGGGCTATGACGACGAGAAGCTGCGCCGCCTGGCGCAGGAGGCCGTCGACGCGGGCTTCCGCCACATCAAGCTGAAGGTCGGCGTCGACCAGGCGGACGATGTGCGGCGCGTCGCGATCGCGCGCGACGTTCTGGGGCCCGAGGGCGTGCTGATGATCGACGCCAATCAGGTCTGGGAAGTCGAGCAGGCGATCGACTGGGTCAATGCCCTGGCCTTTGCCAAGCCCCTGTTCATCGAGGAGCCGACCAGCCCCGACGATGTGCTGGGGCACGTCCATATTCGTGCCGGCATCGCGCCCATCAAGGTCGCGACGGGCGAGATGTGCCAGAATCGCATTCTCTTCAAGCAGTTCATCATGAGCTACGCCATCGACGTGGTGCAGATCGACGCCTGTCGCCTGGGCGGTGTCAATGAAGTCCTGGCCGTCCTCCTGATGGCCGCGAAGTACGACTTGCCCGTATGGCCGCATGCGGGCGGCGTCGGCCTGTGCGAATATGTCCAGCATCTGGCGATGATCGACTATCTCTGCTTCGCCGGCACGCGCGATGGCCGCGTGATCGAATATGTCGATCATCTGCACGAGCATTTCATCGATCCCTGCGTGATCCGTTCGGCAGCCTATATGCCTCCCGAGAGGCCGGGCTTCTCGATCGAGATGAAGCCGGAAACGCTCACGCGCTACCGGTATGCGCCGGGTCGCGGGCAAGCGGCCTGAACGCGGGGCGAGGCGGGATCCGCCCGTCGCGCCTCTAGCGCAGGTCCAGCAGCGACATATCGACGTCCGCGATCGTGCGTGCGCCCGCCAGTGCCAATGTGGTGCGCATCTCCGCCGCGAAGAGGTCGAGCAGGCGCGCCACCCCCGCTTCGCCCGCAGCGGCCAGCGCATAGGCCCAGGGGCGCCCCAGCAGGACCCCGCGCGCGCCCAGCGCGAGCATGCGCACGACATCGGCGCCGGACCGTATGCCGGAATCGGCCAGGACGGCCAGCCGATCCCCGACCGCTTCCGCCACGGACGGCAACGCCCGCGCAGTCGATAGGGCGCCATCGAGCTGCCGCCCGCCATGGTTGGAGACGACGACGCCATCGGCCCCGAACCGTACGGCGTCCCTTGCATCTTCGGGGTCCAATATGCCCTTGACGATCAAGGGGCCATCCCAGGCCTCGCGAATCCATTCCAGGTCCCGCCACTCGACGGCGGGGTCGAAATTCGCGGCAAGCCAGCCCATGAAATCCTCCAGTCCGCTCGCCTTGCCGAGCACCGGGGCGACGTTGCCGAGGATATGCGGCCGTCCACGGATGCCGACGTCCCACGCCCAGCCGGGGCGCCCGGCCGCCTGCAGGAGCCGCCGGATTCCCGCCCAGGATCCGGACAGGCCGCTATGCGCATCCCGGCGCCGCATCCCGGGAACGGGCATGTCGACCGTGAACACCAGTGCGCGCACGCCTTGCGCCTTGGCGCGGGCAAGCAGGTCCCGCATAAAGCCGCGGTCCCGAATGACATAGAGCTGGAACCAGATCGGTCTCGACGATGCCGCAACCACCTCGTCCAAAGCGCAAACCGAAACCGTGGAGAGGCAAAAGCCTATGTCTCGATCGGCGGCCGCGCGCGCGGCCTGCGCTTCGCCGCGACGTGCGTACATGCCCGTCAACCCGATCGGCCCCAGCACGATCGGCAACGAAAACCGTTGCGAGAACAGCGTGCAGGACAGATCGATCTCCCGCACGTCGCGAAGCACCCGCTGGCGAATTGCCAGGGCCTCCAGGTCGGCCTCATTGCGCCGCAGCGTCACCTCCGCCCCGGCTCCGCCATCGACATAGTCGAACAGGAAGCGCGGCAACCGCCGCCGCGCCGCCAGGCGGAAGTCACCGGTCGAAGTCGCGATCATCGGGTTATCCTGATATTGTTTTTCTCTATGAACTTGTATTTTAAATACGCAAATTTAAAAGAGCATATTCCGCTCTGCCTCGGGGGAGGAGATCTGAGATGGCCAGCCGCGCGTTCCTTGCCGCACCGCCGATAGTCGAGCGCCGCTATGCGGTCGCGTTCGCGCTCGTCACTTCGCTTTTCTTCTCCTGGGCATTGGCGGCGGCACTGAACGACGTGCTCATCCGGCAGTTCCAGAAGGCGCTGGACCTCACTCGCACGGAAGCGAGCCTGATCCAGTTCGCATTCTATATCGGCTATTTCTGCGCCGCCGTTCCTGCCGGCCTGCTCATCCGCCGCCTGGGGTACAAGAACACGATCCTGATCGGCCTGGCCTGTTACGCGGGCGGCGCGTTCCTCTTCTACCCGGCGGCATCCACCGAAATGTTCGGCCTGTTCCTCGCCGCCTTGTACGTGATCGCGATCGGGCTCGCCTTTCTCGAAACCGCCTCCAACCCCTATATAACGATCCTGGGCGCACGGGAGACGGCGTCGGCGAGGCTGAACCTGGCCCAGTCCTTCTACGGCGTCGGCGCGATCATAGGCCCGATCGTCGGCGGGTTGTTCATCTTCTCCACGGACGAACGGACCCAGGCCCAGATCGCCGCGATGGCACCGGCCGAACGCGCGGCATGGCGGTCCGCGGCGGCGGCGGCGGTGCAGGGTCCCTATGTCGCGATCGGCGTGGTGGTCTGCCTTCTCGCCCTGCTGATCGCCTGCACGCGCTTCCCGGTCCTCGACCGGGCCAAGGCAATGCCCGGCAACGGCCGCTCCATGTTCGCGGTGCTCCGCCATCGCGGGCTGCTCGCGGCCATCGCGGCACTCTTCCTCTATGTGGGGGCCCAGGTCGGCGTCTGGAGCTTCTTCATCGACTTCACCAAGATACAGGCCCCGCACCTGAGCGAGCGCACCGCTGCGTTCCTGCTCTCCGGCAGCCTCGGCATGCTGATGATCGGCCGCTTCAGCGGCGCATTCCTGCAGAAGCGGATCGCGCCGGCGCGGCTGCTCGCGATCTACGCCGCGGCGAACATAATGCTGTGCGGCTTCGCCGCGATCGCCACCGGCATGCCCGCGGTGGGCGCGCTCTGGCTCACCAGCTTCTTCATGTCGATCATGTTCCCGACGATCTTCGCGCTCGGCGTCGAAGGGCTGGACGACGAAACCGAGAGCGGGGCGGCGTTTCTGGTGATGGCGATCATCGGCGGCGCGCTGCTCCCGCCCCTCATGGGCATCGTCTCCGAGGGCATCGGCGGCATCCACCATATGATGTTCGTCCCGATGCTCGCCTTTGTCGGCGTACTGGCCTTTGCCCTGCTGCGGCTTCGCGAAGGGCGCGCCGCATGACGCGCGCCCTGTTCGTCCTCGACCTGGAAAATGATCCGGAGCTGATCTCCGCCTATGAGGCGCGTCACGCGCCCGGCGCCGTATGGCCGCAGGTCATTCGCGCCATCCATCAGCTTGGATATCGCGACATGGAGATCTGGCGCGCCGCAGACCGCCTGGTCATGCTCGCCGAAATCGCGCCGGCCGGCCTGGCTTCCCTCGATTCCGATCTCCAGCCGATCGTGACGCAGTGGGAAGCCGAGATGAGCGCCTATCAGCGACCCATCCTGCCCGACGGCCCGAAATGGCTGCCGATGACGCGGATCTTCGCGCTCGACGAGCAGCCGGCGCCATGATTCCGCGCCGGTCCATTCCCCGCGCGGGGATCGAAGTCAGCGAGATCGGATTCGGCGCGGCCCCGCTTGGCAATCTCTATCATCCGATCAGCGATCTCCAGGCGAAGACCACGCTCGAGTGCGCGCTCCAGGCGGGGATGCGCTATGTCGATACGGCACCGCATTATGGCCATGGCCTGAGCGAGCGGCGGACCGGCGACGCGCTACGCGAGCGGCCGGGCATCGTGCTGTCCACCAAGGTGGGGCGGTTGCTGCGCGCGGATCCCACGCTCCGGGGCAGCGCCGAACGACAGGGCTTCCGCTCCGCCCTGCCCTTTGTCGGTCATTATGACTATACATATGATTCCATTCTGCGTTCCTATGAGGATAGCCTCCAGCGGCTGGGCCTGGCCAGGATCGACCTGCTCTTCGTCCACGACATCGGCGCGAGAACGCACGGCGCGCGCAACGCGCATTATTTCGATCAGTTGACCAAGGGGCGCGGCTTCGAAGCGCTGCAGCGCCTGCGCGACGAGGGGGCCATTGCGGGCTTCGGCATCGGGGCGAATGAGTGGCAGGCCGGTCTGGACGCGCTTGCACGGGCGGACTGCGACGTGATGCTGCTGGCCGGCCGCTACACCTTGCTCGAGCAGGGTGCCCTCGACCAGTTCCTGCCGCGCTGCCTCGATCGGCAGGTCGCCGTCGTGATCGGCGGCGCCTATAATTCCGGCATTCTCGCAACCGGCACCATGCAGGGAGGGGAATTGCGCTACGATTATGGCGAAGCGCCGGCGGACATAGTGGCGCGCGTCGCCAGGCTCGAGGCCCATTGCCGGGACTTTCAGGTTCCGCTGGCGGCGGCGGCGCTGCAATTCCCGCTGGCCCATCCCGCCGTCGCGAGCGTGATCCTGGGCCTGGGAGCGCCCGCGCAGGTCGAGGAGACGATCCAGCTCCACCGGCTTCGCATTCCGTCGCAATTCTGGCTGGCCCTTCGCGACGCCGGCCTGATCGCCGAAGACGCGCCCGTTCCGGCGGATCGCTAGATGCGCATCGATTCGCACTTCCATCTCTGGCGGCCGGCACGCGGCGACTATGGCTGGCTGACCCCGGCAGCCGGCAGCCTCTATCGGGATCATGAGCCGGACGAATTCGCCCCCCTGCTGGCGGCGCATGGCATCGACGCCGCGATCCTTGTCCAGGCGGCTCCCAGCGCGGCGGAAACCGAATTTCTGCTCGCCCATGCCGAGCTGCATCCCTGGATCGCGGGCGTGGTCGGCTGGACCGACATGGCGGCCGGCGACGCCCCGGCCCGCATCGCCGCCCTGGCAGGAACGCCGAAATTGCTTGGCTTGCGTCCCATGCTGCAGGATCTGAGCGACCCGGCATGGATATTGGACGACAGGATCCGGCCCGCCCTTCAGGCGATGGCACGGCACGGCCTTGTCTTCGATGCGCTCGTCCGCGCGGCACAGCTGCCCGCGATCCGGGTGCTCGCGGCGCGCCATCCTGATCTCTCGATCGTGCTCGATCATTTCGGCAAACCGCAAATCGGCGATGCGCCCGGCAGCGCGTGGATGGACGCGATCTCCGCCCTGGCCGACGCCCCCAATGTCGCGGTCAAGTTCTCGGGGCTGCTCACCGAGTCCCCCGCGGGCGCCGACGCGACCACCCTCGCGCCATTCTTCGACCATGTCGTGCGCCGGTTCGGCGCCGGCCGGATGATCTGGGGGAGCGACTGGCCGGTCCTGACCATGGCGGGCACCTATGCGGACTGGCTCGCCATCTCGCACGCGCTGCTCGCCCCGTTCGGCAGCGGTGCGCGCAAGGCAATTCTCGGTGCCAACGCGGCACGCATCTACAAGATCTGACGGAGGCAATGATGACGAAGCCTGGCCGGCTGGCAGGGAAAACCGCGCTCGTGACCGCGGCGGCACAGGGCATCGGCCGGGCAACCGCGGAACGCTTCGCCGCCGAAGGGGCCATGGTCTGGGCAACGGACGTGAATCTGGCGAGCCTGTCCGGCATTGCCGGCTGCGAGACGGCGCAGCTGGACGTTCGCGACGGGGCGTCGATCGCCGAGGCGCTCGAGCGTACCGGCCCACTCGACATCCTGTTCAATTGCGCGGGGACGGTGCCCAGCGGAACGATCCTCGATTGCTCGCCGGATGACTGGGCCCTGGCCCATGACCTCAACCTTGCGAGCATGTATCGGATCGTTCGCGCCACATTGCCCGCAATGATCGCGCGCGGCGGCGGGAGCATCCTCAACATGTCCTCGGTCGCCAGTTCCATCAAGGGCGTCCCCAATCGGTTCGCCTATGGCGTCACCAAGGCCGGAGTCATCGGCCTGACCAAGGCGGTCGCGGCCGACTTTGTCGGCCACGGCATCCGGTGCAACGCGATCTGTCCCGGCACCATCGAAACGCCGTCCCTGCACGAGCGCCTGCGCGCGACGGGAGACTATGATGCAGCGCTGGCCGCCTTCGTCGCGCGCCAGCCGATGGCCAGGCTCGGCCTGGCTTCCGAAGTCGCCGCCCTGGCGCTCTATCTGGCTTCGCCGGAAGCCGCGTTCACGACGGGCCAGATCCATGTGATCGATGGGGGCTGGACCAACTGATCAAGCGTTCAAAGGAGCTTTGCGTATGAAATTGCTGCGTTTCGGCCCGATCGGCAGCGAGAAACCGGGCCTTCTCGATGCCGCGGGCAATATCCGCGATCTGAGCGGCGTTATCCCCGACATCGATGGGAGCACCGTCACGCCCGAAAGCCTGGCGCGGCTGCGCGCGCTCGATCCGGCAAGCCTCCCCCGGGTCGAGGGAACCGCGAGGCTGGGCGCCTGCGTCGCGCGCCCGGGCAAGTTCGTCTGCATCGGGCTCAACTATGCCGATCATGCCGCCGAAACCGGCGCGGCGATTCCGGACGAGCCGATCGTGTTCATGAAGGCGACCAGCGCGCTTTCCGGACCGAACGACCCGATCCTGAAGCCCAGGGGGTCGACCAAGCTCGATTGGGAAGTCGAGCTGGCATTCGTCGTCGGAAGCGATTGTCGCTATGTCGACGAGGCCGAAGCCGCGGCCGCGATCGCCGGCTATTTCGTCTGCAACGATGTTTCCGAACGCGCCTTCCAGCTGCAATCCTCGCAATGGGACAAGGGGAAGGGCTGTGACAGCTTCGGTCCGATCGGGCCCTGGCTGGTGACGCCGGACGAGATTGGCGACATCGGAAACCTGCACATGTGGCTGGAAGTCAACGGGAAGCGATTCCAGAATGGCTCGACTTCGACGATGATCTTCCGGCCGGCTTTCATCCTGTCCTATCTGAGCCGTTTCATGAGCCTGCAGCCGGGCGACATCGTCACCACGGGTACGCCCCCGGGGGTCGGCCTCGGGCAAAACCCCAATGTCTGGCTCAACAGCGGCGACAGGGTCTCCCTGGGGATCGCGGGCCTGGGCGAGCAGCATCAGCAAGTCGTCGACGCCTAGCTCCGATGTGCGCGATCGATCCCGGGCCGCCGTCCCTCTCGACGCGGCCCGGGATTGCCGCCGCGTTCAAGCGAAGCGCCTGGCACCCGCCACGCAGAGAATGACGATCACGGTCGATGCGACCATCGTCCATGCAACGGGCTCGCCGAGCAACAGGCCCGCAAGCAGCAAGCCGAAAAACGGCTGCATCAGCTGAAGCTGGCCGACGCCCGCGATGCCGCCGAGCGCGAGGCCGCGATACCAGAACACGAAGCCCAGCATCATCGAGAACACCGAGACATAGGCGAACCCCGTCCAGGCGCGCCAGCCGATGTCCGCGAAACTCGCAGGCATGGTGGCGAGCGCGATTACCGCCATGACGGGCAACGAAAGGAGCAGCGCCCAGCTGATGACCTGCCATCCGCCCAGGCGCCGCGAGAGCGTCGCGCCTTCGGCATAGCCGAGCCCGCACAACAGGATCGCAGCGACCATCAACAGGTCGCCAGCCATCGAACCGCCACCACTATGATAGAGCGCGAAGCCCGCAACCGTCGCCGCGCCGATGGAGGAGAATATCCAGAAGATGGGCTTGGGCCGCTCGCCGCCCCGCAGAACCCCGAAGACGGCGGTGGACAGCGGCAGCAGGCCGATGAACACTACCGAATGCGCCGCGGTGATATGCTGCAGGGCGAACCCGGTCAGCAGCGGGAAGCCGACGACCACGCCGATCGCGACGATAAGAAGCGGCAGGAGGTCTCCACGCGCCGGCATGTCCTGGCGAAGCCCCAGCAGGAACGCCGCCCCCAGCAGTGCCGCGATGGCCGCACGGCCGGAAGTCACGAACAGCGGCGTGAACTCGGCAACCGCGACGCGGGTCGCCGGCAAGGACCCGCTGAAGATGACGACGCCCAGCAGTCCGCTTCCCCAGCCGGCGGTAGTTCTTTCCATCATTCCCTCGCTTTCGGCGCGTGGAATAGGATGCCGCTACTGGCCACGACAGCAACAATGCCCTACAATATACAGAAACCGTATGGTTGAATTGATCCATACACATGCATGAGCCAGGCCATTGAAACCGCATCGGCGCATCGGCACGCGCACGGAAGAGCTGATGGATGCGATCCGCACCAGGATTGCGAGCCGCGCGCTCGCGACCGGCGATCGCCTGCCGTCGGTACGGGCATTTGCCGAGACGATGGGCGTATCGCCATCCACCGTCGTCGAAGCCTATGACCGGCTGGCGGCGGAGGGAGTCATCCGGGCGCGCCGGGGTTCGGGTTTCTATGTAACCGGCGCGAACATGCCGCCCTTGTCGGTGGGCGAAATCGGGCCGCGGCGCGACCGCGCGGTGGACCCGTTCTGGGTATCCCGCCAGTCGCTGGACGCCGACGGGACGATGGCGATGCCGGGATGCGGCTGGCTTCCCGCCGAATGGATGCCGAATGCGGCGCTCCGGCGCGGGCTACGCGAACTCGCCCGCTCCGATTCCTCCATATTGTGCGACTATGGCAGCACGCGCGGATCGCTGAAGCTGCGCCGCCTCCTCCTCGGCCGCTTCGCCGACGAAGGCATCGAAGCTGGCGCGAACCAGCTGCTCCTGACCGGATCCGGCACCCAGGCGATCGATCTGATCTGCCGCTACCTGCTGCATCCCGGCGATACGGTGCTGATCGACGATCCCGGTTACTTCAATTTCCAGGCGCTGCTTCGCGCGCATCGGGTCGAGATCGTCGGCATCCCCCATATGCGGTCGGGCCCGGATATCGCCGCATTCGAAGCGGCGCTGCACGCATATCGGCCGCGGCTCTACATCACCAATTCCGCACTGCACAATCCGACGGGCGCGACCATGTCGCCCCAGACCGCGCATCGATTGCTGAGCGCCGCGGCCGCCCATGATCTGGTGATCGTCGAGGACGATATCCTCGTCGAATTCGAACCCTCCCCCTCGCCTCGCCTCGCCGTTCTCGACGGGCTCGATCGCGTCATCCGGATCGGCAGTTTCTCGAAGACGCTCTCCGCATCCGCGCGCTGCGGCTATGTCGCGGCCCGTGCCGACTGGATCGACGGCTTGGTCGACCTGCAGGTAGCGACGAGCTTCGGCGGCCCCAGCCCCATGGCAACCGAATTGCTCGCGGATGTCCTCGCGGGCGGAAGCTATCGCAAGCATATCGGTGAGTTGCGGCAGCGCCTCGCGCGTTCGCGCGATCAGGCGGCCCAGCGCCTGGCGAGCCTGGGCATCGTTCCATGGACCATGCCAAGGGGTGGCTTCTACCTGTGGTGCCGCCTGCCCGACGGGCTGGACTCCGCCGATATCGCCCGCCGCTGCATGGACGAGGGCGTGATACTCGCTCCCGGCAATGTATTCAGCATCTCGCAATCCGCGGCCCCGTTCCTCCGCTTCAATGTCGCGCAAATGGAGGGCGACCGAGTCTATGAGGCGCTTCGCATCGCCATGGCGGCCGCGCGCTAGGCTGGCTGCGCAGGCAGGAGCGCCGCTGGACCGACGACGCTTCGCGACCACCCCGCATGGGCCGGTGGCGCATGCGGATCAGTTCGGCGCCGGGGATCCCATGCGCGCCGCGGTGAGCACTGCATGGCGCGTGACCTTGCCGGCATCGTCCTTGTAGACGACGTCCGTCGAGAAACCGTCCGGGCCAAGCGTATCGGTCAACACGCCCGTACGGCCCGGGCCAGGGTTGAGCAGCGTCCAGGTCATCGTCTTCGCCGTGCCGTCCCAACGGCCCACGAACTCGCTGACAAGGCCGATCGACGAGAAATACCAGCGCCGGTAGACGCGCTGGGTGGAGTCATACCGGTACAGCACGACATATTCCTCCCGCTCCTTGCCGTTCGAGGCACTGCCGTCGAGCTGGATGAACTGGCCGTTATAGGCCAGCCGCGCCCTGGCCTGCCCGGCAAAGCGAAGCTCCTGTCCCGGGGACTCGGCGGATTGCACGCGCGTGGCAATGCTCCAGTCCCCCAGCAGCGGCGTCAGCACCTGCAGCTCTGCCGGAGCGGGGCTCCCCATATAGGGCAACCCTGTCTCCTGCGCGGGGGTCGCTTGCGGCGGGGACGGGACATCGCCCCATGCGGGGACGGGAAAGGCCGCCAGAACCAGAAAAGCGTGCAGCAACACGGTACGAGACATCCGCCGGCTCCCTGATGGCCAGCCCCATCATGGCGGTCCACCGGTTCGACTAGGGTCCGGCGATGATGGCCGCCTTGGCGGATTCCCCAAGCATGGTTAGGGCAAGGAATCGAAGCTAGGCAAGCCGGCTCCGGCGCTCGAAGATACGATGATCTCTTTGGGCAGCCTGTTGTCGCCGCCCGCACGAAATGCCGCGAATTCCCGAGCTGGCGACCAATCGCCGCCGATGGCCGCTCGTCCCCGCCGGGCTCGTTTCGCACCGACATGGTTTCGTCTCCTGCCCCTTCTATGCCGAATGCGGCAATGTCGGGATCTGAGGAGCTGCCATCATGAGCATCGCGAGCGACGCCCGTTTCTGGGATCGGGCCGCACGGAAATACGCCGGAAGTCCGATCGCGGACCAGGCCGGCTATGAGCGGACGCTGGAGCGGACCCGCTCCCTGTTGAGGCCGCGTGACAGCGTGCTGGAGCTGGGCTGCGGAACGGGAACGACGGCACTCCTGCTCGCGGGCGCGGTGCAAGACTATCTTGCGACGGATATTTCCGCGGAAATGATCGCGATCGCCAGCGGGAAACATGCCGCCGCCGCTGCCCCTGTCCCGGCCCTTGTCTTCCGCCCCACGACCGCGGAAGCGCTCGCATCCGGTGCCGTGCGGTTCGACGAGGTTCTCGGCTTCAACTATCTCCATATGGTCCGCGACCTGCCTGGGACCTTGCGCGACATCCACGCCCTGCTCGTGCCCGAAGGCCTGTTCATTTCGAAGACCCCGTGCGTCGGAGACATGAACCCGCTCATTCGGCTTGCCCTGCCGGCCATGCGCGCAATCGGAAAGGCGCCCTATGCGGGTGTATTTCGCGCAGAGGAACTGAGCCGGCACATAAGTGCCGCAGGCTTCGACATTCTCGTCACCGAGAACCATGCGACAAGGGGCAACGACAATCGCCCCTATATCGTGGCGCGGAGGAAATGACGGGCGGCGGCGCCTGCCGTCAGCCGCTCCGGAACTGCTTGACTGCATGGTCTGCAGCCCGCGCCGTCAGCGCCATGAAGGTGAGAGACGGGTTCACGCAGGAGACGGATGCCATCTGCGCGCCGTCGGTGACGAACAGGTTGGCGGCATCATGCGCCTGGCTCCATTTGTTCAGGACGGAGGAACGAGGGTCCGCGCCCATGCGCGCGCCGCCCATTTCGTGGATGGCGTCGCCGGGCACATGCTCGTCTTCATAGCTCCTGACATTGGCCAGGCCCGCGGCCCTGAGCATCGCTTCGCCCTGCATGCGCGCATCGGACATCATCCGCAGCTCGTTCTCGCGGAATCGCACGTCGAAGCGCATCAGGGGCACACCGAAGCGATCGACCTTGTCCGGATGCAGCGACACGCGATTGTCTTCATAGGGAAGGCATTCGCCGAACGCGCCCATGCCGAACTTCCAGCCGCCATATTTGCGCATCCCGTGCTTCATCGACGCGCCGAAGCCGACCGGCGGCGCCGGGTCGCGCCGGGCGCTGCCCTGATAGCCATAGCCCCGCTTGAAGCCCGCCCCCTCGTCACCATCGAGATTGCGGAAACGGGGAATGTAGACGCCCCCGGGCCGGCGGCCATATTCGATGAACTCCTCCATCCCCGGTATGTCGCCGTCGATCGACACCCGGAAGATATGGTCCATCACATATTTGCCGAGCGTCCCGCTGGCATCGAAATGGCTGCGCCCGTTGCCGGCCGGGCGTGAATTCAGCAGGATCTGGTTCGAGGCCATCGCCGACGCGCAGAGGAACACCAGCCCGGCATCGACCACTTCCGCCTTTCCGGTCTTCGCATCGATGAACCGGACCCCCGTCACGCGCTTCTTCGCGGCGTCATATTCGAGGTTGGTCACCACCGCATCCGCGCGCAAGGTCAGCCGACCGGTCGCGCGCGCGGCCGGCAGCGTCACTGCCTGGGTCGAGAAATAGGCGCCGAACGAGCATCCGTTGCCGCACTGGTTGCGGAACTGGCACTTCGTCCGGTTCTGGTCCGGCTTGTCCTCGGTCAGGTTGGACAGGCGCGTATGGATGAGCTTGCGGCCGGGAAACTGCGTCTCGAGCCGCTGCTTGAGCCATTTCTCGGCGATGTTCATCGGCATCGGCGGCTGGAATTCGCTGTCCGGCAGATAGGGCAGGTTCTCGCGCGAGCCCGACACGCCGATATATTTCTCGACATAGCTGTACCAGGGCGCAAGGTCGTCATAACGGATCGGCCAGTCCCCATCGATCCCTTCGCGCTTGTTCGCCTCGAAGTCCGCGGGGCTCCAGCGGAAGCTCCAGCGCCCCCAGATCAGCGACTTGCCGCCCACTGCGCCGGGCCGGATCCAGTAGAACTTGCTGCCTTCGTCAAAGGCATAGGGATTCAGCCGATCGTCGTTGTAGAAGGCTCGGTTGCTCGGCGAAACATAGCCGTGCTTCGCGATGAAATAATCGCTCTCGAGCAGGCCCGCGGGCATCATGTTGCGCGCCGGAATCTCATAGGCCGGCTTGCCGTCATAGGCATAGCCTTCGCCATGTTCGACCATCACGCCGCGATCGAGCATGAGAACGCGCAGCCCCTTTTCGGTGAGTTCCTTGGCGGCGAACCCGCCGCTCACTCCCGATCCGATGACGATCGCGTCGAACCTGTTGGTCGCTACCATGATTCCCCCCTCTCCGTCCGGTCAGAAACGCAGCGCGTGCAGCGCCTGGTAGCTTGTCGTGATGTCGGGAATATAGGGCGCGGGCGCCCGATCATTCTCGACATAGAAGTGCCGGACGCCGGCACTTCCCTTCCGCTTGAAGAGCCCGGCGAAATCGATGGTGCCCTGCCCCACCGCGGCCATGCTGCGATCCGCGCGCATGTCCTTGACGTGATAGGCGTAGAGCCGCTGCGACAGCCGATCGATCAGCGACGCCGGATCCTCGCCGGCATGCGCCGCCCAATAGAGATCGAGTTCGACCTTCACGAGCGCGGCGTCGGTCTCTCCGAGGAAGCGATCGTACAGGCTGGTGCCGCCGGGCCGGTTCGTGAACTCGAAATCGTGATTGTGATAGGCGAAGCCGAGCCCGGCCTTCTTCAGCTCCGCGGCGAAGCGATTGAAGTTCGGCAGCGCCGCCCGCCAGCCCTGCTCGGTGCGGTGCTCGTCGGTCATATAGGGCAGCACGACCGTGTCGGCGCCAAGCGCCTTCGCCATCGTCACGGATCGGTCGAACTGCCCGAGCAGCGCGTCATAGCCGATATGGAGCGACGGGGCCTTCAGGCCGAGCCGGTCCATCGTCCCGCGCAACAGCGCGTGATCCATGGCGTCATAGCCGCCGCCGCCGAATTCCACTTCGCGATAGCCGATGCGCGCGACTTGCTCGAGCGTGCCGACCGGATCCTTCGCGAAGATGTCGCGGACCGTGTAGAGTTGGAGCCCGATCGCCTCGATCTGCGCGGCGGATGCCGGTGCGATCATGGCGTCGGCAAGGGAAAGCGCGGCGACACCGCCGGCGCCCGCGAGCAGGTTTCTACGGCTGACGATCATGCGGAATACACCTTGTTGACCTGGGAATAGGGGAAGGCGCCGTCATACTCGCCCGGCACCGGCAGATATTCGCGCTCCTGGGTGATGCCGATCTCGGACGTGTAGTAGCCGGCGATGACGAGCTGCCGGAACGCTTCGAAAAAGGCCTTGCCCAATGGCAGCTGGCCGTTCATCGCAAGGGTCAGGAGCGCATCCTGCTGCTCCGCGGTCGCCTGTGCGCCCGCGACCGCATAGTCCTGCAGGCTCCGCGCCTCGATCGCGTCGAGCCCGGCCAGGATCGGAACCCGGTCTGCCGGCTTCGCCCAGTCGGCGAGCAGCTTCTCGATAAAGGCGGGCACGCCCGCCGCGATCGCTCCCGGCGTGTCGGTCGTGGGAAGGACACGCTCGCTGAGCGCGGTCATCAGTGCGCGCTGGGGCGGCGTGAACACCGCTACGCTCGGCGGCCCTTCGCTGATCGCGGGCACGTTCGACCCTCTGCCCGCACGGGCGGCGCGGGCGAGCGGCGCGAACGCCGCCGCGCCGAACATGCCTACGACCCCGGCGAGCGCCGTCCGGCGATCGATCATTTCGCCTCTCCCGGAAGGTCCTGCGCGATCGCGGCCTCGGGCAATGGGCGCACCCAGATGTTGCGGAACGAAACCGGCGAACCATGATCCTGCAACAGCAGCGGCGCCGCGTCGCCATGCGCCTGATAGCCGGCGACCTTGCGCCAGACCGTGGTGCCCAGCAGCGCCTGATGGTTCTGCACCAGCACGCCGTTCAGCAGAACCGTGACATAGGCGGGACGCAGCAGCTTCCCGTCCGCCGCGAAGCGCGGACGCTCGAACAGGATGTCGTAGCTCTGCCACGCGCCGGGCTTGCGCGCGGCGTTCACCAGCGGCGGCTTCCAGCCATAGACGGCCCCCACCGTCCCGTCGGCATAGGTCGGGTTCCGATAGCCGTCGAGGATCTGGACCTCGTAGCGCTGCATGAACCAGACGCCGCTGTTGCCCCGGTCCTGCGACGTGCCCGACGGCGGGTTGGGCGCGCGGAACTCGAGGTGAAGCTGGACGTCGCCAAAGCCTTGGCGCGAGACGAGATTGCTCTCCCTGGCGCCCTGTGCCCGGGCCGGAACCGTCATCACGCCATTCTCGACGTGCCAGGGCGCGGCTTCGGCCTGCCATGCGTCGGCCGCGAGCACGACCGCATCGGAAGGCGCCCCGCCCGGCATCGCGGCCGGCGTGGTCACCGCCGGCGCCGGCCGGTCGGCGTCATGGACCCGCCATTTGCCGTCCGGCAGCATCGGTGTATCCCTGAAGCCGGGCTTCTCCTGGGCAAAGGCCAGCACCCCCGTCATCGCGACCAGCCCCGCCGCAAGGCATCCCGCCAAGCGCATACGCGTCATACGTCCCCTCCTTGTCGATCGATTTGGCGATAGGCTGCGATCAGGCGATCCTCACCCGCCCGGCCCGGCAGCGAATTGCCATGCTCCATGCCGATCACGCCGGCATAGCGCCGGGAGCGGAGCCAGCGGACGATTGAGGCATAGTTGATTTCGCCGGTCCCCGGCTCGTTGCGGCCGGGATTGTCGCCGAACTGGATATAGCCGACCTCGTTCCAGCACATCTCGAGCGTCGGGATCAGATTCCCCGACTGGATCTGCTCGTGATAGAGATCCGCCAGGATTTTCACGGCCGGGCTGTTCACGCCCCGCGCGACGGCATAGCCCTGCGCGACCGTCTGCATGTACACGCCCGGATGATTGGTCCGCGTGTTCAGCGGTTCCATCACCATCGCGATCCCGTGCGGCACGACGATGTCGCCGGCCCGGCGCATCACGTCGATGACACGGGCGGTCTGGATATCGACCGGCACCTTCGGATCCATGAAGCCCGTGACCACGGTCATGCGCGTGGCGTCGAGGCGCTTGGCGACCTCGATCGACGTGCGGATGTCCGCCAGGAACGCCTCGCGCTCGACATCGTCATTTGCGCCGAGCAGCGGCCGCGACTGCGCCCATTTCGGCATGCTGGCGACGAACACGCCCATCTTCATGCCGCGCCGGGACAGCGCCCTCGCCATCTTCTCCTGCTCGGCAATCGGGCGGCCGCGCGCCTCATTGTCCTCCCAGGCGGTGAAACCCTGATCGGCGGCATAGGCGATCTGCTCGATCAGCCCGCCACGACTGGCGAAGCTGCCCTCGTGCGGCGCAAAGCCGAGCGAGAAGCGCGCCGCGTTCGAGCCCTGGCCGCCCCTGCCCCCGGTCATCGCCATCGCCGATGAGGCCGCGCCCGCCGCGCCTGTGGCGAGCACCGTCCTGCGGGTGACGGCACCGGTCACTTGCCGCTCCCGGCCTTGAGATATGCGATGATCGCCGCGCGCTTCACCGGATCGGTCATGCCGATGGGCATGCGCGATCCGGGGATCTTCTTGCCCGGCGCGGCGAGATACTCGTCGAGCGTCTTCTCGTCCCAGCGCAGCTTCGAGTTCTTCATCGCCGGCGAATAGTTGAAGTCGGGCCCGGTACCGGCCATCCGCCCCACCACGCCATGGAGATTGGGCCCAACGCCGTTCTTGCCGCCCTTCTCGACGGTATGGCAGGCGCGGCAGGCATTGAATGCAGGCGGCGGCGTGGCGGCCGCGGTCTGCGCGACGGTGGGAACGCTCGCGATCGTCAGCGCCGCTGCAGCGACGCTTCCCGCTCCCAGGCACACGAGAAGCTTCATTCTTTCTCTCCCGGATCAATCCTTGTCCATTTCCGGTCCGATGCCGCATTGGCGACTACCGCCTCGATGAACCGCATCGTGCGCAGCCCATCGGCAACACCGGGAAACCAGCGATCCTCGTCGCCACGGATCGCCGCGGCAAAGGCGCGATACAGGTTGGCGAAAGCCTCGACATAGCCTTCGGGATGGCCGGACGGGGTGCGCAGCAGACGCATCGTGCGCACGTCCAGCCCCGGCCCGCCGGCACGCAGGATCTCGGTCGGGCGGTCGAGCCAGCGCAGGATCAGCGTATTGGGCTCCATCTGCGCCCATTCGATGCCGCCGCGCTCGCCATGGATGCGCAGCTTCAGTCCATTCTCCTCGCCCGCCGCCACCTGGCTGGCCTTGAGCAGGCCACGCGCCCCGCCCGCGAAACGCAGCAGGGCGCCGACATCGTCGTCGAGCCGGCGGCCCGGCACATGGGTGGCGAGATCGGCACACACCGCCTCCACCCGCAATCCGGAGACATGCTCGGCAAGCTGGAAGGCATGCGTGCCGATATCGCCAAGACATCCGCCAGGCCCGGCGCGCGCCGGATCCGTCCGCCATTCGGCCTGCTTGTTGCCATCGCCGTCGATGGGCAGGCTGAGCCAGCCTTGCAGATACTCGACCTGGACGAGCCGGATCGCGCCCAGATCGCCCCGCGCGATCCTGACGCGCGCCTCCTCGACGAGCGGATAGCCGCTATAGGTGAAGGCCAGCGCGAAGCGGCACCCGCTCCTCCCGGCGGCTTCGCCGATGGCCTGGGCTTCCGCGACGCTCATCGCCATCGGCTTCTCGCAGAAGACATGGAAACCGGCATCGAGCGCGGCGATCGCCATCGGCGCGTGGAGATGGTTGGGCGTCACGATCGCCAGCGCATCCATGCGCTCCCCGGCAGGCAGCGCGCGTTCCCGCGCGATCATCGCCGCGATCGATGCGTAGACGCGCCGCGGGTCGAGCCCCAGTGCCTCGCCGGTCCGCGCACTGCGCCCTTCGTCCGTGCTGAAGGCTCCGGCGACCAGTCGCCAATCGCCGTCAAGCGCCGCGGCCATCCGGTGGACCGCGCCGATAAAGGCGCCTTCCCCGCCACCCACCATGCCAAGTCGAAGCGCGTGCCGAGCCATGAAACGCCTATTCCCAACCGACGAGTTCGAATTCAGTCCTGCCGCGGTGAAAGCCCCAGCAGCGCGCGGATCGCGTCCCGATCGACACCGCTCGCCGCGAAATCGTCGAACGGACGCTCGGTCACGCGAATGATGTGATCGCGAATGAAGGGCGCGCCTTCGCGCGCGCCGTCCTCGGATCGCTTGAGCGCGCATTCCCATTCGAGCACGGCCCAGCCCGCATAGCCATATTGCGCCAGCTTGCTGAAGATGCCGACGAAATCGACCTGTCCGTCGCCCAGCGAGCGGAAGCGGCCGGCGCGGTTCACCCAGCTCTCATAACCGCCATAGACGCCCGTCCGCCCGGTCGGGTTGAACTCGGCATCCTTCACATGGAAGCATGCGATGCGGTCATGATAGCGGTCGATGAAGTCGAGATAGTCGAGCTGCTGCAATACATAGTGCGACGGATCGAACAGGATGCGCGCGCGGGGATGATTGCCGACCGCCTCGAGGAATCGCTCCCAGGTCGCACCGTCATGGATATCCTCGCCCGGATGGATCTCAAAGGCGCAGTCGACCCCCGCTTCCTCGAACACATCGAGGATCGGCCTCCAGCGCCGCGCAAGCTCGGCAAACGCTTCCTCGACCAGCCCCGCCGGCCGCTGCGGCCAGGGATAGACATAGGGCCAGGCCAGCGCGCCCGAAAAGGTCGCATGCGCGCCCAGCCCGAGATTGGCGCTTGCCCTTGCCGCGAGCTTGACCTGCTCGACCGCCCAGGCCTGGCGCTCCGCCGGCTTGCCGCGCAGCTCGGCCGGCGCGAACCCGTCGAAGAGCGAGTCATAGGCTGGATGGACCGCGACGAGCTGCCCCTGCAGGTGTGTCGAAAGCTCGGTCGGCTCCACACCGAACCGGGCGAGCCCGCCGCGCAGGTCGTCGCAATAGGCCTTGCTCTCGGCAGCCAGGTGCAGGTCGATCAGCCGCGGATCGCAGGGAATCTGGATTCCGGCATAGCCGAGATCCCCCGCCCATTTCGCCAACCCGTCCAGCGTATCGAACGGCGCCGTATCGCCCAGGAACTGGGCGAGGAAGATCGCCGGCCCTTGCATCCCGCTCACGCCGCGGCCTCCCCTCGGCTGTCGTCCTGGAAGAAGAGCTGGAACAGCACGGCGATGACGGCAGCCGCGATCGCCGGATACCACCACATGTGCTGCCAGTCGGCGATGGTCTGCGCCGCCGGCAACTGCGCATAGAGCAGCCCGCCGATCTGCGAGCCGAGCAGCATGCCGACGCCATAGGTGAACAGCGTCAGCATGCCCTGCGCCTGGGCGTTGACGCCCTTGGGCGAGGCGATGGTGCCGGTATAGATCGCGCCGGCAACGAAGAAGAAGTCGTAGCACACGCCGTGCAGCGCCACGCCGAGATAGATGGCCCAGAGCGAGCCGCCGCCGTCACCGATCGCGAACAACGCGTAGCGCAGGGCCCAGGCCGCCATGCCGACCAGCAGCAGCGGCTTCACACCGAACCGGCGATAGAGCCAGGGCATGGAGAACATGAAGACCAGCTCGGACATCTGCCCGATGGCCATCGTACCGCCGACATTCTCGATGCCCGCCGCACCAAGATAGGCCGAGGCATAGGCGTAGTACATTGCCAGCGGGACCGAGATCAGCGTCGCCGCGAGGATGAAGATCAGATAGGATCGCTGCCGCATCAGGCCGAACGCTTCGACGCACAGCACTTGACGTACCAGCCCCGCATCGCGCGGCGCGTCGGGCTCGACGTTCGGCAGGGTCAGGCTGTAGAGGCCGAGCGCGATGGAGACGATGGCGGCAACGCGGAATATCTCCGGGCTGGCCGACAGGCCCATCCAGCCGATGATCAGGCCCGCGACGATCCAGCCCAGCGTGCCGAACGCGCGGACGAAGGGAAACCGGTCCGCACGCTCGCCGAAGCTCTTCAGCGCGATCGTGTTCGCGAGGCCGACCGTCGGCATGTAGAGGATCATATAGCCGAGCAGCAGCCAGACGAAGGTGCCGCCGGTTTCCGGCGTCACCAGCAACGGCATCGCCAGCAGGATCGCACCGCCGACCAGATGAAGCGCTACCATCAGCGCCCTGGGACTCAGATAACGAGTCGCGGCCATGCCGAGCAGGAAGGATCCGGCGATCGACGCGATCGGCCCTACCGAAAAGGCATTGGCGATGAGGCTGCCGATCCCGACGGTCTGCATCACCAGGCCAAGCGTAACGTTCCAGGCGCCCCAGACGAAGAACTGCATGAACATGAGCGCGCTCAGGCGCCCCATCAGCATGCCCGATGCCGGACGCCGCGACGCATCCAGCGCATCCTTGCCCAAGCTGGCCATGCGCCCCTCTCCCCTTGCCGCAGTCTTCCTGCCTGCGCCCAGGCTACGCAGGTCAAAAGTCTGTGTAAAGGATTACACGCCGAAATCGCGGCAGGGCGCGCCGGTTCGCGCATCGAGCGCGGCGAGCCGGGCATCGATCGCATCCCTGCCATCGGCGTCCCTCCCCCGGCCAGGCCGCATTGGCTAATAGCCGCCGGGCGCGAGCCGCTGGGAGAGCCACCAGACATTGCCCGACGGATCGCCAAGGCCACCCTGGCGCTCGCCATAGGGGCGGAAGCCCACCGGGCTGACCTCGGTCCCGCCGGCGGCGAGCCCGCGTGCCATCGCGGCATCGGCATCGGCGACGTAGAGGTACAGGGTCATGTAGGTGACGGCACGGCCCCTTGCGGCCTCGCTCACCATGATGGTGGTGTCGCCGAAGCGAACATGCGCATTGAGCACGGTGCCGTCGCGCGCGGCGTGAATGTCGATGATCTCGCCGTCCAGCCCCTCCTCGAGAAAGCCGAGATACGCCCTGGCATTCTCGACAAACAGATAGGGAAACACGCGCGTGAATCCGGGCGGGACAAGAGGCAACGCCTTCGATCCCGTGCCCGATCCCTCAGCCATTGGTTCTCGCATCCCGGCCTCCCTGGGCGTTTGTGCATCTGCCGGCATGCCCGGCCAGTCCAGCAGATCCTGCCTTCGCGCCATCTCGAGCTTGAGCAGGATGTTCGCGATGTGAAACTTGACCGCCTCGACACCGATTTCGAACCGCTCGGCGATCTGGCGGTTGGTCATGCCGAAGCGTGCGGCCTTGGCGACGCGCCATTCGCCCGGCGTCAATATGTCGGGATGCGCGGGGCGTCCTCGGGGCCGATGGTCGGTCATTCCCGCAACCTATCGGCGCGATGCCCGAATTTCACTCCCCGCCGACGATCAAGGTTCCAGATCCTGGTACGGGTCGGGAGGGATACGGGCGAACTGGTTGGCGGTGAGGCGCCAGCGCTCCCCATCGCGACGCCATATGTTGAGAAAGCGAACGCGCCATGCCGGGGCATCGGGCGGTGCCGCCCGCGCGCGGATATCCGCGGCCCCGATCACGATGGCGGCATTGCAGCCATAGACGCGGATCTCCAGCTCGGTGATGTCGAAGCTTCGTGCGAAGCCGGCATTGCGGCCGTCGGCAAAGGCCGTCAGCACCTTGTCGAGCCGCGTGACGCTTCCGTCGGGCTGGATCGATACGAAATCGGGCGCAAAGAAGCTGCGCGCCTCCTCGATCGACCAGCCATCGACATTCGCGCGGGCGCCGCGCAGTTCCAGCGCCCGGATCGCCTCGACTGCAGGTCCCGCGGTCGCGGCATGGGGGCATCGCGCATCGGATGACGTCGCGGCGGCCTGGCCGGAGACTGTCGAGATGGCCGTTGCAAGGAGCGCGACGCGCAACAGCATGCCCCGCAGCCCGTTCCGCCCGCCCGTTCTCGTGTGGCTGGGATGCGGCACGCGCATGTCAGGAAGCTGGCTCGCCCGCCACGCGCGAGAGGATCGCGAGCGTGCGGTCTTCATTGTCCTTGAAGAAGGCCATCCACTCCTCCGTACCGTCCTGGTGCCGATGGATCAGATGCGGCGCGGCCGAAAACTCGATGCCGGCGGATTCAAGCGCGCAATGGGCGAGCCGGATGTCGCTCACCGTGAAGTAAATGACGGATTCGCCTTCGGCACCGTCGCCTTCCTGCGTGAGGAACAGGCGAACGCCGCCACAGTCGAAGAAGGCGATGTCGCCGAACGAATAGAGGTGTTCCAGGCCGAGCACGTCGCCATACCAATGGCGGGCCGCAGCGATATCGCCGACGCGACGCGAGATCTGGCCGACCGGCCCGATCAGCAACGATTCCATTTGATCCTCCCACACTGACAGGCACTAGCACGGTGGAACAGATAGCCGGTCGCAGCCGTATTTTCCCTACCCGTTCCGATGTTCCTTGAGTCATCCGCTGATAATAGCCTCGGCCACCGTCTTTCGATGGCGCTCGACTTTACGACATGTGCGGCATACGCTTCCGGGGATCTTGCTGGGGGCAATCCGTGAGAGTCGCGAAGAACATCGATTTACTAGCATTAGTGCTAGGACTTGGAGGCTGCGCGTCCGCTAATGCGGTGCAGTCGACAGGCATTCCCTCGCCACCGGCTGCCTCCGCCTCCGAGCCGACTTCCTCGTCGGACCTTTCCGCGGTTCCATCTACAGCCACTCCTGTCTCCGTTTCGCCCGTGCCCACGCAGGAAGCTCCATTGAAGGCGCGCCGTAGCGAAGCCGCGCTGCACGCGATGAAGCAGGCGATCCAGGACGTCCCGCGTTGCGCAAGCAAGCACGGAACGATCACCATCGTCGACGGCGACGATCCTAGCGGCTGGACCCAGTATCAGCTCGCCCCGCCCGCCAAGTTGCTGAAGGTGCTGGTGCAGCGCTCCGGATGCTTCAACCTCGTCGATCGCGGCTCCGGCCTGGAGACCGCTTCGCGCGAGCGCGCGATCGGCGGCAATCTCGGCCTGCGGCGTCGCGCGAATGTCGGCCAGGGCCAGATCAAGGCGGCCGATTATGTGCTCGTCGCCGAGGTACAGAGCGCCAACCGCAATGCCAGCGGCAATGCCGTGGGCGGCATCGTGGGCGGTCTGGTCGGCGGGCTGCTCGGCGGCATCAAGTCGCGCAAGCTCGAGGCGAACACCGTGCTCTCGCTCACCAACGTCCGCACGGCCGAGACGATCGCGGTGCAGGACGGCTATGCCGCCAAGAACGACATCGGGTTCGGTGCCGGCGCCCGCTTCTTCGGCGGCGCGGCGGGTACGGTCGGCGGCGGCTATGAGAATACCGATATCGGCCGGATCGTGACGCTGTCCTTCATCCAGGCCTATGCCAAGATGGTCATCGAGCTCAAGCTCACCGAACCGGGCACGAAGGGAGCCGTCGGTGCCACAGGGTCTACGGTTTTCGTCGCGCAGGCGCCGGTGGCAATGAGAACTGTTCCGTCCGCGACAGGAAAAGTGATCGGCACATTGTCGGCAGGTTCAGTCGTCTACCCGACGCGCAGAGCGAGTGGACTTTGGTGGGAAGTCGCCGACCAGAGCGACAGGATCGGATGGGTCCTGAGTACGAAGCTTGCGCCGGGCATGGACAATGCATCGAATTCCGAAGAACCGTTCCTGCCCTGGCCACCACCTCGCCCGTCAAGCATGGGAGAGGTCACGCGCAGTTTCGGGCGCGGGGCGCTCCTCGGCGAATATGGTGCGCAGATCAAGGCCTTGCTAGCGCGCAAGGGCTATACAAGATTGCACTATTTCGGCGTGCGCACCCCCAACGGCTTCGGGATCACGACTGATATCGAGCGCCTCGATGCGGAAGGGAAACCACACGCCAAGCGCTGGACGCTAAAGACCCCACCGCCTGGTGGCTTCCTGGAGTATGTCGATCAGCTGTTGCGCGGGGACACCGGTCGGTTTCGAGTTCTCCTGTTCATTGTCTCTGATCAAGATCCAAAGCCGAACGCCTATCTCGCAAAGCAGGTCGATCTCGAGCGTTGGCGCGATAGCGGTGGTGTGGTTCTGAGCGGCGAAACTTCTCGGCGGCCCGCGCCGTCTACCCTCAAGGTCTGGATGCTGGTTTACGAGTTTGTCGTCACCAATTCGAAGTCGGCTGAATTGATAGCCGATAATGACGGTGCCTTTCCCTTTTCGCTCCACTCGAGATTTCTGGGTTTCCAATGAACCGAGAGAAAGCGGTTCGGCACCTCTTCATCCTGTGGCTCGTCGCTGCATGCTTCGCGACTCTATGCGTCTGCCTGCAAATCCTGGGCGGGCGCTATGGCGGCGATGGTCAGATCGCGCTCAACTGGCTGCTTGGCCAATACACGCCCGTACTATCGATATTGCTCGCGGCGGCCTTTTCCGAGCCAAGCAAGAAGTGGCGCGAGCACCCTGTAAACCAGTGGAAGTTCCGTTGGTCCGTGGCGATCAGTGCATTCCAGATTTTCCTGATGATCTCCTTCATCATCTTCCAGCCTGCGCTGAACGCCTTAGGAATAACCGCCTACTCGCTGTTCGAGAGCACACAGGCAATCCTTCTGGTGCTGCAGAGCGTGGCCGTGGCGGCCATCGGTTCAGTTATCTTCGACGGACGATAGGGACGATCATTCCGAAAACACATGATACGCGCTCCGAACGGGTGCTGGGGCGCTATCCACTGGCGGATTTTGCCAAGCTGCCCGGCCGACGATGGGCCGATAGCAGCCACTCCGCTTTCGATATCTCCGATCGATCAGATAGAGGCGTGGCTGCTGCCTGCCTCGCATTTCTGCACCTGCTCGCGAAGATGCGCGATCAGCCATCGCCCGGCGGGGCCCGGCGGCGCATCGCGGCGATGCAGCGCGTGCATCGCCATCTGATCGCCTTCGGGCCAGACATCGCTCTCGGTCCGGAGCTCGACCAGCCGGCCCGCGGCCAGATCGGCCTGGATCATCCAGAGCGGCATGCTGCCCCAACCCAGGCCGGCCTTCAGAAAGGCATGTTTGGCGCCCAGGTCGGCGAGGCGCCATGCCCGCGGTGCCAGCACTCCGAACTGCCGCCCCTGGGAAAGCTCCGAACGGTCCGACAGCACAAGTTGCGTATGGACCGAAAGCTGTTCCGCGGAGAGCGGGTCGGATGCGCGGGCGAGCGGATGATCGGGTGATGCAACCAGCGCCAGCCTGATCGCCAGCAACCGCTCCGGCTGAAGTTCCGGAGAAAACAGGGGCACGGTGCCGGAAACCGCAAATGCGCTGCGCCTGTCGAGCACCGGCTGGATCACCGCGCCGAGGCTCTCGACATGCACCCGAAGGACCGTGTCGGGAAAATTGGCCTCGAACCCGGAGACTGCCCGAGTGAATATCTCGATCGGGAACATCACGTCGAGCGCGATCGACACTTCCGGCTCGACTCCGCTTGCCAGGTCCCGCGCACGAGCCCGGAACTGCCCCGCCTGGCGCAACACTGCCCGCGCTTCCTCCGCCAGCGCCGTGCCCGCCTCGGTCGGCACCGGGTAGCGACCGATCCGTTCGAACAATGCGACCTTCAGCTGGGTCTCCAGTCCCGAGATCGTCTGGCTGACCACGGACTGCGCCCGCCCGATCTTGCGGCCCGCAGCCGAGAAGCTCCCCTCATCGATGGCCGCCACGAGCGTTCGCATCTGATCCAGCGTGATCGATTCAATCATCCATCTAAATCCCGAATGGATTGTATCTGATAATATAGGCTACGACGATATATCCGTCACGCCTATTTCTCACGCATCCCACCAACGCGTGAAGGAAAAAGGCCATGAAACTTCTCCATGTCGATTCCAGCATCCTCGGGCCGGCTTCGGTCAGCCGCCAGCTTTCGGACGCGATCGTCGCCGCGCAGCGCGCCGCGCATCCGAACCTCCAGGTCGAGCGGCTCGATCTTGCCACGCACCCGGTCGACCACCTGACCGGCCTGCACCTTGCCGCGGCGCAAGGCGCCGTCCCGGAAGCGCCGGCGCTGGTCGACGATATCGCCGCCGGCGGCGCCGCGCTCGACGCCTTCCTTGCCGCCGACATCGTGGTGGTTGGCGCGCCGATGTACAATTTCGGCATCCCGAGCCAGCTCAAGGCCTGGATCGACCGCATCGCGGTGGCGGGCAAGACGTTCCGCTATACCGAGAACGGACCCGTCGGCCTGGCAGGCGACAAGAAGGTGATCATCGCCTCGTCGCGCGGCGGCTTCTACGGCGCCGACACGGCGATGGCGGCGCTCGACCATCAGGAAAACTACCTGCGCGGCGTCTTCGCCTTCTTCGGCGTGACGGACGTCAGCTTCATCCGCGCCGAGGGCGTGGCGATGGGCGACGACGCGCGCAACCAGGCCATCGCGGCGGCCCGGGCCGAAATCGGCAAGCTCGCCGCGGTCCGCAAGCTCGCTGCGTAAGGAACGCTCCCATGTCCGACAATCTCTTGAAGCTCGTCGCACGCATCCTGCTCGCGGTGCTGTTCGTCGTCAGCGGCTTCGGCAAGCTCACCGACCCCTCGGCGGTCGCCGGGATGCTGGGCAGCCTCAAACTGCCTGGCGCGACCGCCCTGACCTATCTCGTCGGTCTCGGCGAAGTCGTCGGCGGGGTCGCGATCGTCACCGGCTATCATCTGCGCGCCGTCGCGCCGCTGCTTGCAGCCTGGTGCGTGGCCACGGGCCTGATCGTCCATCTCGGCATGCCGATCGATCTCATGAAGAATCTCGGCCTTGCCGGCGGCTTTCTTCTGCTCGCAACGACCGGTGCCGGATCGTTCGCCATCGAGCGCCGTGCGCGCCCGGCCAAAGCCTGAACCCTCCAGAACCGGAGTATCCTGTCATGTCATCGCAAACCGCACTCGCCATATCCGCTGCCATTCCCTCCCCGCGTGAGGTCGTCCATCGCACGCGAGGACGCGGCGGCGGCCCGATCACCCGGCTGATGAGCCCGTCGGACCTTGGCCAGTATCTCAAGCCGTTCGTCTTCCTCGACCTGGTCGACGCGCCGTCTTCGATCGCGAGCGCCGGCAATCTCCACCCGCATTCGGGCATCGCCACCGTCACCGTGCTCACCGAAGGCAATCTGCGCTTCGACAAGGGCGACTGGGGCACCGGCCTGCTCGACTATGGCGGCGTCGAATGGATGCGCGCCGGCAGCGCGATCTGGCACGGCGACGAATATCGCCCCGACAGCGCAGCCCGCTTCAAGGGCTTCCAGCTCTGGGTCGCCCTGCCGGAAGCGATGGAGATGCGCGAGCCGGAATGGCAGTTCGTCGAAGCGAGCGGCATCCCGGCCATGGGTCCGGCACGTCTCATTGCCGGCGCCTATCTGGGTGAAAGGAGCCCGATCCGCTCGTTCGACGGCCTCAATTATCTGCTGGTGACGCTCGCCCCCGGCGAGGCATGGACCTATGAGACGCCGGAGGGTCACGAGGTCGGCTGGCTCAGCCTCTCGCACGGCTCCCTGGTGGGTGCCGACACCTATCATGCCGGCGAGATGATCGCCTTCGACCGGAGCGATGCTCCGATCGCCCTGCGCGCCGGCCCCGAGGGCGCGACATTCGTGCTCGGATCCGCCGTGCCGCACCCGCACGAACTCGTGCTGGGCTATTACTCCGTCCACACGTCCGCGGCGAACCTGCAGGCCGGCGAGGCACGCATCGCCGAGGTCCGGCATCGCTACGCCTGACCGCCAACCCCCAATCGCTTGCTTCGATCACAGGAGAGATGACCATGCTTATCGAGGACATTCTTCGCCACAAGGGCCGCCGCGTCATCAGCATCGCGCCCCACAGCGAACTGGCAGTGGCCGTAGAAATAATGACCCGGGAACAGGTTGGCGCGCTCGTCGTGCTCGACGACGCGGACCGGCTGCTCGGCATCGTCTCGGAACGCGATATCGTCCGGGCGACGGCGACGGCCGGCAAGCTGGCTCTCTCGCTTCCGGTCCAGGGAGTGATGACCAGAGGCAGCCCCGACGCCGACCCGCGCGATACCGTCGCCGATGCCATGCGCGTGATGACCGCCAGCCGGACCCGGCATCTCCCGGTCACCTATGGCGGGCGCGTCGTCGGCCTGGTCAGCATCGGTGACGTGGTGAAGTCGCGGCTGCAGGAAAAGATCGAGGAGAACGCAGTCCTGCAGGACATGGCGCGGGCACGTCTGGCCGCTGCGTGAGGCGGAACGAGACGGCATCGGACCCCGGGCCCGATGCCGTCTCGTTCCAGTCAGGACCGGTAGCGCTCAGAACCGCCCGCGGATGCCGATGCGGAACTGGCGGTCGGAGATCTCATAGCCGTTCACTGCGTCGATCATCTGATTGTAGTTGGTGCGGCCCGACTTCTTGTAGAAAAGATTGGTCACCCCCGCCGACAGGGTTGCATATTTGGTGACCTTGAAGCCGATCGACGCATCGACCTGATCGTCCGACGAATACCAGTTCGGCCGCAGCTGGCCGGTCGCCGGCGTGGTGGTGAAGCTCAGCGCCGACTTGCTGCGCCAGTTATAGGCCACGCGCGCGGTGAACGGCCCCCGCTCGTAATAGAGGATGCCGTTATAGGTCGTCTTGGACAGGCCGAGCACGGGCTGGTTGTCCGACGACGAGGTGTCGATGAAAGTGGCGTTGAGCTGGGTGCCGAAGCCCGAGAGCAGGCCCGGCAGGAAGGTGAAGGCCTGCTGATAGTTGAGCTCGATGCCCTTCACCTTGGCGACGCCCAGGTTGATCGGCAGCGAACGCTGGAGCGGGCCGTAGGATTCGAAGCCGGGGATCACCTCGACGATGGTGGTGCGGGCCACCTGGTCGGTGATGTTCTTGTAGAAGGCCGTCGCCGAGGCGATGCCGCCGCCGGGGATGTAATATTCGAGCGAAGCGTCGAGCTGGTCCGCGCGGGTCGGCCGCAGGTTCGAATTGCCGCCCGACGCGGTGCCCAGCGGCCCGTTGACCGCGAGCCGCGGCGCCAGATCCTGCAGCTTGGCGCGCGACATCACCTTGGAGGCCGCAAGGCGCAGCACCAGGTCGCGCGCCAGCGAGAACTTGATGTTCGCGCTCGGCAGCAGGTTCGAATAATGGCTGGTGTCGTGGCGCGGCACCATCACGCCGCCGCCGACATCGGCAGTGGTGTCGACCGCAAAGTCGGTCCACACCGCGCGCAGCCCGATATTGCCGCGAAAGCCGATACCGAGCAACTCGCCATCGAGATTGGCGCGCCCATAGACCGCCTTGGTCTTCTCGCTGATATAGTAGCTGGTCGTCGGCCGCGGGCGGGTCGGGCGATAGTTGGAGAGCAGCAGCGAATCGTCGCCGGTGCCGCCGGCATAGACGTCGGGCACCAGGAACAGGCTGGGGAAATTGCCCGTCGCGCCGGGATAGCCCGGGTTGTTCGACAGGACGAAATAGGAGTCCGGCAGCGTCGCGATGTTCGGGTTGGTCGCGTTCAGCTTGGCCTGATAATCCCGATAGTCCGAGGTCAGATCGGCATAGCGACCGCCGAACTGGAGCGATTTCAACATGCCCCAATCGAGATCGTAGCTGCCGTCGAGCCGATAGGCGGTCTCGAGCGTGTGGACGATCGTATCGTTCGCCGCGCTGTTCGAGCGGGTGGGATAGGATGCGCGCGCGGTGAGGTCGAAGCCGGCGGGCAGCGTGATGTTGGGCACGTCGCCGGTGCGATAGTCATAGTTGATCGTCAGCCCGCGCGAAGCCAGCTCCATGAAGTCCTGGCGATAGGTATAGTCGCCCACCGACTTGCCGAAATCGGCCTTCAGGTTGAGCCGCCCGACCTTCCAAACCGCGCCACCGCCGGCGACCAGCGAAGTGGTCGGCTCGTTGCGCTCGACCCCGCCGACGCGGACGCGCTGGTTGGTCAGCGTGCCGGCGACCACGTAATTGCCCTCCATCACGCCGTTGGTGAGCGTCGAGGCATTGGCGCCGGTATCGGTCGTCTGGATCGCGAGATATTCGATGTGCCGCTGCGTCTCGAGATGCGTGTAGAGCGCATCCGCGTAGAGCATCAGATTGTCGGTCGCCTGGAATTGCAGCGTACCGCCGGCGCCGAAGCGCTTGCGCTTGATGCGATAGAATTCCGAACGGGCGATCTGCGGGGTGTAGTCGAGCTGGCCGTCGCCGTTGAAATCGGTCTTCATGCCGGTGGTGGTGCCGGGATTCCACACGCCGCGGATGAACTGCGACGAGCCGATCTCGCGATCCGAATAGGCGACGTTCACGGCGACGCCGAGCCGGTCGTCGAGCAGCCGGGTGGTGCCGAAAAGCGCCAGGTTGTAGCCGTTGCGGTTCCGGGCGAGATTCGTGTTGGTGTACTCGGCGAGATAGCTGATCGTCGGCTTCTTGAAGTCGAACGGGCGCGGCGTCGTCATGCTGATGAAGCCGCCCAGCCCGCCTTCGATCTGGTCCGCGGTGGGCGACTTGTAGACCGACAGCCGGCTGAACAGAGTCGAGGACTGCTGCTCGAGACCGGTGGAGCGCCCCGAAGGGTCCGAGCCGGTGGGGCCGACCGAAATGCCGAGGTTCGAGCGGCCGTTGAGCTCGACGCGAACATTGGAAAGGCCGCGCACCGTGACCTGGGCGCCTTCGCCGAAATTGCGCTCGATCTGCACGCCGGGCACGCGCTGGAGATTCTCGGCGACATTCGCATCGGGCAGCTTGCCGAGGTCTTCGGCGGCGACGATGTCCGCCACCTGATCGGCGTTCCGCTTGGCGTTGACCGCGGACTGGATCGACGCGCGCACGCCGGTGACCACGATCGAGTCGCTGGCCGGATCGGCGGCGGGAACGCTCTTCGGCTCCTCGGCCTGCTGGGCCTGCGCCACGGCCGGAACGGCCAGGGCGATGCAGGCGATCGACGAGAGCATGGTGGCTTTGACGGACATGAGACCTCCCCAAATGGCCGCACTTCCGGCGGCTCGTTTGACGACTCGTTATCCATCCAAATCGGAGCTGTCTAGTATGTTCATCATGTCATCATACCATTTTACGTGACGGGCCGGGGCGTCGCTGCTAGGCGGATTCGGACAAGACGAGCCAATCGTCGCTACAGGGAGTGGGAAGCGATGGAAGTTCCGGAGATGCACGAAGGCCGGCGCACGACGCGGCGGGAGATGCTGCTCGCGGCGGGGGCGACCTGCCTGGTCGCCGCCGCGCCGCAGACCATCCCCGCGGCCGATGCGGACGGGGTGCCCGACGTTGCGGGCAAGGACCGGAGCTGGGATGCGGATATCGGCATGCTCGGCGAAAAGTCGGGCGGCCAGGGCTATTCCACACGGCTGCCGCGCGGCACCTGGGTGCACGCCTCGCGCTCCAATCTCGATTATGCGCAGCGCCTGCTCGATACCGGATCGGCCGCCGGGCTCGCCCGGGCCGAACTGGTGATCGGCAAGGTGATCGCCCTGCAGGACATCGATCCGGCGAGCCCCACCTATGGCATCTGGTCCTATTATCGGGAGGAAACGCTCGCCCAGATGGATCCGCCCGACTGGAACTGGGCGGACTTCAACGGTGCGCGGCTGACCGCGATGATCGGCCGGCACGGCGACAGGCTGAACCCTGCCCTCGCCGCGGACATGCGCAAGGCGATCGGCCGCGCGGGCGAGGCGATCATGCGCCGCGATGTCGGCCCCGCCTATACCAACATCTCGGTGATGGGCGCGCGGGTGACGCTGGCGGCGGGCGAGCTGATGCGGGACCCGAAGCTGCTCGCCTATGGTCGCAAGCGGCTGCTCGGCCTGCTCGACTACACGCGCGAGCAAGGTTCGTTCAACGAGTATAACAGCCCGACCTACACCATCGTCGCGCTCGAGGAGGTCGAGGCGATCCTCTCCTTCGTGCACGATGCGCAGGCGCGTGCCGCCGCGGCCGAGCTGCACCGCATCACCTGGGAGATGATCGCCAGCCATTGGCATCCCGGCACCAACCAATGGGCCGGCCCGCATTCGCGCGCCTATTATGACCGCACGCCCAATCCCACGCTGGACGGGCTCTCGGCCAGGCTCGGCCGCCCCCTGCGCCCCGGCGTGGCGGTGCCGCCGCGCGAAGTGCCGATGCTGCCCTGCCCGCCCGCGCTGGCGCCGCGCTTCGCGGCCCTGCCCGAGCGCGAGACAGAGGTGCGCCAGCGCTTCATCCGGGCGGCGGACGATGCCCAGTCGGTCCGCGGCACGACCTGGCTGGACGATGCCGCCTGCCTGGGCTCGGCCAATGCCGAAAGCTTCTGGACGCAGCGCCACCCGCTTATCGCCTTCTGGCGCACCGCGCGGCGCGGACCGACCCCGGTGTTCCGGGTGCGCTGCGAGAAGGATGGGCGCGATTTCGCCTCGTTCGGCATGGTCGCGGCGCAGCGCGCGCAGCGCGTGCTGATGTCGGCGCATCCGATCGCCAATTCGGGCGACTGGCACATCACGCTCGATCGCGCCGCCAGCTTTCCCGGGCAGGAACTGCAGCTGCGCTTCGTCCTGGACGGCCCCGGCGCCACGGCCCGCGCGCTCGACGAATATAGGGTCGAACTGATCGCCGGCGAATGGAAGGCCGTGGTCCATATGGGCCCGGCGATCTGGAACAACGGCGCCGGGGCCCAAGGCCGCTGGGCGATCGAGAAGCGCGAGGGCGCGGCGCATGTCGCCTATGTCGTGCCGCTGGGCGGCAGCATCGCACCGACTGCGCTCGGCCGCACCTCGATCCCCGCCGCGATCGAGATCCTTCCCGTCGCGGCCAGGCCGAGCAAGGACCGGATCGAGGTGACGCCGCATGCCGGCAGCCGCATGCTGCGCTGGAACGGCATCGAGCTGGTCGCGCCGGTCGGCCCGCCCCCGCCGATCGCGCGGATATCGTGAGCATGCCGGCACCGCGCTTCGCCGGGATCGATGCCGGCGGCACGAGTTTCAAGCTGGCGGTGGCGAGCGACCTCGACACCATCCATGCCGAGACTCGCATCCCGACCACGACGCCCGAGGAGACGCTCGACCGTGTCGGCCGCTGGCTGGCCGAGCAGGGTCCGCTCGCGGGCATGGGCCTGGGCGCGTTCGGGCCGGTGGGCATCGCGCCGGGGACAAATCACGGCCGGCTGTTCGTCACGCCCAAGCCCGGCTGGAGCGGGATCGACCTGCTCGGCCCGCTCGCTCGCCATGTCGATGCGCCGATCGCCCTCGATACCGACGTCAACGCCGCCGCGCTCGCCGAGCAGCGCCTGGGCGCGGGTCGGGGCGTCGAGAGCTTCGCCTATGTCACGATCGGCACTGGCGTGGGGCTGGGCCTGGTGATCGGCGGACGGACGGCCCGCAGCCGCCTGCATCCCGAGGCAGGGCATGTCTTCGTGCCGCATCATGCCGGGCGCGGCGATTTTCCGGGCGTCTGCGCGCTGCACGGCGACTGTGTCGAGGGCATGGCCTGCAGCGCCGCGATCGAGGGGCGCTGGGGTGCCAGCCCCGACAGCCTGCCCGATGGGCATCCCGCCTGGGAGATGCTCGGCCATTATCTCGGCCATCTCGCCCTGAATGCCGTGATGGTCGCGGGGGCCGACCGGGTCATCCTGGGCGGCGGGATCGGCACGCGCCCGATCCTTGCGATGCGGGTCACCCGCACGCTCGACCGGCTGATCGGCGGCTATGGCGCGATCACCGAGGCGCGGGGCGGCGTGGAGGCGATGGTGCGCACCGCCGCGCTCGGCCCGCGCGCCGGCATGCTCGGCGCGCTGCTGCTGGCGATGGACGCGGCGGCCTAGACCGCCGCCGCGGTACCTTCCCGATAGACCGGCGCCGCGCCGGGCACCTCGAGCTGGCCAGCCCAGAGCTTCGCCGGCGGCTGGCCGGTGAGATCGCCGACGACCGCCGCGGCCTCGCCCTTGGGCGGCGTGCGATCGCCCGCACGGAAGCGCGCAATCTCCGCCATCAGCACCGAATGGGTATGCTCGTTGAGCCGGAACCGCCGGGCGATGGGGATGCCGAGCGCCAGCGCCAGCAGCGGGCAGAGCGTGAGCGCGCCCAGGATCGCGAGCTGCGCACCGTGCGGCTGGCTCGCCGCCAGCGGCCGGAACCCGCCCGCTTCGAGCAGCAGCCCGACCAGCATCACCGCAAAGGCGCCCACGGCCTTGCGCACCATCGTCATCACCCCGGCGAAGATGCCCTCGCGGCGCTGGGTGCTGACGATCTCGTCGACATCGGCGACATAGTTGTAGGTGTTCCAGGGAATGTAGACGAGGCCACCGCGGCCGATCCCCGCGCACATCGCGACGGGATAGATCCACCAGAGCGGCGCCGGAAACCCGGGCAGCGCCAGTGCCGCCATCAGCAGGATGCCGATGGCGGAGAAGGCGGCGGCGAGCTGGAACGCCGGCCCCGGATGGAGCCGCACCGTCAGATGGACGAAGGTCGCCGCGGACACGAACTGAGTCGCGGTCATCACGCCGAGCACGGTCGAGGCGGTGGCGACGTTCGCGCCGAGCACGAAGACCACATAATAGCTGAGCACCGCGATCAGCACGTCATTGGCGGTGAAGCCGCTGAGATACATGCCGAGGTGCAGGCGGAAGGCGCGGATGCGCAGCGTCAGCGCGATGTTGCGGAAGATCTGCATCGGCCCGAACGGCGCCGGCGCGGGCACCAGCGCGTCCTCGGGCCGGCGCTCGCGCTCCCAGGTGAACAGATAGGTGGTCAGGATCGCGCCGATGAAGATCAGCGTGAAGATGCCGCCCATCAGCAGGAAGGTGTCCGCCGTGGCGTCCCTGGTGCCGCCGGTGATGAAGCGCGGCAGCACGCTCGCCAGGAACACCGCCGCCTGCCCGGTGAGGATGCGCGCGCCGGCAAAGCGTGCGCGGGTGCGATAATCGTCGGACATCTCGGCGGCGAGCGTCTCATACGGGATCAGCACCGCCGCATAGACGATCTCGAAGAACACATAGGTGGCGAGATAATAGAGATAGGTCTGGCCGCTCACCCACATCAGCGCGAAGCTGGGCATCAGCGGCAGCGAGAAGAGCAGGAACATCCGGCGCCGGCCGAAACGCCTGGCCAGCCGGCTATTGCCGATCGTGTCCGAGACATGGCCGATGAACGTGCCGCCCACCGCATCGAGGATACGGGCGATCGCGAAGATCGAAGTCGCCTCGACCGCGCTCAGCCCGCAGAAGCTGGTGTAGAAGAACAGGATCCAGCCGCCGATGACCGCCATCGCGCCGCTGCCGAACAGATCGGTGATGCCATAGGCGAGATAGGTATGGGGGCGGACCTGGCGCGGGGCACGGACGGCCGGCGCGCTCATCGATGCAGCCTCCGCGCTTCGTCGAGCGCCAGGATCGCCATCGCCTGACCATAGGGCATGGTGGTGATCGGGACCTGCTTATATTCCTCCACGGTCGCGAAGATCGGCGTGCCGAACGAGACCTGGGTGAGTTCGCCCTGTTCGTCGACATGGGCGATCACCGCCTCGGCCGCGCGCAAGCCCGTCGCGAGATAGTCGGCGGGCAACAGGCCAAGCCGCACTGCCTTGAGCACGCCATAGGCGATGCCGGCAGTCGCCGATGCCTCGCCATAGGATTCGGGATCGTCGAGGATCGTCGGCCACAGACCGTCGGCGCGCTGGCAGGCCCGCAGCGCCGCGACCTGCGCCTCGAGCGTCGCGAGCAGGAAGGCGCGCAGCCCGTCGCCTTCGGGCAGGTCGAGCAGCTCGACAAAGTCCGGGATCGCCATGGTGATCCAGCTGTTACCCCGCGCCCAGAGCGCGGCGGACAGGTGGTTGCGCCCGTCAAAGGTCCAGCCATGGAACCACAGCCCGGTCGCCCGGTCGGCGAGATATTTCACGTGCAGCATGAACTGCCGCTTCGCTTCCTCGACATAGGCTGGGCGGCCGAGCAGCAGGCCGATCTTGGCGAGCGGCATCACCGTCATCATCAGCGTGTCGTCCCAGAGCTGCTGATCGTTGGCGAGGTCGATGACGATGTGCTGGAAACCGCCTTCGTCGGTGCGCGGCAGCACGTGCATCGCCCATTCGGCCCATTCGGCGAGCAGCGGATGCCAGCTGTCGTCCGCGCTCCACTCGGCAAGGCAGGCAAGCGCGAGCATCGGCGCCATGGTATTGATCGTCTTGGTGACGGCCGGCTCGTCGAAGCGGCGGCGGAACCAGTGCTCGACATGGCCGCGCACCAGCGGATCGCGGCCGCGCTCGTACATGCGCGCCAGGCCGTACAGCCCCACGCCCTGGGTCCAGTCCCAATTGTGCCAGCTCTTGATGTCGTAGCGCCGGCCCTCGATCACGCTGACCAGGAATTCGCCGCCGGCATCCTCGATGCCGACCAGGCTGCGCACCAGCGCCGCCATCAGCGAATCGATCTCCGCGGCGCCGTGCCGCGCACGGAAGCGCTCCGTCCCGTCGGTCTGTGCGAGAGCGCCCTGTCCGTCCTGCATCCCGTCCTCCATTTTCGGCGGACCTAGACCCGATCGCGGTCGCTGTCCATGAACTTATAATGTCATCATACCATTTACCGGTGCACCGGGGGATGGTTGCGCGGGACGTGGCAACCGCGTTACTGGTCTGACCATATGGCGATAATCAAAATGCCCGAGCGCCGTTCGATGGCGGCAGACCTGGTCGACCAGCTGCGCGAGAAGATCCGCAGCGGCGAGCTGTCGCCCGGCGACAAGCTGCCGACCGAACGCGCCCTGGTGGAGGACCTCGGCATCAGCCGCACGGTGGTTCGCGAGGCAGTCGCGCGCCTCTCGGCCGAAGGCTGGGTGGAAGCGCGCCAGGGATCCGGCGTGTTCATCAAGGAGCCGCCCCAGGCCTTCCAGATCGACCCTAACGAGCTGGCCGATCTGCACGACGTGCTGCAGCTCCTCGAACTGCGCCTGGCGGTGGAAACCGAGATGGCCGGGCTGGCCGCCGAGCGGCGCACCGATGCCGACATCGCCGAGCTGGAGAAATGGCTCGAGATATTGCGCGATGCCAGCACGTCGGAGGATGGCGGCGTGAAGGCGGATGCCGCGCTGCATGCGAGCATCGCCCGCGCCACGGGCAACCAGTATTTCGTGCGCTTCGTCGAGTTCCTCGGCTCCAAGCTGGTGCCGCGGCGCGATGCCGCCATGGTGAAGCGCACCGAGGAGAAGCAGCGCCGCTACCTCGACACGATCCAGGAAGAACATGCCGCGATCGTCGACGCGATCCGTGACGGCGATGCCCGGGCGGCACGCAGCGCCGCGCGCCGGCATCTCGAGCGCAGCCTGAAGCGTGCCCGGCGCATCGCGGACACGGTGGCGGACCTGCCCGCCCTCGCCAGCTAGGCGGGATCCGCCGACGCGTCGCTGCGCGCGAGGAAATCTTCCAGCCGCGCCCGTGCATGCTCCAGATGCCGGCGCACCGCCTCGCGCGCGCCATCGACGTCGCGGCGGGCGATCGCATCGACCAGCGCGACATGCTCTTCATGCACCCGGGCAGTATAGGCGCCATCGTCCTCGGCCGACTGCCGGAGCAGCCCGCGCCGCGGCACCAGCCCCATTTCCAGGAATTCGAGGAACCGGCCGAAATAGCGGTTGCCCGATGCCCGGGCGATGACGCCGTGCAGCGCCTCGTCCGCGGCGCTGCCGTCGCCGGTCGTGGCGACGTCGAGCGCGATGCGCTGGATCAGCACGCGCATCTCGGCGACATCCGCCTCGCTGCGCCGACGCGCGGCCAGGCCGGCCATCTCGATCTCCACGGCAAGGCGCAGCTCGAGCAGCCGGCGCACCTCGACCAGATCGTCGAACTCGCCATGCGACACATGAAAGGCCGTGGTGCGGGGTTCGGTGACGAACACGCCCGATCCCTGGCGTGGCTCCAGCAGCCCCTCCGCAGTGAGCCGGGCGATCGCCTCGCGCACCACGGTGCGGCTGACGCCCGATCCCTCCACCAGCTCGCGCTCGGTGGGAATGCGATCGCCGGGGGCCAGCGCGCCCGATTCGATCTGGCGGCGCAGATGATCGACCAGCTCGGAGGCGAGCGACCTCTTCGGCCGCATCTTCAATTCCATCCGCTCCCCCTTGTGCCTTGTCGATCCGCGCGGGCTAGCCGAAATATTCATGCTTGTCACTGATTGTTCATGTCATATGATGACCTGATAAAAAGACGCACCACGGACGAGGACTCCTTCCCCATGCGCATGCTGATTGCCTCGATGCTTCTGGCGGGCACCGCCACCACCCTCGCCGCGGCGGGTCTCCCCACGCAGGAAAAGCCTGCCGCCACCAATCCCTGGGGCGCCGATCCGGCGGCGGGCGGGCGCGAGCTCGACGCGATGTGGCCGCGGATCGCCCAGCCGGACGAGCAGGTCGGCATCCGCGGGGTCTTCCGCTTCGCGCTGGAAAGCGCCGGCCTGAACTGGCGCCCCGAGCGGATCGCGCCCACGCTCGATCTCGCGCGGCGCATGCAGGATCTCGACCCCGCGTCGAAGACCTATGGCAATTTCCGCTGGCGCTACGGCCAGAGCGGCGTGTTCGACGTGAACGGCGTCGAGTTCGGCATGTTCCAGGCCGGCCTCCTGCACCGCTTGTTCCGCGACCGACTGCCCGCCGATGCCCGGGCGAAGCTCGAGGCACTGATCGATACCGGCATCGCGGGCATGCAGCGCCATGCCGTGAAGCTCGACTATACCAACATCTACCTGACCCAGGCCGCCAACCTGATCCTGTGCGGCGAAGCCGTGAACCGTCCGGAAATCGCGGCGCAGGGCTATGCGCGGCTCGACGCATGGCTGGCCTTCACCGCCGAGCACGGCGTCACGGAGTTCGATTCGCCAACCTATTACGGCATCGACATCGAGGCGCTGGCCGCGATCGCCCGCCATGCGGCACGCGCGGAGGGGCGCGCTCAGGCCGGCGTGGCGCTGCGCTATTTCTGGGCGGACGTCGCGGCCAATTGGTGGGCGCCGGGCGACCGGCTTGGCGGCGCCAACGCGCGCAGCTACGACTATCTCTGGGGCCGCGGCTATCTCGAGGCGCAGACCTGGCCCGCCGGCTGGCTGCGCGCCCGGCCGGAGCTGGAGGGCGCGGGCTGGATCAACGGGCCGCGCGCCAATCTGGTGTCGATGCTCGATGCCGCCGAATGGGGGCCGGACCGAGCACAGGCCGATGCGCTGCGCCGGCAGGTTCCACGCATCGTCGTGCAGAAATGGGGTGCCGAGCCCGAACGCCTCGCCATCCAATATGTCGGCCGATCCTTCAGCCTGGGCTCCGCCGGTGCCGGCCGGGGCGGCGATGATCGGATGTTCGTCGGCAATATCGGCGACACGCCCGACTTCACGCAGATGATCCTGTTCATGGACGGCCGCGGCGACCCCTTTGGCCGCAACAAGCAAGCCGAACGCCAGGGCGCAATGAAGGCGCTGCACCTGGTGCCCTTCCTGGCGACCGTCCAGCGCGGCCCGGAGATCCTCCAGCTGCTCGCCGCCGGCCCCGGCGTCCGCATGAACAACGGCGATGGGCTCGAGCGCCTGCTCACCCAGTTCACCATCCCCAGCCAGGCGGAGATCTGGGTGGACGACAAGCGCGTCCAGGCGGGCACGCCCAAGGTACCGATGCGGATTCCCGCGGGCGCCCTGATCTCGGTCCGCTGGAAGGATGCGGTGATCGGCGTGCGCATCCTGCTTGCAACCGCCGCCACCTCGGCAGGCGGCGACGCGGCGATCGAACTGGTCCGCGAAAGGCCCGGCGACCCGGCTTCCCGCCTGACCATCGTCCATGCCGCCCAGGCGCCAACCGGACCGGGGCTCGCGGCGCTGTGGCTGCGCGGCGCCGAAGGGATCGATGCGCAGGCCTTTGCCCGCTGGCGCAAGGCCTTCGCCGGCGCCGATGCCCGTGCCGAACAGCAGGATGGCATAGTACGTCTCGACGTCGCCGGGGCGCAGGGCCGAATGCGGCTCGAGGCGGCGCCCGCCCTTGGGAAGCGCATTCTCGCCGAAGGCGGCGAACCTGCCCCGAAGCTCCTGAGCGTGAACGGCAGGGAGATCGGATACCCGATCCTGGCGCGTGCCCCCCAGAGCGCCGGTCCCTAGCCCGGATGACCCGATATGATTCCGGGACAGTTTCCGGAAGCGCCGATCGGGCAAGAAAAAACCCGCCAAGTCTTTGGACTTGCGGGGTTTGTGCGTGCGGTTGGTTGCGGGAGTATGCAACCATCCTTACATGCGGGCCGGCACTCGCCTCCTCGGATCAGCCGATGTTATGGAAGTCGCCAGGAAGATAAGTGAGCTCCCACAAACGAGCTTGTTGTTCCACGCGGTTGCCTAGGCCTATCCAAGCAAGATCATGCCAACAGTCTTCATAACGGCTGGGCTGCGAGCTCCGACGTAGTCGGCTCAATGCCTGAAATTGGGCCGTTTGCGGACAGGCGGCTTACAGCCGTTCGACACGGGAAAGCTGCCTTCGCAGGTCGATCCCCAGTGACGTGCTCCCCAAAACTCCTCCAGTCATAACTGGAGTCCGGGGTTA
>NZ_MKWJ01000003.1:0-14051 GCF_001899725.1 Sphingomonas sp. 67-41 | reverse complement strand
CGCCTACCGCCGCCACGCTCGACATAAACTGCGACTGCAAAGAATATGTCTAATGTTGAGCTCAACATTACACGGCCGCTCGGGGCGAGAGTTCCAGATCGAGATGAGCGCGTTCTTGCGGAGAGATTTCAGCCAGCCGCCTGTCGAGGATAGCCTCGGCGGTGCTGACAAGTTGAACAACCGCGACGTTGCCGGCCGAGAGTTCGGTTTCGATCGCCTTGAAGACCGTCGGCATCTTCATCGAGATCAGCAATGCCGACCAGAAGCGCTGCTTGGAGCTTTCGAACCGGCTCAGCGCAGATCCCTTAGCCATTGCGTTCAGGGTTCGGCCCGAGGCGCGATCAACGATATTGGCGGCTTTCAATGCGGCGTCGACATTGCGATGAATCACGGCCCACGCGTCGGCATAGGCGTCGTAAATCTCGATCTGGGCGGGTGTAAGCTTATGCTCAAGCGGGTCATATTCGACCCCGGCGAAGCTGAGTGCGCGGGCCGTGTAGAGGCCCATGGCCTTGGTGTCGCGCGCCACGATCTCCATCGCCGCGATACCGCCCTCCTCCATTGCCGCAAGGAAAGCGTCTCTGTCCCGGAAGGCGGTGCCTGGCCCCCACAGGCCGAGCCGCGCGGTGTAGCTCAGATTTTCCGGCTTGGTCGCTCCGGTCGCGGAGACATAGATGACCCGGGCGCGCGGCAACGCGATCTGCAGCCGGACGCCGGCAAGGCCCTGTTCGGACCCCTTGGCCGCGCCAAACTCGGTCTCAGTGCCGGCCGCGTTCCCGAGTGCATGCGATTCGTCGAGCAGGATGACGCCGTCGAAGTCTGGCCCCGCCCAATCGAGCAATTGTTGCAGACGCGATGCGCGGTCATGCCGCTGAGAGCGGAGCGTCGCATAAGTGAGGAAGACGATCCCGCTAGCCATGGCGACGGGTTCACCGAGGGGAAACGCATCGAGCGGCTGGATATCGATCGGCACGCCCCCGAGCGCGCTCCAGTCCCGCCTTGCGTCCTCGATCAAGGCCGAGCTGCGCGAAATCCAGATCGCCCGGCGGCGGCCGCGGTTCCATTGGTCGAGGATGATGCCCGCGCCTTCACGGCCTTTGCCGACACCGGTGCCGTCAGCGATGAAGAAGCCCGTCCGGTAAACCGCGCCTTCCGCATCCTCGTGCAACTGGTCGCCCGCCTTGTTGGGGGAGAAGGTGCCTTTGAGATCGCGCTCACACGCTTCGCCGGCATGGATGATCGTTTCGAGCTGGGCGTCAGACAGGGCCGCGAAAGCCTGCGGCTGGAACATCGGACGATAGCTGGGCGCGGGCGGCAGCACGGATGCCATGGCAACCGACTCCACCAATTGGTCCGGGTGGGGCCTTGCGCCGTGAATTTCGATGCGTGCAGGCCGCCAGGGCGCGTAATGTCCGAGCGGATCGCCCGCTGGCAGCGGCGTTGCGCGGATCGTATAGTCGACCGGACTGGCACTTCCATCGGCCGCTATGCGGTCGGGGACAACCAGCGCGCGCTTCTGGATGCCGCCGAAGATCGTCGACGGCGATGGCTTGGCGGAGGCGCGCGGTCGCAGGGGGATGACGGCCGGTGCTGGCGGCTCCGGCTCGGGCACGGAAAGGCGCGGCGGGACGCCTGCGACCAGCGCCGCGGCTTCCTCGATCGTTTGGGCAGTCAAGCGTTCCGTTGGCCCTGTCCAGCCTTTGTCGAGTATGATCAGGCGGACCGCGATGCTGGTGCCATGCTTGGCATAGGGGTTGCCGAGGATCGTGATTTCGACACGCGGCTTCGCGGTCTCGCAGACCATCGTATAGCCGGTGGCCGCTGTACCATCCGCTGCGAAGCTGGGTGGCATGATCGCGACGCAGCGGCCGCCCGGTGCAAGCCGCAGCAGCGCGGAACGCAAATGACGGGCGCCGGCGAAGCGGTCCTTGCCCCGACCGTCGCTCCGGCTGAAGGGCGGGTTCATCAGCACGAGGCTCGGGGAAACGCCGGGGGGTAGCAGGTCGTTGATGAATTCGGCGTCGTGGGTTGTGACAGGATCGCCGAGCAGCTTTCCAAGCAGCGCGGCGCGGCCGGGATCGCGCTCGTTCAGGGTCAGCGCGACACCGAGCCGAACCGCTTGAGCGGCCAGCATGCCGGTACCGGCAGAGGGTTCGAGCACCTGGTCGTCCTTGCGGATACGCGCGGCCTGCGCGGCGAGCCAGGCAAGCGAGATCGGCGTACTGAACTGCTGCATCTCGACCTGATGCTCGCTGCGATAGGTCTGGGTGGGGAGCGCCCGTTCGAAGCGGCGAAGCGAGGCGAATGCATCGGCGCCGTCCGGAACGATGCCGGTCCAGCCTCCAGGTGATTTGAGGAGGATAACCTGTGCCGCCTCGAGCGCATCATAAGCGTCGCGCATCGACCAGTTGCCGGTCGCGTCGGAGGCCGAGAAGGCTTCCTCCATCAGGCGTTTGAGGTCCTGGCGGCGAATAGAGTGGCCGCGTCGGAGCAGGTCAGACAACCGGGTGGCGACGTCGAGAAGACGCGTGGTCTTGGAAGTTTCAGGCTCGTCGGGATGTGCGAGCGCGAGCAAAGGAACAGACATGGCGGAACTCCGGATTGGATCAGGACCATCGCGGCCCACCACTCCTCCTCCCCCTTCCCTCCCGGTGTGCGGTCAGCATGAAAACAGGGCCGTGGCATGAGGCCAGGCCCTGAGTTGGAGGCAGAAGGTGAGACGGAGAACTTAGTGGCGCCCTATGATGATCCGAGAAGGATCACGGCAATCGACGGCTTCTCCTCAGACGGATGGTGCCGGCTGTCATAAGCATTGCGGCCCCCGCGACCGATGGTGAACAGGTCGAAGCTGGGCGATGTCCCACCATTCGCATTGGGGATGGTGGTCCCATTGTCGTGATATTGGATGTCGATGAAGCTCGGCGCAGCGCCGCGCTTATATTCGCCGAAGAAGAAGGTGATGCGGCGCCCATCGCTGGTGCGTGCGCTGATCGTGAAGTTCCCGTCGGGGATATCGATCGGCATGGTAGGCACATCGTTGAAACGGGCGAAACCGATCGATTCGGCGTCGCGTGCGGTCATGATGGGGAGCTGGGTGATATCGGCCATGGTCTGGTTCCTCGGACCTGGTTCGCCGCTTGAGGCGCAAGTGGACGAAAAAAGGGACCGCAACGCGAGGCTGCGGTCCCATGGACGTTGGATCAGGCGGCCTGCTGGAGTTCGTCATCCGAGCCGGTGACGCTCTCGTCATTTGCGGGCACCGGCTCAGGCGCGATGGCGGGCACGCTGAAACGCATGACGTCAGGCACCCAGGCGAGAGCCGCTTCGCGCAGTTCAGCCTCGATGGGGACGGAGCCGCCGAAGATCTTCTCGGCCGAGGTCGCGAGATCATGCTTCTTCGACGCACCGTAGCGGCTCGACAATTCCTTGCCCCCAATCTCTTCGAGATGGGTGAGGATCGCCGCCTTGCTGCTCAGGCGATCGAAATAGTTGTTCGCGGTCGGACGCCACCAGGCCGCTACATCGATTTCGAGCTTGGTGCCGAGATGGTCGATCATGGCCTCGCCAGTCTTGCCCGCGACGACTGCGTGGAGCGTCCGGGCGATTGCCCAGGCGAGCCAGGCCGCACGAACCTCATCGGGAAGCGCGCAGAAGGCGTCGTAGCGCTGACAGGCATCGCCAGCCTCGGTCCAGCTGCGATCGAGCGCCTCGTCGATCTTGCCCCATTCCTCGGCGGCAAGCGTGCCGCTCTGGTAGCCGGTGAGCCCGGAGAAGGGCTTATCGGCCTTGAGTTCGGTCGCAAGGTCGAAACCGCTGGAATGCCGGGTCGCCTTGTCGACCATCCAGAACGTTCCGAGATCGAGGGCGAAGCGCGGATCGCTGGCGATATGAACGCGCAGCAATTCGCTCTTCATCTCGGCCAGTTCCAGGCTGAGACGCTGGCTGTACGCGGACCTCCCCGTGGTGGCGACGACATCGTCGTTGTCGACCTCGCCTTCAGCCTGCTCGTCCTGCTCCTCATCATCAGGCTCGTCGACCGGAGCGACATAGAGTTGCTCGTGAAGGCGCGGCTGGCCGTCATGACCGATGACGACATAGGCGAGCGCCCCCGCCTTCTGCTCCTCGGAGATGATCGGTACGGGTTTCTCGATCGCGCGATATTCCGCTTCGAGCATTTCGACTCGGTTGGCCTGTTCGACCTGGCCGTCTTCATCAGCATCTTCCCAGGCTTCGTTGGCGGCCTCGATTTCAGCCTCAATCTCCTCGAGACGCGCCTGCTGCTCCGCCGTGAGTTCGGGCGCGTCGCCCTTGAGCGGGCGCAGGTCCCAGGTGTCGTTGTAGCTGACATGGGTCGAGGGAATGATGCGGACTTCCGCCAGCCCCTCACGGGTGCGCAGGTCTTCCGCGGCGGCCGCGAGCTTGTCCGCCACGAGACGGTTAAGGAGATCGCCGTCGATCCAGCGCTCGGTCGTCGAGTCGGTGAACAGGTCGAGATCGACCCGGCCGCCTGCCTCGATATAAGCATCGCGCCCGACCAGAAGCGCCTTGGGATCGCTGCCGACATAAGTGTCCTCAACGAGCTGACGTTTGATCTCGTTGACGTTGGCCCGGTAATAGCCATCCTTGAGGAGTTCGAACACCTCAGCCTGCTTGGTACGATCGCTATTGCTGGCATAGGCAACGGCTACATTCAGCGTGATCTCGCCGTTGCGCAGAGCTTCGAAAATCGGATCGGCGAGATCGGCAAGGCGAAGCCGACTGCGCACGAACCGCTCGGTGAGGCCGAAGCGCTTGGCGACGTCTTCGGGGGTCTTCTTCTCGCTCTCGATGATGTCCTGGAAGGCCCGGCAAGTATCGGCCGGGTTCATCGTGAGGTTGAAAAAGTTCTCTTCGAGGCTGGTCTCGATCGCGTCCTTGGCATTGCCCAGAACGAGGACCGCCAGCTGATAGTCGGCAGCGAACACGCCCTTCTCGATCAGGCGATGGACCGCGTCGAGCCGTCGTCCGCCCGCGATGATGCGGTAATGTCCCTTTTTGCGCGACACAGGCACGCCGATGAGGTTCTGGCGGACGCCCTTGACGGCAATATTCGCCTCGAGCTGGGCATCGGCGACGGGATCGCCGACAGTTCGAACGTTGCTCGGGGACTTGGCGAGGTTCGCCGCGGCCACGAGGATGGGTAGTTGGGTCATGTGGATAGTCTCCTGGCGGGGACAGCCTGACCATCAGGCCACTTTCCGCCACCACTCCCCCACTCCCTCCCCTCCCGCCCGAAGCACGTCGTTCCAGTCCTTGAAGCCGGGCGGCGGGAACTCGGTGTCGATATCGCGACCCGGCATCGCGTAGCTTTCGAGTGCGTGGGCGACGCCGATTTCGCCGGCGATGTCATTGTCAGGGAATAGAATCAGGCGCCTGACGCGGTCGGGGATCGCAATCTGATGGAGTCGCTCGCTGCCGAGCGTGGCCCAGACCGGAATCCCGAACAGGATCATTGCGGAGATTGCGGTTTCGACCCCTTCGGCGAGTCCAAGGATCGACGTCGCAGTGCCCAGCATGACTGCCGCGCGCTCGGGGCGGCCAAGCGTCATGCGTGGATCGGCAAGATCGCGGGCGCGCCGCGCATCGTCCCGATCGAAGAATGTGCGCTGGATGGCGATGAAGCGCCCCTCATCATGAAGGCCGCCGTCGTGAAGAGCCGTGATCATAGCGGGCCGGAACTCAACGTCGTCCCCCTGTCCGAGAGGTGTCCGGGGATGGAAACGCAAGGCACGGGGCAGCAGCGCTATTCGTCTGCGCCGCAGATAGATTTCGGCGGGTGTGCCGATCAATGGCCTGGCTTCATCCCATATCCGCAATGCCTGCTGACGCCGCCACAGGTCCGTTGGCATTCCCGCCGAGGCCTGAGAGGCCTTGTCCACATGGTGCAGTGCTTTTTCTTCGAGGCGCAGGATCTCATTGATGACGTCGCGAGAATCGCAGCCGGCGAAGCACTTGAAGAGCAGTGCATGGTCCCCCACGCGGACAGAGAGGCTGGGACTGCGGTCGGCATGGGCGGGACAACGGCACATCGCACCGCCCGGCTTCCAGACGCCCCCCAGACGCTTCACGATATCGGACCCGATAGCCTCGAGTTCCGGATTATATTTGCTTATGGTACGAGCCATGGGCGTGTCCCGAAAATGGGCTGCCCGCCGGTGGCCTCATCGGACGTGAAGAACGGCAGATGGGAAGAGACGGGCAAGCATTGGACGGGCGACCCGCAGATCACCCAACCAATTTCCGCCCACTCCCCTCCATCGCCTTGGCCGCGATGGTGCGACTGGTCTAAGTTTATGGCGAGCACCCATGCTCCCGGCCACCTACCCCAATGGGCCGAGATCTCCGGCAAACAACATAGGCTGGGACTCCAGCCTCTCGCCGATTTCTGGGTAGGTGATATCGAAACGCCGCAGCCTCTCGGTAAGATGCCGGGCGTCGTCGCCAATAGCGACTCTGCGGCGGACGCGGTCCGTCCCGACTAGCTCGCTCCGTAAGCTTGGCGAGGCGCTCGCAAGGGCAACCTCCAAATGAAGCGACAGCGTTGATTCGTCGAGTCGGGTCATCCCCTGAATGGAACAACGTAAGAACATTCTGTCAATGAGTGGAGGGCTGCAGCCTTCCCATATCGTCGGCGGGCATTGTGGGCACGCTTCGTTCCGCGTTGGCGAACACACGCCGCATCCGCAGCATCACGTCGGCCGGTTCGGGAGATTTCCGCCTTGACCTGGGCGATGTGATTGCTCCCGTCGCAGTGATTATTGATGACCATATTATCATCCAGAATGGAGCAAAGGGCATTGCGCAGCATTTACACGCAAAAATTTACAATATGAGCGACGCGACGTGAGTTTCCTTCTCGCATGAGAAAGGAGCTTCCCATGCCCATTCGCATCAGATTGAAGACCTATCGGCTGCGATCCGCGCGGCTCTCGGGACTGGAGAGCGCACAATGATCGAGGGGCAACGAATAACGACGACGGTCAGCCGATGCAGCATGATTGGATTGACCGAACAGGTACAACGACTGCGCGCCGACGAGTTTGGCAAGGATCTTTTCACGATTCCTGCATTCGAGATGTTACTCGATCTCTACACCCGCAGGAGCGTCCATCCGCGATCGCTGACATCGCTCACAGGCGCATCAAGCGCGTCGGAGCGAAACTCCCAACGCATTGTCCACCGCCTGGCAGAACGTGGCTTTGTCGACCTTCATCGTGATCCGTCCGATGGGCGCAGGATCATCGTCGAACTGAGAGAGGAAACGAACGAGATGCTCGATCGCTTCTTCGATCGACTGGTCGAGATGGCTGCCGACATGCCCATGCATCGTAGGCCTCAGAAGTGAAGGTTCGCCTGCTGCATCGCGGCATTGCGACATCCGATTTTCGCGCCTTGCCAGAGGTGAAAATCCGATGCACAGTTCTCATGCGGTCGGGAAATGGCTGGGATCCGGCTGCAGGATATTCCTTCCAAGCATGATGATGGGCTCATCCAAGGCGGTTGAGCGCAATTGTTGGACAATGTTGCCCGCCACCTTTGGGTGGTTTTGTCATGCTGTCTTCCGTTCAAAAAGGCGGCCGTACGTCGGTGCCCTTCGATCTCGTCCGGTGCGCCTGAGCATATGTACGGCGTACAACAAAACGAGGGCGCGTGCGCGCCTGCGGCCGCTGTATACGAGGAACGCCAGTTCGTGGCCATATATCGCGAGGAAGCACCGAAGCTGCGCTCCTTTCTCCGACGACGAATTTGGCTCGAGGACGACCGCGACGACATGGTGCAGGAGGCTTTCGCCAGGCTGGCAGCATCACGATCGGCCACAGCCTGGAGCAATCCCGGTGCCTATTTGCACGGCATCGTGCGGCATCTCCTCGCTGATCGGGTGCGAGCCTGGGCCAGGAGCCGTTCCTTGGACCCCGTGGTCTGCGCAGCCGGCCAGGAAGCGGCCGGGCCAGATGCAACGGCGGAGTTGAACCAAATGCGGGAGCGTTATCGTCTGGCTATCGACGGCCTTCCGCCCAGGACGAAAGAGGTATATTTGTTACATCGTGTTGAAGAACTCGGATACAGGCAGATTGCGGAACAGCTGAGCATCAGTATCCGAACTGTGGAGTGGCATGTGGCGGAGGCCATTACGCGCATCGGCAAGAGCATTGGCAATTCCAATGGCTGAGAACGAACAGCCGGAGGGTCTGCCTCGTATGGATCAGTTGACGCGCGAAGGGTCGCTATGGTTTGCGCGCATGCGCGGCCCCGATGCCCAGAGCTATCGGCCCCAGTTTGAACACTGGCTCTCGTTGGGTGCATCGCACCGCGATGCCTATGAGCGCGCGGGCGAAATCTTTGCATTGGGGCGCTTCCTCGCCAGTCAGAGGGAAGAAATCGAAGCTGAAGCCAACGACAATGGGCCGGCAGGTCATAATTGGAAATGGGCGGCCATCGCAGCCAGCCTTCTTCTTGCGCTCGGCACCGGCAGTTGGTTCGCGAACAGCGAGTTGCGCGGCCCGGCAGGTGGGACTCCCTTGGTGGCACAGGTGGATGCCCACACCGGCATCGAACGGGGTGTCTACGATACGGTGGTCGGTGGACGACGGAACATTCGACTCGCTGATGGATCTTTCGTCGAGCTCGACGAGGGCAGCGAATTGTCGACGACGTTCAGCGAGGGCAGGCGCGAACTGAGGCTCAAGCGCGGTCGCGCGCGTTTCGAGGTTGCACATGAAGGCCGTCCTTTCGTTGTATTGGCCGGCGGCGGCAGCGTGACGGCCCGTGGCACGGTGTTCGATGTCATTCTTGGCAGGGACAAGCGCGTCACGGTACGTTTGTTGCGAGGCGCTGTTGACGTCGAGCGCCCGCAGGGCGCGAAAGGCGGCCGGGGCGCAGCCGCCGCGGTGGCGAGACTGGAGCCCGGCGAGGTGCTGAGCTTCGCGGCCATAACCCCGGTGGCGCTCCCGAGCATTTCGGGCAAGGCCGCGATCGAGCCCGTCATGCTTAAACCGGATCAGCCGCTGATCCGGGAATATGAGCGCACGCCGCTGTCCGCCGTCGTTGCCGAAGCGAACAGGGACTCGGCGACCTCGATCAGATTGGCAGACCCCGTCATCGGGGCTCTCAGGGTCAGCGGGCGCTTTCGCGTGGACAATGCCGATCAGGTTGCGGACCGCCTCGCGATATTGTTCGATCTCGACGTCGAACGAACCAAATCGGACGAAATCACGCTTCGCAAAAGATAGTCCGAGATTTTTACACCCCCTACCCCGTAGATTGCAGTTTTGTTGCGATGCTCCCTGAAACTCCCGCCAGATTGTCGGGAATTTCATAGGGGGCAAGAATGGTCCAGATGCGGTCTCGGTCACGGTTTCGTTGTGCACTCCTCGCTGCGGTGGCGATTGGTACGCTTGTTCCGGGCGCCGCCGCACTTGCCCAGGAGCAACGCCGCGTCGAATACAAGATCGAGGCCGGCGATCTCGGGGAAGCCCTCAAGGCGGTCAGCCGCCAGTCGGGAAAGGACATCATCTTCACTTCCGAGGCAGTACTGGGACGGAGTGCTCCGGCGCTGCACGGAACCTATAGCGCTGACGAAGCGGTTCGGGCGCTGCTGGCAGGTTCCGACCTGGTGGCGCAGTTCCGGAAGGATGTCATCATCATCCGGGGGCGATCGAAGCCGTCGGGGGATCTAGCGGATCGCCCGGCGGATCAGCGCGACATCGTGGTTACGGGCTCGCGGATCAAGGGCGCTCCGGCGACATCGCCAGTCACGATCAGTTCCAGAGACCAAATTGAAAAGCAGGGCGCGACGGATCTTGGGAGCTACATCAGGCTTCTGCCGCAAAACTACAATGGTGGTCAAAATCCGAATGTCGCCGGCGGCGGGGCTCAGGGCAACAACAATAATGTGAGTTCCTCCTCCACGCTCAATCTGCGTGGACTTGGTCCGGACGCGACGCTTACATTGCTCAACGGCCATCGACTGGCTTACGACGCCTTGGCTCAGGGCGTGGACATCTCTGCGATCCCGTTAGCCGCGGTCGATCGTGTCGAAGTGGTGGCAGACGGCGCGTCCGCGCTCTATGGCTCCGATGCAGTTGGCGGCGTCGCGAACATCATTCTGCGTCCGGAGTTCCGCGGAACCGAGATCTCAACGCGCTTTGCAACGACGACAGATGGCGGCGGCAGACAAGCTCAAGTCTCGGCGGTGACAGGATCGACATGGTCGAGCGGTGGCTTCATGGTTGCAGCGGACTATCTATCTTCGGAGCGCATTAGCGCAGGGCAGCGCAGCTACACGGCCCTTATGGACGAGAGCGCGACGCTTGTACCCAGCGTGCGGCAAATCAGCATCGTCGCTACCGGCCATCAGCAGATGGCGGAAGGCGTAGAATTGAAGATCGATGGAACCTTCAGCCGGCGCAATTCAAAATATGATAATCCGTACCTGAATACAGGGGCAGTTACGGAAAACGGACTCCGGTCCAACCCCATCGTTCGCACCTATTCGGTCTCGCCGAGCCTGACCATAGCTTTGACGCCAGTCTGGTCGCTCAATTTCTCAGGGACGATCGCCGATAGCAAAGCGGACCTTCATTCAAGGCGATACGCTGCTTCGATCGAGACGCCGGGACGCCTTGTTTACGGAAACGACCTGAAAGCGTTGGAAGTGGGGGTCCAGGGGACTCTTGCAGAGCTGCCAGGGGGGAAGGTCAAGCTTGCGGCCGGAGGCGGAATCCGATCCTTGGGGCTCGGTGTTGAGGTATCCAACACGCCGTCCGGATCACCCACGATCGTGACCGAACAGTTTCATACGAGGCGGGCCGTCCAGTTTGCCTATGGCGAACTGACGATCCCGGTCATTGGCGCGGAAAACAGCCGGCCACTACTCTATCGGCTTGATTTCACAGCGGCGGGCCGGTTCGAGCATTATGAGGCGGTCGGATCGGTTGCGACCCCAAAGTTCGGCTTTCGCTATGCGCCATCGCCTGATTTGAGTCTGATGGGCAGTTGGGGCCGTTCATTCAAGGCGCCAACTCTTTATCAACAGAACCAGATACGACAAGGCGTATTGTTGCCCGGTTCAATCTTCTCCGATAATCCGAGCGGTCTTCCCGTCCTTTTGCTGGCTGGTGGGGGCACGCCCCTAAGCTCGGAGAAGGCTGAAACCTGGACGGCAACCATCTCGTTGACGCCGCGAGCGCTTTCAGGCCTGCATTTGCAGGCGAGCTATTTTGACGTGGCGTACAAGGATAGAGTTTCGGTACCAATTGTCGGCGCAACGGCCGCTCTGAACAATCCGATATATGCCAATCTTGTGCGCCTGTCGCCGTCGTCAGCCACTGTAGAGGCAGAAATCGCTCGTCTTCCTCAAGGACTTTCCAATTTTACTGGCGCAGCGTTTGATGCAGCCAGCCTCGCGGCGATCATCGACGCCACGGACCAGAATGTAGCTCGCCAGAACGCCCGAGGCATCGATCTCTCCGGCCAATATAAGTTCTCCATCGGTGGATCACAGACGCTGGAGCTATCAGCGAATGCGAGTTACCTCGAGAGCCGCCGCCAGGTGGCAACTGGCTTGCCATTCAGTCGATTGGCCGGCACCATTTTCAACCCACCGCACTGGCGCGCCGAAGGAGGTCTTACATATTCCCGCACGTCCTTCGACGCCTCTCTATTCGTCAACCATATTGGGGGAACCAGCGACACTCGATCGCTCCCCGAGCTCAATGTGGGATCGTTCACGTCATTCGACGCAACGCTAAGATATAAGGCCGATAAAACCAGTGGCATACTCGCCGGGACCGAGATCATGCTTTCGGTTCTCAATGTGTTGGATGAGAAGCCAGCTTCAATCGAGAACTCCGATCCATCGCTGCCGCCATATGACTCGTCCAACTATTCGGTGATCGGACGGCAGGTTTCTGTGACGATCCGTAAGCTATTCTAGTGAGCGTCATGAACAAGGCAGTCCATCTGCTCGCGCTGGCGTGCCTGGTGCCATATTCAGGCTCGGCCGCCCTGCCCAGTGACAATTCCTGCTTCGAACGGCTTACGGCCTACGCCATTGAGCGTCCACGCATACCGGGCTCGTGGATGGAACGGCCACAGTTCGATGTATCGCGAGACGGCAAGCACCTGATTTATGTTGAGCGATCTGCGAACGTTGCCGACAATTCGATCACCGACAGATTGTGGACCATCGACCTGAAGGACGGTCTCAAACGACATTTCGTAAGCGTGCTCCAGACCGCCCGTGACGGAGCTAATTTGCGGTTGCCAAGCCCCTCGTTCGATCCAGATGGAACTCGCGTTGCAGTTCTGGGGGGGAAGGTCACGACTGGCGTTACAGTCTTCGATCTGTCGGATAATCGATCCCGAGCATTCAGCCTGGAAAATGCAGCCATTGCAGATCTGCGTTGGTCTCCAGATGGGAAATCATTGGCCGTACTGGTCACGACTGCCCAAGCCGGTCTGCGACGCACCGCCTTTCAACCATCACTGGATTGGGATGGCTCGAGCCGAAGCACGCCCCGTCAAAGTGTCGCGATCCTTGATTCATCAAACGGTGCCGTCGTCGACGAGGTGCCGACTGCCTATGATCTTGTCGGGCTTGATGCCGATTTTTCCTGGTCGCCCGATGGCCGGAAAATTGCGTTCAGCGCGCAGCTATCGGGAGCGGACAGGTCGAGCCCTGCCGGGCCGAACATCTATGTGTGGGATCTCGTCACTAGGGCGATCAAGGTTCTGTCTGACCGACCGGGACCCAATCTTGACCCGCGCTGGTCTCCTGACGGAAGAAGGATAGCCTATCTGACCTCGGAGCGCCGAGACCTGCTGAAAGGCGGCTTGCAACTGGTCGTTCAGAGTAGTTCCGGCCACGAGCAGGTGATCGTATCGAAGCCGGACGAGACGACAGGTTCCCCCTATCTTCCGACCTGGATCGACGCCGAACATCTTACCTATGTCGCGATGCGTCAGATGGAATGTCCGGTTTTCAAGGTCGATGCCATTCGGGGAACAGCGGCGCTCTTGGGGCGGCAGTCATTAAATTGCTTCGGCGGAAGCAAAATCGGGATTGGTGGTTCGCTGCTCATGACCCGGCATAGCCTCGAAAATCCCGGGGAAGTCATCACGACCGCCGGGAATTTATGGTCGCCAAAAGCGCTGAGCCTTCAGCCGGGCGGCCCGCGCCTTCCTTGGCGCGCTGAGGCGGTATCATGGCAAAGCAAGGACGGCGATTACCTGATAAGCGGCGTGCTTATCCGGGCAGTCGGTCGCCAAGCAGATCAGGCAATGCTTGTTTCCGTCCCAGGCGGGCCGGCCATGGTTACACCGGATAGCTATAATGATGACGCCCCCTTTCTTCCCTATGGCCCTCTTATGAACGGCTTTTCTATATTGATCCCGAACACGAGAGGGCGCGGCGGATATGGACGTGATTTTGAAGCCGCGATCCGCGACCGGAAGGATTATGTGGAAGGCCCGCTGGAGGACGTCCTGGGAGGGGTCGATTATGCGGCGAAAAGGCTCGGCACTCCTCGATCCAGAATGGCTTTAGCTGGCTTCAGCTATGGCGGAATCCTTACCGCTTATGCAGCCAGCAACGTGCATGCATTTCGAGCGACCATAGCAATGGAAGGCGTTGTCGATTTCTACAGCAGAGCGTTGCTGGAATATGGCGGACCAAACCAACAAGCAGCCTACGCCAACATGGGTTTTGGAAATCCCTATGACATTGGTGAGAAGGAACGACTTCTATCACAATCGCCCCTGCTTTCGATCGACGCCCTTCAAACCCCTGTACTCCTGGAATGCGGAGAGAACAGTCTGGGACCCACTGATTGTCTGAAGTTTTTCCGTACCGGCAACACCCGCGGTTCGGCGCCCGTCGAGCTTGCGATCTATCCAAGAACCGGCCATCAGATTCTTGAATGTCAATCGGCGTCCAAAAAGGACCCCCTATCGGCGTCCAAAAGGGACCCCGTTTGTCGAGCGGTGTGACGGGTATGGCGGGCGTGCCGTTC
>NZ_MKWJ01000002.1:0-12216 GCF_001899725.1 Sphingomonas sp. 67-41 | reverse complement strand
TGTCGCCATTGAGACGATTCATTCTCTTTGACGGGCTATGGATATTGCCCCATCATCGATCGGGTCGGGGCAATAAAGCGGAAGCGCCCAGTGACATATCGAGGATTCAGTGCATCTTTTTCCGTTCGATCCTTGGCTCGGCGTCGAGCCTATATTTGTTGATGGGATGATGATCCGGCCTGCGCTTGATGACGCCATAAAGCAGGACGCAATCAAATACTTACCCGAAACAACTCTCCCTTCTCTCCTTCATTCCGACGGAAGCCCCGTTGTCGAAGTCAATTCGTTCATCACGTTCCTGCGATCCGATGGCGTGTCCCTTGCCAGCGCGGGCCACTATGCTCGGGATCTTCAGGTCTTTGCCCGCTATCTGCGGGATGTGCGTTCAAAGTCGTTACTCGACGCATCCAGTGTCGATGTAGGGAAATATCGCAGCCTTCGGCTCGAGGGGCCGGGCGAGCTCCGACTATCGGGATCGTCTTGGAAGCGCACGTCTGCGGCGTTGACGCGGTTCTTTCAATGGGCCGCCAGCGAGGAAGTGAGACTGATTTCAGTGGCGCCGAAAACCAGATTCCGCCGTGATGGCGCGGTTGCCGAAGATACGATCCGCATGATCCCGCTCGAGGATTACATTCTGTTCCGAGACCAAGGCCTGTTGGACCAGGGTCAAGCGAGCGGTATCACTCAACGCCGGAATCCGATGCGCGATGCCGCGTTCGCCGAGCTACTCGTGACCACGGGTGTCAGACTTGAGGAAGGCGCCAGCCTTCTGATCGGAGAACTGCCGACAACGAATGCCTGCGTCTTCCAGGGCAGTCGCACCGCCATGATCGACCTTCCCGCCACAATCACCAAAGGGCGCAAACCTCGATCGGTGCCGTTCCCGAGGCGGGTCGCCGGTAACTTTATCGACGCCTATGTTCGCGAGGAGCGAAGCCAGTTGGTCGATCGCTGGCGACGCGCGGGTGGGGTCCGGACCATGCGGCAGCCGCTCATCGGCACACTTGCGGGCGGGCAGCGCGTTTTGATCCAGGGCGAGCAACGCCCGCGGTCGCTGGCGACTCTGCGAATCGACGAACGACGGAATCTCCTATTGCTGCCCGGGTCGGGCGCGCCATTGGAAAGTGCGCAGCCGGCAGCATTATGGCTGGCGCAGGACGGCCAAGCCCTCACCCCCGCGGCATGGCAGTCGATCTTCCGGCGTACCAGCAAGAAGTTATCGGAGAACATGGGCTGGGACCTACAGGTATCGCCTCATACCCTCCGGCATACCTTTGCCGTCTACTGGCTTACGCACCTCATCAAAGCGGAAGTGAAGAGGCTCGACGGTCGATCTGTCCCAGATCGAACCGAGGAAATCTACATGAAGGTCGTCAGCGACCCCTTGCGCCGGGTCCAGCGATGGCTGGGTCACGCCAACATCCTGACCACTGAAAAATACCTCACCTACCTCGATGAAGCCTTCGAACTCGTAGATCAGGCGGCCGAGGCGCTGGACTCTCGTCTGATGGGCTTCTTCTAGCAGTGGGACGGCCTCGCCTATCGTTCAGCGATTTACCTCCGCAGCAGGAGGAGCCGCAAGCTGACGCAATCCTAGCCTATCATCATCGTGACGGTGTCGGGCGCGAAATGACCTGGTTGCTGCACGAGGTAGGGAACGAAGGTCTGGGCCGCGATCTTGCCTTGTACCTTGGGCCGATGATGAACGAGCTGTTCGCCGGCCTGGCCGTCCCGAGTGTCGAACAGTATCGACAGAGCTGGATCCCGCTCGGCAAACATCTGTCCTCCAGCGGGCGCCTCGACGGGGGGCTTCGCGTGATTACGGCCGCTGACATCGATGCTTGCGACGTTCGGGGCCAATACTCCCGGTTCCGTTGCCTTGTTCACGGCCTTCGCGCGATAGACGAACGCAACCCTGATCTGCTACGTCCGGATCTGAAGGCGCGGATCAACTTCACGAGCCGTCACAATGGAACGGCATTACGGCCCCGCGAACCGTTGACACCGTTCGTCGCTCGCGTCCTGAAAGAGGCCGCTGATCGCAGCGTGATAGCTACACGCGAAAGGATCGTGGCGGGACGCGAGCAGATCGAAGCTTTGCGAAACAAGCTGGAGAGGAGCCGCTTTGAGAATGTGTTCCTGAAAGTCGCCGACGGCACGCGTGCCGCTCGAAGCGAGTTCGACATGTTCAAATATCGCAAGGTTGCCATCGCCGCCGCCAGCGATCTTCTCGTTCTCACACTGCCTGATGCGATCTGCTTCATCATCGCCATCGCGCTCCGGGTCGAAATGCCGATAGAATGCCTGCGGACCCTGCGGCGCGACTGCCTGAAGAACCCCGCGAGAGGATATGTCTCCATTGAATACACGAAGGGGCGAGGCGGTCTGCGCGCCAAGATCAAGCGCGAACGCGTGCGTGACGGTGGCATCAATACGCCAGGCGGACTCGTTCGCCTTGCCCTTGAACTATCCCGGCCCGCCGCCGAGCGAATGGCCGATCGAGGCGACCCGAATGCGGATTACCTGTGGGTCGGCTTCGTTGCAGCCGGACTGCCGAGCTGGCGGCGGTTCAGCCTTTCTACCCATAACTTCTACGCCGCTATCAGAAGCCTCGGCCTCGTCGATGAAGCGGGTAAGCCGATAACCAAGATCGTTCCCGCCCAGCTAAGAAAAACGGTGAAGCGGGACAATTACGTGCGCCACGCAGGCCACCTTCGCCGCTTCGCGAGCGATCACTCGAAGCCAGTTGCCGCTCGGCATTATGCCGCGGTGGACGGGCTTCGAGAAGAGCATGCGCGCTCGGTAGAGGTCGCCGAAGGTCAATTGTTCGACATGGCGATGATACCGTTGGTCCTGCCACCGAAGGAGGAAACCAGCGCGCTCGTAGCCGGCCTCTCGATCGGAAACCAAAAGCTCGACGCAGGCGCTGTCGCGTCGTTGATCTCAGGCAATGCCGATACGTTCCTCGGCATGTGTTCCGGATTCTGGTCGAGCCCACTTGGGCGGAATGACGACGGCTCCTGCGCCACCGCGTTCACTGGCTGCCTCCATTGCCCGAATGCTGTGTTCACCGCACGGAAGCTGCCAGCGTTGCTGACCTATCTGACATGGCTAGCTGATCGGCGCGCCGTCATGACGGAAGCGGAGTGGCACGAGCGCTACAGCGCCGACCATGATCGAATTATGGTACAGATACTCCCCGTGTTCGACGCTGGCGATATCGAACAGGCTCGGTCCACAGTGGAAAATACCGCTGTGGCGCCAGCTCTGCCGCCACATCTTCAGCGGGGCTGAGCATGCGTCCGGTTCTGGAACGTGCCGAAGCATCTTGGCGGATTGACCGTTCGGCATTGGTGATTCCGCCCCACATGGTCGTGAGTGGCCGTGAGCAGCAGAATATCTCTCTGGTCGGGGACGATAAGTGGCTGCTCGAATGTGCCATCGCGCGGCCGAAAAAGGCCCATGAAGCCTGTATCTGCTTCGGTCGGATCGCCGATGCTGATGAGCGGGAACTCGTACGAGAATATCTGTTCCTGTCTTTGAACTACGACTCCCGAGACAAGGTGCGCGGCCGCCTCGGCGTCCTGAAACCTGGTTCGCTGATGCAGGTCGGCAATATCATCCGGTATTTTTTGCAAGAAGTGCGGGAAGCCGGATTTCAACTACACGAGATCGATCAGCCTTGGCTGGATCACTGGCTGTCCGCGAAGCGGCACCTCGCACCGGCAACTCTTGTCTACAAGATCCTCTGCGTACGGCGACTTGCGCTCTATACGCCCTACCTGTCGTTCCGGGGGATCGGGATAGCTCCTTGGGGTAACCGTTCAGCGACTCGGATCGCGGGATACCGGGGTGGCCGAGAAAATGTCACACCGCGAATACCGGAAGCCATTAGCGCGCCGGCGTTGCGGTGGGCCATGTTCTACGTCGATCATGGGATCGACGATCTCATCGCCCGACATCGAATAGCTGGCGTCAACATCGCCGCGCGTCGGCAAAGAGTGTCACCGAAACTAAGTGACCAGCGCTTGCGCGCTTATTTGGATGCACTTGAAGCATCAGGCTCTGGAGTACCGGCGACCCAAGATGGTCGACCCGCGTGGCCAGAAATCTGCAAGGCCAGCGGTCTCGGCGTGGAAGTGCTGAAAGCACGCTCGGCTATGCTCGAGAAGGCAATCTCGCAACTCGGAACCGAGCGCCCAGGCGCAAGCAGTGTTTGGGCCAACATGCCAGGAACAAACACTGCGTGGCGGTCGCATCTTCCTAGCTTCAGCAGTCGTTATACCTTCATACCGGCGATGGCCGCGTGCTATCTCGTAATCGGCCTATTATCCGGAATGCGAGGCGAGGAAGCGGCCGCGCTCAAGCGTGGTTGCCTAAGACTCGTGCGAGACGAACATGGGAAGGTTAAGGGCTACGAACTCGTCGGAAGAATCTTCAAAACCCGCAAAAACGTCGACGGCGCTGAACATCGCTGGACTGTAATAGAGCCTGTTGCCAGGGCCGTATTGGCAGCAATACGGTTGCAGGACTATCTACACAACAGCGCCGATCGAACGGAAGCGCCGCGAGATGATGAGCCCCTGTTCAAACCGGCCTTGATTCGGGGGGTAGGCAATGTCCAGCTTACGGCACATCAATCGACCGTATACCTAAACTACTTCGCCAAGGAGTGTCGCCGGCTCGCCGAAGAAATGGCAGCGGCGGCGCCCGCCGAAGCCGACCGCATACTGGCACTATATCATATCCCGGACGAGGGTGATAAACCCTGGCGGTGGCGTACGCGTCAGCTCCGCCGCACCCTTGCATGGTACATCGCCAGCCAGCCCTTCGGCGTGATCGCGGGCATGATACAATATGGGCACGCGAGCGCCATGATGTTCGAAGGCTATGCGGGCACTTCCCAATCCGGCTTCCGTTCGGAGATCGAAGAGGAACGTCGCCTCGCTCAGCTCAGCGATATCGTCGAGATGTACGAGGACTGGAAGGCAGGGATCAATCCAGGCGGCCCCATGCGCTCGAAACTCGTCGCCGAATTTACAAGCATCAGGAGCAAGATTGGTGATCTGCCCGGCACGGTCGTTGATGATCGGCGCCGCGCAAAAATGCTTTCAAACACTGCCGTCACGCTTCATCCGGGTTATATCAACGACTGCTTCTTCTATGCCGACCACGCCCTCTGCTTGAAGGTGAAAGGAGCTGAGGTGCAGCCGGCATTTACGAGGTGCCAGCCTGCTCGTTGTCCGAACAGCGTGGTGGCGAGGCGGCATGTGCTGGCTCTGCAATCATGCATCGCAGATGCCGAGACCATGAAAAATAGCAAGAACATCAGCCCGATCCAGAAACACGCCATTGAGGCACAGATCGTTATTTACAGACAGTTGCTGGAACAGGTCGAACGATGACGAGGAAAGCGAACCCTCCCCGAAAATCGCAAACCACCGTCGCGCTGCTTGACGCCTATAACCGCTTGCGCGACGGCAAAGGCACCGCGACGAATGGCAAGCTGAGCATAACCAATGTTGCCCGCGAGGCGGGGGTCAGTCGAGCGACGGCCTATCGATGCTCCAAACTTCTCGCTTTGTTAGATGAAGCTCCGAAGCCGCCGAAGGCCAAACCACAAATCACGAGCGGTAAGGCCGAGCTGCGCAACGTGATCAACCAGTTGCTCAATCGTATCATCATGCTGGAGGCTGCGTTGGAAGCCAAAGAGGCGGAAATCCGGCAATTGCGTTCAATGCTGCCAAAACCAGGGGCGGCCAGCTCATGATGCGAGCGAGCCCTGAGGACATTACAATCGACGCCACGTTGCACGCTCAATTCGCTCTACGCTACATGGCGACGCGAGCCCGTCACGGGCGGGATACCCATTGAACGCAGATTCAGTTTAGAACCCTCCCCGCTTGCGCAGCACTGATCCTGCCCTGCACAACGCTTGATGGATTTTGGTTGGGCCCATCGCTCGACGAAAAATTCTCTCAATCAACAGCCTGCCTGCGACCAGCAGCTTGAACGGGTATCTCGCATGTAAATGACCGCGATGGGCCGCTTGCTGTCCGACCGGTTCTGGTTTGAAAAACGAAGAAAGCTGCCGTTGGCGAAGTGATGTCGAGCAGGCGCAACTGCTGTGTCTGTGCCGAGAGGGCTATCGTTGAGAGATCTCGGCGCAGACAACAGTTCGCGAACTCAGGCTCAGGTGGACGCGCGCGCCCGCTGTGGCACAGTGTCAGGGAACCAGCGCCGTCCAAACCAGAAGGCAACATTGACCAGCAGGATCAGGACCGGCACCTCGACCAGCGGCCCAATCACTGCAGCGAACGCAACCGGCGACGAAAGCCCGAAAGCCGCAATGGCAACCGCGATGGCGAGTTCGAAGTTGTTGCCTGCCGCTGTGAAGGCAACGGCCGTCGTGCGCGGGTAATCGCTCTCGACGAGCTTCCCCATGAAGAACGCGATCGTGAACTGGACGACGAAATAGATCGTCAACGGGACCGCCACGCGCAGGGCATCACCGGGCAGCGCGAGAATTTCGCTTCCCTTGAGGCTGAACATAGCAACGATCGTGAAGAGCAGCGCGACCAGCGTCACGGGCCCAATCTTCGGCAGGAACGTGTGCTCATACCACTCGTTGCCCTTGGCCTTCGTCAGCACCTTTCGGGTCACGAAGCCGGCGAGGAACGGAATGCCAAGGTAGATCAAGACAGCTTGGGCAATCGTCCAGAAACTCACGTCGATCACGCTACCTTCGAGCCCGAACAACGGCGGCAGGAAAGCCAGGAAGAACCAAGCGTAGACGCTGAAGAACAAGATCTGGAAGATCGAGTTGAACGCGACCAGCGCTGCAACGTACTGGTTGTTGCCCTTCGCAAGTTGGTTCCAGACGATAACCATGGCGATGCAACGCGCCAGACCGATCAGGATCAGGCCGGTCATGTATTCCGGCTTGTCGCGCAGGAACAGGACCGCGAGGGCGAACATCAGGACTGGTCCGATAAGCCAGTTCTGGATGAGCGAGATCACAAGGATGCGCTTGTCGTCGAGGATATGAGGCAGTTCCTCATACCGTACCCGCGCAAGCGGCGGATACATCATGAGGATCAGGCCGATTGCGATGGGGATGTTTGTCGACCCCCAAGACAGGCTGTCGATTGTCTTTGGTAGGCCGGGGAACACGGAGCCCAAGCCTACGCCCAGCGCCATGGCCAGGAATATCCAGAGGGTCAGATAGCGATCAAGGAACGAGAGACGTTCCGGCTTGGGCTCGATGGTCATGGGTCCTGCTCGCTCAGCCAGCTACGCGATTGCCGGCCGCATCGACCACCTGTTCGCCGTCTTCCTTCGCGAAAGCGCCTTGCTGCGCAGCGGGAATGAGGTCGAGCACTTCTTCGGACGGACGGCATAGCTTAACGCCGAGCGGTGAGACGACCAGCGGCCGGTTGATAAGGATCGGATGCTCCATCATCGCATCGATCAATTCGGCATCGGTGAGGTCGGCATTACCCAGGCCCAGTTCGGCATAAGGCGTGCCTTTCTCGCGAAGCAGCGCGCGAGGGGTCATAGCCGCACGCGAGATCAGGCTTTCCAGCAATGCGCGCGAGGGCGGCGTCTTCAGATACTCAATGACGTGCGGCTCGATGCCGGCATTGCGGATCATCGCGAGGGCATTGCGCGACGTGCCGCACTCCGGGTTGTGGTAGATGATGATGTCGGTGGTCATACTGTTTGCTCCAGCTTTGAGGCTCGCACCTTCGCTTTGGCCGATTTCGAGAAGTTTTTGCTGCATCGCCATCTTGTCGATGCTGTCGTGCGGGAGGGTGAGGAACAGCGAGATGCGGTTGTGAAGATAGCGCAGCGCCTTCAGGAACGCCTCGCGCTGGCCTTCGCCTTCAACTGCGGCCGGGTCCTCAATACCCCAATGCGCCGTGATCGGATGTCCGATCCACACCGGGCATGTCTCACCGGCGGCGTTGTCACAGACGGTGAAGATAAAATCGAACTTAGGAGCGCCGGGCTTCGCGAACTCGTCCCAGCTCTTGGAATACATGCCCCGCTTGTCGATCCCCATTTCATCGAGAACCGCAAGAGCCATCGGGTGAACCTTGCCCTTGGGCTGGCTGCCGGCGCTGTACGCCACGAAGCGATCGCCACCGAGCTGGTTCATGAGCGCTTCGCCCAGGATGGAGCGCGCGCTGTTACCGGTGCATAGGAACAGGACGTTGTAGGTTCTGTCGGACATGGAGCACCCTCAAGCTGATGTATCGCAGCGAATCTTGGCGATCAGGTCCGAGCACATCTCCGGCGCCCCCTGGCAGCAATCCTGCATGAGGAACGTGAGCAGCCGCTGCATTCCGGCATAGTTGGCGCGGTAGCGGATGAGGCGGCTTTCCCGTTCGGATTGAACGAGGCCTGCGCGCTCAAGCGTGCTCAAGTGGTGGGACATCGTCGACTGCGGCACGCCCGCGCGCTCGGCAATGGCGCCCGCGACATGGCCTTCCGGCCCTGCCTGGATCAGCATGCGGAACACGGACAAGCGCGTTTCATGCGCCAAAGCGCTCAATGCATCGACTGCCCACACCTGGGAGTTGAGGTCATTCATGATTCGTCGATCCTTCTAGGATTATCGAAATATGGGCGCGCCGAAGGCTCGTCAATCGATATTTCCAAAACCGTGGAAATATGGATTCACCGTGCTATTGCGGTCCTTAGAGGAATGCACGTCGTTCAAAGTTATGCGAGCTCAAGCAAGCTGCTGCGGCGCCAATGCTTTCTCCAGCACTGCCTCGATCCTCGGAATGGGAGCGACCGAATGAAAACGCACGACATCGTCATAGTTGGCGGCGGGCAAATGGGGCTGTCGTTGGGCTATTATCTACGCCGTTCCGGGGCAGATTTCGTGATCGTCGATTCAGAAACCGGTCCTGGCGGCGCGTGGCGGCATGGCTGGGATTCGCTGCGGCTGTTTTCTCCAGCGGGATACAGTTCATTGCCCGGTTGGCTGATGCCCCCGCCCTCACACAAGGGGTATCCGACCCGCGATGATGTGCTCGATTACCTGAGCCGCTACGAGGAACGCTACAAGCTGCCCATCCAAAGGCCCGTACGCGTAGAGACCATCCGCCGGTCCGGCGCTCATCTGGAGGTTGTGACGGAGGATGGGCCCTATTTTGCTCGCTTCGTTGTCAGCGCGACCGGTACTTGGTCGCACTCCTATGTGCCTGAGTATCCCGGTCACGATCTGTTTGAGGGGACGCAAGTCCACTCCGCGCTGTACAACCGCCCGGAGGCCTATGCCGGGCAATCGGTGCTGGTTGTCGGGGGTGGCAACAGCGGCGCGCAAATCATGGCGGAGATTGCTCCGATTGCCAGCGCGACCTGGGTTACAACACATGACCCACTGTTTCTTCCCGATGATGTCGACGGGCGGGTACTCTTCGAAAGGGCCGTGGCTCGGATGAAAGGGCCGCCAGATGGAGAGCCTGTCGGCGGTGTCGGCGACATCGTGATGGTTCCTCCTGTCAAAGCGGCGCGCGATCGCGGCGACCTCTCCTCGGTGCGGCCATTCACCCGAATGACGGCAACAGGCGTAGTTTGGCCCGATGGATCGGAAACAGCCGTGGATGCGGTGATCTGGTGCACCGGATTCAAGCCGGCGCTCGACCACCTGCAATCGCTGAACGTGGTGGAGGCCGATGGCAGGGTCCACGTTGAGGACTATCGCTCGATCAAAGAGGAACGCCTCTGGATGGCCGGATACGGCGATTGGACGGGGCCTGGCTCCGCGACCCTGATGGGCGCTGCACGAACCGCACGCGATGTGTCCGCGCTGCTCACTTCGGCGCTGGCGGAGGCTGCCGACAGCTGAGGCACCGGCCGGCTTTTTATCGGGAATTTCCGATTCAATATTGACGATCGCAATCCAATCGGTAAATTACGATGAATGAACACCGAAGAAGCCCTCGCTCTGCTTTCAGCGCTCGCGCACCCTACGCGACTGGAGGCCTTCAGGCTGTTGATCCGGCATGAGCCCGGTGGGCTTTCCACGGGTGAATTGGTCGAGGCATCTGGGCTGAGCCAGAGCACATTTTCGACGCACCTCGCCGTCATGGTGAAGGCGGGTCTCGTCATCGCCGAAAAGCGCGGGCGACAGCAAATTCAGCGCGCCAACCTGGATTCCTTGCGCGGCGTGATGGTCTTTCTCGCCAAGGATTGCTGCCAGGGTCGAACCGAACTCTACGAGCCGCTGCTGGCTGAGCTGACCTGCATCTGACGGGACGCGAGTGAATCCCGTTCCTGTAAGTGCGCCCGCAGTGCAGCGAACCGGCCAGCGTTTGCCTGCCATGTTGAACCTTAAAAGCCCACTTGGAGTACGCCAGTGACGATCTCTGTTCGAAGCGTGACCGTCGATGACGCGGAAGCCATCGCTGCCATCTACGCCCATCACGTACTGCACGGCACGGCGACCTATGAGATCGTTCCGCCCACGGTTGCCGAGACCACCGTCAAGATTGAGACCATCACCGACCGGAATTGGCCTTTCCTCGTCGCCTGCGAGGGAACGGAAGTTGTCGGCTATGCATACGCGACGCAGTTCCGAGATCGTCCTGCCTACGCTTTTGCTTGCGAGAACAGCATCTACATCGCGCATGATCGACGGGGCTCCGGGATCGGCAAGCGACTTCTCACGGCTTTGCTTGATGCTGCGGAAACTTACGGCTTCCGGCAAATGGTCGCTGTGATCGGAGGCGGCGAACCTGCTTCCGTTGCGCTGCACGGATCCTGCGCCTTCGAACACGTCGGCCGACTGACAGGCATGGGCTGGAAGGCGGGCCGATGGCTCGACACCGTCTACATGCAGATCGCGCTTGGCGGCGGCACGGCTTCTGCGCCGACAGCGGATCGACCGGCCTAGAGCCCAAATACCTGTGCGGTCGGTCAGTGCCGCCCGGTTCTTCGACCGCGATGCCCTGCGATCGTCCCGCGAAGAAGTGGACCGCAGTCGTGCCGGGCGAGGTTCGAACAGACATTTTGCCGCCGAAATGAAGCGGCGTGCAGCCGACTTGAGAAAGGTATTCGAGAATGAGATTGCGTGAACTCGCAGCCCCCGACCATTTGCCGGCGTTGGACAAGGCGTTCGCATTCGAGCGTCCAGCCACCGGCCTCGGCTCAGACCAGCCTCCGCCCCGCATTCTGTTGCTTTATGGTTCGCTCAGGGAACGCTCGTTCTCGCGCCTCGCCGTGGAGGAGGCTGCTCGCCTGTTGCAGTTCTTCGGCGCCGAGACGCGGATCTTCGATCCCAGCGACCTGCCGCTGCCCGATCAGGTGGCCGGAGACGACCACCCGGCCGTGCATGAGCTGCGCGAGCACGCGCTCTGGTCCGAAGGCATGGTCTGGTGCAGCCCGGAGCGACACGGCCAGATCAGCGGCATCATGAAGATGCAGATCGACCACCTCCCGCTTCAGATGCGCGGGATGCGGCCGACGCAAGGACGGACACTTGCCGTCATGCAGGTGTCCGGCGGCTCGCAATCCTTCAATGCCGTCAATTCACTGCGCCTGTTGGGTCGGTGGATGCGGATGTTCACGATCCCCAACCAGTCGTCGGTAGCAATGGCGTACAAAGAGTTCGACGAAGACGGCCGGATGCGGGCGTCGAGCTATTACGATCGGATCATCGACGTCATGGAGGAGCTGGTCCGCTTCACCGTGCTGATGCGTCCGCATGCGGTGCAACTTGTCGACCGCTATTCCGAACGCAAGGAGGCGGGTGTTCCAGTCGATGCCTCCACAGACCATTCTGCGATCGCCATCGCGCCTCAAAGCTGAATCGAAGGTCCTCTTGGCCTGACTGTCAAATGGGAGTGTCGATGAAGCGGTACTCCCAACGCACCAAGTATCCGGAGGAATGGCAGGTTTCGGGGGCGGCACGGCTTGGCCCAAACGGCCGATTTGGGCGCGTACCAGACATTTCCCAATCTGTCGGCGCAATGATCAAGGCCGCATCAGCAACCCGACAGGCAATGGCAAGTTAGTTTCTTCCGCTCAGCAAAGTCATTCCGGATGCCCCCGCGACGAGTCGCGCCGCCTTCGGCGGTTGCGCTCGGGACAGTTGCAAAGTGCAGTAGCGCTTTGCAACTGTCCCGAGCGCTTCAATGGTCTCGAATCGTCTCAAACGGCGGTTAATTTTATAGCGCATAAATAAAGGGTTGTGATGAGACG
>NZ_MKWJ01000001.1:0-368187 GCF_001899725.1 Sphingomonas sp. 67-41 | reverse complement strand
CTTCGGCATGTTCTCGAGAACGGTGGCGACGGCTGCTTCGAGCGCGATCGTGATCTTCGACATTGCGTATCCCCTGTTTCGTCCGGGCCCGCCGGGTCTCGGCTGCCGTTCACAGGGGCAACATGGCTTCTAATCCTTTAACAGATCCCTTAAAATCCTATATGTAGTCCTACCAGTCATGGATTTTCGCCATGACGAGGCGTTCCGCACAAAGTACGGAAAATACATGATATTAATGGAGATCCGCGCCTGAAAGGCTGCCGGTGCCATCATTATAGGATAAAATAATTTAGCCTGCGAATTGTTCCGGGCGGATTCGACGATCGATGAATCCGAGCAGCCATTGGCGGTGCGCCTGGGTGGCGTTGCCCGCCGTGGCGATTCGGTGATCGGCCGCACCGCCGCCGATCTGGGCGGCCAGCAGCATGCGCGCCCGGCCCGGCTCGATCCCCCCGGCGAGGAACTTCTTCGCGTCGCCGAGCCCCAGATGATGCGTGAGATAGGCCGACTTCGCCAATGTCTCGGCATCGGTGTGGACGCGGATGCCCGATTGCTCGAGCCGCGAAAGGTTGAACTTGGCGAGATCGGCAACGCCCAGGATCGAGGCCTGGCCGTCATAGCGCAATGCCAGCAGCGCGCTGCGCGCGCCCGGCAGCACCTGGCCGCGCCCGTCGAGCCAGCCGCGATCGGCAGCCAGCTGGTTGAGCCAAGTGCCCGAGGTTTCGGCGAGATGCTCCCAGGTGCCGCTGAGGAACTGGCCGAGCCCGGCTGCGCTGGAGCGCGGATTGCGCGACATGGTGTTCCAGCTGCCGTCGCGCCCCTTGGCGGCTTCGGCGTCGACGATGGCGGCCAGCGCGGTCGCGGGAATGCCGGTGCGTGCCTCGGCCATGGTCAGGGCCGGCGCAAAGCGGGTGTTGGCGCCGAGCGCGAGGCCGGAGACCACCGCGCCCCTGGCGACCGAGACGGTAGTCTCGGTACCCATCGCGGCGGCCATGGCGCGGCTGCGTTCCTCGGCGGTATCGCCGATCGCGCCGCGCAGATCCTCGATACAGTCGTCGGCGAAATCCTTGCCGACGCCTTTCCGGTGACAGGCACAGGCGCAACCGCAATTGCATCCCTGCACGCCGTTCGTCTGGCCGTTGACCCGGCCGCCGAGCAGGTCGAGCAGCGAATCGCCGCTGAGGCCGGTCTGGCCGATACCGTTGCCCTTGCGGTCGTCGCGCTCGCCATCGCCGAGCGCGGCGCGCCACAGCCGGCTGGCGAGCTCGGTCTGCGCCTCGGTGTAGATCACCTTGGCACGGTTTGCGGGGCTGAGCTGGGAGAGGTCCGCGCGCGGAATCATGCGCTGCGCTCCGCATTGCGACGCGCCACGACCAGCTTCGCGGCGGCGATATCGTCGATCATCGCCTGCTCGGCCCCGGCCGCGGCGCGCTCGGCCTCGTCCTTGAAGCGATCCGCCGCGCCTTCGATGGCGCGCATCGTGCCATAGGCTTCCACGGCCTGGGCGCGCAGATGGGTGAGCCGCCCATGGGCGAGTTGCGACTGGCGATCGAGCCGGGCGCGCTCGGCCTTCATCCGCAACGTCCAGGCGTCGCTGGCGATCGGTACGGTGGCGGCGAGCGCGCGCTCCTCGCGGATGCGGATCTCGTGGGCCCGGGTCTGGTGGTTGAGCGTGCTGATCGTCTCGATCTCGACGCTGATCGACACCTTCACCGTGTCGACCTCGCGGCGCTGGACGCGCAGTGCGGTGTCGAACGGGGTCATTCGTCCATCTCCATGCTCAGCGCGACGATCTCGCCGAGCGCGGCGAAGGCGGCATCGGCATTGCCCTCGTCATTCTTGCCCTGGTTGAGCATCGCCTCGATCTGCGGGGCGAGCGCCACCGCGCGGTCGACCTCGGGCGAGGAGCCGGCCTTGTAGGCGCCGAGCCGGACCATCTCTTCCATGTCGGAATAGGTGGAGAGCAGCTTGCGCGCGCCGACGCGGATGTCGTTCTGCGCGTCGTCCATGCAGTGCGGCAGGGTGCGCGAGACCGATTTGAGGATGTCGATCGCCGGATAGCGGCCGCGCTCGGCAATCGCGCGACGCATCACGACGTGACCGTCGAGAATGCCGCGTACCGCATCGGCGACCGGCTCGTTATGGTCGTCGCCGTCGACCAGCACGGTGAACAGGCCGGTGATCATGCCCTTGCCCGGCGCACCGGGGCCGGCGCGCTCGAGCAGGCGGGGCAGCTCGGCGAAGACGGTGGGGGTATAGCCCTTGGTCGCCGGCGGCTCGCCGCTGGCCAGGCCGATCTCGCGCTGCGCCATGGCGAAGCGGGTGACCGAGTCCATCAGGCACAGCACGTTGAGGCCCTGGTCGCGGAAATGCTCGGCGACGGCGAGCGTGGTCCAGGCGGCCTGGCGGCGCATCAGCGCCGGTTCGTCCGACGTGGCGACGACGACGACCGAGCGGGCCATGCCCTCGGGGCCCAGATCGTCCTCGATGAATTCCTGCACTTCGCGGCCGCGCTCGCCGATCAGGCCGATCACCGCGACGTCGCACTGGGTCCAGCGCGCCAGCATCGAGAGCAGCACCGACTTGCCGACGCCCGAGCCCGCGAACAGGCCGAGCCGCTGGCCGCGGCACAGCGGGACGAACAGGTCGAGCGTCCGCACCCCGGTCTCGATCCGCTCGCCCACCCGGGCGCGATTGGCGGCGGCGGGGGGCGGGGCCTTGATGGGCTGCGGATCGGCGCCGTTGGGAAGCGGGCCGAGCCCGTCGACCGGGCGGCCGAGCCCGTCGACCATCCGCCCGAGCCAGGCCTGGGAAGGGCGGACGCTGAACTGGCCGGCGCCGAGTTCGGCGCGCGCGCCCAGGCCCACGCCCTGCGGATCGACGAAGGGAAGGCAGAGCGCGACTTCGCGGTCGAGCGCAGTCACTTCCGCCTGGACGATGCCGCCCGGCGCGGCGATCTCGATGCGGCTGCCGATCTGTGCGGCGCCGGCGAGCCCTTCCACTTCGATCAGCGCGCCGCGCACGGCGACGACGCGGCCGAAGCGGCGATCGGGCGTCATGTCCCGGATCGCACGGGCCGCGCTGGCGAGCGTCTGCACCTTGCGGCCCTCAGGCTGCCTGCGGGGCGGCGAGGGCGTCCTCGAACGCGATCACCTCGCGCGCGGTGGCCAGTGCCTTGTAATATTCGCCCTGGGCGATCTCGCTGGCGAAGCGGATACAGGCCGACTTGGCTTCCGGCACCTCGAGCGCGACGACCAGTGCGCCGACCAGCCCGACCACGATATCGTGGTGGCCGTCGCGGTTCGCCGGATCGATATAGGCGAGCATCGCGGCGAAATAGAGCTGGCGCGCGGGGGTGGTCGCTTCCTCGGGGCGCATGACCTCGCGCCCGCGCAGGATCGATACCTGGTTCTCCACGGCGATCTGGGTGCGGCCCACCGCGCGGATCACCGCGCCGTTGACGATCGCCTTCTCGCCGTCGCGAAGGGTGATGCGGAGCATTGGGGAACAGCCTTTCGTTCGTCTGGCTGCATTATAGGATGTCTTTCGCGTTGCCGGCGCCGCACCCGGCAAATTTTGCCCAGCGTATATCTTTGCGCCCTGCTTTGGGTCTTCGCTTCGCTCATCCTACAATTGAGGCGTGGCCCGCGCGCGTTCCGTGGGCATCGACGGGAGTTAACGTCTTGAGCCTCTATTCCGCTCTCTATGCCGGCGTCTCGGGCCTCAACGCGCAGTCGAGCGCGATGGCGGCGGTTGCCGACAACATCACCAACATCAACACCATCGGCTACAAGGGCGTCGAAGCCCAGTTCAAGACGATGGTGACGGATGGTCGCGCCCGCTCGAGCTATTCGGCCGGCGGCGTCGTCGCCGCGCCGATCGCGATGATCTCGAAGCAGGGCATGATGCAAGCTTCGAGCAACAGCACCGACATCGCGATCGACGGCAAGGGCTTCTTCGTCACTCGCACCGCCGCCGGCGGCCAGGGCGAAGTCGCCTTCACCCGCGCCGGTTCGTTCCGCGCCGACGAGGAAGGCTATCTGAAGAACCCGGCGACGGGCCTGTACCTCTATGGCTATCGCCTCGATGCCGAGGGCAAGTACGTCAACACCGGCAATCTCGACGATCTGGAGGCGATCCGCGTCAGCGACCTGACCGGCACCGCGGCGGCGACGTCGCGCATCCAGGCGCGCATCAACCTCAACACCGCGACCGACGTCTCGCCCGCCGCGGCCGGCTACACCAAGGGCGACCTGGCGAAATATGCCGCGAACAACAGCTACACGCCGAAGACCGAGAACCAGTTCCAGCGCTCGTTCACCGTCTACGACCAGCAGGGCGGCTCGCACACGCTGAACATGGCCTTCATCAAGACCGGCCCGAACGCGTGGAAGGCGGAAGTCTATTCCAACCCCCCCGGCGACGTCATGGACACCAGCGTCACTCCGGCGGTGAAGAGCACCAGCGGTTTCATCGCCGGCGGCGACGTCAATTTCAAACCGGACGGCAGCCTCGACCTCCCGGCGGGCAGCTGGCTGAACAGCGCGCTGAACATCACCTATTCCAACCAGGCGGCCTCGGTGCCGATCAAGTTGGAGATGGGCAGCGACGGCAAGATCGACGGCCTGACCCAGTTCGGCCAGCCGAGCTCGCTGATCTCGGGCAATACCGACGGCGGCACGCTGGGCAATCTGTCGCAGATCGAAATCACCAAGGAAGGCGTGGTCAACGCGGTGTTCGACGACGGCACCACCCGCTCGGTGTTCCAGCTCCCGCTGGCGACCTTCCAGAACCCGGACGGCCTCACCCGCGTGTCCGGCAATGCCTATACCGCCAGTCGGCTGTCGGGCGGCTTCACCCTGAACGAGCCGGGCGAGCTGGGTGCGGGCGCCATCGCGGCGAACTCGCTCGAGGCCTCGACGGTCGATCTGGCGGGCGAGTTCACCAACATGATCCGCTTCCAGCGCGCGTACAGCGCGTCGTCGAAGATCATCACGACGGTGGACGACATGCTGCGCGAAGTCAGCGACCTCAAGCGCTAACGCCAAGAGAACGTAGGGGAACATGGCGCTCAACGACATTCTCGGTACCGCGGTGTCCGGCCTGGCGGCAGCCCAGGCCGGCCTCCGCGCGGTTTCCAACAACATCGCGAATGTCGGGGTGGCCGGCTATGCGCGCGAGCGCGTCAACCTCACGACGGGCGTGGTCTCGGGTCAGGTCAGCGGCGTCGTGGTGGGCGAGCCCACCCGCGTCGCCGATCGTTTCCTCGAGGCGACGGTGTACAACCGGGCGGGCGATTACGGCCGCACCGAAGTGACCGCCAACTATCTCGACCGCCTGCAGGCGCTCCTCGGGCAGCCGGGGGCCTCTTCCGGCCTGTCGGCGCGCCTCGACGCGGTCTCGGCCTCGGCGGTGGCGATGACCGGCTCGCTGGGCTCCACGCAGACGGTGGCGCAGTTCACCAACGACGTGCAGGACGCGATCAGCTCGATGCAGCAGATGGACAATGACGTGTCCCAGCTGCGCTCCGACGTGGAATCGGAGGTCGGCTACTCGGTCGACAAGATCAACACCCTGCTCAAGCGCATCTACGACCTGAACGGCACGGTGGCGCAGGCGACCGGCCTTGGCCGCAGCGCCGGCGGTGCGGCCGATCAGCGGATGAGCGCGATCGAGGAGCTGAGCGGGCTGATGCAGGTCACTGTCCGCGATCAGGCGGACGGCCGCGTCACCATCGAGACGGCCAATGGCCAGATGCTGCTCGACAAGCGCCTGCGGCAGCTTTCCTATCCCAGCGCCGGAGGGGCTTCGCAGCCGACCTATCCGGCGATCGAGATCCGTTTCGCCCAGCCCGACGCGGCCACCGGCGACAAGATCGATTCCGCTGCGATCGGTGGCAAGCTGGGCGGGCTGCTCGATCTGCGCGATCGTGCGCTGCCGGCATTCTCCGAGCAGCTCGGCACGTTGTTCACCGGCCTGTCGCAGGCGCTGAATTCGGTATCGAACGCGGGCAGCACCGTGCCGCCTCCGGCCGCGCTCATCGGCCGCAACAGCGGCATGGCGGGCAGCGATCGCCTGGGCTTCGCCGGCGCGGCGACCTTCGCGGTCACCAAGGCGGACGGCACGCTGGTCGCCAGCACCAAGATCGATTTCGACGCGCTCGGCCCGAACGCGACGATCGACGACATGGTCACCGCGATCAATACCGGCCTTGGCGGCGCCGGCACGGCCAGCTTTGCCGATGGCAAGCTCAGCATCGTCGCCAATGGCGCCGGCAACGGCGTGGCGATCGGCCAGGACGCGACCAAGCCCAGCGCGCGCGCCGGGCAGGGCGTCTCCCAATTCTTCGGGCTCAACGATCTGGTCCGCAGCGACAGCTCCTCGCTGGTGCCTTCGGGCTTCGCGGCCGGCGATCCGCATGGCTTCGCTACCGGCGAGACCACGCAGATCGTGCTGCGCGACAGCTCCGGCCGGGCGCTGACCAGCTACACGCTGACGCCCGCCACCGGCGGCACGTTCGGCGACCTCGTCAACGATCTGAACGGCAGCCCGCTCTCCAATTTCGGCACCTTCTCGCTGGACGATAGCGGCCGCCTGCGCTTCGCCCCGGCGGCAAGCGTTGCCGGCGCGACGCTCTCGATCCCGGCGGACTCGACCAACCGCCTCGGCACCGGGCGCTCCTTCGCCCAGATGATGAACCTCACCGGCGCGTCGAGCGGGCTCGGCAGTGCGCAGGTGCGGCCCGATATCCTCGCGGACTCCTCCAAGCTCGGCCTCGCCCGGCTGCAGGACGTCGCGGCCGGCGCCAAGGCGCTCGGCTCCGGCGACACGCGCGGGGCGACGGCCTTCGTCAACAAGCTCGGCAGCGCGATCGATCTCGGCAAGGACGGCAAGTCGACCGTCGATGCCTTTGCCAGCAACCTGATGGGCCGGATCGGCCTCGATGCGAACCAAGCCAAGGGCCAGCTCGCCGATGCCACGGCGCGCCGCGACGACGCGATCACCCGCCGCGACAGCTTCGCGGGCGTCAATATCGACGAGGAACTCTCGCAGATGGTGGTGCTGCAGAACAGCTATTCGGCCGCCGCGCGCGTGATCTCCACCGCGAACGACATGTACGACACGCTCCTCGGCATGCTCCGATAGGGCTGGAAGAAGAAGGGAAGACCCATGACCCGCGTTGCCACGATTCCGCTCCAGCGCACCATGGCGAGCGCGATCTCGCGCGCGCAGGAGCAGCTGGCCGACACCCAGCGGCAGCTCTCGACCCGCAAGAAGGCCGCGACCTTCGCCGATCTCGGCACCGAGGCGGTGCGCAATCTCTCCGCGCACTCGCTGCTGGCCCGCCAGGACGCGCAGGCCACCGTGTCGAAGCGGGTCGGCACCACGCTCTCGCTCTACCAGGCCAATCTCGAAGGCATCGACGATGCGACCTCGGATCTGCGCACCAGCCTGATGAAGGCCGTCGGCACCGGCGATTCCGCCGGCCTGCAGGAAGCGATCCAGACCGCCTTCGATCAGTTCCGCACCTCGCTCAATGCTTCGGAGGGCGGCACGCCGCTGTTCGGCGGCAGCCAGGTCGATCAGGCGCCCTTCTCGGTGGACACGCTCGCCCAGGCGGCGACCACGCCGGGCGCCAGCGCCTTCCACAACGACACGGTGCGCGCCAATGCGCGCGTGGCCGACGGCGTGGACATCAGCTACGGCGTCGGGGCGAGCGAGATCGGCGCCAATCTCTACGAGGCGTTCCGCACGCTCGGCCAGGCCGGCGACATCGGCACCAAGCCCACCGACGCGCAGATGGATGCGATCAAGCAGGCAGTGGCGCAGCTCAATACCGGCCTTGGCGACGTGCGGGCGATCAACGCCGACAACGGCCGCAAGCAGAACCAGGTCGATACGCTGACCGCGCGGGGCGAAGCCCGCGGGCTGGTGCTGCAGGGCGTGATCCAGGACAATGAGGATGCCGATCTCGGCCAGGTCGCGATCGACCTTGCCCAGCAGAAGACCGTGCTCGAGGCGAGCTATTCGGTGTTCGCCCAGCTGTCGGGACTGAACCTGGCCGCCTATCTGAAATAATAGGGCGCAACGCTCTCGCATGTCCGGCGAAGGCCGGGGCCTGGCCATCGTGCCCGGGCCCCGGCCTTCGCCTTGTTGTTCGTGCAGTGCAGGGGAGCTGGCGCAGCCGGCGCGCGTTGCCGCCCGTTCGGGCGCCGGGACCAGCCGCGATGTTGGAACCGCGGCCTTTATCCGCGGGGACGGCGAGAGGCTCAGCCCCCGGCGTCGAGCAGGTCGCCGATCGCGCCCGCCGGGCTCGCCTCCGGGATCGCGCCGATCGCGGCGTCGAGGCTGGCCGGGTCGATCTTGTCGATGCTGGCGGTCAGCATGTCGAATGCGCCGGCGGTCGGCAGGCCCTTGAACGCCGCGGCGTAGCGGCCGTGCAGCGCGCGCAGCCTGTCCTCCCGGCCGAGCATCGCCAGTGCCACCGCATAGCGCAGCACCGCCGCCTGTTGCGGCGCGCCAAGGCCCTTGCCCGGGGGCAGGCCCCTCTCGCTCTCCGTCACGAAGGAGCCCCAGTCCTGGGTGCGCCAATGGATCTCGGCGCGTACCGCCGCGCCGTCCGGCACGCCGTCCAGCGCCGCCGCGGCGGCGTCGTCCTTGCCCAGCCGATGGAACGCCACGGCTTCCATCCGCTTGCGGTCCCAGCGCATCTGGGCGGTATAGCTTGGCTGCTCGGTGGCCTGCAGCGCCTTGAGCGCCAGGTCCGGCCGGCCGGCGAGGATCTGCAACATCGCCACCCGCACCGAGAGCGGGCCCTGCGCCACGTCCTGCGCACGCTGGGTCAGCTGGTAGGAAAGCAGCTCGGCGGCGCGGGCATAGAGGCCGGCGGCCTGGAGCCGGTCGGCCAGGCGATTGGCGAGCAGGTCGCCATCGCCGCCCGAGGGCGCCAGCTCGCGATAGTCCCAATAGAGGCCGGCGGCCTGGGCGAGCGGCACGCCGCTTTCCGGCGCCAGCACCGCGCTCAGCGCTTGCTGCAACTCGGCGAGCATCGGCCCGGCCTGGGTGCCCAGCTTGAAATAGCGCAGCAGGGTGGCGCCGCTCTTCAGCTCCGCGCGCAGGTCCTGCTGTTCCTTGGCCAGGCCATATTCGATGGTCAGCGCCCGCCGCTCGACCGGGCCGCCGCGCCAGCCGAAGCGCATCGCGTCGAGCTGGCGGATCGCTTCCGGCGGCGCGATCGCATGGCCGGCGATCGACACTTCGATCGCGCCGAGCCGGGCGCCGGCCCGTACTTCGGGCGTGCCGGTGAGGGCCGCGCGCTCGAAGCGCAGCCGGGCCCCCGCCAGGGCCTTCTGCACCAGCAGCGCGCGACCGCGCAGCAGGTTGGCGTCGCCGTTGCGATCGCCGAACAGCTGGAGCCATTGCAGCGCCGGCTGGGGCTGGCCGGCATCGATCGCGGCGCCGGCCGCGGCGAGCATGAAGGGGGCGCGGTCGCGCGGGGCGCGGGCGTTGATCGCGCCGCTGGCGCAGGCGATCTGTCCCACCGCTTCGGGCGCGGCGCCCGAATGGGCGAGCGCGCGCATCCGCCAGGCACATGCCTCCGCATTGCCGGAGAGTTCGGCGGTGCTCAGCGATTCCACGGCCTCGGCATCGCGGCCCAGCAGGGTGAGCGCCGCGCCGCGCGCAAGCTGATAGGGGGCGACGAGCGCAAGGTCGGGATCGGCGAGGCGCATCGCCTCGAGCACGCCCAGCGCCTCGGCGCCGCGATCCTGGCCGATCAGGCCCCGGGCAAAGGTCCAGCGCACCGATTGGCGCGTGTCGGGAGTCGCGGTGGCGAGCTGGTGCCACGCCTCGGTGCCGGTGATGCCGGTCCAGCCGTCCGCGCCGGTGATCATCGGCATCTGGGCCAGCGTTGCGGCGAAGCGGGGCAGGGCGACGCTCGGGATGGCGGCGGGCGGCTTGGTTGCGGCCGCCGGAGTGGCGGCGGGAGTGGGGGCGGCGTGCGGGGCAGGCGCGGTGCCCGCGGCAAGGATCAGCAACAGGCCGCGCATCAGCCGAGCCCGAACGGCCGGATCGCGACGACGACGATGCCGCCGCCGATACAGGCGAGCAGGAAGAGAATGGCGTGCAGCATCGGCAGCCCCGCCTTGGCCGGAGCGGGCGGCGGCGCCGGGGGACGGACGATCTCGGCCGTCTCCTCGATGGTCACCCGCACATTGGGATGCCTTCCATTATCGACGACACGCATCTTTCTCGGGCGCTGATCGTGGCTCAACTCGTCACCTGCTTGCTGATTCCATTCTATTATAGAGGGATGGGTGCCCGATGTGGGCGCCGGGCATGGATATCGGAGGACGGGATTTTGCGACGCGAAACGCTGGTGGCGCTGGGTCTTGCGGCATTGCCGCTGCCGGGCGGTGGCGCGCAGGCCTCGGGCGGCGGCGCCGCCGCGGGCGAGGGCCTGCATCTCGTGACCATGGAAGAGATCACCGTGCCGATCGTCGACGCGGATCGCGTCAACGGCGCGTTGCGCTTCAAGCTGGTGATCGATGCGGGCTCGCCCGAGGTCGCCACCAGGCTGAACGGCGAGATGCCGGTGCTGCGCGCCGCGACGGTGGCGGCGGGACTGGAGTTCGCCCGGCTCAATGCCTCGGCGCTGCGCGCGGTCGATGCCCAGCGGCTCGACCATGACCTGACCGCCGCGCTGAAGGTGGCCGAACCCGGCCTGGTCCGCGTGCTGATCGTCGAAGTCGACGCGCGCACCGGCTGATCGGATTCACCGGAAGGTGCGGATGGGCCGCCCCGGCATCCCGCCCGGGCGGCCCTTTCGCGTCAGCGGCGTGCCGTCGCGGCCGGTCCCATCGCCCGGCCGGGCTGGGCGCGCACCGCCGGCGGCGCCGGGGGATGGGCGGCGTTGCGGCGCGCCATCGCCATGCTGAGCGCGGCGGCGCCCTTGGGCGTCATCGCCGCCATGATCATCGCGGTCGAGCGCTCGCGCATCCGCTGCGCGACTTTCATCTGCACTTCCATGTCGAGCTGCTCGAAGACCACCGCGGCGGCCTTGGGCTTCATCGCCTGGTAGATCCGGGCCAGCTCGTCGAACTGCGAGTCCGCCGGGGAAGGCGCGCCGGGCGCGCCGCCCGGACCCATGCCGGCCTGCAGCTGCGCCTCGTCCTGCTTCCGGCGCGCTTCCACATCGGCGGCGAGCCGGGCCGAGGCGGCCTTGGCCGCCTGTTCGCGCAGGTCGAGCCCGCGCTTGCGGCGGGCGGCGGCGGCATCGCGGTCGCTCATGTCCTGGGTGATCGCGTTGCCGAGACGGGTCTGGGCCGTGTCCTGCTGGCCGGTCGCGATCGTCGCCGCATTGGCGACCACGGCGAGCCCCGCCACGCCGGCGGTGAGCAGGAGCAGCGAGGGGCGGGCCATCACGCGGCCTCCGCCAGCGGGGCGTCGCCCTCGGCCGCGGGCGACGGTTCGCCTGCTTCCGCGTCGCGCTGGGCATTGGCCATGCCGACCGCGTTGACGATCCGCTCGGCGGCGGCGTCGGCGATGCCGGTCATCAGGCTCAGCTCGTCGCGCAGCTCGCGGGCGCGCTCGACCAGCTGGGCGTGGCGGGCGCAATCGGTGCCCAGCGTGTGCTTCATGTCCGAAAGCACGGCACGGGCCTGGACGGTGGCGACTTGCAGGGCCTCCACCACCTGGGTGAGCGCGCCGTCCTTCACGGTGCGCAGGCTCTTCATCATCCGCACGCTCTGCACGAGCACGGCCATGCACAGGATGATCGTCAGCACATTGGCGAGTAGCGCGATGCTCATTGCTTCACCTTCTTGTCGGAGGAAACGTCGTTGATCAGGCGCACGGCGACCTGGCCGTTGCGCTGGCCGATCTGGCCCTGGGCGAGCTTCACGCCGCCGCAGGCGACGTCGAGAGCATCGTCCGGGCTCTTGTGGAGCGCGATGGTCTGGCCGATCTCGAGGTTGCGCAGGTCGGCGATCGACATTGCCTTTTCGCCCAGCAGCACGCTCATCGAGACGTTGGTCTTGCGCACCTCGGCGGCCATGTGCGCCTCCCAGATGCTGTCGCGGCCGCTCTTCTCGCCCATGAAGCGCTGGAGCAGCTTGTCGCGCACCGGCTCCAGCGTCGCATAGGGGAACACCAGGGTGAACCGTCCGCCGCGCCCGTCCATGTCGACGCGGAAGGTCGCGGTCGCGCAGATGTTGGACACGCCGGCGATCGCGGCGAAGCGCGGATTGGTCTCGATGCGCTCGAGATTCATGTTTACCGGCTCGATCGGGGCGAACGCCTCCGAGAAGTCGTCGAGCGCCAGCGTCAGCATGCGCGAGACCAGGCCGGTCTCGATGGTGGTGAAGGCGCGGCCGTCGATCACCATCGGCGAGCCGCCGCCGCCGCGCCCGCCGAGCAGCGCGTCGACCACCGAATAGATCAGGTTGGAATCGACGGTGACGAGGCCGTAGCTCTCCCATTCCTCGATCTTGAACACGCCCACCATCGCCGGCAGCGCGACGCGGTTCATGAACTCGCCGAAGCGAGTCGAAGTCACTTCCTCCAGGCTCACGTCGACGCCGTCCGAGGTGAGGTTGCGCATCGAGCTGGCGAAGGAACGCACCACCCGGTCGCACACCACTTCGAGCATCGGCAGGCGTTCGTGGCTGATGACCTTGGATTCGATGACGGCGCGCAGGCCGGACTTGCGGGCGATGGGCCCCACATCGCCGAACAGCGCGTCGATATCGGCCTGGTCGAACACGCCGCCGCCCATCTCGCCCGGGGGGGCGGGGGGATCGGGAAGATCGAAGTCCTCGAGATCGATCATTGCTGCACCAGATCCTGGATGAGGATGTCCTTCACCTGCCCCTCGCCGAGCGTGGCGGTGGCGCGCACCATCATCTCTTCCTTGATGCGGAAGACCGCGGCCGATCCGGACAGGTCCTCGGGGCGCAGCTCGCGCAGGAAGGGCTGGAAGCTGTCCAGCACCAGCGGCAGCTTCTCCTTCAGCCCGTCCGGGGCGATGCCGTCGCCCGGCACGATCATGAAATGGATCCTGAGGAAGCGCGCCTGGCCGTCGGGCGAGCGCAGGTTCACCAGCATCGCGGGCACGTCGACAAAGGCGCCCTTGCCCGCGTCGCCCGCCGCCGCCTCGCCATGGCCGCCGCCGCTCGCCGCGGCTTCCTTTGCGCCGCCATGCGCGTCCTTGGCGCCTTCCGCCTTGGCGCCGGAGCCGGAGAGCATGAAGGCCGCGCCGCCGCCGCCGCCAAGCAGCAGCACGGCCGCCGCGGCGCCGATGAGGATCAGCTTCTTCCTCGATTTGGGCTCGGCCGGCTTCGCGGCTTCGGCGCCCTCCTCGATGATTTCCGGAGACGACATTCCCTGGTGACCTTCCGAAATCTGCGCGCCGACACCGCGTCGGTGCATTTTCTCCTATTATAGGATCAGCGCCCGGCAATTGTTGCCTAGTGCGAATTTTTGAGGGACGTCCGGTGGACATTTCTTCCTATGTGCTGCTGAGCCAGGAAACGGCGCTGCGCCGTCGCATGGACGTGGCGGCGAACAACCTGGCCAACATGAACACGGTCGGCTTCAAGCGCGAGCAGCCGGTCTTCCGCGAATATGTCGAGAAGACGGACAGCGCGGTGAAGCCGGCGAAGCAGACGTCGTTCGTGCTCGATTACGGCGCGGTCCATGATTTCAGCCAGGGCGGCTTCCAGGCCACCGGCAACCCGCTCGACCTGATGATCGAGGGGCAGGGCTATTTCTCGGTCCAGGCGCCCGACGGCAGCACCGCCTATACGCGCGCGGGCCAGCTCAAGATGCTCCCGACCGGCGAGCTCGCCACCTCTACCGGCAACAAGGTGCTGGGCGAGGGCGGCAAGCCGATCACCATCCCGCAGGAAGCGGCCAACCAGGTCTCGATCGGCAAGGACGGCACGGTCAACGGGCCCGGCGGCCCTTTCGGACGCGTCACCGTGACGCAGTTCGACGAGGCCGGCGTCGATCCGCGCGGCGACGGGCTGTTCAGCGGCACCGGCGGCCGCGAGCTGACCTCGGAGCAGACGCATCTGGCGAGCGGCGGCCTGGAAGGGTCGAACGTCAACGCGATCCAGGAGACCACCGACATGGTGGAGATCCTGCGCGCCTATCAGACCAGCCAGAACCTCTCCCAGAGCATGAACGACATGCGCAAGTCGGCGATCGACCGGCTGAGCAAGGTCGGCTGAACCCCATTACGAGCATAAGGAACTAGCTCATGCGTACGCTTTCCATCGCCGCGACGGGCATGCTCGCGCAGCAGACCAATGTCGACGTGATCTCGAACAACATCGCCAACATGAACACCACGGGCTTCAAGCGCCAGCGCGCCGAGTTCCAGGACCTTCTCTACGAGCAGGTCGTGCGCCCCGGCTCGTCGACCAGCGCGCAGACGATGAGCCCCACCGGCATCCAGATCGGTTCCGGCGTGAAGACCGGCGCGATCTATCGGATCAACGAGCAGGGCTCGACCCAGCAGACCGACAACCAATACGACCTGGCGATCCAGGGCCATGGCTATTTCCAGATCACGCTGCCCGACGGCACCACCGGCTATACCCGCGACGGCTCGTTCGGCGTGTCGGACCAGGGCGAGCTGGTCAATTCGGACGGCTTCCCGGTTCAGCCGGGCATCACCGTGCCGCAGAACGCGGTGAGCGTGAACGTCTCGAAGACCGGTCAGGTCGATGTCGTCCTCTCGGGCAACCCGACGCCGCAGACGCTCGGCCAGCTCCAGCTCGCCACTTTCGTCAACGAAGGCGGCCTGGAGGCCAAGGGCGGCAACCTGTTCCTCGAGACCTCGGCCTCGGGCGCGCCGATCGCCGGCGCCCCGGGCGATCCCGGCTTCGGCACGCTGATGCAGGGCTATGTCGAGGCTTCGAACGTCAATCCGGTGGCCGAGATCACGGCGCTGATCACCGCGCAGCGCGCCTATGAGATGAACAGCCGCGTGGTGAAGACCGCCGACGAGATGCTGGCCACGACCAGCCAGCTGCGCTGATGCTCGGTGTTCTCGGCCTCGCGCTGCTCGCCTTCGCCGCGCCCGAGGACGTGCCGGTCGCCGTGCTCGGCCATGCCGTGCAGAAGGGCGACCGGATCGAGGCGGGCGACTTCGCGGTCGAGCAGCGCCCCGCCGCCACCGCGCGCGGCGCGCTCACCATCGACCAGGCCTCGGGCATGGAAGCCGCGCGCAACCTGCCCGCCGGCACGGTGGTGCGCCAGGCCGATCTGATGCGCCCGCAGATGGTGCGGCGCGGGGAGCCGGTGACGATCCGTATCGTCAGCGGCCCGCTGATCATCACCGCGGCGGGCCGCGCGCTCGGCGGCGGCTCCAGGGGCGAGGCCGTCCGGGTCGTCGCCAACGCAACCAATCGCACGCTGGACGGGGTCGTCGAGGCCACGGGCGCCGTGCGCATCGTCACGCCTTGAGGGAAGCTATCATGCGCAAGATCATTCTCGCGATGGCCGTCTGCGCCACGCTTTCGGGTTGCGGCGCCGTCGGGCGCCTGAAGCAGGTGGGCAAGGCCCCCAAGCTTTCCGAGATCCAGCCGGTCGAAGTGGCGGAGGTCGAGCCGTCGCTGGCGATGCCGGCCGAGCGGGTCCGTAGCGGCGCTACCACCACCGCCGCTGTCCAGCCGCAGGGCAGCAGCAGCGCCTCGCTGTTCCGCACCGGCGCCGGCGCGCTGTTCCGCGACCAGCGCGCGAACAAGACCGGCGACATCCTGACGATCCGGATCAACATCGCCGACAAGGCGGACCTGGGCAACAACACCTCGCGCACCCGCGGCGGCAGCGAGAGCGGCGGCCTGGGCGGCCTGCTGGGCATCAGCCCGGTGAAGAAGCTGCTCGGCGCCGACGCCAATGCCGCGCTCGAGACCAATTCGGGCTCGAAATATGCCGGCGGCGGCACCACCGCCCGTTCGGAGACGATCAACATGACGATGGCCGCCATCGTCACCCAGGTGCTCCCCAACGGCAATCTGATGATCAAGGGCCGCCAGGAAGTCCGCGTGAACTTCGAGATGCGCGAGCTGATCATCACCGGCCTCATCCGCCCCGAGGACATCGCCCGCGACAATTCGATCCGCCATTCGCAGATCGCCGAGGCACGCGTGATCTATGGCGGCAAGGGCCAGCTGACCGACGCGCAGCAGGCGCGCTGGGGCCAGCAGATCTACGACGCGCTCTTCCCCTTCTGAGCCGTCGCCAGGTTTGGAGAGGATCGCCTCGCAGCCCGCGCTGCGGGGCGATTTTCCTTTCTCCCCCTCCGCTCGCGGGGAGAGGGGAAGGACGACAAGCTCCCGGAATCCCTTGCCCGCCACGCCTGGAAACGATGGTTAACTCTTTGCTAACCATCTAAATTCTCCAGGTAATTTTGGTCATCCTATAATTCTTCCCACAATGATGATGCGGGCGTACCGATCACGTTCCGTCGCGGGCCGGCGTCACCGGTCCGGGTCGCAGAAGCGGCCCTTCGATCCAAGAAGGATAGGGAAATGGCATTTTCGGTTAACACCAACGTCGGTGCGATGGCGGCTCTCCAGAGCCTCAACGAGACCAACCGGGGCCTGTCGCAGGTTCAGAGCCGCATCAACACCGGCCTGAAGGTTGCGTCGACCAAGGACGACTCGGCTTCGTACACGATCGCTCAGGGCCTGCGTGGCGACATGGGCGGCCTCGCTGCCGTGTCTTCGTCGCTGAGCCGCGCCAAGAGCGTGACCGATGTGGCGGTGGCTGGCGCCGAGCAGATCTCGGACGTCGTGAACCAGATGAAGGCGAAGGCCTACCAGGCCGCCGACGCCGGCATCGACACGTCGACCCGTGACGCGCTCAACGCGGACTTCGTTGCCCTGCGTGACCAGATCACCACGATCGTGAACTCGTCTGACTTCAACGGCACGAACCTGCTGAAGGCTTCGGGCGGCACCGTGACGGCCCTGCAGTCGCTGCAGGACTCGAACACCGGCTCGACCACCTGGGATCCGGACTCGCTGAGCGTCACCAACCAGGGTCTCGACCTTGGCGGCTCGGTCGTCACGATCGCTTCGGGCGGCAGCATCAGCACCCAGGCTTCGGCGCAGGCGATGATCGACACGATCACCACGACCCAGGCGAACCTGAAGACCAGCCTCAGCACCCTCGGCGCGGCTTCGCGCAAGATCGATGCTCAGGCGACCTTCACCAGCAAGCTCTCCGACGTGATCGAGGGCGGCATCGGCAACCTTGTCGACGCCGATCTCGCCAAGGAATCGGCGAAGCTGCAGGCGCTGCAGGTCAAGCAGCAGCTCGGTGTGCAGGCTCTGTCGATCGCCAACCAGGCGCCGTCGACCATCACCTCGCTGTTCCGTTAAGGCCGGACTTTTCCCTGGAGTCTACGGCCCTGACGAGGAGGCCGGGACGCAAGTCCCGGCCTCCTTTTTCGTGCCCGCAATTTTCTTGCGCGCGCCGCCCCGCCAATTGGTTGACGCCTCTATAATGATCCCAAGAGGAGAATAGAGCCTTGTTTCCCAGGATCAGAGAAATCACCGATGCGTTCGGCGGCCGGCTCCAGGTGAGCGTCGAGGAGCATCCCTCGGGCGCGCTCGTGGTGCTCGAGCGGCCGGACATGGCCGGCCGGCCCCGTGTGATGCTCGACGGTTACGGCGTCGACATCCTGTCGGGCTACATCATGTCGGCGCGCCTTGCCGTGCCGCACGATCTGCCCGACGAGCATATCGACGGCGTGTTCGCCACGCGCTTCCGCCTGGGGCTCGATCCCTGCGCCGCGCTCGCGCTCCATCAGTCGGACGGTCCGGCGCTCGATATCCCGGCGCCTTTCTGGGATCGGCTCTATGCCGAACTGTGCCTGGTCGCGGCGCATGCCCGCGAGCTCGGGCGGCGGGCGGAAGCGCGGGTCCATTGATTCCGCAAAACCACATACGGGCTTGCCCGTACTACGCCGCAAGCCGGCTTTGAGGCATTTAATACAAAATTCACACGAACAGGTCGGGGGCAGACAAATGGGCGTTGGTGAAATCAGGCAGGGTTTGGAAGCGGCGACCGGCTACACGGTGACGTTAACGCTAACGGTCGAGGATGCGCGGGCGCTTTGGGCCGCCGCCGCCGATCGCGCGCTGGCCGCGCCGGGCACGACGCTGGCCGACGTGCTCGACACGATCGGCCCGCGCGAGGATCCGTCGATCGCCGATTGCATCGCCATGCTCACCGCGCCCGCCGCATTGCCCGGTTGCGCGCTGGACGCCTATGAAGTGGCCGAAGCCGGGGACGAGCTGCCGCCGATGCGGATCATCCAGCTGCCAACGCAGCCGATCCTGCGTGCCGCGCACGCCTGATCCCGCATCCGTTTCGAAGATCGCGAACGGGGCCCGTTGGGCCCCGTTCTGCTGTTCGGCCCGGTTCGGGGTCCAAAAGAAAAGCGGGCCGGTGGAGGATCCGGCCCGCTCGGTTAAGCGAAGGAAGAACAAGGCGCCGCGGCGCCGGCCGAGAGACGAGCGGATCGCGAGGGGATTGATACGTCCGCCCGCCTCTCTGATTCCATTATAGAGGCGGGGAAGCGGCGCCCCAAACGCCCGGCCCTCAGGGAAACCCCTGGGATATGGTCCCGATCGACATTCGGAGCGGGAACCGATCCACGCCGTCACTCCGGCCTAGGCGCCGCTATTGCCGCTACCCGTGCCCGTGCCGGCCCCGGCGCCGCCGATGCGGATGAGCTTGCCCGCCTCGACCTGGCTGCCGTTCACCGTCACCAGCACCGCGCCGTTGCTGAGCTGCACGTCGCTGACCGTGCCGATGCTGTGGACCGTGCTGGTCAGCTGGGTGCCCGAACTGTCGAGCGCCTTGAGCGACAGCGAATATTTGCCGGCCGGCATCTCGCGGCCGCCCGAGGTCAGGCCGTCCCAGGCGAGGGTGCCGCTATTGCCGGTCACCTGGACGGTGCGGGTGTCGACGACCTTGCCAGACGCGTCGCTGATCGTCGCGACCACGGAGGCGGCGTCGCGCGGCGTGCTCCAGCTCCACTGCGCCGCCTGGGTGCCGGTGAGCCCGGCGACAGGCGAGTCCACTTCCACCGCGCGGCCGATCAGCGACGAAGCCTGGGTGAGGTTCTGGGTGCCCAGCGCCGACAGGATCGACTTGAGCGTGTTGGTCTGCGCCATCGACTGCTCGACCTGCGAATATTGCACCAGCTGCTGCGTATACTGGGCCGTGTCCATCGGGCTCAGCGGGTCCTGGTTCTGCATCTGCGTGGTCAGCAGCTTCAGGAACATCGTGAAGTCGCCGTTGAGGCCGGTGCTCGACGCATTGGCCGTGCCGTTCGTTGCCGGCGTGTTGGTCGCGGTGTTGACGGTAGTCATGCTGGTTGCTCCTAGGCGAGAAGGTCGACCTGCCCGTCGCCGCGGATGCTGCGATAGGCGATGTCGGCCGTATCGGGTTCGTCGTTGCCGGCGCGTCGGCCGGCGGAGGAATTCTGGTTCTGCTGTTGCGGCTGCTGCTGCGCCTGCGCGTTGCCGTCGCCGGTGCGGCTCTCGAAGCGGAAGCTCTGCGCGTCGGCGCGGATGCCCGCCTGGTCGAGCGCGCGGCCGAGATCGGGCGCGTCCTGGCGGAGCAGGTCGAGCGCATGGGCGCTATCCGCGCGCACCGTGGCGCGCAGCGTGCCGGCATCGTCGAACGACAGCGTCACCTCGACCTTGCCGAGATTGTCCGGGCTCAGCCGCACGCGCAGCATCTCCTCGCCGGCCTCCACCTTGTGCGCGATCTCGACGCCGAGCGCCTGGCCGAGATGACCGGGCCGCGCGGCGACCACCGGTTCGGCCGTTGCCATGGCGGGTGCTGTCTGGCCGCGGGGAGCGTCGGGGGCGGCATGCGGCGTGGCGGGCGCGGCATGCGCGTCGTGGCGCAGCGCGAATGCCGGCGCCTGGCCAGCCTCGTCGCCCGGCATATTGTCCTTCCCGCCGCCCGGCTTGCCGGCCATCGCCGAAACTGCTGCCTCGACCTTGTCGTTGCCGGCTGCCGGCCCGGGGGCGGGCGCCACGCCTGGGTTCCCGCGCACGGCATCGGCCTTGCGCGCAGGGGACAAGGCGTCGCCGGTCTGGCGGGCCGGCAAGGGCTGCGGCCTCGTCGCGAGCTCGGGACGCGGGGGCGCCTGGGTCAGGGCGACCGCGACCATGTCGGCGGGCTGTGCAGTGTCCGGGATGGCGGCGGGAGCGGCGGCGGGCGGCTCCTCGCCGAGGTTCGCCGGGCGCGGGCCGCGCTTGATCGGGCCCCTCGGCGCTTCCGGCTGCGCGGCCTGGGCTTGCTCGCCCGTCTCGGCGGCCGGGGCGGGAGGCGTGTCGATCGCCGGTTCGGCGGGTTCGGCGGGCAAGGGCGCGGGCAGGGCGCTCGCCGCCGGCTTGGCCGGCCCGGCCTCGGTGCCCGGCAGGGGCGGCTTGTCCGGCGTGGCGGCGGGATCTTCCGCCACTGCGGGCAGCGAGCCCGCCAGAGGCTGCGCTTCCGCCCGCACGGCAGGCTGTGCTTCCGCCGGCAGGGCGGGCTGCGGCGGCGCCCCCTCGACCGGCGGAGCTTCCGCGCCTGCCGCCGGCGCGGCAGTGGTGAGGAGTTGCGCCATGCTCAGCGGCGCGGCGGGCGCCAGCACGTCATTGGCGGCCGGTGGCGGCGTGGGGCCGGTGCCGGCCGAACTGGCCGGCGCGCCGAGCATTTGCGCGAAGCCGAAGCCGGCAACGGAGTCGGCGCTCGTTGCGCCGAGGAGGCTCGCGGGAAACCCGATAGTGTTTATCTGCATGCACGCGCCTCATGAGCGGGCATGGGGCCCGCAATATTCATTATAGGATGTTCGCCGCCGAAACGGTTCGCGTTCAGCCGATCGTGCCGAGCGCGCGGATGCGGGCACGGGCATGGATCTCGTTCTGGGAGAGCACCACCGTCGCCGGGCGCACCCGCTCGATGATCGAGCGGACGAACGGGCGGATCGCCGGGCTGGTCAGCATGCACGGGATCTCGCCGTCCTGCGCCAGCCGGTCATAGGTCTCGCGGACATGCGCGATGAACTTGTGGAGCGACGAGGGCGCCATCGCCAGCTGGCGTTCGTCGCCCTGGCCCAGGATGCTCTCCGCGAACTCCTGGTCCCATTCGGGCGACAGCGTCACCACCGGTATCGCCTCGCCGCGCACTTGCGACGCGCTGATCTGCCGGGCCAGGCGCGAGCGGACATGCTCGGTCATCTGGGTCAGGTTGCTGGTCAGCGGCGCGGCTTCGGCAATGCCTTCGAGGATCGTCGGCACGTCGCGGATCGAGATGCCTTCGCCCAGCAGGTTCTGCAGGATGCGCTGCACGCTGGAGATCGAGACCTTGGCCGGGATGATGTCGGCGACTAGCTTCTCCGAATCCTTGTGGACTTCGGTCAGCAGCTTCTGGGTCTCCGCATAGGAGAGCAGGTCGGCGATGTTCTCCTTGACCAGCTCGGTCAGGTGCGTGGTGATGATCGTGCCGCACTCCACCACGGTGAGCCCGCGGAAGCCGGCTTCGTCGCGCAGCTCGCGATCGATCCACAGGGCGGGCAGGCCGAACACCGGTTCGGTGGTCGGCTCGCCGGGCAGGCCGGCCGGGCCGCCGCCCGGATTGATCATCAGCAGCTTGTCGACGCGGATCTCGCCGCGCGCCGCCTCGGTCTCCTTGATCGTGATGACATATTCGTTGGGCTTCAGGCCCATATTGTCGATGATGCGGACCGAGGGGAGCACGAAGCCGAAATCGGTCGCCATCTGCCGGCGCAGCGCGCGGACCTGGTCGTCGAGGCGCGGCTCGCGCTGCTCGTCGTTGATCATCGGCAGCAGGGCATAGCCGATCTCGATGCGCACCGCGTCGATCGCCAGCGTCTGCGAGATCGGCTGCTCGACCACGGCGGCCTGGGCCTGTTCCTGCGCGGCGACGGCCTTTTCCAGCGCGGCCCTGGCGGCTGCCTTCCTGCTCATCCGCCAGGCGACGAAGCCCGATGCGGCGGAGAAGACGGCGAAGGGCAGGAAGGGCATGCCCGGCATGATGGCGAGCGCGCCCATCAGGACCGAGACCATGCCGAACGCCTTGGGATAGCGGCCCAGCTGGTCGCCCAGCGCGGCGCCGGTCTTGCCCTTCACGCCGCCCTTGGAGACGAGCAGGCCCGCGGCGATCGAGATGATGAGCGCCGGGATCTGGCTGACCAGGCCGTCGCCGGCGGTCAGGGTCGTATAGGTGTGGAAAGCCTCGCCGATGGGCACGCCATGCGAGACGACGCCGATGGTCAGGCCGACGACGATGTTCACCGCGGTGATCAGCAGGCCGGCGATCGCATCGCCCTTCACGAACTTCGAGGCGCCGTCCATCGCGCCGTAGAAGCCGCTCTCGGCCTCCACTTCGGCGCGGCGGGCCTTGGCCTGGTCCTCGTTGATCATGCCGGCGGAAAGATCGGCGTCGATCGCCATCTGCTTGCCGGGCATCGAATCCAGGCTGAAGCGCGCCGCGACTTCGGCGATGCGCCCGGCGCCCTTGGTGATGACGACGAAGTTGATGACGATCAGGATGATGAAGATGGTGAGCCCGATGATCACCTCGCCGCCCATCAGGAACTCGCCGAACGCCCCGATCACGCCGCCGGCGGCATCGGGCCCCTCGTGCCCATGGGTGAGGATCAGGCGGGTCGAGGCGAGGTTGAGGCCCAGGCGCAGCATCGTCGCCACCAGCAGGATCGTCGGAAAGGCGCTGAGCTCCAGCGGCTTCTCGATGAACAGGGCGGTCATCAGGATCATCACCGATACGGTGATCGACAGCGCCAGTCCCAGGTCGAGCAGCCAGCCGGGGATCGGCAGGATCAGCATCGCGATGATCGCGACCACGCCGCCCGCAAGCGCGATGTCGCGGTTCAGGCCGAGCTTGTTCAGGAAGTTCAGGATCGCGGGGGGCATCAGATTTGGCCCTTGAGGCCCTTTCCCGCTTGCGGGAAAGGGTTGGGTGAGGGTGTGAAGGAGCGGCAGACGCGGCGCTTGCGGCTCGGACTGCCCCTCACCCCGATCCCCTCCCGCAAGCGGGAGAGGGAGAAGGAAGCAAGGGCGGACCGCCCGCTCATGCGGCGGGCGGAACGGCGATGCCGCCCTCGATGAACGTCCGCAGCTTGTTGCGCATCGTGCGCACCGAGATGCCGAGGATGTTCGAGGCCGAGGTACGATTGCCGTGGCAGCGTTCCAGCGTGCCCAGGATCAGCTCGCGCTCCACTTCTTCCACCGTGCGGCCGATCAGGCCGTCCACTTCGATCCGCCCATCGGGCCCCGGCAGGGAAACGAGCGCCTCGAGCGGCGAGCCGTCGGCGCGGGTCAGGTCCTCGGCCTCGATCCGCGGGCCATGGGCCAGCAGCGCGGCGCGGTGGATGCATTCCTTCAGCTCGCGGATATTGCCCGGCCAGCCATAGGCGCGCAGCACCGCGATCGCACCGTCCGAGAGCGGGCGCGGGGCGAGCCCGTCGCCCCGGGCGAACTGGGCGATGAAATGCCCGGCCAGCGCGGCGATATCGTCGTCATGCTCGGCGAGCGGCGGCACTTCGATGCGCGCCAGGCTCAGCCGCACGAGCAGGTCCTCGCGGAAGCTGCCGGCGGCCACCGCCGTCTCCAGGTCCATGCTGGTCGAGGCGATCAGCCGTGCGGCGAAGGGCACCTCGGCTTCGCCGCCTAGGCGGCGGAAGCGCTTCTCGATCAGCGCGGCGAGCAGCCGGGCCTGGGTGGCGGGCGCGAGCGCCCCCACTTCGCGCAGGAAGATCGTCCCGCCCCGGACGCTTTCGAGCCGGCCGACCCGGCGCGCCGCGGCGCCCGGAAAGGCATTCGCCTCGTGGCCGAACAGCTCGGATTCCAGCACGTCGGCGGCAACGCCGGCGCATTCGACCGAGGCGATCGGATCCGGCCGGCCGGAAAGCCGGTGGATCTCGCGCGCCATCATCTCCTTGCCGCTGCCCTTGCCGCCCGAGACGAGCACGGGCGCGCCGCTTGGCGCGACGGCGGCGGCGAGCGCCATGGCACGATCGAGCACCGGGTGGCCGCCGATGGGCACCTGGGCCTGGCGTTCCGCCACCGAGGCGATGGCCGCCGCGATCAGCTCGCGCTGCGGGGGCAGGGGCACATAGTCGCGGGCGCCGGCGCGGATCGCCGCCACCGCGCGCTCGGCCGGCGCGGAGATGCCGCAGGCGAGCACGGGCACGACGAAGCGCTCGCGACGCAGGTCGGCCAGAAAGCCCACCGCGTCTTCCAGCACGTCGATCATCACCAGATCGGCGCCCTGTTCGCGCAGCGTCTCCAGCGCGGGGGCGGGGGCGTCGGCCATGGTGACCTCCGCGCCGGCGCCCTGCGCCAGCTCCGCCGCCCGGCGGAACTCGCCGCCCGGCGCGCCGATCAGCAGCATCCGGATCGGTCCCATCGTCAATGCTCGGCCCGGACGATCTCGGTGAGCGTCACGCCCAGGGCATTGTCGATCAGCACGACTTCGCCGCGGGCGATCAGCCGGTCGTTGACGAAGATATCCACCGGCTCGCCGACGCGGCGGTCGAGCTCGACCACGGTGCCGGCACCCAGGTGCAGCAGCTCGCCGATCGGCATGCGGGCGCGGCCCAGCACTGCCTGTACCTTCACCGGCACGTCATGGACGGCTTCCAGGCCCTCGCCGCCATGGTGCGGCTCGGCGCCGCCCTGGTTGTCGAAATCCTCGAACACGGGCGCGGGCTGGTCGGTCGCCGGATCGGTGGGAATGATGTCGTGGGGTTCGGTATCCATGGGTCTGATCCTATGCGTTCATCCACTGACGGATCACCGAGGCCGCCTCGGGCGGGCTCGCGGCGATCGCGTCTCCGATGCGCTTGAGCGCGGAGAGCTTGATGCGGCCGTCGACCTGGGCGAGCGCGATCTCCTGATCGAGCTGCGGCACGTCCGATGGCGTCATGGCTTCGAGCTGGGCCATCGCTTCCACGTCGCCATCCGCGGCGCGCTCCGCGAGCGCGAGCATCTCGGGCGAGTGGGTGGGCAGCGCGGCCGGGGCCTCCGCCATCTCCGTGGCGGGAGCGGGCCTGGGCTTCAGCATGCGCAGGGCGAGGAGGCCGACCGCGCCGATCACCACCAGCTGGAGCAGGCCCCAGATCCGGTCCATCGGCAGCGACGAGAGGAAGCTGCTCGTGGCGTCGGCCGGGGCGTCGCCGGTGTTGAACTTCATGCTCTCGACGACGACGCTGTCGCCGCGCTGGGTGTCGGCGCCCACGGCATTCTCGACCAGGCGCTGGAGCCGGTCGATCTGCGGCTGGGGCAGGCCCTTGTCGCCGCCATCGACCATCACCGCGACGCTGAGGCGCGTCACCTTGCCCGGGGTGCGGACGGTTACCGTCCTGGTCGAGCTGTTGTCGTAGGTCGTGTCTTCCGAATTCTGGTTGCTGCCCGACTGGCGCGAGGCGCCCGGCGTGTTGGCGGCGGCAGTCTGCGCGGCGGGCAGCTGGTTGCCGACCGAGGCGGTCTGTGCGCCGACATCGGTCTCGCGGTTCTGCTCGCCGGTCTCCACGCTCACCTGGCGGGCGATCACCTGCTTGTCGGGATCGAAGACGTGCGATTCCTCGCGCGACTGGTCGCGGTCGATCTGGGCGGAGACTTCGGCGCGGACCTTGCCCTGGCCGACGATCGGCTCGAGCAGCGATTCGATCTCGTCGCGCAGCTTGCCTTCCACGGCCTGCTGGCGCTGGTCGGCGTCGCCGGCGCTGGCCGTGCTGGGGTCGCCGGCCCGGGCGAGGAGCGCGCCGGTCTGGTCGACGACCGAGACGGCATCGGGCGAAAGCTCGGGCACCGAGGAGGAGACCAGGTAGCGGATCGAGGCGACCGTCTCGCTCGGGATGCGGCCGCGCGTCTTGACGGTCACCGCCGCCGTCGCCTTGCGGCTCTCCTCGGCGAACATGGCGCGCTCGGGCATCACGATGTGCACGCGCGCGCCGGTGACGTTCTGGATGGTCTGGATCGACTTGGCCAGTTCGCCCTCGATCGCGCGCGTCTCGTTCATCTTGGCGCGGCTGGCGGAGACGCCGAAGGGCTGCTCCTGGTCGAGCACCTCATAGCCGATCTTGCCGCCCAGCTTCTCGCCGGCCAGGCTCATGCGCAGTTCGGCGAGCTTGTCCTGCGGCGCCATGATCGAGGTGCCGTCGGCCGAAAGCTGGAAGGCGACGTTCTGCGCCTTGAGCTTCTCGGAGATCGCCGAAGCGGCCGAGGGATCGAGATCGGTGTAGAGGAAACCCATGCTCTGGGTGGAGCCGCGGGTGGCGACGAAGGCCAGAGCGGCGAGCAGCGCGAGCGCCACTCCCCCCATCAGCAACAGCCGCTTGGGGCCGATCTGGCCCACCAGGTTCTTGATCGCTTCCAATGTCGCCCCGTTCGATGGAACTGGCGGGGCGGATGCCCCTTGCGATCATTATAGAGGGGTGGGGGAGGCGGCAGTTTTTGCCGGGGGAAATTTTTGCCTAGTGGCTTGAGCCGCCTGGCCTTTCCCGGAATCGAAACCCCTCCCGGGAAGGGAGGGGCAGGGGTGGGTGGATGTACGCGATACGGTTATGGCAATGGATGAGGATGCCATGCCGCCCGACCCCTTCCCTTCCAGGGAGGGGAGATCCGGGTCATGCCGCCTTGAGCAGCGTCTCGAGCTCGGTCAGCACCGCTTCGCGGCGCGCGGCGGCATCGAGCGCCAGGCCGCCTTCCTCCCAGCCGATCCGGGCGTCGCCCACCGGGATGTCGGCATCGGGCACCACGATCAGGTTCAGCTTGCGGCGGTCGCGGGACTGGCGATCGGCGATGCGGCCCTCGATGTCTTCCAGCAGGTCGGGATGGACCCGCACCAGCAGCTCGGTGCCGCGCGCGACCTGGCTGAGTGCGCGGCCGATCGCCTCGTCGATCGCGGCGCCCGGCGCCGTTTCGAGGGCGCGCCCGGCGATCATGTCGGCCGCGGCAAGTGCGATTTCGGCCGCTTCGCCGGTAACCCGCTCGGAGACTTCGGTGAATTGCGCGTCGATCACTTCGATCCCCGCCTGCAGTGCGTCGACCGCGCTCAGCAGCGCGACTTCGCGTTCCGCGCGCGCCTGGGCCAGCCCGGTCTCATAGCCCTGGGCGCGGGCGAGGGCGAGGGCGGATTCCTGCTCGGACTTGAGCAACGCCAGCTCGGCGCGCAGCGTCGCCACTTCGAGCGCGGCATCGGGGCCGATCGGCGCGCTCCGGCCGGGCGGCACGGCGAAGATGCGGTCGAAGCCGAAACGCTCGACATGGACATGGGCGTGCATGCTCATCGGCAAAGTCCCCTAGATGATCATCGCGTCGTCGGACTTGGGATCGACGAGCAGGATCTCGCCGCGGTCCGCCAGGTCCTTGGCCAGGCGCACCAGCGCCGACTGGGCCTCCTCGCAATCGCGGGCGCGGACCGGGCCCATGCCCGCCATGTCCTCGCGCAGCAGCTTCGAGGCGCGCTCGGTCATCGCGCCGAAGAACAGCTGCTTCAGGCTGTCCGGCGCGCCCTTCAGCGCCAGCGCCATCTGGCGCTTGTCGGCGTTGCGGACGATCGACGAGATCGCCGGCGGCAGCAGGTTGCCCAGGTCCTCGAAAGTGAACATCAGCGCGCGGATCCGCTCGGCGCTCTCCGGCGCGCGATTGTCGAGCGCAGTGAGCATCGCTTCCTCGGTCGAGCGGTCGAGCGAATTGAACAGCTCGGCCATCGCCTCGTGCGGGTCGCGCTTCTGCGAGCGCGAGAGGTTGGTCATGAACTCGGTCTTGAGCGTCTGCTCGACCTGGTTGATCACGTCCTTCTGCACCGTTTCCATGCGCAGCATCCGCATGATCACGTCGACCGAGAAGTCGCGCGGCAGTTCGGAGAGCACGCGCGCGGCATGGTCGGGGCGCAGCTTGGAGAGGATCACCGCCACGGTCTGCGGATATTCGTGCTTCAGCGCGCCGGCGAGCACGGACTCGCTGACATTGGAGAGCTTGTCCCACATCGTGCGGCCGGAAGGACCGCGAATGTCCTCCATGATCTCCTTCACCTTGTCGCCCGGCAGGATGCCGGTCAGCAGGCGCTCGGTGGTCTCGTAGCTGCCGTGCAGCGTCGCCATCGAGGCGACTTCGCTGGTGAACTGGACGAGCAGATGCTCCACCACCTGGGCCGGGATGCGGCCCAGCCCGGCGATGGTCGACGACAGCTCCTTCACTTCGTCGGTGGAGAGCTGTTCCCAGATCGGCGCGCCGTGATCCTTGCCCAGCGCCAGCATCAGGGCGGCGGCGCGCTGTGCGCCGCTGAAGCGCTTGAGTTCGGGCGGTTCTGCGATCGGCGCCATCACGGACATGCTTTTTCGTTTCCCTCGCGAAAAAATTGCGGCCGCGCACAAGGGCGGGGGCCGCTGTCCCTCTATTATAGGAACAAGGGAGGCAGGGCGGATCGCGATGACGGTTAATTTATCTGGAAACCTGATCGGCTTGAGCATCCTGACGGGGTCGAGCTCGACCATGACGTCGGCGGTCTCGCCGATCGCCTATGACAGCAAGGCCGTGCGGATGGCCAAGGCGCAGTTCACCACCGCGGCCACCGTGGCGCCGTGGAAGAGCGGCGACGCGCTGCCGGTCAACGCCAGTCAGGTCGCCGCGATCACCGCGCTGCGCTCGATCATCACCCCCGCCATCACCGACGGCAACGGCACTTTCCTGCCCAAGGACGTGCAGACCAGCTTCACTGCCTATCAGGCGCTCGACAAGCTGCGCGTGCTCGCCGAGACCGCGAGCGCCAAGACCACTTCCGACGCGCAGCGCGCCCAGCTGCAGAAGACCTTCCTCAAGGGGCTGGACGATCTCCAATCCTATCTGAGCACCGCGCCGTCCGACCTGGTGAAGCTCGCTTATGGCAAGCCTGCGTCCAGCGTCACTTCGAACAAGCTGGTCGCCACCAGCGTCTACGAGACCGAGGGCAAGACCCTGGTCAAGGCGCGCGGCGATGCGATCCCCGGCCTCACCGGCACCGAGCAGTTCGCGATCACGCTGGGCAAGCCGGGCGTTGCGGCGCAGACGGTCACCGTCGACCTGTCGCAGGGCGCGCAGCCGCCCACGCTCGATTCCGTCGCCGCCCAGTTCAACGCCGCGATCGCCGCGATCCCCAATCTCGACACCAATGGCGCGCCCCAGCTCGACGCCAACGGCAATGTCGTGCCGCGCTGGAAGTCGACCTTCAAGGTGACCAACGAGGGCGGGAAATGGGGCTTCACCCTTTCGAACCCCACCGGCATCGAGCAGGTCACGCTCGACCAGACCAACGCCAAGGACGCGCTGGTCGTCGCCACCGGCCAGACCGCGCTCGACGCGCCGAGTTCCACCCAGCTCTTCCGCTTCGACGATCCGGCAGGTGACAACACCCGCGTGGCGATGGGCACGATCCAGGCGCTCGATCGCCAGGCGACCGCGCAGAACGTCGCCGCCGGCAAGACGACGACGATCACCACCACCACGACCGACCTCGACGGCAAGGTGAAGACCGTCAAGACGTCGACCAGCAACGTCTATGCCAATACCGACGCCGCCGCGGTGGTCACCGACGCGCAGGGCAACAGCTATGTCGTCGGCACCACCAAGGGCGACCTTGGCGCCAATCTGTCGGACGGCGACAACAACCTGTTCCTCACCAAGGTGGACGGCGCGGGCAATGTCGTCTGGCAGCGCAGCCTCGGCGCCACCGGTTCGTCGACCGGCGCGGCGGTGAGCCTGGGCCCCGATGGCAGCATCGTCGTCGCGGGCACGGTCACCGGCAGCTTCGGCGGCGCCTCGACCGACGGCGACATGGTCGTCGCCAAATATGCCGCGAACGGCGACGAGAAATTCTCCACCGTGGTCCGCTCGGCGGGCACCGACGTCGCCAAGGCGGTGGCGGTCGGCGCCGACGGCTCGGTCTATGTCGGCGGCCGCATCGCCGCCGGCAATGACGGCTTCGTCGCGCGCATCGATGCCAGCGGCAAGATCGCCGAGCGCCGCACCATCACAGGGCCGGGCAGCGACAGCGTCAATGCGCTCGCGGTCGACGACGACGGCAATGTCCTGGCGCTCGTCTCGCACGACGGCACTGCGGAGCTCCGCAAGTTCCAGGGTTCGTCGCTGGCCACCGATATGGGCAGCCTCAGCCTCGGCACTGCCGATGCCCGCGTGATCGCGGTAGCCGATGACGGCACGATCGCCGTGGGCGGCGCGACCTCGACCGCGCTTTCGGGCAGCCAGGTCAACGGCATCAGCGGCAATCGCGACGGCTTCGTCACGCGGATCGATGCCGGCCTGTCGAGCGCCAGCACCACCTATCTCGGCTCCTCGGCCGACGATCAGGTCGACAGCATCGCCTTCATGAACGGCGAGCTCTATGCCGGCGGCCGCACCACCGGCGACCTGGCGGCAACCCGCCGCGGACCGACCGACGGCTTCGTCGCGCGCATCGACGCGTCGACCGGTGCGGTGCAGAACACCACCCAGTTCGGCCAGGCGCTGCTGCGCACCGAGCCGGTCCGCATCGCCGCCGACACGGGCGGCGCCAGCGCGGTCTCGGCGCTCGGCTATGGGCGCGGAACGATCAACGCGGTCGCCTCGAGCAAGGTAACGACGCAGACCGGGCTGAAGGCAGGCGACTATTTCTCGTTCAAGGCCGATGATGGCGCGGTCCGCAAGCTGACCATCCTTGCCGACGACACGCTCCAGTCGATCGCCACGCGCATGCAGGGCATGCTCGGCGCGTCCAAGGCAAGCGTCACCGCCACCGCGGTCGACGGCGTCCAGCAGCTGCGCATCACCATGAAGTCGGGGCATCAGTTGCAGCTTCTGGCAGGCACGGGCGACAGCGACGCGCTCGCCAAGCTTGGCATGGAGCCGCAGCGCATCGCGACCCAGGCGCCGGTATCGAGCAATGCGCCCAAGGTTCGTCCGGGCGGCAGCTTCGGCCTCGATCTGGGCGAGGGGCTCAGCCTGTCCACGGCGGACATGGCCAAGACCGCGCTCGGCAAGATCAAGGACGCGATCTCGATGTCGCAGACCGCCTATCGCGCGCTCTATTGGGACGACACCAAGGCGAAGATGATCGACGGCAGCAAGAAGAATGCCGCGACCGGCAAGGAGAGCACCGCGATCGTGAACGCCCAGCTCGCAAATTATCAGGCGGCGCTCGCGCGCCTGAACAGCTCCACGCCCTCCACCTACGGATTCTGATCATGGACATGCCCCCGATCCTCTCCGGCATCCGCCGCCAGATGGAGACGCTCTCCGATCGTCAGCGCGTGATCGCCCAGAACATCGCCAACAGCGAGACGCCGGGCTTCAAGGCGCGCATGGTGGAGGACGCCGATTTCTCCGACCTGCTGGGCAGCGCGGGCACCGGCAGCATCCGCGTCGCCAAGCCGCGCGTCGAACTGACCGCCGGCATGAAGGGCCTGGGCGCGATCCAGCCGGCCGGCGCCGGCATCGTGCTCGACAAGGACATCAGCGAGACCAAGCCCGACGGCAACAACGTCACGCTCGAGGACCAGCTGCTCAAGCTCGGCCAGGTCCAGGCGGATTTCACTGCGATGACCAATCTCTACCGCAAGCAGCTGAGCATGCTGAAGACGGCGGTCGGGAAGAGCGGGTAGGTTCCTTCCTTCTCCTTAGCCCTCTCCCGCGTGCGGGAGAGGGTTGGGTGAGGGTGTGAGGTGGGTTACTCTGCCCGAATGCCGGCGATACGTCCCACCAATCCCCATGCGCGCCGCCTTCGCAGGGAAGCGACCGGCGTTGAACGCAAGCTATGGTCCGCACTGCGAAACCGGCAGCTCGAGAACCACAAGTTCCGGTTCCAGGCGACCATCGGCACATTCGTCGTCGATTTCCTGTGCGTGGAAAAGCGGTTGGTCGTCGAACTGGACGGCAGTCAGCACAGCGAAGAAGGCGATAGGCGCCGCACGGCCCTATCTTGAAGCCCAGGGCTATGTGGTGATGCGCTTCTGGAACAGCGATCTGGTCGAGAATTTCGATGGCGTCGTCGAGGCGATACGCCTCAAATTGGCGACATCGCCTGCGACGCCTGACACACCCTCACCCAACCCTCTCCCGCAAGCGGGAGAGGGCTAAAGATTGCAATGTAGGATTTCGCCTGCTTCGCTCCCCGGGCCGAGAATCCGGCTGCTCTCTGACTTGTCGGAGATGTTGGAGTGCGCGCGCTTGCCTAAACTTCCGACACTCCGGCCGCGCGAAACCGGCGCCCCGCGCGGGAGATCTCAGAGCCGGGCGTTGATCGAGATCGGCGCCGGGGCGTCCATCCCGCCCAGGCCGCCACAGGCGCCATAGGTCATGCTGCGGCTGCCGGTCAGGCGCTGGGCCTCGGCGGCGATCGCGCCCATCATCTCGACCGAGAGCTCGATCTGGCGCGCGAGGATCCGCGCATTGACGGCCGAGGCGTCGCGCAGGCCGCGGCTGGCCTCGGCCAGCGTCTCGCGCGTTTCGGGGTCGAGCCGCTCGGCCCAGTCGTCGGGCGCCTCCCGCTTCATCCGCGCCACCTCGGCCTCGATCCGGCCGGTAAGGCGCAGCTTGGCCTGGGCGATCTCGGGCAGTTCGGGGAAATAGGGGGCCCGGCCCAGCCGATCGCTCTCCTCCTCCATAATATGGGTGAGGGACACCATGGCGTCGATGAGCTGCTCGGTCATTTACTTGTTACCCTGTTGGAGCTTGATGATCTGGTCGAGCACCACCGGCGCCAGGCCGATGCCGCCCTTGGCGGCCATCGCGTTGCCCAGCTTCTCGGCCATGATGCCGCGGAACATTTCCTCGCCATGGCCGCCGGAGAATTCCCCGTCGCCCTGCTGCACGCTCTCGAGCATCAGCTGGGTCATCTGGCCGAGGAACACCGCCTCGAAATTCTTCGCGGTCTCGCGGTTCCTGGCATCGAGCTTCGGATTGGCCGGGACGGCCGGGGCCTGGGACCCGGTGGGGGAAGTCACGTCGCGCATCATTGCACCTCGATATCGGCCTGGAGCGCGCCGGCGCTCTTGATCGCCTGGAGGATGGTGATCAGGTCGCGCGGGGAGACGCCCAGCGTGTTGAGCCCGCTCACCAGCGTCTGCAGGCTGGCGCCGTCGACCATCGCCAGGCTGGCGCCGTTGCCGTCGTTCACCTGCACGTTGGTGCGCGGCACCACCGTGGTCTGGCCGTTCGAGAACGGCGCGGGTTGCGAGACCTGGGGGCTCTCGGTCACGGTGATGGTCAGGCCGCCCTGGGCGATCGCCACCGGCGTGATGCGGACGTCGGCGTTCATGACGACGGTGCCCGAAGCCTCGTTGATCACCACGCGCGCCGGCTGGTCGACCTTGACCGACAGCTCGCCGATGCGGGTGACCAGGTCGATCACGTTGCCGACGAAATTCGAACCCGCCGTGAGCTGCACGGTCGCCGGGTCCAGTACCGCGGCGCTGCCCGGATATTTCGCGTTGATCGCGCCGGCGATGCGGTCGGCGGTGGCGAAGTCGGGGTTCTTGAGCGCCAGCTTCAGGCCATTGGCCGAGAGGAGCGAATAGGGCACCTCGCGCTCGATGATCGCGCCGCCGGCGATGCGGGCCGAGGTGGTCACGCCGCGGCTCACGCTGGCGGCGGCGCCCTGGCCCTTGAAGCCGGAGACCGCGACATTGCCCTGCGCCACCGCATAGATCTCGCCATCGAGGCCGCGCAGCGACGAGACGATCAGCGTCCCGCCCTGCAGGCTGGTCGCGTCGCCCAGCGCCGAGACCTGGACGTCGATCCGCGAACCCGAGCGGGCGAAGGGCGGCATCGTCGCGGTGATCGAGACGGCGGCGACGTTCTGCGTCTTCATCTCGGTCCCGCGAATGTTCACGCCCATCCGCTCGAGCATCGCCTGCATCGATTCCTCGGTGAACGGCGTGTTGCGCAGGCGATCGCCCGTGCCGGCCAGACCGACGACCAGGCCATAGCCCACGAGCTGGTTGTCGCGGACATTCTCGACGTTGACGACGTCCTTGATCCGCGTCTGGGCCGTTGCGGCCGGTGCGAGGCCCAGGCTCAGGAGCAGGGCGATCATGGGAGCGGCGAAGCGCAGCATATAACCCCTGGAAGTGGAAAATTTCCGATAATTCTCTTATAGGATAGAAGACGGGCCATGCGGGCCCAGGGGACGAGATTTCGTGCGGATCGAGAACCTGCAGGCACCCTTGCTGCACAGCCTGATGGCGGCGCTGCCCAAGGTCGCGTCCGGCTTCTCGGTGGGCGAGGGGGAAGCCCCCGCGGCGCCCGCGCCCCTGCATCCCGGGGCCAATGCGGCGCAGGCGCTCAACCCCTCGGTCGCGATGCTCGTCACGCTCGCCGCCGCCGATCCCGCGATCGAGCGCCGCCGCAAACAGGCAGTCGACGCCCAGCGCGGCATCGACATGCTCGATCAGCTCCACCGCGAGCTGGTCGCCGGAGTGGTCAGCCCGGCGCGGCTCACGGCGATCGTCGAATGGTCCGAGACCTTCGAGCGCACCGACGATCCCGCGCTCGCCGCGATCCTCTCCGACATCGAGCTGCGCGTCCGAGTCGAGCTGGCCAAGCTCGATCTCAAGGCCTGATCCGCGCCTTTCATTCCCTTACGGCATCCTCGGTTTTTAAGTTTCAAATCCGAACGCAATTGCATACCGGATTTTTGGAACCTAGGGAGGCGCCACCGGTTTCGCGTTCGAAAGGGCGATGCCGTTCCTTCCATGACCAGCCGGCAGAGCGCGGCATGGAATCCCCTCGAGGAGAGTATGCCTATGTTGGCTTTGCTTATGGGGCTTGCCGTCGCAGCGGCCCCCGCGCTCCAGCCGGCCGATGCCGTGGTCGGCCGCTGGAAGACCCCCGTCCATAACGGTATCGTCGAGATCACCCGATGCGGCGCGTCGATCTGCGGCAAGATCGTCGGGTCGGACAAGTTGCGCACCAACCCGAACCTGGCCGACGGCAACAACGGCAACGCGGCACTGCGCACACGCAAGCTGATGGGCCTGCAGATCCTCTCCGGCTTCAGCCAGCAGAATGGCGGCTGGTACGGCGGCAAGATCTACAATGCCGAGGACGGCAAGACCTACAGCGCCGAGATCACCCTCTCCGGCAACGACCAGCTCAACCTGCGCGGCTGCGTGTTCAAGCCCTTCTGCCGCACCCAGACCTGGACCCGCGTGCGCTGACGCGCGTTTCCGAGTTCTCAGTATCCGTACGCGTACAAGGATTACCCCGATGTCCCCCTTCAGATATTCGCTCGCCGCCGGCAGCGCGCTGATCGCGCTGCTCGGCTTCTCCCAGGCTGCCCATGCCCAGGCCTTCTATCTCCAGGAGCAATCCGCCCGCGGCGCCGGCCGTGCCTTCTCGGGCGAGGCCGCCGATACCGGCTCCGCTTCGATCTGGTGGAACCCTGCCGCGATCGGCGGCATCGAGAGTGGCGACGCCACGCTTTCCGCCTCCGTCATCCTGCCGCGCGGCGAGGTTGCCGACAGGGGCACGCTGATCGTCCGCCCGGGGCAGCCGCCGGCGCCGGTGGGCGGCAACGGCGTCACTCGCAATCCGATCAACAACGGCGTGCTCCCCTCGGGCGCGATCGCCGTGCCGCTGAACGACCGCATTGCGCTCGGCGTCTCGATCACCTCGCCCTACAGCTTCACCACCGATTATCCGGCGGACAGCTGGGCGCGCTACAGCGCCGCCCGGACCCAGCTGCGCACGGTCGACATCCAGCCGAGCATCGGCGTGGCGGTGACCGACTGGCTGCGCGTCGGCGCCGGGCTCAACATCGAATATACCGATGCCAGCCTCGGCAACGCGCTGCCCAATCTGGCGGCGGTGCTGCCGGACGGACATCAGGAATTGAAGGGCGATGGCTGGGATCTCGGCTGGACCGCCGGCGTGCAGCTGCATTCGCGCCGCTTCACCCTGGGCCTCAGCTACAAGTCGGCGATCGAGCACACGCTGAAGGGCGACCTTACCGTCTCGGGCCTGGTCGGCCCGCTGGCGACGTCGAACATGCAGCTCTCGGGCGTCGAGGCGAAATTCTACACGCCGTCCCAGGCGATCGCCGGCGCCCGCTTCGCGGCAACCGACAAGCTGACCCTGAACGCGCAGGTGATCCGCTATGGCTGGGACAAGTTCGACGCGATCCGCCTGGGCGCGCCGGTCAACCAGGCGATCCCCGAGAACTACCGCGCCAGCTGGAGCTATGCCGGCGGGATCGACTATGCCGTGTCGCCCAAGGTGACGCTGCGTGCCGGCGTCCAGCGCGCGACCACGCCGACCCAGGATGGCGAGCGCGATGCCCGGGTGCCGGATTCGAACCGCTGGAACTTCGGCGTGGGCGGCAGTCTCGCGGCGAACAAGAAGCTCTCGTTCGACCTGGCGGCGAATTATGTCAGCTTCGCCGACGCCCCGATCGACCGCGTCACCGCCGCCTATGCCGGCACCGCCGCGCAGACGCCGATCCTTACCGATGGCGAGCTGCGCGACGCCCATGCCATCGTGCTCTCGGCGGGCGCGCGCCTGAAGTTCTGAGGAACTCTGAAGTATCGCGGGGAAGGGGCGCTCAGCGCCTCTTCTTCGCGATCTTCAGCACATAGCTGATCACTTCGGCGACCGCGGCATAATGTTCCACCGGGATCGGACGATCGATCTCGGCGCTGGCATAGAGCGCGCGGGCAAGGGGGCGGTTCTCCACCAGCGGGATGCCGTGCTCGCCCGCGATCTCGCGGATCTTGAGCGCGATCCCGTCGACGCCCTTGGCGACCACCACCGGCGCCGCCATCTGGCCATGGTCATAGTGCAGCGCCACGGCATAGTGCGTCGGGTTGGTGATCACCACGCTGGCCTTGGGCACGTTCTGCATCATGCGGCCGCGCGAGCGCTGCATCTGGATCTGGCGGACCTTGGCCTTGATGTGCGGATCGCCCTCGCTCTGCTTGTGCTCGTCCTTGATCTCCTGGAGGCTCATGCGCATCCGCTGCAGGAATGCGCGGCGCTGCCAGACGAAGTCGAACAGGGCGAGCGCGCCTACCAGCATCGCGATCGGGCGGAGCATCGAATAGACGATGCCGTGCGTGGCGCTGCCCACCTGCTGAAGGTCGGCGCCCACCATCGCATCGATCGCGGCGGCATGCGGCCATGCGAGATACGCCGCCACGCCGCCGACCAGGCAGAGCTTGGCGAGCGTCTTGGCGAATTCCATCAGCGCCATCTTGCCGAACATCCGCTTGGCGCCGCTCGCGGGATTGAGCTTCGACCATTTGGGCTTCACCCGGCTCCAGCTGAGCATCGGCCGGCCCTGGAGGATGCCGCCCAGCAGCGCGATGCCGAACAACGTGCCCAGGATCGGCAGCAGCGCGAAGGCGCTGGCGCGCATCACGCCGGTCACGAAGCTCTCGGCGCCCTGCGGCTCCATCCGGAAATCGTCGGCGCTGCCCCATAGCCGCACGAAGAGCGTGCCCAGCAGCTGCAGCGTGTAGGTGCCCAGGCCGCCCATCACCACGAGCATGCCGACGAAGATCGCCGCGTGGCGCATCTCGGGCGCCATCGGCACATCGCCTTTCGCGCGCGCGTCCTCGAGCTTCTTGTCCGTCGGATCGTGAGTCTTGTCGTCCTGGTCGGTATCGCCCGACATCACCAGCCTCCCTGCATCGCGTCGCCCATGGCGCGGGCGAAGAAGGTGAGCATGGTGCCGAGCGTGGCGGCGGCGAGGCTGATGCCGAGCAGCAGGTTGAGCGGCTGGGCGATGAAGAAGACCTGGATCGCCGGGGCCACGCGCGCGGCGAGGCCGAGCGCGACGTTGAAGACGATGCCATAGATGAGAAGCGGAGCGGCGAGGCTCAGGCCGAGCGTCATCGAGCGGCCGATCGCCTCGACCGCGAGCATGGCGAAATCATGCGCCGGCGGCAGCCCGCCCACGGGGAAGCTCTGATAGCTGTGGACGATCGCGCCCAGCCACAGGTGATGGACCTGCATGCCCATGCACACCAGCGCCGCCGCCATGGCGACGAACTTGGAGAGCTGGGGCGCCGCGCTGCTCTGCGCGGGATCGAAGATGACCGCGGAGGAGAGGCCGATCTGGGTCGAGATCACCGAACCCGCCATCGAGACGGCGAGGAACAGGATCTTGACGATCATGCCCATGGCCAGGCCCGTCATCAGCTCGGCGACGAGCACCGCGGGCAGCGCCGCGCCGGCTTCCACCGCCACGCGGGCAGGGGCGCCGACCAGGCCATACATGGTAGCCGAGAGGGCGAAGGCGATCATCAGCCGGATGCGGCCGGGGATCGCGTCGTCGCCGAACACCGGCAGCAGCATCAGCACCGCGCCCACCCGGGCGAAGACGATGAAGAAGGCCGAGGCTTGCAGCGCCAGGTCGGGGGGCAGCGTCATCCGGCGGTCACGATCAGGCTGCCGATCCTGGTCATGAAGTCGTTCAGCGCCTGTCCGATCGTTGGCAGCATGAGCAGCAGCACCAGCCCCATGGCGAGCAGCTTGGGGACGAAGGTGAGCGTGGTTTCCTGAATCTGCGTCAGCGCCTGGAGCAGGCCGATGACGGTGCCCACGATCAGCGAGGTCAGCAGCAGCGGACCTGCGATGGTGAGCACCAGCATCAGCGCGCTCTGCGCCAGGGCGAGGACCTGGGACGGCAGCATCGTTCAGCCCCGAAAGCGGTTCGCGGGAGGGAAAGGGCCGCTCCCCGGCGAAGGCCGGGGCCCAGTTGCAATGTCCATTGAGAGGGTCATTTCCCCATCCAACCAACCAGCCCGATACTGGGCCCCGGCCTTTGCCGGGGAGCCGCAAGGAACACAGAGCGCAGTTAGATCTGCATCCGCATGATGTCGGAATAGGCGTTCACCACTCGGTCGCGCACGGCCACCATGGTGTCGAGCGCGGTCTCGGCGGCGCCGATCGCGGTGACCACGTCGATCAGGTCGCCCTTGCCGGCGACCTGCTGGGCCGATGTCTTTTCGGCGGTGCGCAGCTGGTCCGCGGTGCCGGTGACCATGTCCTCCACCATCGCGCCGAAGCCGCCGGCGCTGCCGCCGGTCTTTACAGGATCCGTCTTGCTGTTGCCGCCAAGGCCGGCGACGCGGCCATAGGCCGACATCGCATCAAGTGCGCCGATGGACATTCCGAATATCCTTTACTTGAGGAGGTCGATGGTGCGCATCGTCAGGCTCTTGGCGGCCTCGATGGCATTGAGATTGGCTTCGTAGCTGCGCTGCGCCGCCTTCATGTCGGCCGTCTCGATCAGGCCGTTGACGTTGGGCTTCATGACATAGCCGTCCTTGTCCGCGGCCGGATGGCCGGGCTGATAGACCTTCACGAAGTCCGACTTGTCGTTCTCGATCGCCTTGACCTTGACGCCCAGGCCGCCGGTCGAGCGGTCGACCTCGGACTGGAAGCTGGCGACGCGGCGGCGATAGGGATTGCCGCCCGGCGTATCCGACACCGAGTCCTGGTTCGCCAGGTTTTCCGCGATGACGCGCATGCGCAGCGATTGCGCGCGCAGGCCCGAGGCGGAGATGCCGAGCGAGGTCTTGAGGTCCATGATCGTCCTTCCAAGCAGGCCCGACGGGCCGTTTCCTCCATTGTAGGCAAAAATTGCCGGGGCGGGCGCCGAGCGCGGAAAAAAGGTTCCTATAAGTCCTCCTGAAAGGAACACGCATGTCAGTGCTCGACGGAATTATGGTCGATATGTCGATCGTGCTGGGCTCGGCCAATGTGCCGATCCGCCAGGTCCTGCAGATGAGCCGCGGCGCGATGATCCCGCTGGAAAGCAGCCAGGACGATCCCTCGCTCGTATATGTGAACGACGAGCTCGTCGCGAAGGGCGTGGTCCTGGTCGATGGCGAAGTGATGTCGCTCGAAATCACCGAACTCGTGAAGAAGCAGCGCAACTGATGGACATCCTGTCGACGCTGCGCACGCTGGGTGCGCTCGGGATGGTGCTCGGCATGCTCGCCGGCGCGCTGTGGTTCGTGAAGCGCTATGATCTGAAGCTGCCCGGCCGCGTGACCAGCACGCGCCGCAAGCGGATCGAGATCGTCGAGCGCCTGTCGGTCGACGGCAAGCGCTCGGTGGCGCTGATCCGCCGCGACGGGATGGAGCATCTCGTGATGTTCGGCCCCGAGGGGCAGGCGACCATCGAGAGCGGCATCGTCGCGCCCGAGCCGTCTGTGCCCGAGCCGGCCGCGGAGCCCATGCCGGCGGCCAACCTCGCCGAGGATATCGCCGCGCTCGGTGCCAATTTCGCCCGGCTGGTCGATCTTCCCAGGCTGGCCGAGCTGCCCCGGGCCGTTGCCGCCCGGGCCGCGACTGCCGCCGCCGCGCGCAATGCCCATCCGCCGCGCGCGCCGAAGCGCGTCCGCGAGCAGCGCAACACCACGCGGTGGAACCGCGCCGCGGTGCGGGCCGCGCTCGATGCATAGGCTGCTCGCGGCGGCCCTTGCCGCCCTGATCCTCATGCCGGCCGAGGCCTATGCCCAAGCCAAGGGCACGACGATCAACATCGGCGGCGCGGACGGCGCGCTCTCGGCCAAGGCGATCCAGCTGGTGCTGATGCTGACGGTGCTCAGCCTGGCCCCGGGCCTGCTGATGACCGTGACCAGCTTCACGCGCATGGTGGTGGCGCTCTCGTTGCTGCGCACCGGCATCGGCGCGCAAGGCGTGCCGCCCAATCCGGTGATCATCAGCCTGGCGCTGTTCCTGAGCTTCTTCGTGATGGCGCCCACCTTCGAGAAGGCATGGAGCCAGGGCGTCGACCCCTATACCAAGGGCAGGATCACCGAGAGCCAGGCCTTCGAGCGGACGGCCGAGCCCTTCCGCAAGTTCATGCTCGGCCAGGTGCGCGACAGCGATCTCAAGCTGTTCGCCGACCTGGGGGGCAAGAAGATCCAGAACCGCGCCGAGACGCCGCTGACCACGCTGGCGCCGGCCTTCATGATCTCGGAGCTGCGGCGCGCCTTCGAGATCGGTTTCCTGCTGCTGCTGCCGTTCCTGGTGATCGACCTGGCGGTGTCGGCGGTGCTGATGGCGATGGGCATGATGATGCTGCCGCCACCCACGATATCCCTGCCGATGAAGATCATCTTCTTCGTGCTGGTGGATGGCTGGGCGCTGGTCGCCGGATCGCTGGTCAAGAGCTTCGCCCAGTAGCGAAGCCGTCAGGGACGGGGGAGGGGGCGGATGCCGGGGGGCGTCCGCCCCTATCTGCTTGTGGACCCGAATGGCGGCGGTTAGCTTCGCGCATGAATCGCCGGAGAGGCTGCCTCGTCACGCTCGTCGTCCTGGCTGTTCTGGCGGCCCTGGCGATCCCGGTGCTGCTGGCGCGCTGGCCCTGGCCCATTTCCGATCCGGTGAGGCTGAAGGCGATCGAGGCCGAAGCCCAGACCTTGATGGCAACGCATCCGGCGAGACCCCCGGTACATTATGCCCGCGTGCCGGAGAGCCAATTGCCGCCTGTCATCGCGAGCCTGCATCCCGAACGGGTCACGGTGCACGAATGGGGCGTCGACATCGTCATCAAGCCCTATTTCGATGGCGGTTGGGGATATCATGTCGCCCGGAGCCGGCGCGATCTGCCGATGTTCGACGGATGCTATTCGGAAGTCGGCCACGGCGTATTCTGGCACGGTCCCTGCTAATTCCGGGACGGCCCCTGCCAACGCGCCCGGCGCGGCTCCGCCGTTCTTCCGCCAGGGCGATGTCGGTCGTGTCGAAGCGTCTCGCGCTGCCGTGACGGGCGGTCAGCCCCGTGCGGCGGGGCTGTCCAGCCAGGCCGAGAGTTCGGCATAGGAAATGGGGTCGTGGAAGGCGACGCCGGTGAACTCCTCGTTGCTCCAGCGCGTGGTGCAGCGGCGCGAGGGCAGGCCAGGAATCATCAGGATCACTTCGGTGTCGTCGCGCAGCGGCCGTTGCAGGCGCAGGCAGGCGCCGCCCTGCGAGAGGTCGGCGACGACCACGTCGATCGGGCGGCCGAACGAGCTGATCCGCGCGGGGATGTCGGCGGCGAAGCGCGGCGAGCGCGGGCGCACCGTGGCTGCCTCGGGCTGGGGCTTGCCGAGAATGGCGTTCACGTCGGCGGGCGTATCGAACCGCACGCCGGCGCGGCCTCCCCCGGTCCAGGCGATCGCGCCGTTCAACAGCGCGCCGCCACGCAGCTCGACGGTGATCCGCATATCGGGCAGCAGCGACGCGATCGTATCGATCTGCATGCCGCGTTCGGAGAGGTTGCGCACCCGGCAAAGCTGGCCGGGATTGCCCTCATGGCGCAGCTTGCCGACAAGGAGCGTAGCCACCGTCCGCGGCGCGCGTTCGATCCACTCGTCGCGGTTCTCGCTTGCGATGGCGGCGTTGGGTTCCACTATGTCCTCGGCGAAATTGCGTGACCTCTGTTTTTTATAGGGGGATCGCCGGCCGGGGTGGTCCGACTTGACGCAAAATACGTATTTTACGCAGGGGTCGCCTGGGTGATCGCCACCTTGCGCACCACGCCGGCGCCGAACGCTTCCGGAGCGGAGGCTTCCACGATCTTGCGGAACTGCTCGAGACTGGGCAGCAGCCCGTCCTTGCCGGCCGCCATCGGCGTCCTGAAGGTGCGCATGTTGATCGCATGCAGCAGCAGCGGCAGCCGCTTGGCCACCTCGCCGGACTTGTCGCGGGGCACTTCGAGGTTGAACTGGAACTGGACATAGCCGGTGAGCCGCCCGTCTTCGGGCGAGACCAGCGGCGCGAGCAGCTTGTCCACCTGGACGAACGCGGTCTCGACTTCCGCCTGGGCGGGGGCCGTGGCGGCGTGGGCGGGGCGGGGGCCCAGCACCACCAGCGTGCCGAACGCGGCGGCGCCCCCCAGGCCGAGCCCGGAGAGCAGCACGATGGCCAGGAACAGGATCTTCTTCATGGCGGCGACACTCAGAACTTGAAGCTGCTGTCGGTCGGAAGCGAGGGTGCCTCGGCCTTCAGGACGATGGTGATGCGGCGGTTCTCCGCCCGGTCGGGCTGGTCGGGGAAGACCGGACGCGTGCCGCCCATGGCGACGACCTCGGCAAGGCGATCCGGCGTCATGCCCGAAGCGATCATCGCCTGGCGCGCGGCGAGCGCGCGCGCGCCCGACAGCTGCCAGTTCGCATCGCTCTGGCCGCCGCCGGTCGCGTCGGTATGGCCCTCGATCGCGATCTGCCCGCCCGCCTGGGCAAGCTTGGCCGCGGTCTTGGCGAGCAGCGCGCGCGCGAAGGGATTGAGCTCGGCGGTGCCGGGGCGGAACATCGATTGCTTGTCGGTGTCCATCAGCGTGATCCGCATGCCCGCGCGCTCCGGCTCGATCGCCACGTTCTTGCGCGCCTGGTCCTGCGGCACGGCGTCGAGCGCGATCTGCAGCTCGCTGGCGAGCACGCGCATCGAGGTGTCGGGCACATCGGCGGTGCCGCCGCGCGCCGCGCCGTTGGTGGCGGCCTCGGAAGTCGGCGTGCCGTTCGCGCGGCTGCTGTCGTTCGACGAGCGGCGCGCCTGGCCGCCCGCGCCCTCGGACGTGCCCATTACCGGCGTCGAAGGCGAGGTGTCCGAGATGGTCGGCGAGAAATAGGCGGCAAGGCCCTTCAGCCGCTGCTTGTCCGGATTGGCGATCAGCCACAGCAGCATGAAGAAGGCCATCATCGCGGTGACAAAGTCGGCGTACGCAACCTTCCAGGCGCCGCCATGATGGCCGGCCGCGACCTTCTTGACCCGCTTGATGACGATCGGGCGATCATTGGCGCCGGGCGCAGGCATGGTCAGGCGCCCCCGAGCGCGTCGCGCATGCGCTGCTGCACTGCGCCCAGGCGGATATGGCCGATCGCCGAGAGCGAATCCTCGCCGCGCGCGATCCGCTCGAGCAGGTTCACGCACTCGTCGGCATGCTGGATGAGATAGTCGAAGTCCTGGAGCTGCTCGAGGTAGGAGCTGGCGAAATGCGCGTCGCCGACAAGCACTTCGGCAAGCGCCTCCAGCTTGGCGCGCATCTCGCGGATCTCGCCGGCGATCACATTGTGCAGCGTCGCCGAGAAGGGATCGAAGCCGGAGATCGCCCGTGCGGGGGGGAGCTGCGCGGGAACGGGCATGCAGGACATCAGAACAGCTCCAGATCGCCGCCGGAGGTCGGGGCGTGAACGGGGACCGGCGGGCGCTCGGGCACGCGGTCCGTAACCTTGACGCAGCGGCTGCGGCCTTCATGGGGAAGGAACTCGATCTTGCGGGCGCTGGTGCCCCCCAGATCGGTATGCCCCACCGCGATCCCCTCGGTCTCCATGAAGCGGCGGGCGAAGTCGGCGTTCGAGGAACCGATAGAACCCAGCCCCGAGACGATGTTGGCACCCCCGTAGAGATGCGCCATCAGCCGGCCGCGCACCGCGCCCTTCTGCATCATCGCGTTGATCAGCAGCTCCATCGCATGCACGCCGTAGCGCGCCATTTCCGAGGCGCCCACGCGCTGGTCCGCGCCGGGCTCGCCTAGGAGGAAATGGTTCATGCCGCCGACCCGGGCGACCGGATCGAACAGGCATGCGGCGACGCAGCTGCCGAGCAGGGTGGAGACGACCACCCCGGGCTCGGCCACCACGGCATGCTCGCCCTGGACGATGGCGAGCCGGCGCATCAGGTGAGCTCGCCGAAGACGCGCTCGATCTTCTCCTTCAGCGCGGCCGGCGCGAACGGTTTCACGACATAGTTGTTCACGCCCAGCGCCGCGGCCTTCTGGACGATCTCCTTGTCCGACGAGCCGGTGAGCATGATGAACACCGTCTTGCCGATCACCGCATCGGTGCGCACCGCCTCCAGGAACTGGAGGCCGTCCATCTCCGGCATGTTGTAGTCGGAGATGATCAGATGCACGCGGTCGCTCTTGACCGCCGCCAGCGCCTCCTGGGCGCTCGGCTTGTCCCGCACGTCCTTGAACCCGAGATCCTGCAGCGCGCGACGGATCATCGCGCGCATGCTGGTCTGGTCGTCGACGACCATCACCTTGATCGCTGCAGCAGCAGGCATCAGACGCTCCCAATCTTCTCGCGGCAGGCCTTGAGGATCGCCTCAGGCATGCCAGACAAACCAACTTCTTGTTCCACCGCGCCCAGCTCCTTTGCCGAGCGCGGCATTCCCCAGACCACGCAGGTCTCCCTGCTCTGGCCCAGCGTGCGGGCACCGGCCTGGCGCATCGCCAGCATGCCCTGGGCGCCGTCGGCCCCCATGCCGGTGAGGATCACGCCGACCGCGGCTTTGCCGAGCGGCGCCACCGAGTTGAACAGCATGTCCACCGACGGCCGGTGGCCGGAGACCGGATCGCCGTCGCGCAGCCTGACATGGCCGCGGACGCCGCCGCGCAGCTCCATGTGGCGCTGCCCCCCAGGAGCAATATAGACGGTTCCCGGCAGCACCGGCGCGCCATCCGTAGCTTCCACCACATGCACCCGGCATTCGCCGTTCAGCCGCTCCGCGAAATTGTGCGTGAAGGCGGCCGGCATGTGCTGGACGACCAGCACCGGCGGGCAATTCTCGGGCAGGGCCGGCAGCAGCGAGAACAGCGCCTCGACGCCGCCGGTGGACGAGCCGATCGCGATGATCCGCTCGCCGACGCTGCCTGCCGCAAGCGCGGGCTGGGCGGGCAGGCGCTGCGGGCCGGCGCGGGCGACCGAGCGGGCGGCGGCCTTCACCTTCTCGCAGAGCAGCACCGCGTCGCGCTCGATGTCCTCGGGCGTGCCGCTGGGCTTGGTGACATAGTCGACCGCGCCCAGGCGGAGCGCCTCGATCGTCACTTCCGCCCCGCGCGCGGTCAGCGTCGAGCACATCACCACCGGCATCGGCCGAAGGCGCATGATCCGCTCGAGGAACGACAGCCCGTCCATCCCCGGCATCTCGACGTCGAGCGTCAGCACGTCGGGGTTGAGCGACTTGATCATCTCCCGCGCCGCGAAGGGCTCGGGCGCCATGCCGACGACTTCGATCGCCGGATCGACGGAAAGCATGCGGTTGAGCGTCGCGCGCATCGAGGCGCTGTCGTCGACGATCAGCGTACGTACGGGTGCCATCAATGCGCCTCCGGCTTCTGGTAGATGGTGTGCCCGCACGAGCGCATCTGGCTTGCCGCCGGGCCGATCAGCCGCTCGGAATGCCCGATGTACAGGTGGCCGCCGGGGGAGAGCTGGTTGACGAAACCCGCCTCCAGCTCTTCCTTCGCGGGATCGCCGAAATAGATCATCACGTTGCGGCAGAAGATCACGTCATAGGCGGCGCGGAGCGGCCAGGGCTCGAACAGGTTGAGCACCCTGGCCGTCACCAGCGCGCGCGCCTCGTCCGCCATCTGGAAGCCGCCCTGGACGGGCTTCATCCACTGGCTGCGCCAGGGCTCGGGCACCGCTTCGGCGACGCTGTCGGCATAGACGCCGCGCTTCACCGATTCCACCACATGGGGAGCGATGTCGGTCGCCAGCAGGCGGACATCGGCATTGCGCAGCCACGCGGCGGCCGCGCGGTCCGGCCCCAGCAGGCACATGGCGATGGTGTAGACTTCCTCGCCCGACGAGCAGCCCGCCGACCAGATCCGCACCGGGCCCTGCTTGCGCTTGAGCGCCGGCAGCACGGCCTCGCGAAAATGATCGAAGTGATGCGGCTCGCGGAAGAAATGCGTGTGATTGGTGGTCAGCGCCACCACCATCGCATGGCGTTCCGCCGGATCGCCCTGCACGAGCGCGACATAGTCGGAGAACCTGGCCAGGCCATGCTCGCGCAGCCGGCGCCCCAGGCGCGACTGGACGAGCGTGGTCTTCGCCGCGCTCAGTGCGATGCGCGCATCCTCGTGCATGATCGCGGCGATGGCAGCGAAGTCGCGGGGCGTGAGCTCCGCATTGCTGCCCGTCATGGCCGTGGCGACGCCGGCAGGCGCCAGGGCGCCCCCGGCGGCGGTCACGCTGCGATGTCCAGATGCTTGGTCAGGCTCAGCGCGTCGAGGTCGAGCAGCAGCACCATGGTGCCCTTCTCGTCCCGGGTGCCGTCCTTCTGGCGGGTCGCGATGCGCACCAGGCCGGCGATGACGCTCGGCTCGATCGTCTCGACCTCGGGGGCCGGCTGGATCTCGGTTTCGCCGATCGCGACGATGTCGTTGACTTCGTCGACCAGGAAGCCGGCCTGCTTGCCCGCGATATGGACGACGAGGATGCACGAGCGCGCATGGATCGCGCTCGGTTCCCAGCCCAGCCGCTCGGCCAGGCCGACGACAGGCACCACGTTGCCGCGCAGGTTGGTCACGCCCTTGATGAAGCCCGGGACGTTGGGAAGCGGCGTCGGCTCGTCCCATTCGCGGATCTCGATCAGCGCCCGCATGTCGATCCCGAAGGTCTGCTGGGCAAGCGAGAAGGTGACGATCTTGCGGTCGGTGCCGGCGTTGTCGTTGGTGGTGGTCATGCTGCCAGTCCTTTCGGGGTGAAGCGATTGGTGGAGGCGACGAGCGCCTCGATGTCGAGGATGAGCGCGATCGAGCCGTCGCCGAGGATGGTGGCGCCGCCCAGGCCGCGGATCGGATGGAGATTCTGGTCGAGGCTCTTGATCACCACTTCGCGGCGATCGTCGATGGTATCGACCACCAGGCCGACCTTGCCCGAGCCTTCGTTCTCGACGATCACGACCAGGCTGTCCTCGATCGCGCGGTCGTCGTTGAGGCCGAAGATCTCGGTGGCGCGCTTCACGGGGACATATTCGCCGCGCATGTCGATCACTTCGCTGTCGGGCGAGGTGCGCTTCACCTGGCCCGGCTCGGGCTGCACCGTCTCGAGCACATGCGCGAGCGGCAGCACGAAGCGCTGGCCGGCGAGGCGGACGATCATGCCGTCCAGGATCGCCAGGGTGAGCGGCAGGATCATCGTGAAGGTGGTGCCTTCGCCCGGAACCGAGTGGATCTCCACGCGGCCGCCCAGCGCCTCGACGTTCGAGCGGACCACGTCCATGCCGACGCCGCGGCCCGAGATGTTCGAGATCGTGTCGGCGGTCGAGAAGCCCGGCGCACAGATCAGCTGGTCGATCTCTTCGTTCGACAGCTGCGCGTCGCCGCTGATGATGCCTCTTTCGACGGCCTTGGCGCGAACCTTCTCGCGGTTGATGCCGCGGCCATCGTCCTGCACCCGCACGAAGATGCGGGCACCGCGCTGCTCGGCCGAGAGCTTGATCGTGCCCGCGGGGTTCTTGCCCGCGGCGATGCGCTCCTCGGCGCTTTCCAGACCATGGTCGGCAGCGTTGCGGATCATGTGCGTCAGCGGATCGCCGATCTTCTCGATCACGCCCTTGTCGACTTCGGTGGTCTCGCCCACCGTCTCGAGCAGGATCTGCTTGCCGGTCTCCACCGAAAGGTCGCGCAGCATGCGCGGCACGCGGCTGAAGGCCTGTTTGATCGGCTGCGCGCGCAGCGACATGACGTTGTCCTGGATCTGGCGCGTCAGGCGCGCCAGCTCCGGCAGCTCCACGCGCTGGCGATCGGCCGGCGACAGCCGGTCGGCCAGGATCGAGTTGCGGATCACCAGCTCGCCGACCAGGTTGAGCAGCAGGTCCAGCTTGCCCAGATCGACGCGGATCGTCTGTTGCGCCTCGCTGCCCGCCTTGGGGGCGATGGCGGGCGTCTCGACGCTGCCGATCGCGGGCGAGGCAGCGGCGATCGTCTCGACGACGCGCTGCATCTCCGCCGCGAAGTCCTCGATGCCGGCGGATACCGGCACGAAGCCGAATTCGTCGGCCGCCGGTGCGGCTTCGGCCAGGGGTGCGGCTGCCGCCTCGTCGCGGCGGACCTCGACGATCGAATCCGGGGCGACGAAATCGAAGCAATCGTTGATGTCGCCCTCAGCCACTTCGCCCGGAACGCGGAGCGTCCAGGTGAGATAGGCGTCCTCGGGGTCGAGATCGCGCAGCGGCGGCACCGTCGAGGTGTCGACCGCGACGACCTCTCCGCCCAGGCTCTCCAGCTCGCGGATGATCAGCAACGGCTCGCCGGCATTGGCCAGCGCGGCGCGCGACGGCTTGAAGGTGACGATCCAGGCGGCGTCGGCGGCCGGCAGCTCGGCGGGCGCGTCGAAATCGTCGAGCGAGACGGCCATGGGCACGAAGCCGAACGCGTCCGCTTCGCCGGCCGGCACCTCGGCGGCGGCGGCCGGCGCGGCGACGGGCCCGCCGTCATCGGCACCCTTGTTGGCGAGAACCTGCTCGAGCGTGGCCAGCGCGGCCTGGTCGGCCGGGCGGGGCGCCAGGCCCTTGGCGGATTCGACATGGTCGGTCAGGATGTCGAAGGCGCTCAGCATCACCTTGACCACGCCGGGGCTCGGCGGGATCTTGCCGCCGCGCACCTCGTCGAGGACGTTCTCGAACTTGTGCGCGAACGCAGTGAGATCGGCATGGCCGAACGCGCCGGCACCGCCCTTGATCGAATGGACCGCGCGGAACACGCCGGCGATCACCTCGGCCGACACGTCGCCCGCCTGCATGGCCGACAGCCCCTGCTCGGCGGTGGTCAGCCCCTCGGCGCATTCCTCGAAGAAGATCGCCTGGATATCGTCGAATTCGTCGCTCACGGGCACACGCGGCGGATGGCCGCCCCCAGCTTGGTCGCCTCGAACGGCTTGGTGATCCAGCCGGTGGCGCCGGCCTCACGGGCGCGCGCCTTCTTCTCGTCCGAGAATTCGGTCGACAGCACCAGGATCGGCGTGCCGCGGAAACCGGAGACCGCGCGCACCGCTTCGATCAACTCGAACCCGTCCATCTTGGGCATGTTGATGTCGGTGATCAGCAGGTCGGGCTGCACTTCGTGCATGCGCTCCAGCCCGTGCTCGCCGTCATTGGCGCTCTCGATGCGGAAGCCCTGCGCGGTCAGCGACGTCTTGAGCAGCATGCGCATGCTCGCCGAATCGTCGACGGTAAGGATCAACTTGCTCACTGGGCGTCTCCGGTCTCGAGGCCGATCGTCGCGGCCAGGTGGCAGCGCTGCACGCGATCGACGAATGCGGGGCTGGGATTGGCGATACGGAACTCCTGGCCGCCCGCGGCCGCCTCGGCGCGCGCGGCGACGAGCAGCTGGAGCACCGCCTGGCCGACGCTCTCGACCTCGGACGCGTCGATCTCGATCGCGTCGTCCAGGTCGGCGGCGAGCACCAGGCGCACGCGCAGGTCTTCGGCCGTGACGGTGGTACCGTGGACGGGAAGGCGCAGCGCGCGCTCCTCGGCGTCAGGCAGCGGCAGCGACTGGGACTGGTCCATTCTTGGCCTCGTCAAGTGCGGTTTCGAGTTGCTGGAAGCTCGGCGCATAGGCCGAGGGGGTCATGCGGCGGGCGATCTCGATCGCCACCTGGACCGGCTGGTTCTGGGCATAGGCGACGATCGCCGTCTTCACGATCGAATAGGGCTTGCCGTCGGCCTCGAGCGTCTCGAGCAGCTTGGCGGCGAGGGGACCGACCACGCAGTAGCTCAGCAACACGCCCAGGAAGGTGCCGACCAGCGCGCCGCCGATCATCGCGCCCAGGATCTCGGTCGGCTGGTCGATCGAGCCCATGGTCTTGATGACGCCGAGCACGGCGGCGACGATGCCGAGCGCGGGCAGGCCGTCGGCCATGATCTGCAGCGCGTGCTGCGGGCCGGCCTCTTCGTGGTGATGCTTCTCGATATCCGCGTCCATCGCGGCCTCGATCTGATGCGGATCCTCGAAGTTGACCGTCATCATGCGCAGATAGTCGCAGATGAACTCGACCAGGTGATGGTCCTTGAGCAGGCGCGGATAGGGCGTGAAGAGGTTGCTCTCCTCCGGCTGGTCCAGATGCGGCTCGAGCGCGGTGGCGCCCCCCTTCTTGAAGGTGGAGAGCACGGTGAACATCAAGGTGAGCAGGTCCTTATAGTCCTGCGCCTTCCACTTGCCGCCCTTGAACGCGCGCATGATGCCCGTGCCGGCCTTCTTGATCGTCGCCATCGAGTTGGCGACGATGAAGGCGCCGATCGCGGCGCCCGCGATCGCCATCATCTCGTGCGGCAGCGCATGCGCGATGATCTCGAACTTGCCGCCCGACATGATGAAGCTGCCGAAGACGCAGACGAGAATGATGATGAATCCGATGCCGTTGAGCATGGCGGTTCGCCCGATGTCCCTGTTGTTTCCAGAATTATAGGAAGGATTTGCCGGCCGGTGTTGCCGCGCCGGCAAATTGCTCAGGCCGCCTCGGCGGTGCGATCCTGCCAGTCGATGACCGCCAGATAGTTGCGCAGCCGGTTCGCCTCGAGCGCGGCGAGCAGCTTGTTGTTGTGCCAGGGCACGATCATCTCGGCGAGGGCGGGAGCCCAGGGCGCCGAGCTGTCGAACAGCACGCCCAGGCCGAACACCGCGGGCACGTGCGCCCAGGCGAGCGGACGCGCCTCGGTCTGCGCCTCGGCCCGGAAATCCTCCACCGCGGTCAGCACGCCGTTGCGCGGGCCGCCTTCGTGCAGCGCCCAGGCGAAGTTGCCCGCGCCGCGGAAGCCGCGATCGGGCAGGCAGCCGGGCTGGCCGAGCGAGACGCCGCCTTCGAAGCTGTGCGGGTGGCGATGCTCTTCGGGAATCCGGTCGGGCGCATAATAGCAGTCGCGGCGGGCGCACGGCCACGAGACGTCGTGCAGGAGCGCCAGCAGCGGCCTGCCGTCGCGCCGCGCGATCTGGTCGGCGATGCGCAGTTCGTTGATCACCGTGTAGTAATTATGGTCGCCGTCGATCACCCAGGCGTCGATGTCCGAAAGCTTCGGCATCGCGTCATGGCTGGGCTCGGCGATGTGGCGCACCTCCGGCGTCTGGCGGGCCCAGGCCAGGAACTCGGCCTTGGGCGCCGGGTCGATGCTGGTCAGGCTGCCGCCGGCCACGCGCGCATAGGCGGCCAGCTGCTGCGACATGCCGCCGAACTCGGCGCCTACTTCGGCGATGTTGCGGGCGCCCGCGATCTGGAGCCCGTGGAGGATGATGTCCGAGAATTCGGACATGGAGTGGATCAGCAGGCTCATGCGATGGCTCCCTGGAGCATGGCGTTGGAAGGCGCGGGTGCGGCCGGCTGGCGCGCGGCGATGGGGCGGAAGGCCACGGCCAGCATCATCTGCCGGTCTCCCTGGCGCGGCGGCGGCGGGACCATCATGAAGGCGAACGCGTTCTCGCAGCGGAAGAGATGGGGCGCGACCTGCTCCATGCCTTCGAGCGAGGGCAGCGCATCCATTTCCTGACTGCCGTCCGGATGCGGCCTGTCGCTCAGGAAGCGGTCGACGGGCATGAAGCTCACGCTCTCCACCTGCACATAGTCGAAGAGCTGGCCGAACTGCACGCCCACCGAGAAGCGGCTGTCGCCGATCGGGATGGGGGCGAGATAATAGCCGTCATGCGTCGGCGTGGCGGTCACCGTGCCGGTCGAGACCTGGTTGCCGTCGGCGACGATCAGCGGCAGCGCGATCGAGGTGTCGACGAAGTCCCGGTATTTGAGGGGCATCGCGAAGCGGCGCTGCGCCAGCAGGCTGAGCTTGAGCGCCAGCCCCTCGCCGTGCAGCTCCGCCGGCAGATACATGCGCTCGGCGCCCTTCATGTAGAACAGGCCGCGCTGGCGCAGCCCGCGCCGGGCGATGGCGGGATCGAACAGCGAGACGGTGTTGTCGACGCCCAGGTTGATGTCGTGCTCGAACGCGCCGAGCACCGCGAGCTCGGCTTCGAGCGGCACGTACATCAGCCGGCCGAGCACGCTCGCCGCGCCGCGCCGCCACAGGATCGCCTCGTGCGCGGGCGGCACTGCGCGGATCGTCACGCTGCCTTCGTCGCGCACGAAGCGCAGGCAGCCCGCCTGCACCCGGTCGCGCACGTCCGACTGGCGCGACTTGATCGAGCTGCCGCGGCGGATGGCAGTGCCGTCCTTCTCATAGTCGATCACCGATCCCTGGGCGGCGGTGCAGAGCTGCTCGAGCACGGCGACGTTCGAGCACAGCGCCTCGAGCGCGGCGCAGTCATAATCGTCGTGGCCGATAAAGCCCTTCTTGTCGAAGCCGCTACGCGACTGTTCGCGCAGCAGCAGGTAGCGGCCGGCGACCTTCACGCCCAGCTCGCGGGCGAGCAGCGGCTCGACATCGTTCTGGACCGAGCCGTTATAGCCCAGGTCGACCAGCATCAGCGTGTCGCCTCTGGCCGGGTTCACGGCCTTGCGGACATGCGCGATCAGCCGGTCGGCGAAGCTGCGCGACGCCTGGGTGATGCGGCGCATGCGCTGCGGGTCCTGAATCGCCTTGAGGAAGGCGCCGGGGCGGGGATTGTCCTTGACCAGCCTGGCCGCTTCGGCGGCCGGCAGCAGCAGCTGCTTCGCCACCGCGCTCAGGTCGCCGCAGATCTCGCGCTGGAGATAGCGATCGACCGCGCCCGGCGTGGCCAGCGCGGCGGCGGTGCCGGTGAAGCGGCTGATCTCCACGGCATGGCCGGTGCCGCCGCGCGCCTCGTGGACAAGCTGCGGCAAATGGCCGTCGCGCATCAGGAACACGGCGTGCACCGTGCCGCCATGCTGCGCCCGCAGCGCCGCGGCCTCGTCGTCCAGCCAGCGGTCGAACCCGTTCAGCACGGGCCCCAGCGTGGTGAAGCCGAGCACTTCGGCGGCATCGCCCAGCTGCGGCTCGATGGCGGCGATCGTCGCGCGGTGCGGCTGGTGGGTAATCGCCACGCCGGCCTCGGTCGCGTGGAAGATGTTGCTGATCGCGCCCTCCAGGCGGATGCGCTGCTCGCTGCCGTCGGTGAACTGCTTGAGGTGCAGCGTGTTCACGCCGAACGGCGCGACGCCGTCGACGTCCGCCTTCTTGTTGTCGCCGATGTGCAGGATCTGCTCGGGCGCGGTCCCGAGCGCCTTGAGAACCGGGCCGTACAGGCCTTCGCCCTTGGCCTTGCCGTAATGCGACGAGCAGAAGATGCGGCCGATCAGCCCGGCGATTTCCGCGCCCGCGGCGGCGGCGATCAGGCTGCGCAGCTGCTTCTCGTCGAGATAGGTGTCGGAGACGATGATCGTCTCGATGCCCTTCGCCCTGGCTGCGCGCATCAGCGCCACGGTGGGCGCGAAGGCGAAGCAGTGGCGTGCTTCGGCGGCGAGCTCGTCCCGCACCGCGGCGGCGCGCTCGGCGGCGCTCGCATTGGGCATCAGCTCGGCATAGATCTCGTCGATATGGACTTCGTTGCGGCGGTGGCGGACGGCGGCGGTGCTCCGCGCGGTCTGCTCGGCCCAGCCGCGCTGGAGGAGGTTGGCTTCGCCGAGCGCGCCGAACAGGTCGCGCGGGGCGTGCACGTCGCGCCACAACAGCGTGTCGAAACAGTCGAGCGAGAGCAGGGTCACCCCCGGATAAGCGTCCAGTGCCGACGGCAGCGCGTGCGGAAGGATTGCGTTGGCCAATGATTTTCCCCGGATGCGCGCCCGCAATTCGACAGGGCGCACCAATCTTATAGGATGTTCGCACCCGGAACGGTCGCAATCGTCCTAGAATGAAGGGTCAAGCAAATGGAGCGAGCATGACCCTTAGTGCCTATCAGGCTGCCCGTACCCGGGCTGAAACGCCGCGCTCGGCAGAGCTCAGGCTGTTGGGCGAGATCACCGGCGAGATGATGGATGCGGAAGAGCGCGGGTTGAAGGGCGCGCTGCTGATGCCGCCGCTGCATCGCAACCGCCAGATGTGGGACGCCTTCTCGACCGATTGCGGCATTGCGGGCAATGGCCTGCCGCATGAGCTGCGCGCGCAGATCATTTCCCTTGCCTTGTGGGTGGACCGTTTCACCAGCGACGTGATCGCCGGCCGCGAGCGGATCCGCGAGTTGATCGAAGTGAACCGCATGATCATGGACGGGCTGCGCGGCCCGCAACGCGCGGCCGCCTGATCCTTCCCCGGCATCGACGGAAAGGGGCGCCCCGGCGAGAGCCGCGGCGCCCCTTTCCGTCGTACGCGACAGGGCCCGGCTTCCTCCGGTCCGCAAGGCTAGTCCGTCGACAGCGGCAGTTCGGAAGTCAGTTTCACCTTCTGCATCGGAATGTCGGTCTTCAGGCTTAGCACACAGGGGATGCGCGCCAGCCTTTCGGCCTGGAATCGCCGAAAGGCCGTCAGGTCCGCGGCGACCACGCGGAGCAGAAAATCGCAGTCGCCGGCCATCAGATGGCATTCGACGACTTCGCCGAGCGGCCGGATGCTGGCGATGAAGTGCTGCACGGTCTCCTCGTCCTGGCTCTTGAGCCAGACCCGGACGAACAGGGACATGCCAAAGCCGATCCGCTCCGCGTCGAGCAGCGCGACATAGCGTTCGATGACGCCGGATTCCTCCAGCAGCCGCACGCGCCGCAGACAGGGCGATGGCGACAGTCCGACTTCCTGCGCCAGCTCCACGTTCGTCAGGCGCCCGTTACGCTGCAACGCCATCAGAATGCGGCGGTCGATACGATCGAGCTTCATTGGCGGAATATTCCATATCCATGAGAATATGTAATCATAAATGCTGAGATGCCGCCGAATATCGCGAAAGTTCGCAACCTAATGCGCCTTGAAGCGGCATATACAACTGCCTGCAAATAGTTCCGCAATCCGAAGGGCAGCCATGACGGGAATGACGCAGGGCAGGTCGATGCCGGTACCAGAGCGCCGCGCCGAACTGGCGCGGGGCTTGCGGGCATCGCTGCCCGTGATGATCGGATTCATACCGTTCGCGCTCGTGCTGGGCGCGCAGGCATCGGCCAAGGGGCTCGGCGCCCTGGAAGTGCCGATCCTCACGGGGCTGAACTTCGGCGGCGGATCCGAGTTCGCCGCGATCGGGCTATGGACTTCGCCGCCGCACCTCCTCCTGATCGGGGGCGTGACGATGCTGGTCAATTGCCGTCACCTGCTGATGGGGGCGGCGTTCGCGCCCTATCTGCGCCATCTGCCCCGCCGGCAGGTGCTGCCGGCGCTGTTCTTCATGTGCGATGAAAGCTGGGCGATGGGGCTCGCGGATGCCAGGCTGGGGGCAAGGGCGGGTCGGTCGCAACCGTTCAGCCTCGCTTATTATCTCGGCGTCTCGATCGGGCTCTACGCCACCTGGGTGGTCTTTACCGCACTGGGCGCGCTCCTCGGCCCGGTGCTGGGCGACATCACGCGCTATGGCTTCGACATGGCGTTTCCGGCCGTGTTCCTCGTCCTGCTGCGGGGCATGTGGAAGAGTGTGCGCGCCGCAATGCCCTGGGCGGTGAGCCTTGCCGTCGCCATTGCCGTCTACCTGCTCGTGCCCGGTGCCTGGTATGTGCCGGCGGGTGCGGTTGCGGGCGTCCTGGCCGCTTGCGCCTGGGCGCGGCCATGATGCCCGACCCCGCCACCCTGGGGGCGATCCTGCTGATGGCGATCGTGACCTATGCTACCCGGATCGGCGGTTATCTGCTGCTCGGCGACCGCATATTGTCTCCGCGCATGACGGCGGTGATGGATGCCGCACCCGGTTGCGTCCTTGTTTCGGTGATCGCGCCGGCCTTCGCCGCCGGGCGCTCCGCGGATCTGATCGCACTCGTCGCGACGCTGTTCGCCGCCACGAGGCTGCCGCTGCTGCCTACCGTCCTGATCGGAGTTGCGAGCGCGGCGATGCTGCGGTTCATGCTGCCGGCATAGGCGGGAGAGGGGACTTGGGCGCAATGTTCGCGCAACCTCGCGGCACAAGTGCCGAACCATGCGCTTGCGCGCCGACGGGGGTCATTGCCATGATGGCGACGGGGCTGCCGGAAACAATGCGGGAGATCGCGTGCACCTGTTCCTTCGCTCGTTGGTGATGACGATCGGCCTGGCCGCTGCGCTCGCTTCGTCCGCCGGCGCGCAACAGGCTCCGCCGACCCCGGCCGTTGCCCGGTCCCCGGCCGGGCAATCGCCCGGGGATTTCATTGCCGGCTATGCCGCGGAACATGGCTTCAGCGGCACGATCCTGGTGCAGAAGGGCGGCCGGGTGGCCTTCGAACGCAGCTTCGGCCTGGCCGACCGCGAGCACAATGTGCCGAACGCGGACCACACCGTCTATTGGGTCGCCTCGATCACCAAGCTCTTCACCTCGACGCTCATTCTCCAGCTCGCGGAGCAGCGGCGGCTGGACCTCGACCGGACGGTCGGCACCTATCTTCCCGACTATCGTGGCGAAGCGGCAACGAGGGTGACGGTCCGCCAGCTTCTCAACCACACGTCCGGGCTGCGGAACATCGACGTCATTCCCAATATCGAGGACGAGCGGCAGGCCATCCGGGCCCAGATCGAGGACGCCGTCCGGCACGACCGGCTGCCGCTCTATCAGACGCCCTACAGCAGCGACGATCTGCTTCGGAAGTTCTGCAGCGATCCGCTCGTCAACGCGCCGGGCAAGGTCTTCGACTACAACAATGCCGATTACATCATCCTCGGGAAGATCATCGAACAGGCCTATGGGAAGCCGTTCGGCGTCGTGCTGGGCGAGCGCATCCTGCTTCCGCTGCAGATGCGCCACAGCGGAATGATGCGCCACCAGGACGTCGTTCCCAACCTGGCCAATGCCTATTCGCTCGGCGCCGATCGCCGAACGCTGCAGCATGACATGCCGGTCTATCCCGAGAACTGGTATGCCGCCGGCGCGCTCTATTCGAGCGTGGGCGACCTGCTGCGCTTTTCCAATGCGCTGTTCGACGGCCGGCTGATCGGCCGGCCGATGCTCGACCAGATGACCGCAGCCGGGCTCGACCGCTATGGCCTCGGCCTCTGGGTGTATGACACAAGGGCCGGCGGCACGACGCATCGCGTCGCAAAGCGTCCGGGCCATATCATGGGCACGCAGAGCCAGCTCTACCGGTTCCTGGACAGCGATCTGACGGTCATCATCCTGAGCAATGCCGGCACCACCGATCTCGATGCCTTCGTGGCGGCGATCGGGAAGCGCATGCTCGAATGAGCGGCACCGGTGCCCGCCAGGATGCGGGGGCCGCAGGGAAAGGGCGCCCCGGCCGAAGCCGGGACGCCCCGTTCGCGCAGCTGGAGCCGGGCCTCAGAACGAAGCCCAGTCCCCGCTGGTCTCGATCGCGCCGTTAGTGGCCAGGGCCTTTACCGGCGAGACATAGGCCTTTTTCGAGGCCGGTTTCGGTGCGCGGGTGGCAGGCATCGGGGCCGGGCGCATGGCCGGGCGCACGGCGGCGGCGTTGCCCACGGTGAAGCGGCCGGCCTGCTCGGAGAGCGTGCTCACCTCAGTGTTCAGGTTGCGCGCGGCGGCGGAGGTTTCCTCGACCATCGCGGCATTCTGCTGGGTCGCCTGGTCCATCGACCCGATGGCGGTGCTGATCTGGGTGATCGCCGTCGATTGCGCGGCATTGTCCGTCGCCATCTCGGCGAGCAACGTGTGCACCTCGCCGACGTCGCTCGAGATATCGGCCAGCGCGCCGTCGACCTTCTCGACCATCGCCACCGCGGCGACGATATCGGTCTGGGTGGCGGTCAGCTGGTCGCGGGCGCGACCGGCCTCTTCCTCCGCCCGCATCGCCAGCGCCGAGACCAGGTCGGCGACCACCGCGAAGCCGCGTCCCGCCTCGCCGGCGCGACCCGCTTCCACCGCGGCGTTCATCGCGAGCACCCGCGTCTGGAAGGCGATCTTGTCCAGGCCCTCGATCACGCTGTCGATGCCCTTGGCGCTGTCGCTGACGCGCGTCATCGCCTGCACCGCCTCGTCGGCGATCGCGCGGCCGCCCGATACGGTCGAGATCGCGCCGTCGGCGCGCGCTACCGTGCGGCCGGCCGAGGCCGCCATCGTCTTCAACCGCTCGTCCATCTGGGTGACGGCGGCGGAGGTCTCCTCCAGGCTGGCGGCATTGGCTTCGGTGCGGCGGGCCAAGTCTTCCGAGGCCTGGGCGATCTCGCTCGAGCCGGTATGGATCGTCGACGTCGATTCCATCACCGAGCCGATCAGCGTGCGCAGGCTGGTCAGCGCTGCGTTGAAGTTGGTCTTGAGGGTGGCATAGTCGGCCGGGAACTCCCGGGCGATCTCCGCGGTCAGGTCTCCCCTGGCGACTTCCCCGAGATTCTCGCCGAGCGTGTCGACCACCATCTTCTGCTCGGCGTCGGCAATGGCCTTGGCGGCGGCGGCGGCTTCCTGCGCCTGGGCGGTGTCGCGGAAGACCAGCACGGTCTTTGCCATCGCGCCCAGTTCGTCGCCGCGATCGGTGCCCGGCACTTCGACGCGGTTGTTGCCGCCGGCGAGCGCGAGCATCGCCTCCTGCAGGCGCGCGAGCGGCAGGGTGATGCCCGAACGCGAGACGAAATAGCTGAAGCCCATCGCGGTCAGGATCGAGACGAGGCTGACGACCAGCATCGTGTAGATGGTGGAATAGCTGTTCTCGGTAAGCTCGTTCGATCGGGCCTTGCCGTTGGCGACCACATTGTCGTTGAACTTCACCATCTGCGCGGAAAGGTCGATGATCAGCGGATCCACCTTGGCGAGCAATGCCTTGGCGCCGTCATTTTCGTTGCGCTGGCCGAGCACGACCGCCTGCGCCGCAAGCTCGTGGATCTTGGCGATCTGGCTGCGGAACCTGTCGAGCTGCGGCTTCAGCGAAGGCTGGAGCTGTTCGGCATTGTCGAGCAGCTTGTTGGCCGTCTCGAAATTGCCCTGCTCCGCCTTGCCGGCCTCCTGGGCCATCTTCGAAGCGCCGTCATAGGAAAGCGCGCGATAGCCGGCATAGGCGATGTCCGATGCGCGGCGATTGGCGCGTGCCAGCTCGGTTGCCACGGGCATCTGGTTCTCGATCATCTCCGAATAGCTCCGGTCGATGCGCAGGAGCGCGTTCGATCCGAACAGTGCGACGCCCATCCCCACGGCGGCGATTATGGCGACGAGCCCCAATATCTTGGTTGGAATCTTCAACTTTGCGAGCATCTCGTACTTCTCCTGCAAAGAGACAGGCTCTCGACGAGAGCCCGTCTCGACTAAAATTCGATGAGGAGCGGCGGCATCAGAACGACGCCCAGGCGGGGTTCCTGCCCTGCTGGCAACATAGTCGCCGACGCCCGGGCCGAGGGCCCGGGTGCCGAGAATGGCGACGCCCACCGGCATCTTCCTTGCGAAGGGCCAGCTGCTTGATCGTGCCGAACATTCTTGATCTTTCGTTGTTTTCCGGCGGTTCCATTGTAGGCGCCGCGATCGGGGAGGGTGTCCTGCCCGGCAGGAAAGTGGCACCATTATAGGACTAACTCCTCGCCCTCCCGAGGTCGCACGGGCACTGCGAGCGGACCGGAGTTTGCAAATCATCCTATAATTGACCGGGTAACCATTTCCGGAGTGTCCCGTGGCCCGTTCCGTTCGCATCCCCGTCGCCTGTGCGGCGATCCTGCCGCTCGCCGCCGCCCCGGCGTTGGCGCAGGACAGGGTGAAGCTGAGCGTGAACGGCAGCCTGCGCGCCCGCGCCGAGACGATCGGCGGGCAGTTCCGCCCGAACACGCCGGAACATGACAGCTTCCTCTCGTTCCGCTCCATGCTGGCGGCGAAGGCCGAGATCGGCGGTTTCACGCTGGGCGGCGAATTGGTCGACGCGCGTGGATATGGCGAGCGCGACCGGAGCTCGGTGCGCACCAACGAAATCAACGACCTCGAGCCGGTCCAGGCCTATCTCGCCTGGCGGCCCGCGAGGGGCATGCAACTCACCGCAGGCAAATTCGCGATGGACATCGGCGCGAGCCGCCTGGTGGGGCGCACCGATTTCCCCAATGGCGTGCCCACCTATCTCGGCGCGAAGCTCGAGATGCAGGACGAAAGGCACAACCAGCTCTTCCTGTTCTGGACGCGTCCGTTCACTGCGCTGCCCGACACGCCGGAGGACATTTACGACAACAAGGTCCAGCTCGACCGGGCGACCGAGAATATCGAGTTCTTCGGCGGCAACGCCATGCTTGCCAGGCTGTTCGGCAGGACCGGCTTCGAGACCTATGCCTTTCGCCTGATCGAGCATGATCGCGCCACGCATCCGACGCGCAACCGCCGCCTGGTGACTTTCGGCGTGCGGCTGCGCCAGGCGCCGGCACAGGATGCGCTGGACTATGAAGTGGAAACCGCGCTCCAGCGCGGCCTGGCCCGCGCTACCGCCGCGGTGACCGACGTGCGCGATCTTCGCGTCCGCGCCGGCTTCGTGCATGCCGAGATGGGCTGGACCTTCGGCGGCAGCTGGGCACCGCGCGTGGCTGCGCTCTTCGACTATGCCAGCGGCGAGACGGCCAACCCCGACACGTTCACGCGTTTCGACACGCTCTACGGCGCTCGCCGCGCCGATTTCGGCCCGCTCTCGCTCTATGGTGCGCTGGGCCGGGCGAATATCGTGTCGCCGGGCATCCGCTTCGAGGCGCGGCCCTCGAAGCGGCTCGACCTCATGGCATCGGTGCGCGGCGCCTGGCTCGCTTCTGCCATCGACAGCTTCTCCGCGACCGGCGTGACCGATCGCGCCGGCCGCGCGGGCCGCTTCGGCGGCACCCAGTTCGAGCTGCGCGGGCGCCGCTGGCTGGTGCCGCGGGAACTGCGCCTCGAACTTGGCGCAGCCTGGCTCGCCAAGGGGCGTTTCCTGCACGATGCGCCCAATGCGCCGCGCACCGGCGACACCCGGTTTGCGCATGCCGATCTCGCCTTTTCGTTCTGATCCGCCTTTGCGGTCCGACATTTAGGTAGAAGCCACGGATGGCAGGACCTGCATGGTCGCGCATACATCCGATCACCCGCGGGCGGTAAGTCCGGGTCGCAAGTTGCAGGAGGGCCAAGTGAGCCCGAGGTTCCCACTGTTGGTGCTCGTCGCGCGTGAAATGGGCCTCCGCAGCACGCTGATCGCCCGCCTGTCGATGGCCGGCGCCGATCTCGTCACCATCGACAATCTGGATGATCCGCGGGTCGCGCGCTGGCTGGCCCGGAGCCCGGTCCTGATCATCGACGAAGCTGCGCTTGCCGCACGTCCCGGCGGTGAGGCCGCGCTGCGCGCCGATCCGCGCTGGCGCGCCATTGCGGTGATCGGGGGTGCGGCCGCGGACGCGGCATATCCGCCGCGCATCCCGCGCGACGATCCCGCCAGCGTGATCGAAGCGATGTTGCCCGGCTGGGGCTATCCCGAGCGCTGACTATGCGCGCTAGCTCTTGGGGAACATCCCGGCGGCAAAGGCGATGCGCAGCGCTTCGGAAAGGCTGCGCACTTCCAGCTTCTCCATCAGGTTGGCGCGATAGATCTCCACCGTGCGCGGGCTGATGTCGAGTTCATAGGCGATGATCTTGTTCGATCGTCCCTCGATCAGCCCCTTGAGCACGTCCTTCTCGCGCGGCGAGAGCTTGCCGATCTTGGATTCCGCGGCATTTACGCGCGTCGCCGCCTCGCTACCCTCCTCGAGCCGCGAAAAGGCGAGGTCGATCGCGGTCATCAGGAACTCTGCCTCATAGGGCTTTTCGATGAAATCGAGCGCGCCGGCCTTCATTGCCTGCACCGCCAGGCCGACATTGCCCTGGCCGGTGAGGATGATCGCCACGAAGCGCGGATCGCTCGTCACCGCGTTGAGCACGTCGAGCCCGGTCGAGCCCGGCATGTGGAAATCGAGCAGCAGGACGCCCGGATCGAGATCCGGCAGCGATTCCAGGAAGATGTCACCCGACCGGAAGGCCCGGATCACCAGATCGGAGCGAAGCGAAAGGAGGCTGTGCAAAGAGGCCCGGACGGCATCGTCGTCGTCCACGATATAGACCGTTTTTGTCATCTACTCTCCACCCTGTTCCGTCGTGGGTAGCGTGAAGCGGAAAACCGCGCCCCCTTCGGGCCGATTTTCGGCACTCAGGACCCCACCATGGGCCTCAATGATACGCTTGCTGATGGAAAGTCCAATACCCATTCCTGCGCCTTCTTTCTTCGTTGTCGTGAAACGGGAAAAGAGTTGGTCGAGCATTGGTTCCGGTATGCCTGGCCCACTATCGACGATTTCTATTGCAATCATATCTTTGGTAGACTTGCGCGATCGTACGATAATCCGGCGATCGTTGCCTCCCTGTTGGCGAAGAACGTCTATGGAATTGCGCAAAAGATTAACAACAACTTGCTGCACTTGTACGCGATCCGCGAAGACACAGGGTATTTCGGGATCCAGATCGTAGGTCAGCCGGATGTTGAACTGGCTGGTGCCAATGAGGACCAGATCGGCTGCGTCACGAATTGTCGGCCCCAGCGGCATGATGCGCAGATCCACTTCGCCGCGCATGGTAAAGCTGCGCAGGCGGCGGATGATCTCTCCCGCGCGCAGCGTCTGTTCATTGGCCATGCGCAGCAATTCGCCGACCCGCTCGAATTCCTCGCCCTTGTCGAGCAGCATCCGCGCCGCAGCGAGGAAGTTGGAGGTGGCGGCGAGCGGCTGGTTGAGCTCGTGCGCCATGTCGGCGGCGAGCTCGCTCATCGCCGATTGGCGGCCGACATGGGCGAGCTCGGCATTGAGTTCGCTCAGCCGCTCCTCGGCGGCGAACTGCTCGCTCAGGTTGCGGGCGAAGAGGGTATAGAGCAGATGCCCGTCGATCTGGGCGACGCCGCCGCGGATCTCCATCGGGAAGCGATCGCCGCCGCGGGTCAGGCCGGCGGCGGCGATCGTCTGGCCCTGTTCCAGCGGCTTGCCCGCCTTGAGAAAGGCGCCCAGCCGCGTCTCCGATTCCGGCTCCTCGTCGCGGGGATAGGGCGTGAGCATCGCGAAATTATGGCCCAGCACCTCATGGGCGCGATAGTCCCACAGGGCTTCCGCGGCAGTGCTGAACACGCGGATCGTGCCTTCCTCGTCCACCGCCAGCATCGCCTCGGGCACGGTCTCGATGATCGAGCGCAACTGTGCCTCGCGGCGGCGCAGCGCCGCCTCGCGCTCCTCGCGTTCGGTGATGTCGAGCATGGCGCCGATGGTGCGGACCAGGTTGCCCTCGGCATCGTAGAAGGCGCGCGACGACCCTTCCACCGCGCGCACCGATCCGTTGCGCTTCTTGAAGCGATAGCGGAAGCTGAAGCGGGGCGCGCGATCGGCGACGGCGCCCTCGATCGTCTCCATCACGCGTTCGGCATCCTCGGGCTCGATCTGGTCGCGCCAGCTGTCGAAGCTGGTGACGGTGCCGGGAACCAGCCCCAGCCGCTCTTCCGCGCCCGGTGCCCAGGCGAGCCGACCCGTGGCGACTTCCCATTCGAACACGCCCACTTCGTGCGTCGCGGTGGCGATCGCCAGCCGCTCCTCGCTCTCGCGCAGCTCGGCCACGGCGCGGGCGCGGTCGGAGATGTCGGTCATCTTGTGGATGATCACCGGATCGCGACCGGCGATCTCGACACGGTGGACCCGCTCGAGAATGGCGATCTCGCGCCCGTCGCGCGTCGTCTCCACCAGTTCCTGGGTTTCGTCCTGCGGGCGGCGGGGCAGGGTGGTCTCGGCGCTCTCGCAGCGCGAGCGGAGCAGGAGATATTTGTTCTGCCCGCGGGCTTCCTCCTCGCTCCATCCGAACAACCGGGCCGCGCCTTCGGACCAGTGGACGATCCGCCCGTCGGGCGAAGTGAGCGCCATGGTAGTGACGTCGATGGCCTCGCTCAGCTCCACCTGTACCGATTGCTCGCGTGCGACGCGCGTGACGGCCCAATAGGCGATCGTGCCGACGATCAGCACGTTGCCGAGCATCGCGAGGAGCTGGCCGGGGGCGGCGGTGAACACCATCCGCCGCGCGAGCACCAGTTCCAGCATGGCGGGCAGCACGGGCAGGATCAGCGCGGCGGGCAGCAGGATCTGCAGCATGCGGCGATTGTCGGGATCGCGCGCCAGGTCGCGCATCCAGCCGAAGCCGCTGTTCCAGGTGATCGCGGCCAGCGCCAGCGAGATCGAGACGATCGCCGCGGGCAGCGAGGTCGTGAGCAGCGGCAGGGCCGGGCCCGCGCCGGCGCGCGAGAACAGGATGATGATCGCCGCCGCCGCGGCGAGCCCCAGCGCGATCATCGCGACCAGGCTGCGCATCTCCTTCGCCACCAGGTCGTGCACGCATTGTCCCAGCCCGGCGAGGCCGAGCACGAGGAACACCGCGGCCGGATTGATGCCCACCCGCCCCGGGAAGCTGAAGCTGAATTCGTCGAGCTGGGCCGGGAAGAGCAGCCGGTCGACGCCGAGGTCGATCTCGGTCCAGCGCTCGAACAGCGCGACGAGAGCGATGGTGAGCGGGACCGCCAGGAAGTTGATTGCCAGCCGCCGCCGGCCCAGAAAGGAAGCCAGGAAGCCGAGCGACAGGCCGATATATCCGATCGCGGTCCAGGGCCAGATCGGGAAATCGTTCAGGCCGAACCCGCGCAGGGCCGGAAAGTGGAGGAGCCAGCCCGCGAAAGCCGCCAGGCTGCAGGCCAGCCCGAAAAAGGCGAGCGCAAGCGCGACTCGTCGATTCACGGGTGCTGCCACCCATGATGGCTCGGTGGGGTCAATTGCGGAGCGCAACGATGCACCTTCCCCTTCCGGGAACTGTCAATAACACCAATCAAGCCCAAGAGAAAATGGGGATAGTCCAGAGTGGTTCAGTTTCTTTGCGAGGAAGGACGGCTTGCCAACTGGATAGCACCTGCGCGATCACTCGATCATTACGCAAGGGGGAGGATTCGCTTGATCCGGACGTTAATCATCTTTGGTGCGCTGGCGGGTCTCGCGGCCTGCGATTCCGGCGGCACCCGGGCGCAGAGCGCCGCATCCGATCCCGCCCCGGCGGCGAGCGGCCCCGGCAAGGGCAAGGGCTATAGCCACGATCCCTTCCCCTCGACCTATCGTGCCTATCCCGGCGCGCCGACGCTGTTGACCAACGTCACCGTGCTCGATGGCGAGGGCGGGCGGATCGATCGCGGGCAGGTGCTGTTCCGCGACGGCAAGATCGTCGCGGTCGGCCAGAATCTCGATGCCGCCGGCGCGACGGTGATCGACGGGCAGGGCAAATATGTCACGCCCGGCGTGATCGACATCCACAGCCATCTGGGCGACTATCCCTCGCCCGGCGTGCAGGCCAATTCGGACGGCAACGAGATGACCGGCCCGGTCACTGCCGAGGTCTGGGCCGAACACAGCGTCTGGCCGCAGGACCCCGGCTTCGGTCGCGCGCTCGCGAACGGGGGCGTCACCACGCTGCAGATCCTTCCCGGCTCGGCCAATCTGATGGGCGGCCGCTCGGTGGTGGTGAAGAACGTGTATGCCCGCACCATGCAGGGGATGAAGTTCCCCGGCGCGCCCTATGGCCTGAAGATGGCCTGTGGCGAGAACCCCAAGCGCGTCTATGGCTCGAAGGGCCGCATGCCCTCCACCCGGATGGGCAATGTCGCGGTCGACCGGCAGACCTGGGCGCGCGCGGTGGAATATAAGCGCCGCTGGGACAAATATGAGGAGAAGGGCGGCGAGGCGCCTGGCCGCGACCTTGCCATGGACACGCTGCGCGGCGTGCTGGAGGGCGAGATCCTCGTCCAGAACCATTGCTACCGCGCCGACGAGATGGCCGTCGTCATGGATATGGCCAAGGAGTTCGGCTACCATGTCTCGGCCTTCCACCACGCGGTCGAGGCGTACAAGATCGCCGATCTGCTCAAGGCCAACAACACCTGTGCCGCCGTCTGGGCCGATTGGTACGGCTTCAAGATGGAAGCCTATGACGCGGTGCCGGAGAACCTCGCCATCCTCGACAAGGAAGGCGCCTGCGCGATGATCCATTCGGACGACGCCAACGGCATCCAGCGGCTCAACCAGGAAGTCGCCAAGGCCCGGGCCTCGGGGATCAAGGCGGGCATGCACATCAGCGAGGAACATGCCTGGACCTGGCTGGCGATCAACCCGGCCAGGGCGCTGGGCATCGCCGACAAGACCGGCAGCCTCAAGCCCGGCAAGATGGCGGACGTGGTGCTGTGGAACGGCAATCCGTTCAGCGTCTACACCCGGCCCGAGATGGTCTGGGTCGATGGCGCGCTGCTGTACGACGCCAAGGATCCGAAGCGCCGGCCGGTTTCCGATTTCGAGCTCGGCCAGCCGGGCGAGGGGGATGTGAAGTGATGACCAGGAAGCTCCTTCTCGCCGCCACCGCGGCGCTTGCCCCGATGGCTTTCCTCGCCGCTCCCGCCGCGGCCCAGACCGTGGCGATCACCAACGCCAGGCTCGTGATCGGCGATGGCGGCCAGCCGGTCGAGGGCGGCACCGTCGTGATCCGCGACGGCAAGGTCGTCGCCGCCGGCACCGGCGTCGCCGTGCCCGCCGGCATCCGGGTGATCGATGCGGGCGGCAAATGGGTCTCGCCCGGCATCTTCGCCGGCTTCACGCGCCTGGGCATCGTCGAGGTCGACGGCGTCGACCAGACGAACGACACCGGTCCCGGCAATGTCGGCTTCCACGCCGCGATCGACGTGGCTCCGGCGGTGAACCCCAAGTCGAGCCCGATCGCGATCAACCGGGCCGAGGGCATCACCCGCGCCGTGGTCGCGCCCGACAATTCCGGCTCGATCTTCGCAGGCCAGGGCGCGATCATCGACCTGGGGGCGGACATGGACGCGGTCAGCAAGCCGCGCGCCTTCCAGTTCATGGAATGGGGCGAGAGCGGCGCGCGTGCCGCGGGCGGCAGCCGGCCGGCGGCCTATGCCGCGCTCAGGAACGTGCTGTTCGAAGTGCGCGACTATATCCGCGCGCCCGGCAGCTATGTCGATCGCGGCAAGGATGCCTTCCTCACCCGCGCCGATGCCGAGGCGCTGGTGCCGGTGGTGCAGGGCCGCATGCCGCTGCTCGTCCATGTCGAGCGCGCGTCCGACATGCTGGTGCTCCTCCAGCTCCGCAAGGAAATGCCGGGGCTCAAGCTGGTGTTCGTCGGCGCGACCGAGGGCTGGACCGTCGCGCCGCAGATCGCGGCGGCCGGCGTTCCGGTGATCGCCACCGCGCTCAACGATTTGCCCGAAAGCTTCGAGCAACTCGCCGCGAGCCAGTCGAACATCGGCCGCATGGCGGCGGCGGGCGTGGTCGTGGCGATCGGTACGATCAACCAGGACGAGGCCCGGCAGGCGCGCTGGGAAAAGCAATATGCCGGCAACCTCGTCGCGCTGACCAGGGTGCCGGGCGCCACCGGTCTCGATTGGGGCGCGGCCTTTGCGGCGATCAGCTCCCGGCCGGCCGAGGCGCTTGGCCTGGGCGGCGAATTCGGCTCGCTCAAGCCCGGCCGTCGCGGCGACGTGGTGATCTGGGACGGCGATCCGCTCGAGATCGGTACGTCGGCGGTGAACGTGTTCATCGACGGCGTCGAGCAGCCGCTGGAGAATCGCTGGACGCGCCTGCGCCAGCGCTATCTCGATCCGAAGGACGGCGCACTGCCCAAGGCATATCAGCGCTAGGAACCTTGGTTACGGTCCCGCATTGATTGCGGGACCGCTTTTTCTGGGAGAAACCGCGATGCGGATTATCGTACCGATGCTCGCCGCGCTTGCGCTTGCCGGTTGCGGGGGCGGCTCGAGCAGCGTCAATCTCACCGCCAAGGATGCCGTGAATGCCGAACCGCTCAATGCGGCGGACGAGGTTGCTGCCGGCAATGCCGCCGAGACCAACTACAGCGCCGCGGTGCTGGCCCAGAACGACGCCCAGCGCGGGGCCACCTTCATCCGCGCGCTCCAGGATGCGCCCTTGCCCTGCGAGCATGTCGACGGCGCGACCCGCATCGCCGACCAGGACGGCGTGCCGACCTGGCGCGTCACCTGCAAGGGCGGGCTGAACTATATGATCGGCATTCCGAAGAACGGCGTCGCGAAGATCATCAGCCGCACGGATCGGTGAGGGCGAGGGGGCCGCAGCCGCGGCGCGCCGGATGGGGCGGCGCCTGGGGTCAGGACTCATCAGCGAACCCGTCATCCCCGCGTAGGCGGGGATGACGAAAGAAATCAAAGTCTTGATCGAGGTTTGACCCTAGTGTGCGCGCCGCTTCTGCCATTGCTTGCCCAGGCAAGCATGCACTCCCCGGACGCAAGGGCCGCCGGCCGCCGTGCTTGCGGTTGAAGGTGTCCACCGGTCGTCGGGCTCGAACCGTCAGCCCAGCGGATCGGTGGTGAAGAATTCGTAGCTGTTGCCGTCGCCGTCCCAGACATAGACGCCGCGTCCGCGATTGTGGCGGTTGATCCTCCGGTCGCGGGCGAACGGCCCGGATCCGAACGGCACGTCACGCGCCAGGACGCGCTCCAGGATCGCGTCGAGGTCCGGGTCCTCGACCATGAAGGCGAAATGGCCGAACACGAAGGCGCCCTCGTCATGGAAGTCGAGCGTCAACCGGTCGTTGACTCGTACGGCCGCGAACGGTCCCAGAGGGTATGCGGGCGCAGCGCCGATCAGGTCGGCGAAGAATTGCGCCGCCCCGGCCTTGTCGGTGCAGCGGACGATGGCGTGGTTGAGTTCGAAGCCCATGTCGCAAATGCCTTTCGGTGGGGAGGACCGGCGATCAGTGCATCAGCCGGCCGCCGGCGATGTCGAGCGTCGCGCCGGTCAGCCAGCCGGCGCTTTCCGATGCCAGGAACAGCGTCGCCGCGGCGACGTCGGCGGGCGTGCCGAGCCGCCGCAGCGGATGGGCATCGGCGATTTCCTGGCGCACGGCAGGCGGCATCCGTTCCGCCGTGCGATCAGTCAGCACTGCCGACGGGGATATGCAGTTCACCCGCACGCCATCGGGACCCAGGTCCTGGGCGAGTTGCCGGGTGAGCAGGATAATCCCCGCCTTCGCGACGCCATAACCGAGCGGCGCCGCGGACGGTGCCCGGCCGGCAGTGGAAGCCATCGTCACCGCGGCACCGCGCCCGCTCTTCCGCAGGTCCGGCGCGAAGGTGCGCAATGTCAGGAACGTCGCGGTGACATTATGGTCCAGGCTCGACTGCCAGTCGCTCTCGGTCACCTGCTCGATGGGCGCGGGCCGGCTCGTGCCGCCGCCGGCGAAGGCGACCAGGATGTCGAGGCCGCCTTGTCGCGCGATCAGCGCGGCGCGGGCCGCCTCGAGCTGGTCGGCACTGGTGCAATCGAGCGCGATCGCCGCGTGCCCCGGCGAAATGGCGGCGAGCGAGGCATGGACGCCGTCGAGCCGCGCCCGGTCGCGCCCCGCGATCGTAACCCGGGCGCCGTTGTGCGCGAACCAGCGCGCCGTCTCGGCGCCGATCCCGCCGGAGCCGCCGGTGATCAGCGCGGTCTTGCCGGCGAGGTCGGGGAAAAGGGGAATATCGGGCATTGCGGCTTCCTTCAGACGTAACGGGACACGGCCATGCAGACGATGGTGACGACGAGCAGCGCGGCGGATGCGCGATAGCCGCCGGCGATGCGCCGTGGCGCTTCTCCGGATCGCAACGCCGGCCGGACCAGGGCGAGCTGGATGAGAAAGGCGAGGATGGCGGCGGCCGCGCCCGTCGCGAGGACCTGTTCGACCCGTTGGAAGCTTCCCTGGTGGAGCAGATGCCAGAGCAGCAGCCCCGACAGGATCGAGGCGCTTGCGGCACCGGTTTGCGGGCGGATCAGCCCGGTAGCGCCCTGGCCGCCATTCCTGGCGAGGACGAACGTCGATCCTGCCCAGAAGATCGACGACAGGACATGGACAGCGATGGTCAGGATCAGCAAGATTTGCATGTGCGAAGCTCCGGAGCGGGGGGCTCGACTCAGATTAGATATACAGGATGTATAGTGAATATTCCCGGCAAATCGTCAAGGCCCTATGCGACCGAGAAACGCGACGCGAAGGCGGCGGAGACTCGTGCGCGCCTGGTGGCGGCCGCGCTGGCCATCCTGCGCGAGCCCGGTGGGCACATGTTGTCGCTCGACGCCGTAGCCAAGGCGGCGGGGGTCACCCGGCTGACGGTCTATAACCAGTTCGGCTCGCGCAACGGGTTGCTCGAGGCCGCGTTCGATGCGGTTGCCGAGCAAGGCAATCTGGCCAGCCTGGCCGATGCGATGGCGATGCCGGAGCCGCGCGGGGCGCTCGCCGGGGTGGTTCGCACCTTCTGCGATTTCTGGATGGCGCACGACGGGCTTGGCGGCATCTTCGCGGCGGCGGCCCAGGATGCCGAGCTGGGCGCTGCCCTGGCCGCCCGCAACGCGCGGCGGCGTGCCTTGCTGGGCGTTCTGGTCGATCGCCAGGGCGTGGCCGCGGGGCAGGCGAAGGCGGATATGGTCGACCTGCTGTTCACGCTCACCAGCTTTGCGACCTTTTCCAGCCTGCGCAACGAACAGCGTGACGGCGCGGCGGTGTGTGCGCTGCTGCTGCCGCTTTGCGACCGGATTCTTTCGGGCGCGGCGGATACGGCCCCGAGCGGATAGGGTGCGCCGGATCGCGCCGGCGCCGGCAGCAAGAAGGGAGGCCCCCTCGCGGGAGCCTCCCTCTCTGTTTCACCGATCCGTGAAGATCAGAGGCCCACTAGGCCGCCGTCATTCTTGGTGATGATCACGATCGCCGAGCGCGGGCGGATCGTGGCGCCGGCAGTGCCGGTCGCCTGGCTGTCCGGCCAATGGCTCGACGGCGTCGCAGGCGCGCCATTCTCGCCGGGATGCTGGATGCCGACGAACATGGTGCGGCCGTCCGGCGTGGTGTCCACGCCGGTGATCTCGCACTCGACCGGGCCGACCAGGAAGCGCTTCAGGTTCGCGCCCGGCGCCGCGCCGATGCGGGTCGCCTGGGTCGCCGTGGCGCCGCCGGAGCCCGTATTGGTGATCGTACGCGCGCCGCCGTCGCCGACGGTGCCCGGCTGGGCCGCCAGCATCATGCAGTTGGTGACGTCGGTATAGGCGCCGTCGTCGGTCTGGATCCACATCAGCGGCTTCACCAGGCCCGAGGCGTTGCTCGCGCGGCCGAACCACAGGCCGTCCGGGCTCGAGAAGTCGTTGTCCGCGGTCAGGCCCGACAGGTTGATGTTGGTCGCATTGAGGTCCGCGCCCGCACCAAAGGCATAGATGTCCCAGGTGAAGCTGGCGGCTTCGGTATTGGCTTCCTTCAGGCGGATGATGTGGCCGTTGGGGTTGCCGTACTGCGCCGTCTGCGCCGCGCCATAGGGGTCGTTATAGTGGCGCGGATTGGCGGCGTCGGTGCCGTTGAGCGGACGGTTGGCGGCGTTGTTGTTGGTCAGGGTCAGATAGACTTCGCCGGTCACCGGGTTCACCGCGGTCCATTCCGGGCGGTCCATCGGCGTGGCGCCGGCCACGTCCGCGGCCAGACGGGTGTTGACCAGTACGTCCGCCTGGTTCGCGAACGGATAGACGGTGCTCGACGCATCGATGCCGTTCTGGCCGAACACCAGCGGCAGCCAGGTGCCGGTGCCGTCCGCGTTGAACTTGGCGACATAGAGCGTGCCGGCATCGAGATACTTGTCGCCGATCGCCAGACGATCGGTCGCATTCGCATCCGCGGCCGCCCAGGCGGTGCTGGAGACGAACTTGTACAGATATTCGCGGCGCGCGTCGTCGCCCATGTACCAGGCCGGCTTGCGGCCGGCGACGAACGCGCCCGGCCAGCAGCCCTCATGGCCCATGCGGCCCAGCGCGGTGCGCTTGCGAGGCGCGGCCGACGGGTTGTACGGATCGATCTCGACCACCCAGCCGAACTGGTTCGGCTCGTTGCGATAGTCGGTAAGCGCATCCGCTGCGGTCGCGCGGGCATCCCAGCGGCGGAAAGTGGTGTTCGCCGTGTCGGCGGCGGTCACTGTCGACCAGCCATAGCTGCCCGAGCTGCTCGTCACGCCATAGCGGCTGAGCGAAGTGACTTCCTTGGCGGTGCGGGCGGCATTGTCGCCCGAACGGCGGAAATAGCCGGCCCAATTCTCTTCGCAGGTCAGCAGCGTCGCCCAGGGCGTGTAGCCATTGGCGCAGTTGTTGATCGTGCCGCGGCCCGCCACGCCGGTCGGCGAATAGGGGGTCTTGAGCAGGTCCGAACCCTTGACCGGGCCGTTGAACACCATGGGGGTGTTCGGCGTGACGCGGCGGTTGAGAGTCGAAGTGGCGGAGAACGACCAGGTGCCGTTGGCGGCCTGCGAATATTCGACGACCGAAACGCCGTGGCACTCGATCTCCTTGATCGCCTCCGCCTCGGGACGGACACCGCCGGTGGAGGTCGGGCCGTTCGGATGGAGATATTGCTGGTTGATGTTCTCGTGGTTCTGCACGATCAGGCCGCGGGTCGAGCTGGTGTCGTCGCGGGCGCCCGAAGTGCCCAGGCCGAACCAGAACAGCGCGTCGCCATGGTCGCCGATGCGGTTCGCGTACCCGGTGTCGGTGCCGTCATTCTTGTAGGCCGCGGCGCCGCCGACGATCGGGTCGCCCAGGCGGGCGCCGATCTGCACGGTGTAGCCGGCCGGAACGGTGACGACGTCGTTCTTGTTCTTCGCGACGGCGGTGAAGCCGAGCGCGGCCGGGCTGACGGTGATCGTGGTGCGCGCGGTCGTCGGCTTGCCGGCGGCGTCGGCGGCGGCGAACTGGAACACCAGCGGGGTGGCGGCGCTCACGCTCGGCGCGATGAAGTTGGCGGTGTTGCTCGCGGCGCTGTTCAGCGTCACGGTCGGGCCGCTGATCTGGCTCCAGGCGGTGGTGAGGCCGTTGCCGCCCGTCGCGGTGCCGGTGAGGGTGACGACGCGGCCCGAAGTGGTCGCCGCGTCGGCGCCCGCGTTCACGGTCGGGCCCGCACCGGTGTCCGTGACCTTGCTGTCGCAGGCGGCGAGGACCGAGCCGCCCATGGTGGCCGCGACGATCGCCGCACCGCCGCGCTGAAGCGTCGCGCGACGCGAGTAGCGCTGGGCCGCGAGGTCGTTCAGCGTCGGGCCGTTGTTGTGAATGTTGGTGTCGACGTCACCATCGGTATAGCCGAAGCCCGTCTCGGTCAGATTGGTCATGGAAACCCCCAAGCAGCCGAGTCACTGGCGACCCGGTTGGCCGGTCCTTGGAAGCGTGACATGACGCCAGCATGCGATTGCGGTTTCGCAGGCGTGACTTTTATGTTTCCGATCCATGACGCTTTGCGCGGGCCGGCGGCAGCGTCTAGGCAGGCACGCGACATGGACCCCGCCGAGCCCGATCCCGCACCGCCGCCCGCGCCGGCACAAAGCCTGTCGCATCGGCTTTCCGCGGCGCTTGGCGCGATGCCGCTGCCCCGCGGCTGGCATGCCGCGGCGGCATTCGGCGCGTTGCTTGCCGCCGGGCCGCTGCTGACCCTGGCGGGCGCCACCTTGCTCGCGCAACATGAAAGAAACGCGACAGTCCGGTTGCAGGCGCAACTTGCGCCGCGGCTCGGGGCGGAAGCCACCGCGCGGGCGGCGCGCACCGCGCTCGCCAATGCCGCCGGCCGCGCCGCGCCGGGGCAGGTGCTCGAGGTGCTGGCCGGCGCGCTTCCCGCCGATGCCGGGCTCACGCGAGTCGAGCGGACCCGCGATGGCGGGCTGGAACTCGACGTCGCCGGCTCCGATCCCGATACGCTGCGCGCCGCGATCCGCCGTGCGCCCGAACTCGCCGGCATGCGCAACACCAGCCAGCGGCGGACCGACGCGGCGATGATCGTTTCGATGCGCGAGGACGCGCAATGAGGTGGCGTCTGCCTCCGATGGCGGTCGGCGGCATCGCCGGCCTGGGCGTGGCGCTGCTGCTCGCGCCGGCCACCGGCAGCGCGCTGGGCGATCTCGCCGCGGCGCGGGCCGAGCATGCCCGGCTCGCCGCGCTCGCGGCCCGGCCGGCATCCCCGCCGCCCCTGCTGGCGCCCGGGCTGGGCCTGCGCGCTGCAGACGCGGCGGCGGGGCGGGGGGCGATCCTGTCGCGGGTCCGCGCCCTTGCCCGATCGGGCGGCGTGTTGGTGGAGGAAGCGAGCGTCGCCCAGGCCCCCGCCGGCGTGGCCGCGCTGCGCATCCGCGTCTCGGGTGCGGAGAAGGCAGTGATCGCGCTTGCCGACGCGCTGGAGCGGGGCAGGCCGCTGATGCGGATGCGCAACTGGCGGATCGAGCCGATCCCCGAGGGCGGCGGCATCCGACTGATCGGAGAGGTGGTGGCGGCATGGCAATGAAGCTGCGCCCCGAGGGGATCCTGCTCGCCGTCGCCGGTGCGTTGGCGATCGCCATGCCCGTTCTGCTGCTGCCCGGCGAGGCCGGCAGAGCGCCCAGGGCCGCGCCCGTCCCTGCGCCGATCGGGGCCGGCACGATGCCGGCGCTGGCGCGCGTCTATGAGCGGCCGCTGTTCGGCGCTGCCGAGCCCGCCGAAGCGCCCGCCGACGCGCCGCGGCTCGTCGGCATCGTCGGCCGGCTCAATGTCGATGCGGTGGCGCTGGTCAAGGCGAGCGACGGGGCGACCCGCACGCTCGGGATCGGGGAAAGCGTCGACGGCTGGAGCCTGGCCAGCCTGGCGATCGACGCGGCCTTCTTCACGCGCGGCAGCGAGCGGGTGCGCGTGCCCCTGCCGATCGAGCCGGGCGGGGGCGATGCCGCGCCGAGCGAAACGGGCCCGTAGCGCCCGATCGCCGCCCCGCGCGGCGGAGCCGTGAAATGCGCGAAACGGTGGTTTCCAGCCAGCCTGCTTTGCGGCAGAATATGGCATCGACGATTGCCGAGGATCCGCAACATGTCCCGAGCCACGAACCCGAATCTGCGATTTTCCGATTTCGGCTTTGAGGTGACGGATGTTCGAATGGATCGAGGAATACGCCAAGCACGCCACGCTTAACTTCGGCCAGGCATTACAGGGGCTTCGATATCTGCTGACGCATCCCAGGGTGGATCGCGTGGCGGAACGTGGCAGCCTTGGCCATGCCTGGCTTTCGCTGAAGATGCGAAGCGGGCTTGTCGCCAATGACCTGTTCTTCGCGATTTTGCCCCCGCGCTGGCATCATAGCAGGGAGGAGCTGGCCGGGTTCCGCGCGGTTCCTTTCAGGCGCTGGTTCCAATATGGCTATTGTGCGTGGCGCTTTACCGATACCGGGGCGTTGCGGGAGGACCTTTCCGGCGTCGACCGCCGATGGGACCCGCGTTGCGACGACGAATGAAGCGTGCTGCCCCGGTGGCGAACCGGGGCAGATTCCGCGGCCATCCCCTTTCCGCTCCCCTCCCGGCAAGGGAGAGGCTGGGGGCGCCTCGCCAGCACGCCCTGGGCCCAGGCTCATCGGCAAACCCCGTCATCCCTGCGCAGGCGGGGGTGACGTCGAAAGATCAGATATTTGCTTGGGTTTCCATCCTAGTCCGTCAGGCGCGCCGGATCGACGACGACGTGACGGATCCGCTGCCGGTTCCAGGTATAGGTGATGTGCACCAGCCCGTCGGCCGACTGGATCACCGCCGGATAGGCATAGCCATCGGGCAGCGGCTCGGTTTCCAGCGTCAGTGCCGGGCGCCAGTGCACGCCGTCGCGCGATATCGCGATGTTGAGCGGATAGCGCCTGCCGGAGCCGGGCGTCTCGGGCCGTTGGGCGGCGTGATTATAGACGATCAGCTGGCGCCCGTCCTTGAGCGTCACGGCATCGGTGCCCGAATTGGGATTGGGAAGGTCGACGGCGAACAGCTTGCCCCAACTCTTCCCGTTGTCGGCCGATTGGGTCGCCGCCAGCACGCCCTCGCGCGTGCGGGCGATCGCCTCCAGCCTGCCGCCGGGCAGGAACAGGATGCTGGGCTGGATGGCGTCGAAACGCGCCTCGGGGTCGACGGAGGCGGTTGCCGACCAGCGCTTGCCCGCGTCCTCGCTGCGCTCGAAATGCAGCTTCCAGCGCCCGCTGCCTTCATCCTCGGTGCTCGACGGCGAAAGCCAGGCGCCGTCCTCCAGTATGACCGGCTTGTTCTTGATCGGGCCAAGGATGCCTGCCGGCAGCCGCTGCGCCTTGCCCCAGCTGCGCCCGCCGTCGGTGGAGGTGATCACCATGCCCCACCAGCGCTGCGGGCTTGGGCCGGCCTTGTAATAGAGGTGCAGCGGCCCGGCCGGATCCTGGAAGAGGACGGGGTTCCAGGTCGGCAGGCGGGTGCCGTCCGGCTGGATGCCGTTGGCGACCGATTTCGGCGTTTCCCAGCCCCCTGCGCCGCGCCGCGCGAACCAGATCTCGACGTCCGGACTCCGTTCGTGCGTGCCGCCGAACCAGGCGGCGGCAAGCGTGCCGTCCGGGGTCTGCACGATCGTCGAGGCATGGCTCTGCGGATAGGGCGCGGCCTGATAGATGAACTCGCGCAGTAGCACCGCGCCCTCCCGCTCCGGCGTGGCGGCCAGGGGCGCGCCCCTCGGGGCCGCCGAAATCGGAAGCGCCAGGGCAAGCATCAGGATGCGAATCATCGGGAAGGCTGCCCCTTTTGCGGACGAAGAGAGTGATCCGACAGGGCGCTGCCGTGCGGCGGCGGCGGCCCCTCAATAAATCCCGTCGATCTCCACCGTCAGCCGCGGCGCCGGCGGCGCGAGCAACAGGCTGCCGCGCTTGGAATTGGCGATCTCGTCCGCCCGCAGCCGGTTGTAGCGGTCCTTCGACGCGGCCGTCGCATCGGCGCCGTCGCGCAGGATCGTCGGCTTCAGGAAGATGAACAGCGTGCGCTTCTGGTGCGATTCCCGTCGGCTCTTGAACAACTCGCCCACGATCGGGATGTCGCCCAGGATCGGTACTTGCTGGCGCGCATCGGTATAGTCGTCGGCGGTCAGCCCGCCGAGCACGATCGTCTGGCCATTGTCGGCGAGCACCGTGGTGGTGATCGCGCGGCGGTTGGTGACGAGATCGGATGCCGCCTGGGTCTGCGCCTCGGCGATCGACGACGCTTCCTGGTTCACCTGAAGCCGGATCGTGTCGCCGGCATTGATCCGCGGCAGCACCCGCAGCGTGATGCCCACGTCCTTGCGCTCGATCGTGGTGTACGGGTTCACGGTCGAGGAATTGGTCAGGATCGAGCCGGTGAGGAACGGCACGTTCTGGCCGGAGACGAACTCGCCGGCGACATTGTCGAGCACGGTGAGCTGCGGAGTGGAGAGCAGATTCGCGCGGGTCGAACTGCCGAGCGCCTGGACCAGCACCGAGAAATCGTTGCCGATCGCGAAATTGGCGTTGAGGCCAGTGCCGATCGCCCCGGCGGCCGGCACCTTGAGCGCGGTCAGGATCTGGCCGAGCGACACGCCCGCCTTGTCGAACGACGTCGCCACGCCCTTGACTTGGTTGATCACCGCGCCGCTGGTGCCGATCTGCACGCCCAGCGCTTCCGCATCGTCGCCGGTGATCTCCGCGATCGCCGCCTCGATCAGCACCTGGGGGCGGCGCACGTCGAGATCGGTGATCAGCGGCTCGATCGAGGCGATCGCCGCCGGCGTGCCGCGGATCACCACCGCGTTGAGTTCGGGGGCCGGCTGCACGGTCAGGTCCGGCGTGGAGAAGCCCTTGGGCGTCTGCGTCTGCACGCTCTGCATCGTCGTGCCGCTGGTATTGGCGCTCTGCATCGCGCTGCCGATGCCGCCGCCGGTCGAGGCCGCGCTGTTGGGCAGTGCCGAGAGGTTCTGGCTGTTCTGGCTCAGGCGCGCGAATGGATTGGCATTGCCATTGCCCAGGCTGGTGGCGATCGGATTGTCGGCGCTGTCGCCCTGGCCGAGCACGCCGCGCAGCACGTTGGTCACGGTCTCGGCATCGGCATAGTTCAGGCGGAACATGCGGGTGATCGGCGTCGCGCCGCCCGGCTGGTCGAGCGAGATCAGCATCTTGCGCGCCTCGGCGACCGAGGCGGGCGTGCCGCGCACGATCACCGTGTTGCTGCGCGCATCGGCCGCCACGCGCGTGCCTTCGCCCAGCACCGTCTGGAGCGACTGGGCCACGTCGGCCGCGTTGCCGTTCTTCATCGCCAGCGTGAAGAAGGTCGCGCCGCTGCCGCCGTCGAGCTGGCGGGCGATCGCCTCCACGCGGCGGACATTGTCGGCATAGTCGGTGATCACCACGGCATTGGGCGTGCTCAGCGGCTCGACGCTGCCGAAGGTCGCGACCAGCGGGCGCACCACGCGGGCGACGTCCGCCGCCGGCACGTTCTGCAGCCGCACCATCCGCGTCACCAGTTCCTGGCCCGATACGCCCCGGCTCGGGATGCCGCCGTCGCGCACCGCATTGGCGGCCGGCACGATCCGCCAGGCCCGGCCCGAGCGCACCGCCGCGAAGCCGTTGGCGCGCAGCACCGACTGGAACAATTCCCACACGCCCGACGGCGACAGCGGCGTCGAGGAAGTGACGGTCACCACGCCCTTCACGGCCGGGTCGAGGATCAGCGTGCGGCCGGTGATGCGCGAGATCTGGTCGGCGACGTCGGAAATCTCGACGCCGCGCATGTTCACCACAACGTCGCCGGTGCCGGCATCCTGCGGGGCGGGCGCGGAGCCGGGTGCGGTCTGGGCGACGGCGACCGTGTCGAGGGCGATCCCGGCGAGCGCGAGGGCGGCGATGGCGGAGCGAATCTTCACGGGGAGTCTTTCTAGCGGAGCGGCAGGGTAAGCGTCAGCCGCTTCCCGTCGCGCAGGACCTGGATCTGGGCGGAGCCGCTCGCCTGGGCCGCCGCGAAGGCGCCCTGTGCGGCAGTGGGGTCGGAAAGCGAGGTGCCGTTGACGGACTGGATGACGTCGCCCGCCACCATGCCCGGCGGGCCATTGTCGCCGATGCGATAGCCGCCCGATACGGGCGTCGCGTCGAAGCGCTGGAGGATGCCGGCCACCGTTGCCTGGGGCGGCGCGGCGGCGGGGGCGGGCGGGGCGCCCGGCATGCGGGCCGGCGGCGGCGTGCCCGGTGCGGTCACCGGGTTGGCGGCTGGCGCCGGCGGCCGGCCGGCGGCGGCGGCCTGGCGCTGTTCGGGCGTCAGCGTCGGATCGGGGAAGGCGAGGAATTCGCTCCGCCCGCCACTGGCCAGGATCACCCGGTCGGGCAGGATCGCCTGGATCGTCGCGCCTTCAATGGCGTCGCCCGGCCTGTAGGTCTTGGGCGGCTGCCCGCTCACCGAGATGAAGGCAGTCGAAAGCGCGCTGGGGCTCGCCGCGATCACGCCCTTCAGCTCCAGGGGCAGGCCGGTCGCCTGGCCGGCCTCGGAAGCCGGCGCCTTGCCGAACGGCGCGAGCGCCACCGCCGCAGCGATGTCCGGCGCCATGGCCGGGCCGTTGCTGCCGGTCGGCACGGTGATGGCCCCGGTGCCGGCATGGCCGGCGATCCGCCAGGTGAGGCCGGCGAGCGCCACCGCCACCGAGACGACCATCGCGCCGGTGAACAGGCTGAGCCCGATGCGCGCCTGGCGCGGCGTGAGGGTGAGGGCGGCCATTACAGCTTGCGTCCGTCCACGAAGCCGTCGAGCGATGCAAGCGCGCTCTTCTCGGCGCCGGCGAATACCTCGATGCGGACGCGCTCGATCTCCGGATCGTCGGTCCGCCGCCGCGCGACCGCGACGCGCCATTGCTGGCCCATCATCTCCACCTGCTCCCGGCCCGGCGCGTGCGCCTCCAGTTCGGCGAGCCGGTTCTCGGCGACCCACATGGCAGTGGTGCGGCGCTCCATCGCCCGCGTGGAATCGATGTGCGATTCCACCGTGCGCATCAGGCCCACCGTGGCGATGGCGAGCACGGCCAGCGCGACCAGCGCTTCGATGAGGGAGAAGCCGGCATCCCCGTCATGCTCCGCAGCCCCGGCCATCACGAAGCCCCCACCGGGAACGCGCGCACGGTCATCCCGTCATAGACGACGGTCCAGCGCCGCTGCCCGCTCTCGATCACCGCCTGCATCGGCTTGCCCGCGCCGTCGACGCCGAGCACCACCGGCGGCTTCACGTTGAGCGTCATCACCATGCCGCCCGGCAGCTTGTGGAAGCCGAACGCGTCGTCGGTGCGCGGCACGGCCTTGCCGTCGGCGCTCACCACCGCGAAGCCATAGCCGTTCTTCTGCACGGTGAAGGCGATCGTCCTGTCGGCGAGCATCGCGTCGTCCGCGGCGGCCTGGAGCCGCGTCGCCAGCCGGCGCGCCTCGGTCTCCACGCTCGGCGCGCGCGTCACCGATCCCATGCCGAGCGCCACGGCGCCCGCCATCACGCCGATGATGGCCAGCACGATCATCATCTCGATCAGCGTCATGCCCTCGTCGGAGGGGCGACGACGCATCGCGATGTCGGCCCCCCGCATGCGGTTCAGCCCTTGCCTTCGATATCGGCGTCCACGCCTTCGCCGCCCGGCTTGCCGTCCTTGCCGAGCGAGCGGATCGTGAAGGTGCCGCCCTCCGAACGATATTCGTACGGCTTGCCCCAGGCGTCGAGCGCGGGCGCGGAGAGATAGCCGCCCTGCGGGAAGCTCGCGGGCAGCGGGGGCGTGGTGGTCTTCTCGACCAGCGCCTTCAGGCCCTGCTCGGTGGTGGGATAGTCGCCATTGTCGAGCCGGTACATCTTGAGCGCGCCCGAGATGGTGGCGATGTTGCTCTTGGTGGCGGTGACCTTCGCCTCGTCGGGCCGGCCCATCACGTTCGCGGCGACGAGCCCGGCGACGATCGCGATGATCACCAGCACGATCATCATCTCGATGAGCGTCAGGCCGGCCTCGCCATCGGGAACGGCGTGCTTGCGGTCATGCACCTTAGGTGCGATGTCATGGAACTGTTTCAAAACTATGCGCATCCCCGCCCCATGCGTCCTGCCCATGAAGCAAATGTGACAATGAGCCCAAACACCAGGGGTGCGTCCGACCCATCAGAGCCGCCCGCCGCGGGCGTGTGGACGCTGGCGGGTGACCGCCTGATCATAGCCGCGCGGGACTGGCCCGCAACCATTCTCGTCCCCACCGGGCAGGTGCGGCTGCTGGCGGTCGATCTGCCGCTGCCCAGCCATGCGCGCCGCGTCGCGGCCCTGCCCTTTGCTATCGAGGATCGAATCGCCGAGCCGGTCGATTCGGTGCATCTCGCGCTTGGCGGCCAGATCGCGCCGGGCCGCTATCTGGTCGGCGTGGTCCGCCACGAAGCGATGGCGCGCTGGATCGCCCAGGCCGAAGAGGCCGGCATCGGCCATGCCGCGATGGTTCCCGAGGTGCTGACCCTGCCGCGTCCGGCCGAAGGCTGGGCAGTGTCGCAGGCCGGCGGCCGCGCCGCGGTGCGCGATGCGGAAGGAACCGGCTTCGAAGTTCCCGCCGACTTGCTCCGCCCCGCCTGGGAAGCTGCCGGGCGTCCGGGCGTCACCAGCTATGGCGAGCGCCTGCCCGACGACATGCAGAAGGGCGCGGCCACGCTCGATCCTTCCGCCGTCGGGCCCGGCGCGGGCGCGGCCGTCGCCACGCTCGACCTGCGCCAGGGCGCCTATGCGGTGCGCAAGACCGCGCGCTCGGGCCTGTGGCGCAAGTTCGTCTGGGTCGCCGCGATCGGCGCCGCCGCGCATGCCGTGATCGCGCTGGGCGACGTGATCATGCTGCGCAACATCGCGGATCGGCGCGAGGCGGAGGCGCGCGCCACGGCCTCGCTCGCCGCGCCCGGCGTGGCGCTGGGCGACGATCTCGCCAATTCGATCACCGGCATGCTGCCGGCCGGTGGCGGTGCGCGGGTGCCGCAGCCGTTCGTGCCGCTCGTCACGCGCGTATCGGGGGCGCTCGGGCCGCTGGCCGGCGCGTTCGCGGTGCGGGCCATGACCTTCGAGGGCAAGCTGCTCACGCTCGATCTCGACGCCTCGCCCGATACGGAGCTGGCATCGCGGATCGAGGCGACGCTCAAGGCTGCCGGGATAGGGGCACGCGTCGTCCGCTCGCCCGAAGGCGCGATCCGCATTACGGCGAGCGCCGCATGAGACTGATTCTCGCCCGCATGCCGGCGCTCGACGCCGCGCTGATCCGCTTCGACGGCTGGTGGACCGGCCGCAGCCGCCGCGAGCAGGCCATGCTCGGCGTCCTGGCCCTGTTCCTCGCCGCGCTGGTGCTGGTCTATGGCGTGGTCAAGCCGCTCCAGGCCGCCCGAGCCTCGGCGCTGCAGGATATCCGCACCTATGAGACGCTCACCGCGCGCATCCGCGCCGCGGGCACGCTTTCGCCGAGCCAGCCCCAGCGCCGCCAGGGCTCGCCGGCCGAGGTGATCAACGGCTCCGTGGGGGGCTTCGGCCTTGCCGCGACCGTCGCGCCGATCCCGGACGGTGCGCGTGCGACGATCGCCGATGGCAGCTATGATTCGGTCATGGCCTGGCTCGCCGATCTTTCCGCGACCAGCACTCTGCGCATCCGGCGGGTCGACCTCCAGCGCCGCCCGGAGCCGGGCCGGGTCAGCGCCACCGTGGATTTCGGCGGATGAACGAGATGCTGATCCTCACCGACGAATCCCCCGCGACGCTGCCCTATGGCTTTGCGCGCCGGAACGGCGTGCTGCTGCGCGTCACCGATGCCGGCCTGGAGTGCGTCCACAAGGCGGGCGCCGCGCTCGACGGCCTGCTCGAAGTCCAGCGCCTCGCCCCCGCCGCGCGCTTCGTCTCGGTGGCCGACGACCAGTTCGACGCGGCGCTGAGTGCCGCCTATTCGGGTGCCGGCGCCGCCGCCGACATCGATCTCGGCGACATGGACCTGGCCGCGCTTGCCGACAGCGCCGCCAGCGTGGACGACCTGCTCGACACGCGCGACGACGCGCCCGTCATCCGCCTGATCAACGCGCTGCTCCTCGAAGCCGTGCGCGAAGGCGCGTCGGACGTGCATATCGAGACGCAGGAGAAGCGCCTGGTCGTCCGCTTCCGCATCGACGGCGTGCTGCGCGACATGATCGAGCCGCCGCGCGCGCTGGCGCCGCTGCTGGTCAGCCGCATCAAGGTGATGGCCAGGCTCGACATCGCCGAGCGCCGCATCCCCCAGGACGGCCGCGTGACGCTGCGGATCGGCGGCCACGACGTCGATGCCCGCGTCTCGACCATCCCGACCCAGCATGGTGAGCGGGTGGTGATGCGCCTGCTGGAGAAGGGGTCGCTCCGGCTCGACATGGAAGTGCTGGGCATGAGCGCGCGCGATCGCGGCGTGTTCACGCGCCTGCTCGAGCGCCCGCACGGCATGCTGCTCGTCACCGGCCCCACCGGTTCGGGCAAGACCACGACGCTCTACGCGGCGCTCAATCGCCTCAACGATCGCAAGCGCAACATCATGACCGTCGAGGATCCGATCGAATATGAGCTGGCGGGCATCGGCCAGACCCAGGTCAATCCGCGCACCGACATGACCTTTGCCCGCGGCCTGCGCGCGATCCTGCGCCAGGATCCCGACGTGATCATGGTCGGCGAGATCCGCGACCAGGAGACTGCGCAGGTCGCCGTGCGCTCGTCGATGACCGGGCATTTCGTGCTCTCGACGCTGCACACCAACAGCGCGGTCGGCTCGGTCACTCGTCTGATCGACATGGGAGTCGAGCGCTATCTGCTCGCCCCGATGGTCGTCGGCCTGTGCGCCCAGCGCCTTGTCCGCAAGCTCTGCCCGAGCTGCGCCAGGCCCGACGAGGCGAGCGAGGCGGACTCGCTCCTTCTCGGCGGGGCGATCAAGCCGGGCAAGAAGATCTGGCGCGCGGTCGGCTGCCCGGAATGCCATGGCGAGGGCTATCGGGGGAGGGCAGGCCTCTACGAAGTCGTCGCGGTCGACGAGAAGTTCCAGAAGCTGATCCATGACGGCGCCTCCGAGGCCGAGCTCGAGGCTCATGCCCGCAAGGACAATCCGAGCCTGCTCGACGATGGCATCGCGAAGGTGAGGGCCGGGGTGACCACGGTGGAAGAGGTGGCCCGGGTGGTGAGGGACGAAGCATGAAAATCCTCCCTGGCACGGGGAGGGGGACTGCGACCGGTAGCGTCGTGGTGAAGGGGGCTCTCCGCAGGCGAGACCCTTGCGGCGCCCCCCCTCCACCGGCCTGCGGCCGCTTCCCCTCCCCGTGCCGGGGGGGAATATAGATGCCCGCCTATGCCTATCGCGCCGCCGACAAGGCTGGCGCTTCCAAGAGGGGCATCATCGAAGCCTCCAGCCCCGCCGCCGCGCGCGCGCTGCTGCGCGAGCAGGCGCTGCTGCCGCTTTCCGTCGAGATGGCGGCCGAGAAGGGCGCCAGTTTCGGCACGATCCAGCTGCCCCGCTTCCGCCGCGCCGGCCTGTCTTCCAAGGCGCTGGCCACCGTCACGCGCCAGGTCGCCACGCTGGTCGGCTCGGACATCGCGATCGAGGAAGCGCTGCGCCTGGTCGCCACCCAGTCCGAGCATGCGCCCACCAGCTCGCTCCTGCTCGACGTGCGCGCCGCGATCCTCGACGGGCGCAGCTTCGCCGCCGCGCTGGCGCAGCATCCCGGGGCCTTTCCCGAATTCTACCGCGCCTCGGTCGCGGCGGGCGAGGCGTCGGGCAAGTTGCCCGACGTGCTCAACCACCTTGCCGAGTTCGTCGAGAACCGCCAGGCCAATGGCCAGAAGCTCCAGCTCGCCCTGATGTATCCCGCGCTGCTCGCGCTCGTTTCGTTCGGCATGATGGCGCTGCTGCTCGTCTATATCGTGCCGGATATCGTGAAGGTGTTCGTCTCGCGCGGGGCCGACCTGCCGTTCCTCACCAAGGCGCTGATCGCGGTGAGCTGGTTCCTCCAGAATTTCGGGCTGTACCTGCTGCTCGGCCTTGCCGTGGCGGCGCTCGTCTTCTTTCGCTGGGCGCGGGTGCCGGCCAATCGGCTGCGCATCGATCGCTTCTTCTCGGAGCGCCGCCCCTTCCGCCGTTTCAGCCGCCAGCTGAGCGCCGCCCGCTTCGCCGGCAGCCTCGCCACGCTGGTCGGCAGCGCCGTCCCCCTGGTCGATGCGCTGCATGCCGCGGCGGCGGTCACGCCCAATCGCTGGGTGCGCGAAAGGGCACTCGGCGTCGCGTCGCGGGTCCGCGAAGGCATCAGCCTGCGCGCCGCGATGGGCGAGGCGGGGGTCTTCCCCTCGATGCTCGTCGCGATCGTCGCCTCGGGCGAGAGTTCGGGGAGGCTGGCGCCGGCGCTCGACCGCGCCTCGCACGAGCTGCAGCGCGAGCTGGACGCGATCGTCGGCACCCTGGTCGCGCTGGTGGAGCCGCTGGTGCTGCTGGTGATGGGCGGGCTGGTGCTGATGATGGTGCTGGCGATCCTGCTGCCGATCATCAACCTGAACAATCTGGTGGGGTTGTAAGCCAAGGCAATCGCCATCCCGCCTTTGCGGGGCTGACGATATCGGATTGCGCGGTCAACGCATCACATCTGCCCCTGCACCCTGGCCCCGCCCGGCAGCCCGACGAACGGCAGGATCGCCGCGCCCTCCGGCGTCATCGCGATGTCGAGCGCGCCGTCCTCGGACAGCACCGCAGTCATCAGCGTCTTCAGCCGCTGGGCCGAGGGCGCCACCCGGATCGTCGTGCGATCGCCGACATGCTCGGCGGTGATCAGCAGCGCCGGCACCGCCACCGGCCCGCCGCCGCTCTTCGCCCGGCAGCTGCCCGGATCGGTGGTCACCTTGCCGTCGGCCATGCGGGCACCGCCGCCCGAGGCGATGCGCCGCATCTCGACCTGCAGGGTCAGGTTGCAGGTGAAAGGCAGGTTGGGCTGGAGCGCGCGGAGCAGGCTCGCATCGGCCGAGCCGCTGACATGGTCGAGCACCGTCCGCCCGCCCAGGTGCTGGAGCATCTGCCCGCCCAGATCGGTGTCCGGCCCGGTCGCCTTCCAGTCGGCCGCAAAGGCCAGGCTGGTCAGCGAGCGCAGCGGCGCCATGTGCCAGGCGAAGGTCGCGCCGCCGGCGATGCCGACTTCGCCGTTCCACACCGTGCCCGCCACGCCCGTGCGCCAGGTGGCGTCCCGGAAGATCACGCTCGCCGGCATCGTCACGAGCAGCGCGAGCAGATACGCCCCTATGCCGATCAGGGCGAAGAGGATAATAGACCGCCGTGCCCCGCTTCCCTCTCCCAGAGTCGGCAATGGATCGACGGACCCTGCTGAAGTCGCTGCAATCAGGCCTGGTCGCGTCAGCGGCATCGGTCGTGCTTCCCTCGCATGTGTTCGCAGCGGAGAAGAAGGACAAGCGCCCGATCGCCCTGCTGCTGCCGCTCACGGGCCCGCGAGCGCGGCTGGGCCTTAGCATGCGCCAGGCGGCGTTGCTCGCGGAAAACAGCGCCTATGTGCAGAGCTTCGACACGGGCGGCACCGCGGCCGGCGCCGCCGGTGCGGCCGCACAGGCGCTGAAGCTCAAGCCGGCGCTGATCCTGGGGCCGCTCTCGGCCGAGGAAGTGCCCGCCGTCTCCAGCACTATCGCCGGCCGCGTGCCCGTGATCGCGTTCAGCAACGATTCCGTGCTGCGCGCGCCGGGCACCTGGATCTTCGGGATCACCGCGGGCCAGGTGACCACCGCGATCCTGCGCTATGCCCGCACCCGCGGCGTGAAGACCGTGACGATGATCGACGACGGCTCGCCCTGGAGCGCCGCCGCCGCGCTCGCCGCCGGCAAGAGCGAGGGCGAACTCGGCATCACCGTCCATGTCCTCCAGGTGAAGCCCGGCCAGCCGCTCCCCGCGCCGGGCGAGGCGCCGGACGCCGTGCTGCTGCCCGGCAGCGGCGAGGCGGTTCTGGCCGCGGCACGCGCGCTCAAGGACACCGGCGTCCAGCTGCTCGGCACTTTCCAGGCGCTCGACAACCGCCCCCAGGCGCTCGCGGCGCTCGACGGCGCCTGGTTCGCCAGCCCCGATCCGGGTGCCTTCGGCACCTTCGCTGCCGCCTTCCAGGCCCGCAACGGCGGCGAGCCTGGCACGATCGCCGCACTCGCCTACGACGCGGCGGGCATCGCCAATACGCTGCGTGCCGACAACCGGCTGGGCATGGAGGGGTTGATGGACGCCAAGGGCTTCCACGGCGTCACCGGTCCGGTCCGCTTCCGCACCGACGGCTCGGTCGCCCGCGACTTCGCGATCGTGGTCGCCGGCGAGACCGGCTACACGCCGGTGGCGTCGAGCTCGGGTTCCTGAGGCCGAAGTGCTTCGTCCCGTTCCCCGCTGTCGCGACGAAGGAGGGGCCGAGCAGGGCTTTACCCTGATCGAGCTGATGATCTCGCTCGGCCTGTTCGCGCTGATCGCGGTGGCGGGCCTCGCACTGGTCGACGGCATCATCAAGGTGCAGGGGCGCACCGAGAAGCGGCTCGATCGCCTCGCCGATCTCCAGCGCGCGATGTTCGTGGTGTCGAGCGATATCGACCAGATCGCGTTCGGCCGCGTCTCGGGTGGCGGCGAGAAGCTGAACTTCACGCGCGCCGCGCCCGGTTTTGGCGGGCCGGCGGTGCCGCTGCAATATTCGGTGGCCAACGGCAATCTGGTGCGCGGATCGGGCGCGATGCTGCAGACCGTGGTCGGTGGCGTCGCCAATGTCCGCTGGCGCTTCCTCGACGGCGGCGCCTGGGCCGATCGCTGGCCGTTGCGCGACGAGGACAAGGACAGATGGCCGCGCGCCATCGCGATCGAACTGCAGGCAATCGGACCCGGCGGAACGCCCGGGGCGCTGCGCCGCGTGGTGACGCTGCCCGATCAGGCGGAGTATCCGAAGCAATGAAGCGGGCGGGCGAAGGCGAAGCGGGGATGATCCTCGTCAACGTGCTGATGTTCGTGGCGATCGCGTCCGGACTTGTGCTATTGCTAATCAATCGCGAAGAATTGGCGCTCGACCGCGCGCTGCGCACGCGCGAGGCGGCGCGCGCGCTGGCGGTGGTGCGCGGCGGCGAGCTTTCCGCTGTGGTGGCGCTCCGCCGCGACATGGTGGTCGCTCCCAATGAGGACAATCTCACCGAGCCCTGGGCCCGATTGTCGGAGAGCGGCGCGCCGATCGAGGGCGGCACCTTCGATCTCGCGATCGCCGATGCCGAGGGGCGCTTCAACTTGAATGCCCTGCGCGCGGGCGATGCCGGCGCGATCGTGCTGTTCCAGACGATCGCCAAGGATGTGGGGCTGTCGCCGGACGATGCGGTGAAGGCGATCACCTATGTCCGCCTCTACGGCCCGATCACCGACATCCGCCCGCTGCGCCTGGCGGGTCTGGATCCGGAGGCGACTGCCCGGTTGGAGCGGCTGGTGACGGCCTTGCCCGGCACCACGACGATCAACCTCAATGCCGCCGATCCCGATATGCTGCGCATCCTCTTTCGCGATCCGCTGGCGGCGCAGCGGCTGGCCGAGATCCGCAAGCGGAACGGCAAGCTCATCCTCAAGGACCTGAGCGACCAGAACCTCGCGCTGCCCTGGGGCACCAGCTTCCGCTCGGGCACCTTCTGGGTCCGTACCCGTGCGACGATCGGCGGCACCAGCCAACAGGCCGCCGTGCTGATCCAGCGCGTGCAGCATACCGATGGCAAGATCGCGGTGGGCGTGGTCGAGCGCTGGCGCGGGGCGTCGGTGCCGCCCGAGGCGCCGGCGTTCGTGGCGGGGCGTTAGGTGCGGGTTGGCGGGGGCGAGGCGCGCTGAAGGGGGTTAGCCGCCGTTCGAGCCCGCAGGGATGTAGACGGCATTCGACGAGGGGACAGCCTGCAAGTCCCAGCCGAAGGTTGCTGCGGCTGCCTTTGCTGCATCGCGTATCTCCTCCCAGACCGGGTGCTCGCGGAGAGCTGCCTCAGTCCAGAATGATGCATGCTGCTCGCCGACCATTTTGGAAAGCAACTGGTTCAAGATGTTGATCGCCTTTCGCTGCTCATCCGAAAACTCCGCCTCGTGTCCGACCATCTCATAAAGGCCATCTTCGAAGTCGAGGGCTAGCTCGTCCGCTTTGCAGACGAAGTCGGGAAAGAGGGAGAGCTGAATGCCGGCGGGCTGAGCCAAGGCGATGACCGCTCTCTGCAGTTGATTGCGCATCGCTCCTTCTATCACCTGTGCGCGAATTCATCCATCAGGGTGGAAACTGCCGTCGGAACGAAAGCGGACACATCGCCAGCAACTCGCATCGCCGCCGTTGCCAAGCCTCCCCGCGCCCGCTATCCGCGGGGTTCATCGATTGGATTTGCCTCTGCCTGCCATTGCCCAAGGCCCGGGAGCTTCGGTTCCCGCCTGAACCAGGATCCGCCTCGCCGCCAAGAGCGGCGGGCATTTTTGGCATGTGAGATCAAGAAATGTCAGACGACAAGTTTGCGCTCGTCGCCTGCGCGCGTGACGGGACCATTGCGTCCCCATGCGAGCGGGCGCGCGAAATCGACCAGGCATGCGCAGCCACCGCAGCGATGTACGACCGGTTGGGCTTCGATCCGCCCTGGATCGGATATATTGCCATATCGTCCGGCACGGCCGTCGGCGGCGGCGCCTTTGTCGGCGCTCCCGCCGATAATCGCGTCGAGATTGCCTATTTCACCCTGGCCGATCACCGGCGCACGGGCGTGGCCACGCAAATTGCCCGGAGACTGGTGGAGATCGCGCGGCATCACGCGCCCGGCATCGCGCTCTATGCGAAGACGATGCCGGAGGAGAATGCATCGACGCGCATTCTCACCAGGCTCGGTTTCCGGAGGATCGGTACCGATATCGATGACGAGATCGGCGAAGCCTGGGCCTGGTTGCTTCGGTGACCCGGCGGCCGGGGCACCGCCAGGTGCTCCGGCCAAGCGGGGCGTGGCGGGCGGGACTCGATCGGCAAACCCGTCATCCCCGCGAAGGCAGGTTTCGGAAGTAGTTTCAAGGGTTTGTCCGGGTTCTCACCCTAAAGCAAGATCCGGAACAGCGCGCCGCCGCCCGGGGCATCGGTGATCGCGATGCTGCCGCCATGCGCCACCACGATCTGGCGCGCGAGGTTCAGCCCCACGCCGGTGCCGGTCGCGCGGGTGGTGAAGAAGGGCAGGAACACGTCCTGGCGCAGCCCTTCGGGCACGCCGGGCCCATTGTCCTCCACTTCGATCGCCAGCGCCTCGCGGTCCGGGAACAGCCGCAGCGCCAGCCGGGGTGGGCGCTTCTGGCCGGCCATGGCCTGGGCCGCGTTCTGCAGCAGGTTGATCAGCACCTGCGCCAGCAGGTCGGGATCGGCATCGATCGCCAGCCGTGCCGAGGCCACATGGATCTCGAGCGGCACCTCCGGCTCGCGTGCGGCGAAGATGCGGCCCAGCTCCTCGGCCCAGGGCTGGGCGGCAAAGGCCTGGCGCTGGATTATCGGCGTGTGCGCCACCGTGCGATAGGCCTCGATGAAATGCCCCAGCCCATGCGCGCGCCGGGCGAGGGTGGAGACCGCTGCACGCGCATCGGCGATCCGCGGATTGGCCGCCAGCTCGGGATCGTCGAGCAGGTCCGCCGCGGTGGCGGCGAGCGACGTCACCGGCGTCAGCGAATTGAGGATCTCATGGGTCAGCACCCGCACCAGATCGGTCTGCGCGGCCATCTCGACTGCGTCGAGCGTGCCCTGGATCGGCTGCACCGTCACCACCCGGATGCTGCGCCCCAGCCGCTCGAGCATTCCCGAGCGGACCAGCGCGCGCTGCGTCCGCCCCTCGATCGCCAGCAGCAATATCTCCTCTGTCGCGCCGCCACCGGCCAGCCGCTTGGCGAGCGTCGCGCCATAGACGGCGTAGTCCTCGGTCCGGGTGCCGGGCGTCTTCCGGAACAGGCGCCGCGCCGCCTTGTTGGCGGGGGCGACTTGGCCCTCGCCGTCGATGGTGAGCAGTGCCACCGGCATGTCGTCGACCAGCGCTTCCAGAAAGCGCATCTCGGCGGCAGCGGCCATCTGGCGCGCGCGCAGCCGATCCATCGCCGAATCGAGCGCGGTGCCGAGCGCTTCGAACCCGGCGCCGCGATGGCCGCCGAAGCGGGCGGCGGTATCGTCGAAGCGCAGCGCCTCGACGAAGCGCGCGACATCGACATTGGTGCGCGAGACGTGGCGCCACAGCCCCCAGACCGCGCCCAGGACGAGCAGCAGCGCGACGATCCGCGCCGCGCCCAGCCCCGGGGTGAAGAGCGTCAGGGCTGCGGCGGCAAGCGCGCCTCCCAGCGCCGCGATCCAGGCGGCCAGGCCGGGCGCGAAGCGCCGGTCAAAGCCCATGCTTCTCCATCCTGCGATAGAGCGCCGCGCGCGACAGGCCCAGCTCGGCGGCGGAGAGCGAGATGTTGTAGCCGTGCTTCTTCAGCGCCTCCTCGACGATCCGGCGCTCCATCCGATCCAGGTTGAGGTCGTCGTTCTGCTGGAGCTGCGGCGGCGGCGTGATCGCCACGCTCGGGAAGCGCGGCATCGCGCGTATGAGCGCGAAGTCCTCCGGCTCCAGCGCTTCCTCGCGCGCCAGGATCACTGCGCGTTCCAGGGCGTGGCGCAGCGCGCGGACATTGCCCGGCCAGTCATGCTCGAGCAGTGCCATCCGCGCCGCCGGACTCAGCACCGGCACCGGCCGCCCGTAGCGCTTCGCATAATGCTGGAGATAATGGGCGACGAGCTGCGGCAGGTCCTCGTGGCGCGCGCGGAGCGGGGGCAGGTCGATCTCCACCGTGTTGAGGCGGAAGAGCAGGTCCTGGCGGAAATGGCTCTCGTCGCGCAGCTTCTCGGGGGGCAGGTTGGTCGCGGCGATCACGCGGATATCCACCGGCACCGGCTTGTTGGCGCCCACCGGCGTCACCTGGCGCTGCTCGAGCACGGTAAGCAATTTGGGCTGGAGCCGCAGCGGCAGGTTGCCGATCTCGTCGAGGAACAGCGTGCCGCCATGCGCCGCCTGGATGCGGCCCACCCGGTCGGTACGGGCATCGGTGAAGGCGCCCTTCACATGGCCGAACAGCTCGCTGTCGATCAGGTCCTCGCTGATCGCGCCCAGGTCGACCGTCAGCATCCCCTGGTCCGCCCGCAACGACTGGCGGTGCAGTTCGCGTGCCACCAGCTCCTTGCCGGTGCCGTTCTCGCCCAGGACGAGCACATTGGCATCGGTGGGCGCCGCGCGGGCGATCAGCGAATGGACGCGCGCCATCGCCGGCGAATCGCCGAGCAGGGGCGACGCGCCGACCGGCGGGGCGGGGGAGGGCGCGCCCCTGCCGCTCACTGCCTTGCGCGAGCGGCGGAGCGACGCGGCGGTGCGCACGGTGGCCAGCAGCTTCTCGTTCGACCACGGCTTGGAGACGAAGTCGGTCGCTCCGCGCTTCATCGCCGCCACCGCCACCTGAACGCCGCCATGCGCGGTGATCATCACCACCACCATCTCGGGATCGACCGCCAGCAGCTTGTCCAGCCAGGCCAGCCCTTCGGCCGCATCGGTGGCGCCGCGCGCGAAATTGGCGTCGAGCAGCACCGCGTCGGGCGTACGCGCCTGGATCAGGGGCAGCGCCTCTTCGGGGCTGCGCACTGCCTCGACATCCCTGAACAGCCTGCGCAGCAGCAGCCGCGAGGCCATCAATATGTCCTCGTCGTCGTCGATCACGACGCAGAATTCGAATTCCGGATCGCTCATTCTGCCCGCTCCCGTACAGCTAGTGTGCGGAACCGGACAATCAATTTACGTGCCAAGCCCTGGTCCCCCCTCGGCGCGCAATTGGCACGGGTCATGCTGACACTCCGATGAACGGCGCAAGTGCCGGAGGAGGAAATCGTGCGGCGCACCGGAGCAGGGAAGACGGAGGGAAGGACGCTCGCGGCACTCGGCGCGCTCGCGCTTCTGCTTTGCGCCCTGCCGCAAGGCCGCTTCGGGCTCGACCTCCGCGTCCAGGCGAACGCCACGCGCGCTGCGCTCGATCTCGGGCCGATTTCGTTTCGGATAGCGTTCGATTCCGGACGCTCCTGTCCGGAATCGAACAGTTGCCGTGTGAGGATGTGACGTGCCGCCGCTGGGGAAAGCGACTGGCACGGCTGTTGCTGGGGTAGTTGGTGGGGAAGAGGACATGGCGGTTTTGCGAATGCAGAAGGACAGGGGGGCCGTCTCCGGAAGCGGGATGGACCAGGTCGTCGAGAAGCGGGGGCTTTCGGGGCGGCTCAAGGTCGCGCTCGGCGCGGCGGTGCTGCTGCTCGCGCTGGGCGGCTTCTGGTGGTTCGCCCCGTCGGGCGCGAGCCAGACGGTGGGGGCGGACCGCGTGACCATCTCCAGCGTCACCCGCGGCACGTTCGACGATTTCATGCCGCTGCGCGCGCGCGTCACGCCGCTGCTCACCGTCTATATCGACGCGGTGGAGGGCGGCCGCGTCGAGAAGATGCTGGTCGAGGACGGCGCCACCGTCGCTGCCGGCCAGCCGATCGCCCTGCTCTCCAACGCCGAGCTCCAGCTCTCCACCCTCGCCCGCCAGACCGAGGTGGAGCAGCAGATCAACAACATGCGCAGCCAGGAACTGGCGCTCGCCCAGACGCGCCTGTCCAACGAGCGCGCCGTGCTCGCCGCCGAGACCGTCTATGACAAGGCCCGCCGCCAATATGACCGGGAAAAGCCGCTCGCCGATCGCGGCTTCGTCTCGGGCAAGCAGTTCGCCGACACCCAGGCCGATTACGCGCTCAGCCAGCGCAACCTCGCCGCCCTGAAGCGCAGCCAGGCGACCGATGCGCGTCTGCAGGGCAGCCAGCTCTCGCAGCAGCAGGCCGCGGCCAAGTCGATGCAGTCGGGCCTGGCCATCGCCCGCGCCAATCTCGACGCACTCCAGCTGCGCGCGCCGGTGGCCGGCCAGCTCTCGGGCTTTTCGGTCCAGGTCGGCCAGTCGCTCGGCCGCGGCGAGCGGGTCGGCCAGATCGACAGCCCCGGCCGCAACAAGCTGATCGCCGGGGTCGACGAATTCTATCTCGGCCGCGTCCAGCTCGGCCAGCAGGCGACGCTCGACTGGGGCGGCAAGCGCTACGGCGCCAAGGTCACCAAGATCTATCCGCAGGTGCAGAACGGCCAGTTCCAGGTCGACCTGCAGTTCACCGGCGGCGAGCCGCCCCAGCTCCAGCGCGGCCAGACCATGCAGGCGCGCCTCACCCTGGGGGATTCCGCACCCGCGCTGCTGATCCCCAACGGCGCCTTCTACAACGATACCGGCGGCGCCTGGATATTCGTCGTCGCGCCCGGCGGCGGCTCGGCGGAGAAGCGCAACGTGCGCCTGGGCCGCCGCAACACCGATTTCGTCGAAGTGCTCGAAGGGCTCGAGCCCGGCGAGAAGGTGATCACCTCGCCCTATACCGGCCTCACCGACAAGACGCGCCTGGACCTGACCAAATGACCGAAAAGAAAGGGAATCCGATGCTGCAGATGCGCGAACTCTCCAAGGTCTACCGCACCGACACGGTACAGACGACGGCGCTCGACGCGATCGACCTCGAAATCGCGCAGGGCGAATTCGTGGCGATCATGGGCCCGTCCGGCTGCGGAAAGTCGACCCTGCTCAACATGATCGGCATGCTCGATAGCCCGTCCTCGGGCAGCTATCTGTTCAACGGCCAGGAAGTCGCCGGTCTGGGCGAGACCAGGCTCGCCGATGTCCGCAAGGAGAATATCGGCTTCATCTTCCAGAGCTTCAACCTGGTCGACGAGCTAAGCGTCCGCGACAATATCGAGCTCGCGCTGCTCTACCACAAGGTCCCTGCCGCCGAGCGCAAGCGCCGGGTGGAGGAAGTGATGGACCGCACCGGCATCGCCCATCGCGCCAAGCACCGGCCGAGCCAGCTTTCGGGCGGCCAGCAGCAGCGCGTCGCCGTCGCCCGGGCGCTCGTCGCCAGCCCGAAGCTGATCCTTGCGGACGAGCCGACCGGCAATCTCGACACCCAGCATGGCGAGGAAGTGATGCACATGCTCCAGACCCTCAATGCCGAGGGTTCGACGATCGTGATGGTCACTCACTCGCCGGCGCACGCCGACTATGCCGGCCGCATCGTCAACATGCTCGACGGCCGCGTCCTCCAGGAACGCCGCCGCGCCGCCTGAAACTCCGGGAGAGGAGAAAGCCCATGTGGCGCAACTATCTGACGGTCGGCCTGCGCGCGCTTGCGAAGAACCGCACCTATGCCTTCATCAACCTGTTCGGCCTGGCGATCGGCCTGGCGGCCTGCCTGCTGATCCTGCTCTACGTCCAGTATGAGCGCAGCTACGACAATTGGCTGCCCGATGCGGGGCGCACCTATCAGCTCCAGGTCTATTACAAGAGCAAGACCACCGGCGACGGGTTCGAGAACCAGGGCGCGCCCTATGTGACCAAGGGGGCGCTGCTCAAGGATTTCCCGCAGATCGAGAGCGCCACCTATATGGGTGGGCCGCCGCTCACGCTGCTCAAGGACGGCGAGGCCAGGCAGGTCGATGAGGGCAGGCTGGTCGACGGCGCCTTTCTCGACACGATCGCGCTGCCGATGGCGCAGGGCGACCGCAAGGCGCTCTCGCGGCCCGGAACGGTGGTGCTGAGCGAGGACGAGGCGAACAAGATCTTCGGCACCAGGAACGTCGTCGGCCGCACCCTGACGCTGCTCACTTCGGGCAAGAAGGCCGATTACCGCATCACCGGCGTGTTCAAGGACCTCCCCAAGCACTCGCACATGGATATGCGGATGCTGGTCCGCGTCGATTTCCCGAGCATGTTCCCGGAGGACAATGGCTATCTGACCAGCTGGGGTTGGACCTCGGGCTGGGTCTATGTGAAGCTGCGCCCGGGCGTCGATGCCGCCACGGTGAACAACCAGCTGGAGGCGTGGAAGAAGCGCAACATCCCGGACATTACCTTCAACGGCCAGAAGCATAATCCCGGCGACGAGCGCACCTTCAAGCTGGTCGCGGCGCCCGACGTCCATCTCGGCCGCGCCACCGGCTCGGCGATGACCGCCGGCAACGACGTGCAGACGATCGTCACCTTCGCGGCCATCGCGGTGATGATCCTCGCCATGGCCTGCATCAACTTCACCAACCTCGCCACCGCCCGCGCCAGCCAGCGCGCTCGCGAAGTGGCGCTGCGCAAGGTGCTGGGTGCCACCCGCCGCCAGTTGATGACGCAGTTCATCGGGGAATCGATCCTGCTCGCGACCATCGCGATGCTGCTCGCGCTTGCCCTGGTCGAGATCGTGCTGCCCTGGTTCGGCAACTTCCTCGATGCCGATCTCGAGCTGCATTATTTCGGCCATGGCGGAATGTTCCTGCCGATGATCGGCCTGGTGCTGCTCGTCGGCGCGGCCGGTGGGCTGTATCCGGCCTTCTACCTGTCGCGCTTCCAGCCGGCGCGCGTGCTCAAGGCGAACAAGTCCGCGGCGGATGCCGAAGGCTCGGGCCTGTTGCGCAGCGCGCTCGTCGTGATCCAGTTCGCCGTCTCGATCGGCCTGATCATCTGCACCGCGGTGGTCTATTCGCAGAACGTCTATGCCCGCTCGCTCGATCCGGGCTACAAGCGGGCAGGGCTGATCCAGCTGGCCGGCATCGGCTCCAAGACGCTGGAGCCCCAGGCCGATGCGCTCACCCGCGCGATCGCCAAGGTGCCGGGCGTCGATTCCGTCGGGCGGACGATGATCGGCGTGGTGACCGGCAACACCTCCTCCACTTCGGTGGTCGTGCCCGGCCGCACCGATCCCGTCGACATCGGCATCTACGGCGTCGACGCCGGCTTCTTCCCCACCATGGGCATCCGCCTGGTCGCCGGCCGCCTGTTCGAGGAGAACCGCCCGGCCGACGACATGACCACGCCGGTCCCCGAGGATCCGGCGGCGGAAAGGGCGTTGGTCGCGCGCGGCGGCCATATCGTGATCAACGAGGGCGCCGTGAAGCGCATGGGCTTCAAAAGCGCGCAGGAAGCGATCGGCAAGACGGTCCGCTACGGCGTGAAGGACGAATATGGGGGATTGATGAACCTCACCATCATCGGCGTCGTCGCCGATGCGCGCTTCCGCACCGTGCGGACCGCGATCGAGCCGACCATGTTCCTGTTCGACAGGCACAGCGTGAGCTGGCTCGTCGCGCGCTTCCACGGCGACCCGCGCCCGGTGCGCGAGGAGATCGAGAAGGTCTGGCGCCGTTATGCGCCCGACGTACCCTTCGACGCGACCCTGGCCGACGAAGTGATCGCCCGGGCCTATAAGCGGCTCGACGCCCGTGCGCAGATGTTCGGCATGTTCGCGATCCTGGCGGTGGTGATCGGCTGTCTCGGCCTGTTCGGCCTCGCCGCCTTCACGGCGGAGCGGCGGACCAAGGAGATCGGCATCCGCAAGGTGCTGGGCGCGCGCACCGCCGATATCGCGCGGCTGCTCGTCTGGCAGTTCACGCGGCCCGTGGTGATCGCCAACATCATCGCCTGGCCCGTCGCCTGGTGGCTGATGCGCGAGTTCCTCAACGCCTTCGACGCGCGCATCTCGCTCACGCCGGTGCCCTTCATCGGCGCGAGCCTGCTCGCGCTGGCGATCGCGGTGCTCACCATCGGCGCCCATGCCTTCCGCGTGGCGCGCACCAATCCGATTCATGCCCTGCGCTACGAGTAGGCGCGTCAGTTCAGGGCCATGAGGAGCGGGCGAGGGGGCAACCTCTCGCCCGTTTTTCGTGCGTCGACGCCGGGTTGAGAACCCAAACAAGTATCTGATTTTCGTTCGTCATCCCCGCGCAGGCGGAGATGACGGCGTTAGCTGAATGAGTCCCCAACCTAGGGGCCGAGCGGCTCCGGCGGCGCGCGGCCATGCAGCGCAAGATGCCATCCGTGCGCGATATATGCGAGCTTGGGCAACTGCATCGGCGTGCGTTCACGACCGTCAGCGGCAGCGAGCTCGAGGAGCCGATCGGCAACGAGACGTGCGTCGGCCATGTCTGAACACTCCTCCGATGCGCATGCGGCCAATATAGCGGAGGTTCGCAAGAACGCGAACAGATCATGTACACGGGCCGCCACGGCGAGCGCCAGCCGATACCGGCTCGCCCCGGCTGGCGCTCGCAATCAAACCCGCTATTCTCGGACAAAATCCAAATCGGGAGGGGACATGATTCGCATCGCAAAGATCGCTCTGCTCGCAGCTGTAGCGATGACACCGGTAGCATATGCGGCGGTCGAAGTGATCGGCCAGATGACGCCGGCCGCACCGATCACCGAGGCGCGCATCGCCGCGCTTCCCAAGGCGGAGCAGGGCGCCTGGACCATCTATCTCGCCCGCTCGCGTGCGCTGATGGCGGCGGACAAGGCCGCGCTCGCCGCCGAGCGCCGGGGCCTGGCCGAGATTCCCGCGCCGCCGCCCAGCGGCAAGTCGGGCGGGAGCGGCATGCCCGCCAACCTCGCCGCGGCCTTCTATGCCACGCCCGAGGCGCGCCACGTCGCGGACAACATCGTCAGCTTCCAGACGCCCGCCGGCGGCTGGGGCAAGAATGTCGATCGCGACGGCCCGGTCCGCGTACGGGGCCAGCATTATGTCCCCGTCGAGCATCTGCCCGCCAATGCGCGCACCGGCGACGACGAGGCGTGGAGCTATGTCGGCACGATCGACAACAATGCCACCACGTCGGAGTTGCGCTTCCTCGCCCGCGTCCAGTCGATGGCGCCGGGTGCGGAAGGCGAGGGGTATCGCGCGGCCTTCCTCAAGGGCGTGCGCTATCTTCTGGGCGCACAATTCCCCAATGGCGGCTGGCCGCAAATCTATCCGCTCCAGGGCGGCTATCACGACGCGCTGACCTATAACGACGATGCGCTCTCCTCGGTCGTGACGGTGCTCGCCGAGGTCGCGCGCCGCCGCGACGATTACGCCTTCGTGCCCGAAGCGCTGGCCGCCAAGGCCAGGGCCGCCTGCGACAAGGCGATCCGGCTGATCCTCGCGACCCAGGTGGTCGTCGACGGCAAGCGCACCATCTGGGGCCAGCAGCACGACGCGCTCACGCTCGCGCCCGCGGGGGCCCGGAACTTCGAACCGGCCGCCCTGTCCTCCGACGAGAGCGCGGACCTGTTGATCTTCCTGATGAAGCAGGCGGGCCGGTCTCCCGCGGTCGAGGCGGCGGTGCGGGACGGGGTGGCGTGGATCGAGGCGCATGCCATCCACGGCGTCGCCTTCGAAAAGGGGCCGGACGGCCGCAAGCTGGTCGACAAGCCCGGCGCCGGCCCGATCTGGTCGCGCTATTACGACATCCGGACCGGCAAGCCGATCTTCGGCGACCGCGACCGCTCGATCCACACCGACGTCAATGCGCTCAGCCAGGAACGCCGCAACGGCTATAGCTGGTACAATGCCGGCCCCGCCAAGGCGCTGGTGGCGTACGAGAAGTGGGCCGGGCGCAAATAGGCTCTCCCCGGAGGAACCGGGAGCATAACGAAGCCGGCGGCGCTCATGCCGTCGGCAAATACCTTCGCCAGTCGGAGCCAAGCAGGATGCCGCCCATCCTGCCGGAGGCCCTCTATCGGATAGGGGACAAGTGTCGAGCGGATGGGGGCAGCGGGAAGCGCCTGGCTCAGCCCGCTGCTTCCAGCGCCTCGCTGGCTGCGAGCCATGCCGCCTCGGCCGCCTCGAGCCGCGCTTCCACTTCGCCGCGCCGCTTCATCAGCTCGCCCATCGACAGGCCCTTGAGCGCCGGCGAGGCGATCCCGGCCAGCGCCCCGTCCACTTCGGCCAGCGCCCGCTGCGCCTTGGCGATCTCGCCCTCGGCGTCCTTGACGGCCTTGCGCAGGCCGGCCGAGGCCTCGCGCGCCTGGGCGGCGGCGCGACGCTCCTCCTTCTTGTCCACCGGCGCGGCGGCGGGCGCGGGGGCCGGCGCCGGCTCCTTGCCGGAGACGACGAAGGCGGCATATTCCTCGATCGTCCCGTCGAACTCGCGGGCGGTGCCGCCGTCGACGAGGAGCAGCCGGTCGGCGACCAGTTCGAGCATGTGGCGGTCGTGGCTGACCAGCACCACCGCGCCCTTGAACTCGGCCAGCGCCTGGACCAGCGCCTCGCGCGTATCGACGTCGAGGTGGTTGGTCGGCTCGTCGAGGATCAGCAGGTGGGGCGCGTTGTGCGTCACCAGCGCCAGCGCCAGCCGCGCCCGCTCGCCGCCCGAAAGCTTGCCCACCGCGGTCAGCGCCTTGTCGCCCGAGAAGCCGAACCGGCCCAGCTGCGAGCGCACCTGCACCGGCGTCGCGCCCTTCATCACCCGGCCCATCGTCTCGACGGGCGTGTCCTTCGGGTCGAGCTCCTCGACCTGATACTGAGTGAAATAGCCGACCGTCAGCTTGGTGGCGGTGGCCATCTCGCCTTCCATCACTGCCAGTTCGCCGGCCATCAGTCGGGCCAGGGTGGTCTTGCCGTTGCCGTTGCGGCCGAGCAGCGCGATCCGGTCGTCGGGATCGAGCCGCAGCCCCACGCGCGAGAGGATCGGCTTGCCGGGCTCATAGCCCACCGCGACATGGTCGAGCGTCAGCAGCGGCGGGCGCAGGCCCACCGGATTGGGGAATTGGAAGGTGAGGCTGGGATCCTCGGCCACTGCCGCGATCGGCTGCATCCGCTCCAGGGCCTTGACGCGGCTCTGCGCCTGCTTGGCCTTGCTCGCCTTGGCCCGCCAGCGATCGACGAACGCCTGGAGCTTCTCGCGCTCGGCGACCTGCTTCTCGCGCGCCGCCGCCTGCTGGGCCAGTCGCTCGGCCCGCTGCCGCTCGAACGCGTCATAGCCGCCGGGATAGAGCGTGGTCTGGCCGCGATCGAGGTGGAGGATATGGTCTGCCACATTGTTGAGCAGATCGCGCTCGTGGCTGATCAGCAGGATCGTGCCGCGATAGGCGCGCAGGAATCCCTCGAGCCACATCACCGCTTCCAGGTCGAGGTGGTTGCTCGGCTCGTCGAGCAGCAGGATGTCGGGATTGAGGAAGAGGAGCGAGGCCAGCGCCACGCGCATCCGCCAGCCGCCGGAGAAGCTGTCCATCGGCCGAGCCTGCATCGCCTCGTCGAAGCCCAGGCCCTTCAGGATGCGCCCGGCGCGGGCCGGCGCCTCATAGGCGTCGATCTGGTCGAGCCGCTCATAGATATGGCCGAGCCGGTCGGGGTCGGTCTGGGTCTCCGCCTCGACGAGCAGCGCGGCGCGCTCGACATCGGCTTCCAGCACCGTGTCGAAGGCGCTGGTCTGTCCGCCGGGTGCGTCCTGGCGGAGATAGCCGAAACGGGCGTTGCGCGGGATGTCGACCGAGCCGGTGTCGGTCTCGATCATCCCGGCGATCGCCTTCATCAGCGTCGACTTGCCGGCGCCGTTGCGCCCGATGAAGCCGACTCGGGCACGCGGCGGGATCGCGGCGCTCGCGCCCTCGATGATTGCCCGGCCGCCGAGCCGGATGGTGATGTCGCGGAAGGAAAGCATGGGCGGCGCCTAGCAGCACTCGGCCGCTTGCCCAAGCCATGTATCAGCGCGTCCTGAACGCCTCGTAGCGCGCCCGGTCATAGGCCATGAACCGTGTCGCGCCATCGGCCTCGCTCCAGCCGGCGGCAAGCGCGACGGCGGTCGGGCCTCCCTGCGCGCCGAGCAATGCGGCCTGGATCTCCGCGCAGGGCGTCGCGGGGCCTTCGTGGCACACGACCGGACCGGGCGGGAGCGGGGCGGAGCGCCAGATGGGGTGCAGGGTGGCGGCTTTCGCCGGGTCGCTCGCCTGCAGCCTGCGCCAGGGATCCTCCGTCAGCGCGGCGACATCGGCGCGGCCCTCGATCAGATCGGCCAGCGCCGCCTCGTGCGTGCCCGCCATCCGGCGCGCGGCGAAGGCCGATGGTGCGCTGCCCGCCGAACGCAGCGCTTCGGCCTGCACCAGCCCGCCCGAGGTCGATCCCGGCAGGACCTCGCTATAGCGCAGCCCGGAAGCTCGCTTGCCCAGCGTATCGAGCGTGTCGATGCCCGTCTCGCGCCGCACCAGCAATACGCCGCGATAGCGATCCAATACCGGCGGCGGCGTGTCGAGCACGGCGATGGCCCGCAGGTTCGGGCAGTCCCGCACCTCGACGAACGCGCCGAGATTGGTCATCGCCACATCGACTTCGCCCCTGCACAGCGCTTCGGCCAGCGCGGTCGGTGTCGGCAGCAGCACGATTTCGGCCGGACGCCCCGCGATTCTCCCAGCCAGCGCCGCGATCGGTCCCAGCGCGATCCGGCGATCGTAGCGCGGATAGCTGTAGGTGCCGACGCGCAGCGGCGTCGCCTGCGCGGGTGCGGCGAGCGAAAGCAGGAGAGACAGCAGCATGCGTTGAGCGACTCCTCGCGCCTTGGTCGGGCGGAGACATCTCGCACATCCGTCTGCAACGGAAAAGCGGACCGACGGGTCGCTGCTGCCGGCCTCGCATCGATGCGGAATGAGGAGAGGGTAGGATAGGCGACTCACCCGTTCCTGCATATCGAGTCAATTACGTAATCCTACGCATGCCGCCGAGGGGGAGGCATTCCCATATCGCAGGCGATCGAGTCAGTGACGGAGATCGTTATGCGCAAGAATCTGTTCTGTTCTGCCTTGGCGCTTGCCTGTGCGGGCGCAGGTTTGACGCTCGGCGTGTCGCCGGCGATGGCGCAGGCCCATCATCAGGGAGGCGGGAGGCAAATGGCCGCGCCCGAGATGGAGCGTGCGCCCATGGCCTATCCGCGCTTCGAACGCCCCCAGGGCACCCAGACGCGCCCGAGCCAGCTCGATCGGCCCTATTACAACCATAACTTCAACGCCGATCGCACCTATCATATTGGCCCGTACCATCCGCCCCGGGGCTTCCAGTATCGCCGCTGGGCCTATGGCGATATCCTGCCCGGCATCTTCTGGGGGCAGGACTATTGGCTGACGGACTATTGGCTGTTCGGCCTCGACGTTCCGCCGGTCGGCTATGAATGGGTGCGCTACGGGCCCGATGCGCTTCTGGTCAACATAACGACCGGAGAGGTCGTCCAGGTCGTCTACGGGCGCTTCTTCTGAAGGCGGCGATCCCCCGGCGTCAGCGTCGGGGGATGGCGCGCGTCAAGACGATCCGCGGGAATGCCGCCCCCCGGATGGGGTAGGATCGACGATTTGCATGAGGATGAAATGGTCGGGGAAAGAGGATTCGAACCTCCGGCCCCTGCGTCCCGAACACAGTGCTCTACCAGGCTGAGCTATTCCCCGACCGGCGCATCCGGGGCGAACCCCGACTGCGAGGGGGCGCCTATAACCACGCCGTGGGAGTCACGCAAGCCACTGAATCAGCTTTTCCGCGCACCCAGCATGGCATCGACCGAAACGAACTTCTCGCGCGGGGCGCCGATGCGGGCGGCAGCGATCTCGGCGGCGTCGATCTTCTGCCAGTCGCGGAAGGTGACCAGCTCCACGCCCCGCCCCGCCAGCAGCGCGTCCAGCCCCGGCCGGCCGGCCTTTTCCGAGCCCTCGCCGACATCCTCGGCGATCTTCTCGGCGATGGCGAAGCCGTCGGGCCGGTTGGTGCCGATCGTCCCCGTCGGCCCGCGCCGCGCCCAGCCCACCGCATAGAGGCCGGGCAGCACGCGCCCGTCGAGATTGGCGAATCGCCCCGCCTTGTCATCATAGGGCACGCCGTCGATCGGCGGCGTGCGATAGCCGATGCAGCTCACCACCAGGCCGGCCGGCACCGCATAGGTCTCGCCCGTGCCATGGGCGTTGCCGTCCAGGCCCAGCGCGGTGCGCTCGACGATGACGCGCTCGACCTTGCCGTCGCCTTCGATCGCCACCGGCATGGCGAAGAAATCGAAGACGATGCGGATCGGCTTGTCGGGCATGCCCTGCGCGAAGCGGCGCAGATGCCCCACCGACTTGCGCTGCCCGGGGTCGAGGACCGTATCGTCCTCCGCCGGCGGCAGGTCCGCGGGGGAGACCAGCGGCGTGGCGCGCCGGAGCTCGCCCAGCTCGCCCAGTTCCTTGGGCGTCATCGCGATCTGGTGCGGGCCGCGGCGGCCCAGGATGGTGATGGTGTCGACATGCCCACCCCGCAGCGCGCCCAGTGCATGGGTGACGATGTCCGACCCCTCGAACTCGTCCTGCGTCTTGGCGAGCACGCGGGCGACATCGAGTGCGACATTGCCGTTGCCGATCACCACCGCCGGCCCGTCCAGCGGCGGATCGAGATCGGCGAAGTCGGGATGGCCGTTGTACCAGCCGACGAACGCCGCCGAGCCGACCACGCCGGGCAGGCCGGCACCGGGGATGTCCAGCTTGCGGTCGTGCGGCGCGCCGGTGGCGAGCACCACGGCGTCATAGAGCGCGCGCAGTTCGTCGATCGACACGTCCCGGCCCAGCGTGACGTTGCCGACGAAGCGGACATTGTCGGTCAATGCCACCGCCTCGTAGCGGCGCGAGACGCCCTTGATCGACTGGTGATCGGGGGCAACGCCGGTGCGGATCAGCCCGAAAGGCACGGGAAGCCGGTCGATGATGTCGACTCGGACCTGATCGCCGAACACCTTCTGGCAGGCTTCGGCCGTGTAATAGCCGGCCGGCCCGGAGCCGATCACCGCGACGTGACGCATGGGCATTCCTCCCGCGATCTGAGGGGGCCAGCCTAGCGCCCGGGCGGGGAAGGGCAACCCTCTCGACGGGCGCCCGGGGTTGTTGCTAGGCCGTGCCGATGATCGAAACGACCGCCAGCCTGCTTGGCTTGATCAATGTCTTCCTGGTCGTTCGCCGCAGCATGTGGAACTATCCCTTCGCGCTGGCGATGGTCTCGCTCTACGCCTGGGTCTTCTATCACGAGAAGCTCTACAGCGACGCGCTGCTCCAGCTCTTCTTCTTCGTGGTCAATCTCTATGGCTGGCGGAACTGGGCCCGCTCGCGGGCAGGGAGCGGCGAAGTGGTGGTCGAGACGATGGGCGTGCGGGCGCGCCTGGCCTGGGCGCTGGTCTGCGCCGCGGTGATCGGCACCTGGGGCTATGCGATGCACCGGCTCACCGACGCGGCCTATCCCTGGTGGGACGGCAGCATCGCGGTGCTCAGCATCGCCGCGCAGATCCTCCAGTCGCGCCGCAACTGGGAATGCTGGGTGCTGTGGATCACCGTCGACCTGCTCGCGATTCCCCTTTTCGCCATCAAGGGTTTGTGGCTTACGGCGAGCCTGTACTGCGTATTCCTGGCCCTTTCCGCTTGGGGGCTGATCAACTGGTTGAAGGCACGGGAATGAAGTTACGCACCATCTGTCTCCACGGGCCGGAGAGCACCGGCAAGTCCACGCTGGCGCCGCGCATCGCCGCCTATCTCGGCGGCGAGGTGGTGGACGAATATGGCCGCGAATATGCCGAGGCGCGCGGCATCGACTTCACGATGCGCGACCTGCTGGAGATCGCCAAGACGCACGATGCGGGCGCGCGCACCATGGTCGCGGCCGGCCTCCGGCCGCTGGTGCTCGATACCGATCCGTTGATGACTGCGGTCTGGGCCGACATGCTGTTCGGCGAGCGCGACCCCTGGTTCGACGAATGGCAGGGAACGGCGGACCTCTATCTGCTGTTCGATATCGACATGCCCTGGCGCGCCGACGGCACCCGCATGTTCGGCACCCGGGAACTGCGGCAGAAATTCTACGACCTCAGCAAGGCCGAGCTGGAGCGGCGGGGTGTGCGCTGGGCGCATGTCTCGGGCCAGGGCGAGGAGCGCTATGCCAATGCCATCGCCGCGATCGAGGCAGCCCAGGCGGACGGCTGAACGCGGCAGGGGCAGTTGCAGGATGCGTATGCTGCACTTGCGAGAAATTGTCGGTTCTTGTCATAGTTCGTACACAATCCGATCCTAACGGCGCCCTTGCAGGGGGCGAGAGCCACTCTTCGATAACAAGAATGCCCGGCGTGACGGTGGCGCGATTCTGCGAATGCGGGGTCGTGGCCGTTGCTGCGTGTCGGGCGCACAGCAGGGAAGAACCACATGAAGATCCGCATCACCAGATCTGCCCTTTTCCTGGGCGCGGCATTCGGCGCGCTCGCCATCGGCGGCACCGCGCAGGCGCAGGACACTGCCGCCCCGGCCGCCGACGAGCCCACGACCGAGATCGTCGTCACTGCCGAGCGCCGTCCCGAAGCGCTGAAGAACACGCCGGTGTCGGTCGCAGTGATCGGCGGCCAGGATGCCCGCGACTTCACCGCCAGCGGCGACGACACGCTGCTCGCGCTGTCGGGCAAGGTTCCCAGCTTCTATGCCGAGACGACCACCGGCCGCATCTTCCCGCGCTTCTACATCCGCGGCCTGGGCAATATCGACTTCTACCTGGGCGCCTCGCAGCCCGTGTCGATCATCCAGGACGACGTGGTGCTCGAGCATGTCGTGCTCAAGTCGAACCCGGTCTATGACCTCGACCATGTCGAAGTGCTGCGCGGCCCGCAGGGTTCGCTGTTCGGCCGCAACACCACGGCCGGCATCGTCAAGTTCGACACCGTCCGCCCGTCGCTGGACGGCCTCGATGCGCGCGGCACGCTGAGCTATGGCAGCTATAACAGCATCAGCCTCGACGCCGGCATCGGCGGCCCGCTGGCCGACAATGTCGCGATCCGCGTCTCGGGCCTGTTCCAGCATCGCGACAACTATGTCGACAACGCCTATTCCGGCCCGAACTCGGACGGCACCCAGCGTCCGAAGAAGAACGCGATGGGCGGCTTCGACGAGCGCGATGCCCGCATCCAGCTGCTGGTGAAGCCGACCGAGGACTGGACCTCGCTCTTCTCGGCGCACATGCGCAACTATCACGGCACCTCGACGCTGTTCCTGCGCAACGGGCTCAAGAAGGGCTCGAACGACGTCAGCAACGTCTCGCGCACCACGGTCCAGTATGACGAGGCGGCGAACAACCCGCAGGACTACGACACCTATGGCATGTCGTGGAACAACGGCTTCGATTTCGGTCCGGTCACGCTGACCTCGATCACTGCCTTCGAGACCAGCTCGGGCTATAGCCGCGGCGACACCGATGGCGGCTTCAGCCAGCTCGGCTACAATCCGGCGACGGGCACGTGCCGCGATTGCGGCCAGTCGATGGGCCGTCTGCGCGGTCTCGACCAGTGGTCGCAGGAAGTCCGCCTCGCCAGCAACGGCGATGGTGCCTTCAAGTGGCAGATCGGCGGCATGTACTTCGACAGCCGCGACATCACCGAGTTCTACCAGCGCGCCTGGTTCCTGAGCCCCGGCGTGGTCGGCCGTAACCCGAACAACTGGGTGCGCCTGCACGACGTGAACACCAGCTGGGCGCTGTTCGGCCAGGCGAGCTATCAGGTGACGCCGCGCTTCCGCCTGACCGGCGGCGTGCGCGTGACCCAGGACACGAAGACCACCGATCTGCTGAAGACCGCCGACACCGCGGCGGGCGCCGTGACCTATGCGGGCCGCCGCCATGTCCGCCTGTCGGACCGGCAGCCGAGCTGGGACGTGAGCGCGCTCTATGAGGCGAGCGACGATCTGAGCCTCTATGCCCGCGTCGCGCGCGGCTTCCGCGGCCCGACCATCCAGGGCCGCTCGGCCGTGTTCAACTCGGACTTCACCACCGCCAATTCGGAGACGATCCTGTCGTGGGAGGCCGGCATCAAGTCGAGCCTGTTCGACAACAAGGTCCGCTTCAACCTGACGGGCTTCTACTACACGGTCGACGACATCCAGCTGAACGGCAACGACTCGAACGGCAACGGCGTGCTCTTCAACGCCGACAAGGCCGAGGCATATGGCGTCGAGGCCGAGCTGAACGTGCGCCCGGTGCGCAACCTCGCGCTCTCGTTCGGTGCCAGCTGGCTCCATTCGGAGATCAAGGACAAGCGCGTCTATGCCCAGGTCTGCGCGCTGGCCGGCACGGTGGTCTGCACGGTCAACGACCCGACCATCACCCGCACCGTCTTCGGTTCGCCGGCGGTGTTCGCACAGATCGATGGCAACCCGCTGCCGAACGCGCCGGAATATAACCTCAGCGCCACGGCCCGCTACGACATCCCCGTCAGCGACAGCGGCAAGGTCTTCATCTCGACCGACTGGAACGTGCAGGGCTACACCAACTATGTGCTCTACAAGACCAACGAGTTCTACTCGAAGGGCAATTTCGAAGGCGGCCTGAAGATCGGCTACCAGGGCGGCAACGGCGCCTGGGAAGTCGCTGCCTTCGCCCGCAACATCACGAACGAGAAGAACCTCAAGGGCGTGATCGAAAACTATATGGCCGCGGTGCTCAACGAGCCGCGCGTCATCGGCGTGTCGCTGACCGGCCGGATCCATTAATCCCGTTTCCGGCGGTCAGTCGGGCCCGGCGGATTGCAACTCCGCTGGGCCCGTCCCCTTTCCAGGGCAAAAAAAGGGCGGGTGCCGATGGCGCCCGCCCTTTTCTCCACCGTTCGGAAAATGTCAGTTCGACGGCGCCAGCTTGGTGTTGAGCACCCAGCCGACATTGTCGTTCTCGTCGGCGACTTCCCACCACAGGCCGTTCTTGTTGCCGGTCGGATAGACGATCGCGCCCACCGGGAGCGTACGGATGACCTTGCCCGTCGCAACCGGGGCGGCGCGCATCGCGACCGGCGCCTGGGCGGTGAAGGTCTTGGCGGGCGCCGCCTGGGCGGTGCCGGCATCGCCCGGCCGGACCAGGCCGAGATCGGTGACCATCTTGGCATAGGCCTGGATGAAGGACAGCGTCACGATCCGGCCGATATCGGTATTCTCATAGCCGCCGCCGACCGCGCCGGCCGCACCGCCGAAGAAGCCGACGCCGCCGCCCGCGCCGAACCCGATGTCGTTCTTGGCGGCATAGCCTTCCTGCACCGCGATCGTCTCGGTCGTGCGGACGTTGGTGAGCGAGAGCACGGTGTTCGCCTCGAGCTTGCGCGACTTGATGCCGCCGAGCAGCCCGCCGACCCGGCCGCCGACCAGGCCGCCCACGATGCCGCCCACGGCGCTGCCGCTGGCATTGCTGTTGGCGCCCTGCACTTCGGCGACGAGCACATAATCGGCCGCCTTGATCTGCCCCTGGCCGACATTCGCGCCGCGCTGCAGGCCCAGGCCGCCGCCGATGTCGCGCTCGCGCGCGGCCGCCTGCAGGCCGGAGCCGCGATCGACGAGGTTGAAGCATCCGGAGCGCTGCACCAGCACCTTCAGCAGCTTGGCGGGCGGGGCGAGCTGATACTGGGTCCAGCCGCTGGGATCGTCGCCGTCGACGATCGAGAGCGTGCCCAGCTTGCGCGAGCAATGCGGCACGTCGTTGACGGCGGCCTGCTGCAGTTTTTCCCCCTTGGTCGGCTTGGCCTGCTTCTGCGCATAGGCTCCGCTCGCGCCGAGCAGGGCGGCCGAAGCCATCAACGTCTTCACGATGAACGCGGTCTTCGAGGTCATGGTTCTCTCCCTCTGTTTGAAACCATCGCCCGGATAGCGGCAAACGCGTCGCGGTGAAATCACAGAAGGTACCGGCAGTGTATTTCGGACCCTTTGGCTTTCGCGTGCAAGCTGCTAACGCGCCCCGATCATGGCAACCGACCTTTCCAAGATCCGCAATTTCTCGATCATCGCGCACATCGACCATGGCAAGTCGACCCTGGCCGACCGGCTGATCCAGCGCACCGGCGGGCTCTCCGAGCGCGAGATGTCCGCCCAGGTGCTCGACAACATGGACATCGAGAAGGAGCGCGGCATCACCATCAAGGCGCAGACGGTGCGCCTGGAATGGAAGGGCCATGTCCTCAACCTGATGGACACGCCCGGTCACGTCGACTTCGCCTATGAAGTCTCCCGCAGCCTCGCCGCCTGCGAAGGCGCGCTGCTGGTGGTGGATGCGGCCCAGGGCGTAGAGGCCCAGACGCTCGCCAATGTCTATCAGTCGATCGAGCATGATCACGAGATCATTCCGGTCATCAACAAGATCGACCTGCCCTCGGCCGAGCCGGAGAAGGTGAAGAACGAGATCGAGGAGATCATCGGCCTCGACGCTTCGAACGCGGTGCTCGCCAGCGCCAAGGCCGGCATCGGCATCGACGAGATACTGGATGCCGTGGTCGAACGCATTCCCGCGCCCAAGGGCGATCCGGACGCGCCGCTCAAGGCGATGCTGGTCGACAGCTGGTACGATCCCTATCTCGGCGTCGTGATCCTGGTCCGCGTCATCGACGGCACGATCCGCAAGGGCCAGCAGGTCAAGTTCATGCAGACCGGCACCACCCATCTGATCGACCGGGTCGGCTGCTTCCGCCCCAAGCTCGAGAACCTGCCCGACCTGGGGCCCGGCGAGATCGGCTTCATCACCGCGCAGATCAAGGAAGTTGCCCAGGCGCGCGTCGGCGACACGCTGACCGACGCGAAGAAGCCTGCCGCCGAAGCGCTGCCGGGCTTCAAGGAAGTCCAGCCGGTGGTCTTCTGCGGCCTGTTCCCGGTCGACGCCAACGACTTCGAGAAGCTTCGGGAAAGCATCTCCAAGCTGCGGCTCAACGATGCCTCGTTCAGCTTCGAGATGGAGACCAGCGCCGCGCTCGGCTTCGGCTTCCGCTGCGGCTTTCTCGGCCTGCTCCACCTGGAGATCATCCAGGAGCGCCTCAGCCGCGAATATGATCTCGACCTGATCACCACCGCGCCGTCGGTGGTCTACAAGCTCAAGCTGACCAAGGCGGCGGGCGAGGCCGAGGCCCGCGAGATCGAACTCCACAACCCCGCCGACATGCCCGATCCCAACCGGATCGCGGAAATCGAGGAACCGTGGATCAATGCGGTGATCTATGTGCCCGACGAGTATCTCGGGCCGATCCTCAAGCTCTGCCAGGACCGGCGCGGCATCCAGAAGAACCTCACCTATGTCGGCGGCCGTGCCCAGGTGACCTATGAGCTGCCGCTCAACGAAGTGGTGTTCGACTTCTACGACCGGCTGAAGAGCATCTCGCGCGGCTATGCGAGCTTCGATTACGAGCAGATCGGCCACCGCGCCGGCGACCTCGTCAAGATGAGCATCCTCGTCAACAACGAGCCGGTCGACGCGCTGAGCATGATCGTCCACCGCTCGACCGCCGAGAGCCGCGGCCGCGGCATGTGCGAGCGGCTGAAGGACCTGATCCCGCGCCACCTGTTCAAGATCCCGATCCAGGCGGCGATCGGCGGCAAGGTGGTCGCCCGCGAGACGATCGCCGCGCTGCGCAAGGACGTGACCGCCAAATGCTATGGCGGCGACATCACCCGCAAGCGCAAGCTTCTGGAGAAGCAGAAGGAAGGCAAGAAGCGGATGCGCGAATACGGCTCGGTGCAGATCCCGCAGGAGGCCTTTATCGCGGCGCTGCGGATGGGCGAGGAATAGAGGCAAGCTTGCGCCCGCCGGGTCGTCAGCGGCGGCCGGCCTGGGCCTTTGCGAAGCGGCCGCCCGTTCTTGCGGTCATCGGATAGCGGGCGATCCTCATCGCCTGCCGCTGCGGCTTTGTCGCAAATGACTTGTGCGAATTCGTGGAGCGTCAGGAGGTCGAGATCCTGGCGGCGATGAGCCGTCAAGATAAATGTTGCGATCTTCTTCTCCTTTTGAGAAGTCTATCCTGTCTCTCCTCAACAGGTTGGCGCCATGTCTGCAGAGCGGCTCAGCAACAACTTCACAGGTCTTTTGGGAAGTGTGGCCGGGTCGGCAATGCCAGGGGGTGACACGCGCGCCGGCGACGTCAGCACATTGATGGAGCGCAGCCATGAGCCGTAATCGCATTCCCTCCGTTCCCGTTTCCGACTCTCGCGTCTCGCGTCGCGGCGCGCTGGCGATGCTGTCGTCGACCATGGTGGTCGCGGCATGCAGCGGCGGGTCGCCCTCGCCGAGCCCGGCCCCGACGCCAACCCCAACGCCGACGCCCACGCCCACGCCGGTCACCGGCCCCGCATGGTTCGGCTATGGCCGCGACGCCCAGCATACCGCGCTGAGCGGGATCGCCACGCAGGACCTCAATCGCATCGCCTGGACGTCCGCCGTGGATCTTGCTCCGCAATATGCCAGCTGGGGCGGGCTGCTCGCGCATTATGGCTCGCCGGCCGTGACGACGAACAATACCGTGGTGATCCCGGTGAAGACGGGGGCCACTGGCGGCTTCCGCGTCGAAGGCCGTGCCGGCGCGACCGGTGCGCTCCTGTGGATGGCCGCCACCGACTATGTCATGCCTCCGCACAACTGGCAGCCACCGTACAACCTGATCCTCACCCAACAGGGCCGGGTCTATGCGCCGGGCGCCGGCGGCAAGCTGCTGATGCGGGCGGATGGAGATGCGGTCAACGGCACCCTGACGGCCCAGATATTCTATGGTGCGGCGGTGTATAATGCCAATTCCGCGGCATTCGACGGCAGCGTCTTCATCAACACGCCGCTCACCGCGGATGCGAATGGCAATGTCTTCTTCGGTTTCGTGGTGACCGGCGCGAACCCGGCGGGGCTGGTCAGCGGGATAGCGCGGGTCGCGCCCGACGGCACGGGCAGCTGGGTGGGCGTCGCGGCGGCAGCGGGCGATGCCTCGGTCCAGAAGCCCGCGATGAACTGCGCTCCCGCCATCTCGATCGACGGCAGCACGGTGTATGTCGCGGTGAATCGGGGCTCGACGACCGCGACGCAGACCGGCTTCCTGCTCGCGCTCGACAGCGCGACGCTCGCGACCCGCGCCAGGATCGCGCTGACCGACCCGAACCTGGGCACGCCCGCGCGCCTTCCCGATGACGGCACGGCATCGCCGGTGGTCGGTCCCGATGGCCGCGTGTTCCTCGGCGTGATGGAATCGCAGTTCCCGACGCATAACACGCGGGGCTGGCTGTTGCAGTTCGATGCCCTGCTCAATCCGGCGGGAGTTCCGGGCAGCTTCGGCTGGGACGTGTCGCCCAGCGTGATTCCTGCGTCGATGGTGCCATCCTACACCGGCACGTCGACCTATCTGCTCGCAACGAAGTACAATAACTACTTCGGGGTAGGGAATGGCGACGGGCTCAACCGGATAGCCGTGATCGATCCGAAGGCGAGCCAGGCCGATACGATCGTGCCCAGCGTTCAGGTGATGCGCGAAGTGCTGACGATCCTGGCCCCGACGCGGGACGGCGGCTCCGCCAATTCGCGAGTCGAGTGGTGCATCAACACCATGGCCGCGGACCCGGTGCGCCGGTCGATCCTCGCGAACAACGAGGACGGCGTGCTGTATCGCTGGGACCTGGCCACGAACACGCTGTCGCAGAGCGTGCGGCTGAACGCAGGGCTCGGCCAGGCCTATACGCCGACGCTCGTCGGCGCCGATGGCGCGGTGTACGCGATCAGCAACGCGACTCTCTATTCGATCCGCGCCTAGGATCCGGCACCGGCGTTCCTACCGGCGGAACGGGTCGCCGAAGCGCGCATCCGTGGTGAGAGCCGGGTCGTTCAGCGTCGTCAGGAAGGCGACGAGCGCCGCCCGATCCGCCGGGCTCAGGTTCAGGCGCCGCGGCCGCCCGCCCTCGCGCAGGCGGTCGTCGAGCGCCGGGCCCTGCTGGATGCCGTGGTCGTAGAAGTCGACGACCTCCGCAAGGGTCGCGAAGCGGCCGTCGTGCATATAGGGTCCGGTCAGTCCGACGTTGCGCAGCGCCGGCGCCTTGAACAGGCGTGTCTCGCCCGCGTCCAGGCCGTTGCTTCGCGCATTTGCCGCCAGGGCGAAGGTCGGCGGAAGGTGACAGGCGGAGCAGCCGGCGCCGCCTTGTCGCGCACTTGTCATGAACAACTGCCGTCCGCGATTCTCCCGGGCGCTGAAGTTCGGCAGGTCGACGTCCAGCGCGCGGTTCGGGGCGCTGGGGGAGAAGACCTGCGCATAGCCGGTGTCCCACCGGCTCGAGTGCGAGACCATCGCGCGCACGAACTGGGCGAGCGCCTGCTGGATGCGGGCCTCGTCGATGGCGGCGCTGCCGAACGCCCAGGCAAACAGGTCCGGATAATAGGGCGTCGCGCCCATTTTCCGGGTCAGCGCGTCGAAGCCGCCCGCGTCTCCGCCCCATCCCAATTCGACCAGGCTGTGGAAGGGTTGGCTGGTCTGTGCTTCCAGATTGGGCGCGCGCCGATCCCAGAAGGCGGAACCGGGTTGCCAGTAGCGGAGATTGCCCAGCCGCATCGCATGGAAATCGGTGGTGGCCGCGTTGCTGATCCCGTTGCTGAACCGCATCGAGTCGGTAAAGCCGATCGCCTGCCGATGGCAGGATGCGCAGGACGCCCTGTTATTCGTGCTCAGCCGCAGATCGTAGAACAGCACGCGTCCAAGCGTTGCCACACGATCGCTGGTCGCGTCGGAAGCCGGGCCGTTGTCCAGCGCCGCCACGGTGTGATCGAAATAGGCGGGGAGCTTTGGCGCGGAATAGTCCGCGACTTGGGCGAAGTCGATGGTGGTGACTTTCGCGATGCCCTCAGGGGTGGTGCTGCGCCGGGCGCTTCCTCCGCCTCCACAGGCTGCCAGCACCAATATCAAGGCGCTTACGACCAGCGGTCCGATATTCCCCAAGCGCATCGCCATCCCTCTCGCCGCCATGCGTCGTAGCGCGGTTCGGGCACCGGGGCGACGGTTTCCTGTCGAGCGATGGGGGAGCGACTGTCTCCGGATCGTCATCGTTCCGTCGCACAGCGTTTATAGACGGCGGGCGTCCATGAAGAAGGGGAACCCATGCTGCTTGCCACGCTGATGCTGCTCCAGACCGTGCCTGCTGCCACCGCTCAGGATGCGCAGGCGGTGCCGACTGCCGAAGTGAAGGCGATCGGGGAGACGCAGGCAGTTGCGAGCCTGGAGGATGCGGCGGACGATCCCGCGATCTGGCGCAACCCGCGCGATCCCGCTCGCAGCCTGATCGTCGCGACCGACAAGAAGGCCGGGCTCAACGTCTATGACCTGTCGGGCAAGCTGCGCTCGACGCTGCCGGCGGGGCGAGTGAACAATGTCGACCTGCGCGTGTGGGGCGGCCAGGTGATCGTGGCGGCGAGCGATCGCAACGACAAGGCGGCGGCGAAGCTGGCGCTCTACACGCTGGATACGCGGACGGCCGCGCTCGCCGAGATCGGGCGGTTCGATGCCGGGGCGGGCGAGGCATATGGCCTGTGCATGTACGCGCCGCGCGGCGGACGGCTGCATGCCTTTGTCGTGCACAAGGGCGGCACGATCGTGCAGATGGAGATCCTGCGCGAAGGCGGAGCGATCAAGGCGGACCGTGTGCGCACCATGCGGCTGGCGACCCAGTCCGAGGGGTGCGTGGCCGATGACCGGACGGGCACGCTGTTCGTGGGCGAGGAGGATGTCGGCGTGTGGCGCTTCGGTGCGAACCCGCGCGATCCGATCGCCGGCGAGAAAGTGATCGCGGTGGACGGCAAGCGCCTGGTGGACGATGTGGAAGGCGTGGCGATCGCGGCCGAGGGCGCGCGCGGCGGCTGGCTGGTCGTGTCGAGCCAGGGCGACAGCGCCTATGGCGTGTGGCGCCTGCGCGACATGGCCTATGCGGGGCGGTTCCGGATCGCGGCGGGGAAATTCGGCGCGACCAGCGAGACCGACGGGATCGAAGTCTCCACCGCGAGCTTCGGGCCGGGGCTGCAGGGCGGGCTGATGCTGGCGCAGGATGGCGACAATGCGCCCGCCGCGCAGAACTTCAAGCTGGTCCGCTGGGCGGATGTCCGCAAGGCGCTCGGGCTGAAGTGAGGGCCTTGCCTCGCTGCGTGGCGGGTGTCAGGCAGGGGGCATGACGATCGAGGGACGGATCGACCGGCGAGCGCTGCTCGCCGGGATCGGCGTGGCGGCGATGGCGCCGCGCGGGGTGGTTGCCGCCGCGGTGGGGGCGCCGCTGGTGCTGGCCGCCGCCAGCCTGCAGGAATCGATGACGGCGGCAGCCGATGCCTGGGCACGCAAGGGCCGGGCCCGGCCGGTCTGCTCGTTCGCCGCATCCTCGGCACTGGCGCGGCAGATCGCGGCGGGCGCGGCGGCGGACCTGTTCGTCTCGGCCGACGAGCCGTGGATGGACGATGTCGAGAAGCGCGGGCTGATCGTGCCGGGCACGCGCGCGGCGTTCCTGGGGAACCGGCTGGTGGTGGTGCGGCCGAAGGGCGCGCGGGGCGATGCCGGGCCGCGCGTGCCGCTGGCGCGGTTGCTGGGCGGCGGGCCGCTCGCGCTCGCCGATCCGGACGCGGTGCCGGCCGGGCGCTATGCCAGGGCATCGCTCGAGGCGCTGGGGGCCTGGGATGCGGTGAAGGCTCGGGTGGTGCGCGGCGAGAGCGTGCGCGCGGCGCTGGCGTTCGTCGAGCGCGGGGCGGCGCCGTTCGGGATCGTCTATGCGACCGATGCGCGCGCCTCCACCCGAGTGGAGATGGTGCGCGTGCTGCCCGATAGCAGCCATCCGCCGATCCGCTATCCGCTTGCCCGGCTGAAGGCATCGGCCAGCCCCGATGCCGAGCCGTTCCGGCGCTTCCTGCTGGGCGGCGAGGGACGGGCGATCTTCCGGCGCTTCGGCTTCCTGCCGTTGTGATGCTCGCGCCCGCGGAATGGGGCATCGTGCTGCTGTCGCTCCGCGTGGGCGGGGTGGCGGTGCTGGCATGCCTGCCGGTGGCGTTCGCGCTGGCCTGGTTGCTGGCGCGGGGGCGCTTTCCGGGAAAGCTGCTGCTCGACGGGCTGGTGCACCTGCCGCTGGTGGTGCCGCCGGTGGTGACCGGCTGGCTGCTGCTGCTCGCCTTCGCGCCGGGCGGGCCGATCGGGGGCTGGCTCGAGAGCTGGTTCGGCGTCTCGGTGCTGTTCCGCTGGACCGGAGCGGCGATCGCGTCGGCGGTGATGGCGCTGCCGCTGATGGTGCGCGCGATGCGGCTCTCGATCGAAGCGGTCGACCGGCGGCTCGAGCAGGCGGCGGCAACGCTGGGAGCCGGGCGCTGGCGGGTGTTCGCGAGCGTGACGCTGCCGCTCAGCCTGCCCGGGGTGCTCGCCGGCGCGGTGCTCGGCTTCGCGCGGGCGCTGGGCGAGTTCGGGGCGACGATCACCTTCGTCTCCAGCGTGCCGGGCGAGACGCAGACCTTGCCGCTCGCCATCTACGCCGCGCTGCAGCTGCCGGGCGGCGAGGGCCAGGTGCTGCGCCTTGCCGGCATTTCGGTGCTGCTCTCGCTGGGAGCGCTGCTCGCTTCCGAGATCATCGCGCGGCGCGCGGGCAGGGGGCTGCATGTCCTTTGACCTCGACCTGACCAAGCGCCTGGGCGAGACCGAGATCGCCTGCCGGATCGTGGCGGACGCGGGGCTCACCGTGTTGTTCGGCCCCTCGGGCGCGGGCAAGACCAGCGTGCTGAACATGGTCGCCGGGCTGACGGCGCCCGATGCGGGCCATGTGCGAGTGGGCGGCGAGACGCTGTTCGACGGCGCGGCCGGGATCGACGTGCCCGTGGCCGAGCGGCGCGCGGGCTATGTATTCCAGGAAGCGCGGCTGTTCCCGCACCTGCGCGTGCGCGCCAACCTGCTCTATGGGTGTCGAGGCGATGGCGGCCTGGACGTGGACGAGACGATCGCGTTGCTGGGCATCGCGCATCTGCTCGATCGCTGGCCGCGCACGCTTTCGGGGGGCGAGGCGCGGCGGGTGGCGATCGGGCGGGCGCTGCTGTCCGATCCGCGCTTCCTGCTGCTCGACGAGCCCCTGTCCTCGCTCGACCGGGCGCGGCGCGAGGAAATCATGGCGCTGATCGAGCGGCTGCGCGACGCGGTGCGGATGCCGATCCTGATGGTGACCCATGACCGCGACGAAGCGACGCGGCTGGGAACGCGCGTGGTCGGGATCTAGGCTTCCAGCTCGGGCGCGTAGAGACGCCAGGGCTCGCCATTGCCGCGCTTGGCTGCATAGAGCGCGATGTCGGCGCGGCGAACCAGCTCGGCGGAATGTATCTCGCCGCTGCGGACCAGGGCGATGCCGATGCCGGTGCCCACCTGGTGGGAGCGCCCGTCGAGCACGATCGGGCGCGTGATGCTCGCGGCGAGCCGGCCGGCGATCGACAGCGCCACTTCCGCGCTCAGGACCGCGGGGGCGATCACCGCGAATTCGTCCCCGCCCAGCCGCGCCGCGCAATCGCCGTCCCGTACGGCGTCGGCGATGCGGCCCGCCGCGGCACGCAGGATCGCATCGCCGGCGGCATGGCCATGCGTGTCGTTGATCGCCTTGAAGCCGTTGAGATCGAGCATGAAGACCGCAGTGAGCCGCTCCGGCGCCGCTCCGTCGACCAGCCGGGCCAGCGCCTCATCAAAGGCGCGGCGATTGGGCATGCCGGTGAGCGCGTCATGATAGCCGAGATCGCGCACGCTGTGCTCGGCCTGGATTCTCCGCACGCGTTCGCGCGCGCGCGCCCGATGCTGGTTCAGCCCGAAGCCGAACAGCAGGAGGATCAGCGCCGAGGTGAAGAGCAGGAACTCGTCCACTTCGATCCGGAATTTGCGATCGGCGACATTGGCGCCTTCGTCGCGGAAGATGTCGAACGCGAATATGCCGTAGAGCCCGGCCATGGCCAGGAGTATGACGAACCAGGTGCCGCGACTGAGCAGCAACGCACGAATACCAGCTTCCATGGCCGGGATTCCTGCACCGCAACGGTTAATTCCGAGTGGATGCCGCCATTAGTAGAGATGCGAGCGCGCGGTTCATCGGCGCATCGATGCCGTGCGTGGCGCCCAGCCGGACGATCACCCGGTTGCGCGCATCCACTTCGGTCTGGCGGCCCGCGACGAAATCGGCGTGGAGGGAATTGACCGATTGCGGATGCGCGAGCGTCGTCCATCTGACGACCTGGTCGGCGAGCTTGTCGGGCAGGTCGGCGCCCTCCGCCCGGCCCACCGCGATGCATTCGCGCACCAGCGCGCGCATTACCTCCGCCACGCCTTCGTCGTTCGCCACTTCGGCGGGACGACGGGTAAGCGCGCTGACGATCCCCGAGCAGTTGATCGCGAGCTTTCGCCAGGCGGCGGTGACGAAATCGGGCGTGGTCTGCGCATCGATCGGCGTGTCGGCGAACAGCGCGACCAGGGCTTCGCCGGCCTCGCCCTCGGGCACATGGATCGTGCCGTTGCGGCGCTGGACGATGCGGCCCGGCGCGTGCCGCTCGGCGGGCAGGTCGATGATCACGGGCACGGTGCGCTGCGCCGGCACCTGGGGGAAGCGATCGCGCTGCTCGACGCCGTTCTGGATTACCGCGAGCCGGGTGGCGGGCCCCATCAAGCCGGGCAGCCAGGCGGCCGCGGCGGTGCAGTCATAGGTCTTGGTGGTGCAGAGTATCCAATCCACCGCGCTGCCCCCGGCCGGATCGGTGAGGATGCGCGGCGCGGCGCGGATCACCCCTTCGGGCGTCTCGACCTCGAGATCGGCGAGCGGCGAGCGCGCGCAGACCGTGACTTCGTGGCTCTGGGCCAGCCAGGCGGCAAGGGTGCCGCCGATGGCGCCCGCGCCGATCACCGCCACGCGCGCCATCAGATGCCGCCCAGATAATCCATCTTGCCCACCGGCGCGCCCTTGTGGCGCAGGATCGCGTAGGCGGCGGTCATGTGGAAATAGAAATTGGGGAGGACGAAGCCGGTCACATAGGGCAGGCCCTTGAAGTGGAAGCTGCGGCTGGGCGTCTTCACTTCGACATCGGCATCCTCGCGTCCGTCGATCGCTTCGCGCGGGACGGCCTTCAGGAAGGCGATGGTCGCCGCGATGCGCGCCTGCAGCTCGTCGAAGCTCGTCTCGGTATCGGCCATCGCCGGCGCCTCGATCCGGCCGATCCGCGCCACGGCGAGCTTCGCCGAATCGCTGACCCGCTGGATCTGTGCGGTGAGCGGCGCCATGTCCTCGGCCAGCCGGGCGGCGAGCAGTTCCTCGTGCGGGATGCCCTGCTCGTCGGCCCATGCGCGCGCCTTGTCGAGGAATGCCGCCATCGCCTTGAAGCCGCGCAGGAAGACGGGAACGGTCAGGTCGTAGAGTTCGGTTGCCATGGTCGCGGAGATAAGCCCCCGCGGAACGCCGCGCAACGGGCCCGAACGGAAGCGAAATGTTTCCGGCAGGACCTGATTGCCGCGGCGCAACGAAGTGCGGGATCGCGCGTCATGGGAAAGATTGCTGTAAAGGCAGTTGCTTAGCCATGTGTCACCGAAATGTCGTCAAGAAGAAATGTACCGTTCATGATCCAAGGCAACCGGGCCCCTGCATATTGAAGGGGGCCCGATTTCATGTTTCGCAAACCGTCTCTCCGCACGCGCCTGTTGCTTGGCGCCGCGCTTTTCACCGCACCGGTCGCCGCGCACGCCAATGACGTGACCGGCAATGTTTCGGAGGCGAGCGGCACCCGCAACCTCCAGGGCGCGCGCGTCACCATCGTCGAGCTGCGCCGCACCACCGAGGCCGATGCCTCGGGCAGCTTCCGCTTCGGCGACGTTCCGGCCGGCGCCTACACGCTGCGCGCCGAATTCGCCGGCGTGCCCGCGAGCGAAGTGAAGATCGTGGTGCCGGAAAGCGGCGTGTTCCGGCAGGACCTGGTGCTCGGCACCGCGGGCAGCCAGATCCTCGTCGTCGGCCAGCGCGCCAACCTGCTCGGCGCGCTCTCGCGCCAGCGCGCCGCCGACGGCGTGGAGAGCGTGCTGACCCGCGACGCGGTCGGCCAGTTTCCCGATCAGAACGTGGCGGAATCGCTGCGTCGCCTGCCGGGCATCAACATTCTGAATGACCAGGGCGAGGGCCGCTTCGTCTCGGTCCGCGGCCTCGATCCCGAGCTCAACGGCACCTCGGTCAACGGCACGCGCCTGCCCGCGCCCGAATCCGATGTCCGCTCGGTCGCGCTCGACGTGATCTCGAGCGACACGATCGAATCGATCGAGGTCAAGAAGTCCCTGACCCCCGACATGGACGCCGACACGATCGGCGCGTCGATCGAGATCAACACGGTGAGCGCCTTCGCCCGCAAGAAGGACCTGCTGACCGCCTCGATCGAGGGCAGCTACAACGATCTGCGCGAGACGGTGACGCCCAAGGCGAGCTTCGATTTCTCGACTCGCATCACCGACAATTTCGGCATCGCCGGCGGCGTCTCCTATTATCAGCGCAAGTTCGCGACCAACAACGAAGAGATGGACGGCTGGGACGAGGATGGCGGCAACGCCTTTGCCGACACCGTCGAATATCGCGACTATGACGTGGAGCGCCAGCGCTTCAGCTCGTCGCTGTCGCTCGACTGGAAGCCCAGCGACACCACCACGCTCTATGCCCGCGGCCTGTATTCGCGCTTCGACGATCAGGAATATCGCCGCCGGCTGACCTTCGAAATGGACGAGGCGCCCAGCACCGGCACGGCCACCGGCGCTACCTTCGATTCGAAGGATGGCGAGATCGCGGTCACGCGCGACCTCAAGGACCGTTTCGAGCGCCAGGAGATCAAGTCGATCACCCTGGGTGGCGAAACCAAGGCCAATGGCTGGAAGCTCAACTATTCGGGCAGCTGGGCGCGGTCGAGCGAGCGCGAGAATGGCTCGATCGACCCGGCCGCGTTCGAGCGCAAGTTCGACGATGGCGACAATTTCGTCGTCGCCTTCGACTATGCCGACCCGATGAAGACCCGCTACAATATCGTGGCGGGGCAGGCGGCGTTCGTCGATCCTGCGGGCTATGAGTTCGACAAGCTCGAGCGCACCACGCTGAGCGATTCAGTGGATACCGAATGGGCGGCCAAGGCGGACCTCGCCAAGACCTTCGCGACCGGCGCGGGCGAGTTCACCGTGCAGGGCGGCGCCAAGTTCCGCTGGCGTACCAAGCGCTACGACGCGAACATCGACGTCTATGAATATGACGGCCCGGGCGACCTCACCATGCGGGACCTGCTCGGTCCGCAGGACTATGACCTGGCCAACATCGAGCCGGCGCTGTCGAAGACTGCGTTCCGCAACTATTACGACGCCAATCGCAAGCTGTTCGCGCTGGACGACGGCGATACGTTCGAAAGCTCGAACGACTCCGATTACAAGGTGAAGGAAGACGTCTCGGCCGGCTATCTGCTCGCCCGCTGGGACAGCGCCAAGGTCCGCGTGATCGGCGGCGTGCGCATGGAACGTACCCGTAACGATATCCATGGCCAGGTGCTGGACCTCGATGCCAAGACGGTGACGCCGATCCGCGTCGCCCGCAGCTATACCGACTGGCTGCCCAGCCTGACCACGCGCTTCGAGCCGACCAACGGCCTGGTGCTGCGTGCCGCCGGCTATCGCAGCCTGGTGCGCCCGAAATTCTCGAAGCTGGCCCCGCGCGTGGTGATCGAGGACGACGAAGGCGAGTTCGGCAACCCGAACCTCCAGCCCTACAAGGCGTGGAACTTCGATGCCTCGGCGGAATATTATTTCGGCAAGGGCGGCGGCCTGTCGCTCGGCTATTTCCACAAGGACATCAAGGACTACATCGTCGACCGCGTGTATCAGGACTATGCCTATAACGGCCGCACCCTCGACCAGGCGATGATCCCGTACAATGGGCCGAGCGCGCGCATCAACGGCGTCGAGTTCAGCTACAGCCAGGTCTACAGCTTCCTGCCGGGGGCGCTGAGCAGGCTGCTGACCCAGATCAACTACACCTTCACGGACGCCAAGGGCACGGTGCTCAAGGACGGCGATATCGGCGATCCCCGCGTGATCCCGCTGCCTTCGTCCGCGCGGAATACGTTCAACGTCGTGCTGGGGTATGAGAAGGGGCCGGTCTCCTTCCGCGTCGCCGGTACCTATCGCGACAAATATCTCGACGAGCTGGGCGACGATGCGACCGAGGACCGGTACGTCACCGATCACTTCCAGCTGGATATCAGCGCGAAATACTGGATCACCAAGAACATCCAGGTTTTCGGCGACCTGATCAACCTGACCAACGAGCCCTATTACGCCTATCGCAACTTCGCGGGCCGCTCGCGGCTCCTGCAATATGAGGACTATAGCTTCACGGGCAAGTTCGGCGCGAAGATCAAGTTCTGATCGCGCAGGCTGAACAACGAGGAGAGCCGGCGCGGTCCTCGGCCGTGCCGGCTCTTCTCGTTCAGGGCCGGGACTCGATCGGTAGACCTCGTCATCCCAGCGACTTTCCTCTGTCATCCCCGCGCAGGCGGGGATGACGGAAACAAATATGGGTTCTCAACCTAGTGGACCGTCGTGCCGTTCATCGCCGGACGCTGCCCGGTGGAGCGATGGCCTTGCGGCGCGGCGATGGTGAAGCTGGCGGCGCTGTCGGCCAGCGTGTCGACTTCCCGGGTGAGGTTGCGCGCGGCGGCGGAGGTTTCCTCGACCATGGCGGCGTTCTGCTGGGTACCCCGATCCATGTCGCCGACCGCGTCGCTCACCTGGCCGATCGCATGCGACTGAGCGTTGTTGTCCTCGGCCATGGTGCCGATCAGCGCATGGACCTGGCCGACATCGCCCGAGATATCGGCCAGGGCGCCATCCACCTTCTGCACTGCGTCCACCGCGGCGACGATGTCGGTCTGGGTGGCGGTCAGCTGGTCGCGGGCGCGGCCGGCCTCTTCCTCCGCCCGCATCGCCAGCGCCGACACCAGGTCGGCGACCACCGCGAAGCCGCGGCCCGCCTCGCCGGCGCGCCCGGCCTCCACCGCGGCGTTCATCGCGAGCACGCGGGTCTGGAAGGCGATCTTGTCCAGCCCCTCGATCACGCCGTCGATGCCCTTGGCGCTCTCGCTCACCCGCGTCATCGCCTGCACCGCTTCGTCGGCGATCGCGCGGCCGTTGCCGACCACGGCGATGGCGCCATCGGCGCGCGACAGCGTCTCGTTGGCCGAGAGCGCGATCGACTTGAGCCGATGATCGATCGCGTGGATGGCAGCGGAAGTCTCTTCCAGGCTTGCGGCATTGCTCTCGGTGCGGCGGGCAAGGTCCTCCGAGGCGGAGGCGATCTCGCTCGCGCCGGTGCGGATATTCTCGGTGCCGGTCACGACATTGCCGATCAATGTGCGCAGACCCTGCGCGGCATCGTTGAAGCTGCGCTTGAGGGCAGCGAAGGGGCCGGTGAGATCGGCTTCGATCTCGACGCTGAGATCGCCGCGCGCCATCGCATCGAGGCTGGTGCCGATCGTATCGACGATCAGGCGGGTCTGCGCCTCCTTGGCGGCTTCGGCAGCCTTGAGCTTGTCGCGGAAGGCATCGATCGCCTGGGCCATGCCGCCCAGCTCATCCTCGCGATCGGCATGGGGAACGCGGACCGACAGGTCGCCGCCGTCCAGCGCGCGCATCGTGTCGGCGAGGTCGAGCAGCGGGCGAACCAGCAGGCGGCGCGCGGCCTGGGCGAGCAGGAACGCGGCACCCATGCCGGCCAGCAGCGTGATGGACAGGATGATCATCGCCACGGTGCCGAGCGCCGCGGAACTGGCTGCGATCTGGTGCGCATGCGTGTCGATCGCGTCCGACGCGACGCCCATCGATTTCTCCAGCGCGCGGAACTGTTCCATGAAGGCAGGCATCTGCGCGCGGGCCGCGACCGGATCGCTGCCGGCGGCTTCGACGATCTTCTGCGCGGCGGCGGCATAGGCGTCCATTGGCGCCTTGAGCTTGCTCGTCGCCGCGACGATGCTGTCGACGCCCGTGAAGGCGGCATCCTTGTCGATCGCCGCGGAGAGCGTGCCGAGATGCTCCTTCAGGTCCTTCAGCGTCTCCTGGCGTGCGGCGTCGCCACCCCCAAGCAGCGCGCCCAGCACGTCCGCGCGCACCGCGTCGTGCATCATGTCGGCTTCCATATGGTTCTGGAGCAGCGTGGCCGCGGTTGCCTGTTCGGCGATCGCGCCATTCTCCTTGGCCACGATGAAAAGGCCGGTGCTCCCGGAAAGGGCGGTGATGCCGATCAGGACGGCGGCGGCCTGCGTCGTGGCTTTGTTCAGCGACGTGATCTTCACGAGAAGTCTCCCGTGCGGAAGCCTCCGCGGCGTCCGCCTCCGAGCCAATTATAGGGGGCGGCCACCCCGGCTCGGTGGGAGCCCTCTATTATTGTGTCCGGGGGGTTTCACAGAGCGGGGGCTTGCATATGGGTAGGACGACGCTTGGCGGGGGCTCGACGGCGCTCGCATTGCTTTTCTCGACATCGGCACTGGCACAGGAGACCGGCGAGCCTGCCCTGGATATCGGCGCAACGTATCGCGTCGACCTGTCGGGGATCGCCGCCGACGGCCGCCGGATGCGCAGCTTCGGGCTCGACGACCTGAACATCGAGGCGGATGGGGATCTGGCACGGCTGATCGGCTGGAAGGAGGCGCGCTTTCATATCGGCCTGCTCAACAATCTCGGCGGCCGGCCCAATGGCGTGGCGGGCACGCTGCAGGGCGTCGACAATATCGAAGTCGCTTCGCCCAAGCTGCGCCTGTTCGAGATCTGGGTGGAGCAGAAGCTGGGCGGCGCGACGACGTTGCGGGCCGGCCTCTACGATCTCAACAGCGAATTCTATGCCAGCGAGGCGTCGGGCCTGCTGCTCGCCCCGGCCTTCGGCGTGGGCTCGGAGATTGCGGCAACCGGCCCCAACGGCCCCTCGATATTTCCGACCACCGCCTTGGCGATCCGCGTCGAGCAGCGCTTCGGCGGCGCGGGCTTCGCGCGAGTGGCGGTGTTGAATGCCACCGCAGGCGCGCTTGGCGACGATCGCGGCTCGGCGCTCGATTTCCACCACGGCGCGCTGCTGATCGGCGAGGCGGGGCTGGAGAAGGACGGCGACAAGCTGGCGCTCGGCGCCTGGGGCTATACCCGGCGGCAGGACGATATCGCCGATACCGACGACACCGGCAATCCGATCCGCCGGAAAGCGCGGGGTGCCTATGTGATCGCGGAGAAGGCGCTGGGCGACCAGGACGGGCCCTTCGCCACCAGCCTGTTCGCCCGCGCCGGGATATCGGACGGCAGGACCACGCCCTACAGGGGCGGCTGGCAAGCGGGCTTGCGCGCCGCCCATGTGGTGCCCGGTCGCGATGACAGCCAGCTCTCGATCGGCGTGAACCAGGCCTATCTGTCGACCGGCTATCGCGACCTGCTGCGGGCCGGCGGCGCCCGCACCGCAGCGGCGGAGAATGCGATCGAACTGACCTATTCCGATCGCCTCGCCAGCTTCCTGACGCTGCAGCCGGACCTGCAGTTCATCTGGAATCGCGGTGGCGACGAGGATGCGCCGCGCGTCACCGTGATCGCGTTGCGTGCCACGCTGGAGTTCTGAGAGCAGCGCCCCGGCGCGCGTGAAATAATTGTAATCTATAGATCAGGTTTAGTTGATCCGGTTTCGCATAACACTTGGCTATGACTCGCGTTGTTCTTGATAAGGCCTGGCGCGATTTGCTGATTGACCGTGGTGTGTTGTGTTCATAGTGCACCGTGCAACTCTAGTGGGACAAGCGAAATGCCCGTGACCTTCGCGCCGGAGGCTGTTCCGGCGAGGTTTCCGCGCAAGTTGCGCGAACTACATGGTGCCCATTTCGACTCGACCGTCTGGAACGACCTGGCGTTTCGCGGCGACGATGTGGTGGTGGCCGGCTATGCCGGATCGGGCACCGGCTGGGTGCAGCAGATCGTCGCACAGCTGGTGTTCAACGGAGATCCCGAGGTTTCGATCGCGGACATCTCGCCCTGGGTCGATTTGCGCGTCGGCCCGGTGCTGGCGCGGCTCGCCATGCTGGAGGCGCAGACGCATCGCCGCATCCTGAAGACGCATCTGCCGGTCGATGCGCTGCGCTTCAGCCGCCAGGCCAGATACATCCATGTCGCACGCGACGGGCGTGACGTGGCGTGGAGCCTGCACAACCGTCATCTGCACGCGGCCGATGCCTGGTATGCGATGCTCAACGACACGCCGGGCCGGGTCGGCCCGCCGGTGCCGCGCGCCAATCCCGATATCGCCGAATATTTCCGCGAATGGCTGGGCGGCGACGGTGCGCCCTTCTGGCCCTTCTGGGAGAATGTCCGGAGCTGGTGGGCGGTGCGCGGCCTGCCCAATGTCCATCTCGTCCATTTCGAGGCGCTGAAGCGCGACATGGCGGGTGAGATCCGGCGGATCGCCGATTTCCTCGAGATCGAAGTCGATCCGCCAAGCTGGCCGCGCATCCTGCGCCATTGCGGCTTCGACTGGATGAAGGCCAATGCGCCTCAGGTCGCCCCGCTGGGCGGCGCGCTCTGGGAGGGCGGCGCCGAGACTCTCATCAACAAGGGCACCAATGGCCGCTGGCGCGATGTGCTGACGGCCAGGGACGCGGCCGATTACGAAGCCGCCGCGCTGGCCGAACTCGGCCCCGAAGGTGCCACATGGCTTGCAGGCGGCGCGGCAGCGTAGCGGCCGGCCGCTTGCAGATCGAGGTCCATGCGCCGAAGTAGGGCGCATGGACCTCGACGCACTGCTCGCCCATTATTTCGGCACCGACGAACCGGAGGCGCTGGACGATGCTGCCCGCGCGCGCGGTGAGGAGCGGCTGCGCATCGATTTCGGCGTGGAGCAGGAGCCTTCGCGCAAGTTCGCGCTGTGGGTGGTGATGGAGGGGCTCGGCATCGCGCCCCTGCCGGCCCAGGCCTTCGAGAAGGCGCCCGCGCTCAAGGCGGCGGCGGAGAAATATCTCGACGCGGCGTGGCGGCTGGAGCGGGAATAGGCAGCTTCCCCGGCGCATTGCTCATGGCATGGCGGCGGGCCCGCAGGCTTCCGCCCGCCCGAGCAGGAAGCGCCTTTCGCCTTCGTTGCGCGTGAGCGATGCCGCCCGGACGAACTCGGCCCTGGCTTCCTCCAGCCGTCCGGCACGGAACAGGAAGTCGCCGCGCGCGGCGGGGAGGGGCGCATAGTTGCGCAGCATCGCCGCTTCGGCGAGCTGGTCGGCAATGGCGAGCCCCGCTTCGGGTCCGAAGGCCATGGAATGCGCGACTGCGCGATTGAGATCCACCACGGGAGAGGGAAGGAGCGTGCGCAACCGGTCGTAGAGGCCGGCGATGCGCGGCCAGTCGGTCGCCTCCGGCGTCAGTGCCCGGGCATGGCAGGCGGCCAGCGCGGCCTGCAGCGCATAGGGGCCATCGGCTCCGCCCAGCGCTTCGGCCCTGTCGAGGGCGGCGAGCCCGCGGGCGATCATGCCGCGGTCCCAGCGGGCGCGATTCTGCTCCGGCAGCGGCACGAACGACCCGTCACGGGCGGTGCGCGCGGCGAGCCGGGAGGACTGGATCTCCATCAGGGCGAGCAGGCCATGTACCTCCGGCTCCTCGGGTGCCAGGCCGGCAAGGATGCGCCCGAGCCGCCGGGCCTCGTCGCAGAGCGCCGGCCGCACCAGATCCTCGCCCCTCGTGGCGGCATAGCCTTCGTTGAAGATCAGGTAGATCACCTCCAGCACCGAGGCGAGGCGGCCGGCGCGCTCGCTGCCCCGCGGCACTTCGAAGGTGAGGCCCGCTTGGCCGATCGTCTTCTTCGCGCGGACGATGCGCTGGGCGATCGTCGGCTCCGACGTGAGGAAGGCGCGGGCGATCTCGTCCGTGCCCAGGCCGCCGATCAGGCGCAGCGTGAGTGCCGCACGCGCATCGGGCGAGAGCACCGGATGGCAGGCAGTGAAGATCAGGCCGAGCAGTTCGTCGCCCACATCGTCGTCCATGGCCGCCTCCATGTCCTCGACGCTGGTGTCGCGCGCGGTCTCGAGGTCGCGGCCGATCTCCTCGTGCTTGCGCGCGCGCATCTTGTCGCGACGCAGGCCGTCGATCGCGCGGCGCTTGGCCGCCGCCATCAGCCATGCGCCGGGATTGTCCGGAACGCCGCGCGCCGGCCATTCGGCGAGCGCGACGAGCAGCGCGTCCTGGGCCAGTTCCTCGGCGCGGCCCATATCGCGCAGCATCCGGGCGAGCCCGGCGATCAGCCGCGGCTGCTCGATCCGGAAGACCGTTTCGATCGTGCGCTGGATATCGGTCGCCGCCACGCCGCCTGTGTGGCCTTCACGCGCGGCGAGGGCAAGCGGCGGGCGGCGACCGGTGCGGTGTCAGCGGCCTTCGGTCTCGGCGCGCAGCCGGGCTTCGCGCTCGGCGATCTCGGGCGTCACGATCTCGGCGAAATCCTCCATCTCGAAAAAGGGACGGATCTCGATCTCGCTGGGCCCGAACATCGGATTGGGGCAGCGTTTCACCCATTCGACTGCTTCGTCCATGTCCTTGACTTCCCACAGCCAATAGCCGGCGACGAGCTCGCGGGTCTCGGCGAAGGGGCCGTCGATCACGGTGCGGCCGGGCCCGTCGAACGCCACCCGCTTGCCGGCGGAGCTGGGCTTGAGCCCGTCGCCGCCTACCATGATGCCGGCCTTCACCAGCTCTTCATTATACTTCATCATCGCGTCGAGCAGCTCGGTGGTGGGCATCACGCCCTTTTCGCTGTCCTCGGTCGCCTTCACGAAAACCATCATACGCATCGTTCTTCTCCCAGGGTTCCTCGAAGCGCCATCGCTCCGCATCCTGACGACGATCCGGGACTCGCGGAATCGACAGGGAATGAAAATATTTCTCGCGCGCCTCAGGCGACGCCGAGCTTGCCGCGCGTGCCCTCGCGGGGCGCCGAAAGCGCTTCCTCGGTGAGGAACTCGGCCAGGTCCGCCGCCTCGAAAAAGGGGCGGATCTCGACTTCGCTGGTGCCCGACATCGGGTTGGGACAGCGCTTGGCCCAGGCCACCGCCTCGTCCATGTCCTTGACTTCCCAGATCGAGAAGCCGGCGACCAGCTCGCGCGCCTCGGCGAACGGCCCGTCGATCACCCGGCGCTCGGCACCGTGATAGAGGATCCGCTTGCCCTCGACGCTGGGCTTGAGTCCGGCGGCGGCCACGAACACGTCGGCCTGGACCAGCTCCTCGGTGAATGCGTCCATCGCCGCCCAGGCCTCGGCCGTGGGCGGCACGCCGTTCTCGCTATCCTCGCTCGCCTTCACGAACACCAGTACGCGCATCGTTCATCTCCTTTGATCGAAGCGGCATCCGCTTCGTATCCTGACGACGAACGAGGTTGAGGGGAATCGACAGGGGGTTGAAAAATAATCTGCCGGGAGTTGGAGCGGGTCCGCGCTGACGCCGGGCTGACACGAGCCTGTGCAGCGTATAGCTTGCCCATCCGGATGAAACGCGATGTAACGGATTCTGCCCGCACGGGGCTGGTCGATGCGCTAGCCCGTGTCGCCCAGGGCGATCGCGATGCGCTGCGGCGTGTCTATGATTCCACTTCGGCGAAGCTGTTCGGCGTCTGCCTGCGTATCTCCCGCGACAGGGAAACCGCAGAGGATATCTTGCAGGAAGTCTATCTCAAGATCTGGAACCGCGCCGGGCGCTTCGATGCGCAGCGGGCAAGCCCGATTACCTGGCTGTGCACGATCGCGCGCAACACGGCGATCGATCGCCGCCGTGCCGCCGGCCCCCTGTTGTTGCCCGAAGAGGAAGCGGCTTGCGTAGCGGATGATTCCGCGAGCGCGATCGAGCTGATCGAAGAGGCTGAGGAGCGCGCGCGGATATTCCATTGCCTCGATGCGCTCGATCCGCAGAAGGGCGGCGCGATCCGCTCGGCCTTTTTCGACGGGCTCACCTATCCCCAGCTTGCCGAGCGCATGGCCGTGCCGCTTGGCACCATGAAGAGCTGGATCCGTCGCGGCCTTGCCCAGCTCCGGCAGTGCCTCGATGGCTGAGCCGGTGATGTCTCCCGAAGAGCGCGACATGCTCGCGGCCGAACTGGCATTGGGCGTGCTGGAGGGCGAAGCACTGGCGCAGGCGTTGCGCCTGAAGCTGGCGGACAAGGCCTTCGCTGTACAGGTCGAGGCATGGCAGGCGCGGCTGGCGCCGCTGAGTACGGGTTTTGGGGAGATTCCAGGGCCCGATATCTGGCCTGCGATCCAGCGTCGGCTCGACGGGTTCGAGCGGGCTCGACCAGCAGGCACTTCGCATTGGTGGCGGATCGCGGCCCTGGGCTCGGGCGCACTGGCCGCATCGCTGGCGCTGATGCTGCTCCTTCGGCCGGCGCCCGCTCCGATCACCATCGTCCGGGCGCCTGAGCAGATTGCGGTGGCGCAGCTCGACGGCGGCGAGAAGGGCGCGCTGCTCGCCGCCAGCTATGATGCAACGGCCGGTGAGCTGCGCATTCGTGCGATCCGCATGCCGGACTCCCGGCTTGCGCCCGAACTGTGGATCATTCCCGCCGACGGCGTGCCGCGGTCGCTCGGCCTGGTGGCCGCGAATGGCAGCAGCCGCATAGCCGTGCCGGCGACGCATCGTGGCTTCGTGGAAGAGGGGGCGACGCTCGCCGTGACGATGGAGCCGCGCGACGGTGCTCCGCATCGGGCGCCCAGCAGTTCGCCAGTCGCCGCCGGAAGAATCTCGAAGATCTGAAGCGGGCGCGCATCCGCCACGCCTTCCGCGCCGTAGCTCCCTCCGGCACCACCTCCAGGTGCCCGGAGAAGGAGCCAGAACATGCCCAGCGTTAAGCAGATGTTTCTCACCGCCGCCGCTTCGGCGTTGCTCGCCACGGGAGCCGTGGCGGCGATCCAGGACTATCCGATGGTCGGTGGCGCGGCGATGTATCCCACCAAGAACATTGTCGAGAACGCGGTAAATTCGAAGGATCATACGACGCTGGTCGCGGCAGTGAAGGCGGCCGGGCTGGTCGACACGCTATCGGGCCCGGGGCCCTTCACCGTTTTCGCGCCGACCAACGAAGCCTTTGCCAAGCTCCCCGCCGGCACCGTCGAAACGCTGGTGAAGCCCGAGAACAAGGCGATGCTCACCAAGATCCTCACCTATCATGTGGTGTCGGGCAAGATGAGCGCGGCCATGCTGGCCAAGGCCGCCGCCAGGCATGGCGGCAAGGCCATGCTGACGACCGTGCAGGGCGAGAAGCTCACCGTCACCAAGGGGCCGGACGGGTCTTGGTGGGTTGTCGATGCCAAGGGGGGCAAGGCGAAGATCACCATTGCCGACGTCAATCAGTCGAACGGGGTGATCCATGTGATCGACTCGGTGCTGATGCCCTGATCCGAGTCGGGCTCGTCCTGGCTCCCAAGACGAGCCTGGTGCCTGCCGGCCATGGTCCCATCGGTGCCGGCAGGCACCAAAACAGCTTCAAAGGAAAACCGCCGCCCGGTTGCCCGGACGGCGGTGTTTCGTGGGTCAGCCGAGGCCGAACTCAGGCGATCATTCGCCGTCGTTCAGATACTCGCCGGCATCCGCGTCGGTGCCATGGCCCGAGGGCACGACCGAGGCGAGCGGATCGCTGCCGGTGCCTTCCGAGTCACGCACCGAGCGGGCGAGCTCGGCGGCATGCTCCTCGGCGGCCGAGTTCGGCGCCACCAGCGCGTTCTGCAGCGCACGCTGCTGGACGCGCAGGGCAGCGTCGCGGCTCGACGCGGCGACACGCAGGCGGTTCATGCCCGCGCCGGTGCCGGCGGGGATGAGGCGGCCGACGATCACATTCTCCTTGAGGCCGATCAGCGTGTCCTGCTTGCCCTGGACCGCCGCCTCGGTGAGGACGCGGGTGGTCTCCTGGAACGACGCCGCCGAGATGAAGCTGCGGGTCTGCAGCGACGCCTTGGTGATGCCGAGCAGGATCGGCTTGCCCTGTGCGGGGGCCTGGCCGGGAGCCAGCTTCTCGTTGGTCTCGTCCATCTCCGAACGATCCACCTGCTCGCCGGGGAGCAGGGTGGTGTCGCCGGCATCGGTGATCTCGACCTTCTGCAGCATCTGGCGAACGATCACCTCGATGTGCTTGTCGTTGATCTTAACGCCCTGCAATCGATAGACTTCCTGGATTTCCGACACGAGATATTCCGCGAGCGGCTCGATGCCGAGCACCTCGAGAATGTCGTGCGGATCGGGCGAGCCGCCGATCAGGTTGTCGCCACGCTTGACGTAGTCGCCTTCCTGGACGTCGATCACCTTCGACTTCGGAACCAGATACTCCACGACCTCGCCGCCATCGTCCGGCATGATGCCGATCTTGCGCTTGGCCTTGTAGTCCTTGCCGAACACGACACGGCCCGAGACCTTGGCGATGATCGCGTTCTCCTTGGGCTTGCGCGCCTCGAAGAGCTCGGCGACGCGCGGCAGACCGCCGGTGATGTCGCGGGTCTTCGCGCTTTCGCGCGCCACACGGGCGAGCACGTCGCCGGCCTGCACCGTCGCACCGTCCTCGACCGAGAGCACCGCGCCGGGGGCCAGCATGTAGCGGGCGGCCTCGGCGGCATTGTCGCCGGTCAGGGTCAGGCGAGGACGCAGGTCCTCCTTCGACTTGCTGGCGACGCGATACTCGGTGACGACGCGCTGGGCGATGCCGGTCGCTTCGTCGGTCTGTTCGGTGAGCGTCTTGCCCTCGAGCAGGTCCTGGTACTTCACGACGCCGCCGGTTTCCGTGATCACCGGCATGGTGAACGGATCCCATTCGGCCATGCGATCGCCCTTCGAGACGATATGGCCATCGTCGAACATCACATAGGCGCCGTACGGGATCTTGTGCACGGCGAGCTCGCGCCCGTCCATGTCCAGGATCGCCAGCTCGGCCGAACGGCTGAGCACCACGCGGCGGCCACGCTGGTCTTCGATGATGCGAACGTCGCGGAACTCGACCTTGCCGTCTACGGGGGCTTCGAGGTTGGACTGCTCGTTGAGCTGCGCCGCGCCGCCGATGTGGAAGGTACGCATCGTCAGCTGCGTGCCCGGCTCACCGATCGACTGCGCCGCGATGACGCCGACGGCTTCGCCGATGTTCACCGGCGTACCGCGGGCGAGGTCGCGGCCATAGCACTTGCCGCAGACGCCGATCTTGGCTTCGCAGACCAGCGGCGAGCGGATCTTCATGCCCGGGATGTTCAGCGCCTCGATCTTCGCGACCGCCGCCTCGTCGAGCAGGGTGCCCGTCGGGATGACGACTTCGCCGGTCTTGGCGTCGACCACGTCTTCCGCGGTCGTGCGACCGAGAATACGCTCGCCGAGCGACGCGATGGTCGAGCCGCCCTGGACGATCGCGCGCATTTCCAGCGCCCGCTCGGTCCCGCAGTCCAGCTCCATGATCACGCAGTCCTGCGACACGTCGACCAGACGGCGGGTCAGATAGCCCGAGTTCGCCGTCTTCAGTGCCGTGTCCGCGAGACCCTTACGAGCACCGTGGGTGGAGTTGAAATACTCAAGGACGGTCAGGCCTTCCTTGAAGTTCGAGATGATCGGCGTCTCGATGATCTCGCCCGACGGCTTGGCCATCAGGCCGCGCATGCCGGCAAGCTGCTTGATCTGCGCCTGCGAACCACGCGCACCCGAGTGGGCCATCATGTAGATCGCGTTGATCGGCTTCTCGCGGCCGGCATTGGGGCCGTCCTCGTAGCGCTTCACCGCCTTGATCTCGTCCATCATGGCCGCCGCCACCTGGTCGCCGCAACGGCTCCAGGCGTCGATCACCTTGTTGTACTTCTCCTGCTGCGTGATCAGGCCGTCCTGATATTGCTGCTCATAGTCCTTCACCAGGGCGCGGGTCTCGTCGACCATCGCTTCCTTCTGCTGCGGGATGATCATGTCGTCCTTGCCGAACGAGATGCCCGCACGGAAGGCGTGCCGGAAGCCGAGCGCCATGATCGCGTCGGCGAACAGCACGGTCTCCTTCTGGCCGGTGTGGCGATAGACCTCGTCGATCACGTCGCCCACATCCTTCTTGGTGAGGAGGCGGTTGACGGTGTCGAACGGCACCTTGTGGCTCTTCGGGAGGCACTCGCCGAGCAGCATGCGGCCCGGCGTGGTCTCGAAGCGCTTGAGGTACTGGTTGCCCTCTTCGTCGGTCTGCGGGACGCGGCTGATCACCTTGGTGTGCAGGGTGACCGCGCCGGCCTCGAGCGCCTGGTGCACTTCGGCCATGTCGCCCAGCAGCATGCCTTCGCCCGGCTCGCCTTCCTTGAGCATCGACAGGTAATAGAGACCCAGCACCATGTCCTGCGACGGCACGATGATCGGCTTGCCGTTCGCGGGGCTCAGGATGTTGTTGGTCGACATCATCAGGACGCGCGCTTCCAGCTGGGCCTCGAGGCTCAGCGGAACGTGAACGGCCATCTGGTCACCGTCGAAGTCGGCGTTGAAGGCCGAGCAGACCAGCGGGTGGAGCTGGATCGCCTTGCCCTCGATCAGCACCGGCTCGAACGCCTGGATGCCCAGGCGGTGGAGCGTCGGCGCGCGGTTCAGCAGAACCGGGTGCTCGCGGATCACTTCGTCCAGGATGTCCCAGACTTCCTTGCGCTCCTTCTCGACCCACTTCTTGGCCTGCTTCAGGGTCATCGAGAGACCCTTGGCGTCCAGGCGGGCATAGATGAACGGCTTGAACAGCTCGAGCGCCATCTTCTTCGGCAGGCCGCACTGGTGCAGCTTGAGCTCCGGACCGGTCACGATGACCGAGCGGCCCGAATAGTCGACGCGCTTGCCGAGCAGGTTCTGACGGAAGCGGCCCTGCTTGCCCTTGAGCATGTCGGACAGCGACTTGAGCGGACGCTTGTTCGCACCGGTGATGGTGCGGCCGCGGCGGCCGTTGTCGAACAGCGCGTCGACGGCTTCCTGGAGCATGCGCTTTTCGTTGCGGACGATGATGTCCGGCGCACGCAGCTCCATCAGGCGCTTCAGGCGGTTGTTGCGGTTGATCACGCGGCGATACAGATCGTTGAGATCCGAAGTCGCGAAGCGGCCGCCGTCCAGCGGCACCAGCGGGCGCAGCTCGGGCGGGATGACCGGCACGACGTCGAGGATCATCCACTCGGGGCGGTTGCCCGAATCGATGAAGCTCTCGACGACCTTCAGGCGCTTGATGATCTTCTTGGGCTTCAGTTCCGACTTGGTGACCGCCAGCTCCTCGAGGAGCTCCTTGCGCTCGCCTTCCAGGTCGAGATCCATGAGCATGATCTTGACCGCCTCGGCGCCGATGCCGGCCGAGAACGCGTCCTCGCCATATTCGTCCTGCGCGTCGAGCAGCTCGTCCTCGGTGAGGAGCTGGAACTTCTCGAGCGGGGTCAGGCCCGGCTCGGTGACGATGTAGCTCTCGAAGTACAGGACGCGCTCGAGCTGCTTGAGCTGCATGTCGAGCAGCAGGCCGATGCGCGACGGCAGGCTCTTCAGGAACCAGATGTGCGCGACCGGGGCGGCCAGTTCGATATGGCCCATGCGCTCGCGGCGGACCTTCGAGACGGTCACTTCCACGCCGCACTTTTCGCAGACGATGCCCTTGTACTTCATGCGCTTGTACTTGCCGCACAGGCACTCGTAGTCCTTGATCGGACCGAAGATGCGCGCGCAGAACAGGCCGTCACGCTCGGGCTTGAACGTGCGGTAGTTGATCGTCTCGGGCTTCTTGATCTCGCCGAACGACCAGCTGCGGATGCGGTCCGGCGACGCGATCCCGATCTGGATCTGGTCGAAGGTTTCCGGCTTGGCGAGCGGGTTCGCGAAGTTGGTAAGTTCGTTCATTTTTCAGTCCCTCTGGAGGGTCAATTCTTCTGGGCGGGGGCAGGGGAGAGCGCTGCCCTTGGAAGGGCAGCGCTCCATTCCCGTTACTCCGCCGCCTCGGCCAGGCCGTCTTCCTCGGAGGCTTCGTCGATCGCCTTGAGTTCGACGTTGAGGCCCAGCGAGCGCATTTCCTTGACGAGCACGTTGAAGCTCTCGGGGATGCCGGCCTCGAAGGTGTCGTCGCCCTTGACGATCGCCTCGTAGACCTTGGTGCGGCCGACCACGTCGTCCGACTTCACCGTCAGCATCTCCTGCAGCGTGTACGCCGCGCCATAGGCCTGCAGGGCCCAGACCTCCATTTCGCCGAAGCGCTGGCCGCCGAACTGCGCCTTGCCGCCCAGCGGCTGCTGGGTGACGAGCGAGTAGGGGCCGATCGAACGCGCGTGGATCTTGTCGTCCACGAGGTGGTGGAGCTTCAGCATGTAGATGATGCCCACGGTCACCTTGCGGTCGAACGCGTCGCCCGTACGGCCGTCGAACAGCGTCGACTGGCCCGAGCTGTCGAGGCCCGCCAGCTCCAGCATGTCCGAGACGTCCGCCTCACGCGCGCCGTCGAACACCGGAGTGCCCATCGGAATGCCCGTGCGGACGTTCTGGATCAGCTCGACCACCTGCTCGGGGCTGCGTGCCTCGATCTCGGCGGCATAATGGTCGCCATAGACGGTCTTGAGGCGATCCTTGACGGCATCGGGCATCTCGCCCGCCACCGCGTCCGGATTGGTCTCGCGCCACTCCTCGAGCTGCCTGGCCACCTGCATGCCCAGGTTGCGGGCAGCCCAGCCGAGATGCGTCTCGAAGATCTGGCCGACGTTCATGCGCGAAGGCACGCCGAGCGGGTTGAGCACCAGGTCGACCGGAGTGCCGTCCTCGAGGAACGGCATGTCTTCCTGTGGCAGGATGCGCGAGATGACGCCCTTGTTGCCGTGACGGCCGGCCATCTTGTCGCCCGGCTGCAGCTTGCGCTTCACCGCGACGAAGACCTTGACCATCTTGAGCACGCCCGGCGGCAGCTCGTCGCCCCGCTCCAGCTTCTCGCGGCGGTCCTCGAACTTCTCCTTGATGCGCTTCACGGCCTCGTCATACTGGCCCTTCACCGCCTCGAGGTCGCCCTGGACCTTGTCGTCCTGAACGGCGAACTTCCACCATTCGTGACGATCCACGCTGTCGAGCAGGTCCGCGTCGATCTCGGAGCCCTTCTTCAGGCCCTTCGGCGTCGCCGTGGCGACCTGGCCGAGCAGCATCTCGCGCAGACGCGACCAGGTCGCGCGGTTGAGGATGTTGCGCTCGTCGTCGCTGTCCTTCTTCAGGCGCTCGATTTCCTCGCGCTCGATCGCCAGTGCGCGCTCGTCCTTGTCGATGCCATGACGATTGAACACGCGCACGTCGACGATCGTGCCCGACACGCCCGGGGGCAGGCGGAGCGAGGTGTCGCGAACGTCCGAAGCCTTTTCGCCGAAGATGGCGCGGAGGAGCTTCTCCTCCGGCGTCATCGGCGATTCACCCTTGGGGGTGATCTTGCCGACCAGGATGTCGCCCGGCTCGACCTCGGCGCCGATGTACACGATGCCCGCCTCGTCGAGGTTGCGCAGCGCTTCCTCGCCGACGTTCGGGATGTCGCGGGTGATGTCCTCCGGCCCGAGCTTGGTGTCGCGGGCCATCACTTCGAACTCGTCGATATGGATCGACGTGAACACGTCGTCCTTCACGATCCGCTCGGAGATCAGGATCGAGTCCTCGTAGTTGTAGCCGTTCCAGGGCATGAACGCGACGAGCGCGTTGCGGCCCAGGGCCAGCTCGCCGAACTCGGTCGACGGGCCGTCGGCGATGATGTCGCCGGCGTTGACCGTCTCGCCCACCTTCACCAGCGGACGCTGGTTGATGCAGGTCGACTGGTTCGAGCGCTCGAACTTCATCAGCGTGTAGATGTCGACGCCGCTCTCTTCCGCCGAAACCTCGCCGGTTGCGCGGATGACGATACGGGTCGCGTCGACCTGGTCGACGACGCCGCCCCGCCGGGCTGCAATCGCAGCGCCGGAATCCCGGGCGACGGTCTCTTCCATGCCGGTGCCGACGAAGGGCGCTTCCGCCTTCACCAGCGGCACGGCCTGGCGCTGCATGTTCGAACCCATCAGCGCGCGGTTCGCGTCGTCGTTTTCCAGGAACGGAATGAGCGACGCCGCGACCGAGACGAGCTGCTTCGGCGACACGTCCATCAGCGTCACCGTCTCCGGCAGCGCCATCAGGAATTCGCCGGCCTGGCGGGCCGAGATGAGCTCCTCGGTGAAGCGGTGATCGCCATCGACCTCGGCCGAGGCCTGCGCGATCGTGTGCTTCGCTTCTTCCATCGCCGAGAGATAGACGACCTCGTTGGTCACCTTGCCGTCGACGACCTTGCGGTACGGCGTCTCGATGAAGCCGTACTTGTTGACGCGCGAGAAGCTCGCCAGCGAGTTGATCAGGCCGATGTTCGGGCCTTCCGGCGTCTCGATCGGGCAGATGCGGCCATAATGGGTCGGGTGAACGTCGCGGACTTCGAAGCCGGCGCGCTCACGAGTCAGGCCGCCCGGCCCGAGCGCCGAGACGCGGCGCTTGTGCGTCACTTCGGAGAGCGGGTTGGTCTGGTCCATGAACTGCGAGAGCTGCGACGAGCCGAAGAACTCGCGAACCGCGGCCACGGCCGGCTTCGCGTTGATCAGGTCGTTCGGCATCACGGTCGACACGTCGACCGAGCTCATGCGCTCCTTCACGGCGCGCTCCATGCGGAGCAGGCCGACGCGATACTGGTTCTCGAGCAGCTCGCCCACCGAACGGACGCGGCGGTTGCCGAGATTGTCGATGTCGTCGACTTCGCCCTTGCCGTCCTTCAGGTCGACCAGGGTCTTCACGACGGCGAGGATGTCCTCGGTGCGCAGCGTGGTCACCGTGTCCTCGGCGTCGAGGTCAAGGCGCATGTTGAGCTTCACGCGGCCCACGGCCGACAGATCGTAGCGCTCCGGATCGAAGAACAGGCCGGCGAACAGCGATTCCGCGGTCTCGAGCGTCGGCGGCTCGCCGGGGCGCATCACGCGGTAGATGTCGGCCAGCGCCTGCTGGCGCTCCTCGGCCTTGTCGGCGGCGAGGGTGTTGCGGATCCACGGGCCGGTCGAGATATGGTCGATGTCGAGCAGCTCGAGGCGGTCGATGCCGGCCTTGTCGAGCTTTTCCAGATTCTCGGCCGAAACTTCGTCACCGGCCTCGATGTAGATCTCGCCGGTCGACTCGTTGATCAGGTCGAACGCCGAATAGCGGCCGAAGACTTCCTCGGTCGGGATCAGCAGCGTCTCGAGACCGTCCTTCTGCGCCTTGTTGGCGGCGCGCGGGCTGATCTTCTGGCCGGCCGGGAAGATCACTTCGCCCGACTTGGCATCGACGATGTCGAACATCGGCTTCGCGCCGCGCCAGTTGGCCGGGTCGAACGGAATCTGCCAGCCGTTCGGGCCGCGGACGAAGGTCACGCGGTTGTAGAAATAGTTGAGGATGTCTTCGCCGTTCAGGCCCAGGGCATAGAGCAGCGTCGTCACCGGCAGCTTGCGCTTCCGGTCGATACGGACGTTGACGATGTCCTTCGCGTCGAACTCGAAGTCCAGCCACGAGCCGCGATACGGGATCACGCGCGCGGCGAAGAGATACTTGCCCGAGGCATGGGTCTTGCCGCGGTCATGGTCGAACAGCACGCCCGGCGAGCGGTGCATCTGGCTGACGATGACGCGCTCGGTGCCGTTGATGAAGAAGGTGCCGTTCTCGGTCATGAGCGGCATGTCGCCCATGTAGACGTCCTGCTCCTTGATATCGAGCACCGAACGGGCTTCCGTGTCGGGATCCACCTCGAACACGATCAGGCGCAGCGTGACGCGCATCGGCGCCGCATAGGTGATGCCGCGCTGACGGCACTCTTCCACGTCGAACTTCGGATTCTCGAGCTCGTAGTTCACGAAGTCGAGCTCGGCGGTGCCGGCGAAGTCGCGGATCGGGAAGACCGAGCGCAGGGTCTTCTCGAGACCGGAGACATAGCCGACCGAGGGATCGCTGCGGAGGAACTGTTCGTAGGATTCGCGCTGAACCTCGATCAGGTTCGGCATCTGCACCACTTCGTGGATGTCGCCGAACACCTTGCGGATGCGGCGCTTGAACGTGCCGCCTTCGATCGCCTTGGTTGCCATGGGTGTATAGTGCCTCGTCAGCAGTGATTTCGGTGCCCCTTCCGGGGCCGGGACGCACAGAAGGACGCAGAAAAAGCCGCGCGACTCCCATGGTGGGTTTCGGCAGCTTTCAGCGTCCTATGAGACCATGAACCCAATTCGCCCGATGCGCTGCGCGACGACGCATCATTTCCCGGATCCGTGGTGGAGGGCGGCATATAGGTAGCTTGTTGGATTCTGTCAAATGGCCGGCGCGAAGGCCGGGCGGGCGCCCGGCTGACCGCAAATCGCTTCGCAATTGCAACAAATATTATGCCGTGATGCAGCGTAGAGTTCATATTTGGTCCGCACTGGCCTCCTCTCGGGTCAACAGAGAAGGGGGTCGGTTCCATGACCAACAGGATGAAATTGCTCGCGGCGCTTCTGGCATCGACGGCAACGGGCGTGGCGCATGCGCAGGAGAGGCCGGCGGTGTCGCAGGAAGCGGCCGAGGGCAACGAGATCGTCGTCACCGCGCAGAAGATCGAGCAGCGGGCGAGCGACGTGCCGATCACCATCTCCGCGCTCAGCAATGCGCGGATGCGGGAACTCGGCGTGTCGGATCTCGACGAGCTGTCCGCCTATGTCCCCGGCCTCAACATCCAGGAGCAGAGCGCCAACAATCCCGGCATCGTGATCCGCGGCATCACCTCGGACAGCGGTTCGGCACAGCAGGCCGCCCGCGTCACCCTCTATTACAACGGCATCGACATCTCGCGGTCGCGCGGCGCCTATCAGGCGGTCTATGATCTCGACCGCGTCGAAGTGATCAAGGGGCCGCAGGCGACGCTGTTCGGCACCGCCTCCGCCGTCGGCGCGATCAGCATGGTCTCGGCGCGGCCGCGCGCCGGCTTCTCCGGCGAGCTGTCCGGCGGCATCGGCAATTTCGCCCAGAGGCAGCTGGGCGGCCATCTCAACCTCGGCTCGGACGTGATCGCCGGCCGGGTCGCCTTCGAATGGAAGAAGCGCGACGGCTATGTGCGCAATCTCTCGGCCACCCAGGGCGATCTCTACGCCCAGAACCAGCTCGGCGTGCGTGCCTCGCTGCGCTTCACGCCCAGCGATGCGCTGACGGTGGATCTGATCGGCACCTATGACCGCCAGCGCAACAGCGGCACGCCGTTCATCTCGAAGCTCTATCCGACCGCGCGCGGACCGGCCGATCCGTTCGGCTATGCCAATCTTTCGGGCTCGCCGCTCTCGAAGGGCGCGCTGGGCGCCGCGAAGCTGGGGCTCAACCGCCACGTCTATGACGGCAACCTGACGATCAGCCATGATTTCGCCGACGGCTGGAACTTCACCACCGTCAATGGCTATCGCAGCTTCGACTCGCTCGAGATCTTCGATGCCGACGGTTCGGCCGCCTGGTATCTCGAATTCGCCGAGGGCGCCTATGGCTCACAGATCAGCCACGAATCGCGCTTCGCCTATAGCGACGATCATGTCCGCGCGAGCTTCGGCTGGAACGTCTTCCACGAGAACAGCCGGCAGGAAGTGCCGTTCTCGAGCGAGGAGGGCACCTATCTCCAGTGCGCCGCCAATGTGATCAAGGGCCTGGGATGCGTCGCGCCCGACGGCACGGTCACGGCCGCGCAGGCGACCGGCCTGCTCACCCGCGGCGCGGCGACCGTGATCCCCTATCGCTCGATCTTCGGCAACAAGGGCATCAACGACAGCTATTCGATGTTCGGCGAAGTGACCTGGATGCCGACCGCGCGGCTGGAAGTGACCGCCGGCATCCGCGCGCTGATCGAGCAGCGCAAGTCGGGCTATTTCGCCGTCGCGCCGAAATCGGTGCTGACGGGCGCCCCGCTGATCCCGGGGCAGGCGACCACCAATGGCACGCGCTGGACGCAGGACAGCTTTCAGGCGTTCCTGCCGCGCTTCAACCTGCTCTACCGCCTGAGCGACGGCATCAACCTGTACGGCACGATCTCCAAGGGCCGCCGCTCGCCGACGGTGAACCAGGGTGCCGCCGCGCCCTCGCTGATTCCGGAGGAAACGGTCTGGAACTATGAGGGCGGCATCAAGGCGTCGAAGGGCATCGTCTCGGGTTCGCTCGGCGTCTATTACCAGAAGTACAGCAACTTCCAGATCTCGCGCGTCGTCACCGATGCCAATGACCCCTCGGGCCGCCCGGTCGGAGCGCAGATCACCGAGAGCGCCGGCAGCGCGAGCAATCTCGGCGTCGAAGCGGAATTGCTGCTCCGGCCGGCGTCGTGGTTCAGCGTGTTCGGCAATATCGGCTATATCAATGGCGGGATCGACAAGACCAAGGCGAACGGCGTCTATGCCGGGAACAAGTTCCGGCTCCAGCCCGAGGTCCAGGCGGCGGGCGGCTTCACCGTCGATGCGGAGATCGGCGGGGGCATCCGCGTCTTCGCGACGCCGAGCGTGACCTATCGCAGCAAGATCTATTTCGAGGTGCCCAACAAGGAGGCGATCTCGCAGGATGGCGTGATGCTGGTCAACGCAAGGGCCGGCCTGAGCTTTGCCGATCGCCGATACGAGATCGCGGCCTATATCCGCAGCGCGACCAACGAGCGCTATCTGCTCGATGCCGGCAATACGGGCGGCGGCTTCGGCAATCCGACCTTCATTCCCGCGGAACCGCGCTTCTATGGCGCACAGCTGACCGGGCGCTTCTGACGACCCGGCGTGACGGAGGGGCGGGCGGCGTCCGCTCCTCCGTCAGGTTCCGCCTCCGAGGGCGCGTTGGAACTTTTCGCGTGGTCGCGCGTGCAGAAAATCCTTTCTAGACAAATGGTTAGATGCTCGCCCTGTCGCGTAATGGCAACGCCTCGGCGCAATCGGGGGAAGCCAATACCGGGTTCCATTCATTGAACCTGCGTTATGACGCAAGCACACGCCCCCATCCGCCCACGCGCCGCGCTGTTGATCGGTGCCGCGCTTTTCGCAACCTCTGCCCATGCGCAGGACGCTCCCCAACAGGTGACGCCGCCGCCGATCATGACGACGCCGGCACCGTCGCCCGCTCCCGCACCGGCGCCGCAGGCGCAGGTGGTGATCCAGCCTTCGGCGCCGGTGGTTCAGCCGGTTCCTTCGGTCGAGGAGCAGCAGCGCGGCGCCGCCGCTGCCGATGCCCCGGTGCCGGCCGAGCGCCGCGCGACCGCGACGCGGGCCGCCACGACCCGGGCCACCGCTACCCGTGCCGCGCCGGCGCCGGCGCGGGAAGCCGCACCGGCCCGCCAGGCGGCACCTGCGGCACCGGCCGCCGAAACTCCGGTGACGCCGCCATCGCCGCCCGTCCGGACGGTGCCCGAGCCGCTTCCGCCCCAGGTCGATACGGCCCCGGCGCCCGAGGCGGCCGCGCCGGTTACGGCCGATAGCAGCACTGAGCGGAGCACCAGCACCAGCACCGGCATCGCTTGGCCATGGCTGCTCGGCGGACTCGCGCTGGTGATCGCCGGCCTTGCCGTGTTCCTGCTCACGCGCCGCCGCCGCAACGACGAAGCGGTCACCACCGAGCCCGCGCATGTCGAGCCCGCTCGTGCCCGGCCCCTGGCCCGTGCGCCGGCGGCCGAGCCGGTCGCCGCGCCCGATGCCGCAGGGATTGCCAAGGTGCCGCCCGTTGTCGCGCCCCTGGCCACGCCTCCGGCCGTCGCCGAGCAGGTCGAGGAAGCGGAGATCGCCGATGCGAGCAGGGACGACCTTGCCGGTGTCGCGGATGCGGTCGCGCCCGTCGCGCATCGCCCGTGGATCGAGCTGGGCCTGCGCCCGGTGAGCGCCGGTACCACCGAGGAGGAGGCGATGGTCGATTTCGAGCTGACCGTCGGCAATTCGGGCGACACCGCGGCGCGCAACGTCCGCATCTCCAGCTTCATGCTCGCCGACGAAGCCGAGGGCACCGAGATGGAGCGGATGCTCACCGAGCGCCGCGGCGAGACGATCGTGCCGCCGGTCTCGATCGATCCGGGCGACGGCACCCGCGTCGATGCGCATCTCGCCGTGCCCAAGGGCGATCTTGGCCGCATGTTCAATCCGGTGGTCGTTGCCGAGGCCCGCTACACGCTGCCCGACGGCAGCGAGGCGCGCACCGCGGCCGCGTTCCGGATCGGCCGCCCGGCCTATGAAGGCGGTATCGGTGCGATCGGTGCGTCGCGTCCGCACGTGACCGACGATCTCGCCGCCGAGCTCTATGGCCAGCCCGAGCACGCCTGATCCCTGAAATATCGGGGACATCGGAGCCCGCTTCTTCCGGAAGGGAGGGGCGGGCTCTTTTCATGCACGCGGTTTTGGGCCTATCGAACGCCATCCTCAGGGGAGATGATGTCACATGAAGAAGTCGCTGCTCGCGCTCGCCGCCGGAACCGCCCTCCTTGCCGCCGCGGCCGCCCAGGCCCAGGAAAGTCCCGCGCCGGCGCCGGCTCCCGCCTTCAACGACATTCCCGCCAGTTTCAGTCCGCCTGCGCTGCCGGCCGACTATATCAAGCGCGAAGTGATGATCCCGATGCGCGACGGGGTGAAGCTCTACACGGTGATGATCATCCCGAAGGGGGCGAAGAACGCGCCGATCCTGTTCACCCGCACGCCCTACAACGCCGCCGGCCGCGTCGTCCGCACCGAGAGCGGCAAGATGATCAACACCCTGCCCGAAGGCGACGAGGTGTTCGTCAAGGCGGGCTATATCCGCGTGTTCCAGGACATTCGCGGCAAGTACAAGTCGGAGGGCGACTATGTGATCACGCGCCCCCCCGTCGGTCCCCTCAATCCGACCAAGGTCGATCATATCACCGATGCCTATGACTCGATCGACTGGATGGTGAAGAACGTCCCGGAGACCAACGGCAAGGTCGGCATGCTCGGCTCGTCGTACGAGGGCTTCACCGTGGTGATGGCGCTGATGGGGCCGCACCCGGCGCTCAAGGTCGCCGCGCCCGAGAGCCCGATGATCGACGGCTGGATGGGCGACGACTGGTTCCACCACGGCGCCTTCCGCCTGGCGAATATCGGCTGGATCGGCGCGCAGACCGGCTACAAGGGCGCCGGCAAGGCGCCGCCTCGCCCGGACTGGGACGATTACGACACCTTCCGCCGCGTGGGCAGCGCCGGCGACTGGGCCAAGCAGTTCGGCTATGACCAGCTGCCCGCCTGGAACAAGATGAGCCAGCACGTCGCCTACGACCAGTTCTGGCAGGAGCAGGCGCTCGACAAGCTGCTGGCGAAGAATCCCTCGAACGTGCCGACGCTCTGGGAGCAGGGCATCTGGGATCATGAGGACATGTATGGCGCGATCCATGCGTGGGAGGCGCTGCAGAAGACGCCCCAGGCCGACAAGAACTTCCTGCTGATGGGCCCGTGGCGCCATTCCGGCTTCAACTATAACGGCTCGACGCTCGGCCAGCTCGCCTTCGAGGGCGACACCGCGCTCCAGGCCCGGCGCGACATCCTGCTGCCGTTCTTCAACGCCTATCTCAAGGACGGCGCGCCGCCGTTCACCCCGGCCAAGGCGAGCTTCTACAATACCGGCGAGAATCGCTGGGACTATCTGAGCAAATGGCCGCTGGCCTGCGACGACGGCTGCGGCACCAAGCTGACGCCGATCTACCTCAAGCCGGCCGAGGGCCTGGGCTTCGACAAGCCGGGCGCCGGTTCGGACTCCTATGTCTCCGATCCCGCCAAGCCGGTTCCGCATTTGCCGCGTCCGGTCAATTTCCAGGACGGCCGCTGGTCGACCTATCTCGTCACCGACCAGCGCTTCGTCGACGGCCGGCCCGACGTGATGACCTATATGACCGATCCGCTCACCGCGCCGGTCCGCGTGTCGGGCGCGCCGCTGGCGGACATCTTCGCCAAGACCACGGGCACCGACGGCGACTTCGTGGTCAAGGTGATCGACGTCTATCCCGACGATTACGTCACGAAGAAGGAGATGGGCGGGTTCCAGCTGCCGATCGCGATGGACATCTTCCGCGGCCGCTATCGCAACTCGTTCGAGCATCCCACCGCGATCCCGGCGAACAAGGTGCAGGAGTACAAGTTCCGCCTGCCGACGGTGAACCATGTCTTCCAGCCGGGGCACCGGATCATGGTCCAGGTCCAGTCGAGCCTGTTCCCGGTCTATGATCGCAATCCGCAGAAGTTCGTCCCGAACATCTTCTTCGCCAAGCCGGAAGACTATCAGAAGGCGACGGTGACGCTGATCTATGGCGGCGCGCAATCGAGCAGCGTGCTGCTGCCGGTGGTGCCGCTCGACCAGTCGGCGAACGCGGAGAAATAATCGGACCGAACCGCGGCGTTGCGGGCTGTCGTAACGCTCCGGCGGGGGATCCGGCTCTTGCGCCCGGTGCCCCATGCCGTGCTAACCTCGCAATACAGTTCCCGAGTCCCAGGGGGTCCAGAACGATGAAGCATTTGAGCCTGGCGCTTGCCCTTGCGGCGGCGGCGCTCCCGGCGGCAGCGCATGCCCAGGCCGGCGCCACTGCCGCGAACAAGCTGCATGTCGACGCGCAATATTTCACCTTGCCCAACGGCCTGCGGGTGGTGCTGACGCGGGACACGATCGCGCCGACGGTGACGGTCGGCGTCTATTACGGCATCGGCTTCCGAGTGGAGCCCAAGGATCGCACCGGCTTCGCCCATCTGTTCGAGCATCTGATGTTCCAGGGATCGAAGCACGCGCCCAAGGGCGTGTTCGACACGACGATCACCAATTCCGGCGGCGTCAACAATGGCTCGACCCGGTTCGACTTCACCAATTATTTCGAGATCGTCCCCTCGGGCGCGCTCGAGCGGATGCTGTGGCTCGAGGCCGACCGCATGGCCAATCCGGTGATCGACGACGTCGTGCTGAAGAACCAGCAGGGCGTGGTCGGCAACGAAGTGAAGGTCAACGTCCTCAACCAGCCCTACAGCACCTGGCCGTGGATCGACCTGCCGATGCTGGCGAACGTCAACTGGTATAACAGCCATAATTTCTACGGGGATCTCAAGGAGATCGAGGCGGCAACGGTGCCGGACGCCCAGGCCTTCTCGAAGGAATTCTATCGGCCGAACAACGCCGTGCTCGTGATCGCCGGCGACATCGACTATGCCGCGACCCGGGCGATGGTGGAGAAATATTTCACTCCGATCGCCTCGGCCGCTCCGGTCGAGCAGCCCGACATTTCCGAGCCGCGCCAGACTGCCGAGAAGTTCAAGAGCCGGGTCGACGCGCTGGCGCCCAAGCCGGGCTATGCCGCGGGCTATCACGTGCCGGCACGCGGCACGCCCGAATGGTATGCGATGGGGCTGATCGACCAGATCCTGCTCCAGGGCGACGACAGCCGGCTGTTCAAGAAGCTGGTCTCCGATACGGGCATCGCCGGCGAGCTTTCGGGCGGGATCAACGGCGATCTCGGCAACATGTTCAACTATCGCGGGCCGATGCTGTGGAGCTTCAGCTTCACGCACGACACGACGCACTCGGCCGCGCAGATCACCAAGGCGGTGGACGAGGTGATCGAGGCGCTGCGCACCACGCCGGTCAGCGCCGCGGAGCTGCAGCGCGCGCGCACCAAGATGCGCTCGGAGCTGTACGGCACCATCGACGGGGGCGGCCGTGTCGGCCTGATCGACTTGCTTGCCGTCTATGCCCTGTTCGACAACGATCCCGCCGCGGTGAACAGGATCGAGGAGGGCTTCGCCAAGGTGACGCCTGCGCTGATCCAGAAGACCGCCCAGGAATATCTCCGCAAGACCAACCGCTCGGTCTATGTCATCGAGCCCGGCGCCCAGCCCAAGGGAGGCAAGTGATGCAGCGCGCGATTCTGGCAGTTGCGGCTTTGCTCGCCGCCGTTCCGGCGCTGGCGCAGGACAATTTCCCGCCGGCCCCCCCGATCGCCGATCCCAAGCCGTTCAGGCTGCCGGCGACCGAGACCTATGTGCTGCCCAACGGCTTGCAGGTCACGCTGATCCCCTATGGCATCGCGCCCAAGACGGTCGTGTCGCTGCGCGTGCGCGCCGGCGCGGTCAACGAAGGCGAGGCGGTGTGGCTCTCCGAAGCCACAGGCGCGCTGATGAAGGAAGGCGCGGCGGGCAAGACCGCCGCCGATCTCGCCGCCACGGCGGCCGGGATGGGCGGGCAGCTCAACGTCAGCGCCGGCATGCAGTCGACTTCGGTCGGCGTGAACGTGCTTTCCGAATATGCGCCGGCCGCGGTCGCGCTGGTGAGCGACGTGGCGATCCGGCCGACGCTGCCGGCGAGCGAGCTCGCCCGGGTGAAAGCCAATCTCGGCCGCCAGCTCTCGATCACGCTGTCGCAGCCGGGCCCGCTGGCCGATGTGGCGCTGGGCCGCACCATCTATGGCGCCAACCATCCCTATGGCCGCCTCATCCCCGGCGCGGCGCAGCTCCAGGGCTATACGATCGCCCAGGTGAAGGCGTTCCATGCCGGCCAGTTCGGCGCGAAGCGGGCGCATCTCTACGTCGCCGGCCGGTTCGATACGGCGGCGGTGAAGGCGGCGATCGACAAGGCCTTTGCCGGCTGGGCGGCGGGTCCCGATCCGGTGGTGCTGGACAGCCCGCACAAGCCGGGCCCGCAGGTCGTGCTGATCGACCGGCCGGGCGCGCCGCAGGCCACGCTGCGCCTCGCCTTCGACGCCAGCCGTGCCGGCACCGATGCGGACATCCCGCAGCGCGTGACCAATGCGCTGCTCGGCGGCGCGTTCAGCTCGCGCATCATCCGCAACATCCGCGAGGACAAGGGCTATACCTATTCGCCCTATTCGGACGTCGACTTCACGCCCGAACAGGCGCTGTGGGGCTTCCAGGCGGATGTAACCACCGAGCATACCGGCGACTCGCTGCACGAAGTCTTCAAGGAAATCCGCCGGATGCAGACAGAGCCGGTGCCGGCGGAGGAAGCCAAGGGCATCCGCACCTATATGGCGGGGCTGTTCGCGATCTCGAACTCGACCTCGGGCGCGGTCGTCGGCACGCTGGCGACGCGCGACCTGCTCGGCCTGCCGGGCGACTGGACGGAGCGCTACGTTCCCGCGGTGCTGGCGGTGACGCCGGAGCAGATGATGGCCTCGGCGACGGCTTCCTATCCGCTGGGCAAGCTCACGCTGGTGGTGGTCGGCGATCTCAAGACGGTCGTGCCGCAGCTCAAGGCCCAGCCCGAACTGGCGAACGTGCCGATGACCAATGTGACGGTGCCCTGAGCATCTTCCCCTCCCGGGAAGGGAGGGGATAGAGGCCTGGCGCCGCGATATCGTTGCGCCAGGTCCTTCCCTATTGCCAAGGCCTTCGGGGAGGGGCGTCTCTCGTCACCGAACCGCCAGGATCGTCCGCTTCAGGTCGGCATAGATCAGGTCGTTGCCGAGCCCGCTCGGATGGTCGCCGTCGAAGAACAGCGGCCGGCCGCCCGGCACGGCCTCGCAGGTCGGGCCGGGGCAGAAGATCGGCAGCGGGTCCCAGAGGATGGTGCTGCGCTGGCCGGCGGCCAGCTCGTGCATCGCGCGCATCACGTCGCGGCGGCGCTGGAGCATCGTCTCGCGCCCGATGGTGAGCCCGTGGCAGGCGGGGTTGGTGCGGTTGAACCAGTCGGTGCAGCGGAAGACCGGGCTGGGGAAGACCGGCTTGGGCGCCTCCAGCACCAGCCGCGCGCCGCCGGCGGCGAGGCGCCGGGTGATGCCCTGCGCTTCGGCGAGCGCGGTGGCCGAGACCGTGTCGTCGTGCCGGCCGGCCAGGTCGCGGTCCTTCTCGAACTGGTTGGCAAGGCGCGTGACGCGCAGCCCGGGCAGGAACACCACGTCGCCCGGGCGCGACCGGTTCACCACGTCCCGTTCCACTGCCGCGTACCAGTCGGCGCAGCGCGGGCGTGCCGCATGACTCATGATCAGCTTGAGATAGGGGCAGGCGGGCCGGAAATAGAGCCGCACGCTCGCACCGGTCTCGGCGACGAGCCGGCGCAGCGCGGGCGCATAGGCAAGGCCGTGCGAATCCGCGGGCACGAACAGGGTGAAGCCTCCCGGCCGGGCGCAGCGCGGCGTCCACAGCGTCACCTTGCCGCCCGCCAGCCGTTCCTCGCCGTCGATCGGCGTGCAGCCGGTAAGGTCGAGCGGCAGCGGCCGGCCGGGTTCGGCGTACCAGGCGAAGCGATCGCGGGTGACGCTGAGCGTGATGCGGTTGTGCGCGGCGATCAGCAGCTGCCCGCCGAGCCCGGCGGCCAGCACCATGGCCAGCGCCGCGGCAACGACGCGCCCGCGCGGCCATCCGGCCATCCGGCGGCTCGAGCGCAGCGGCTTCTCGACCAGGAAATAGGACAGGATCGCCAGCGTCACCGTGATGGCAAGCGCGGCGAGCTGGAGCATCTGCGTGTGCAGGCCGGCGGTCCAGCGGAACAGCACGAACACCGGCCAGTGCCAGAGATAGAGCGAATAGGAGAGCAGCCCCACCGCCACCATCGGGCGGCTGGCGAGCGCGCGGGGCGCGGTGCCGCCCAGGATCGCCATGATGACGAGCGCGGTGCCCGCGACGGGCAGCAGCGCGCCGGGGAAGGGGAAGAACGGTCCCTCGGGCAGCGCGAAGCTGGCGGCGATCAGCAGCGCGCCCAGCGGCGCCAGCCAGCGTTTGCCCGCGGCCCAGCATTGCCAGCGTTCGCGCGTCAGGCAGAGCAGCATGCCGGCGCCCAGCTCCCAGAAGCGCGGGAAGATCAGGTAGAAGGCGAACTTGTTCGCAAAGGCGGCCAGCACCGCGCAGAGCAGCAGCGAAAGGCCGGACAGGATGGCTACCCACCGCACCGCCTTGGCGCCGGCCTGCAACTGGTGATGCCACCACAGGATGAACGGGAAGAACAGGTAGAACTGCTCCTCCACGCCGAGCGACCAGCTGTGGGTGAACGGGTTATAGGCTGCTTGCGGGCCGAAATAGCTGTCGGTGTCGGTCGCCAGCACGACGTTGCTGAGCCCGAGAAAGGTGAAGCGGCCGACCTGGGCAAGGCTGTTGCTCAGCCAGGCATCGGGAATGAAGAGCTGTGCGGCGAACAGCGTGGCGAGCAGCATCGCGACCAGCGCCGGCATGATCCGCATCAGGCGACGCGCATAGAACCAGGCGGCGAGCTGTCCGAAGCTGGCGAACGCGCGGCCGAGCAGCGAACCCGTCACCACGAAGCCCGAAATGACGAAGAAGATGTCCACGCCGGTGAAGCCGCCGGGCAGCGCCCCGGGCCGGAGGTGGAAGAGGATTACCGAGGTGACGGCGATGGCGCGCAGCCCGTCGATCGCCGGAATATAACCGGGGCCGTCCCCCGTTCGTTCGCCTGCCACCAATATCTCCCCAGATCGTTCGCCCTGTAAGGGACGGAACCGGCAGGGACAATCCGCCCTCGCCATGCGGCGAACGGCGCGCGGCGTGCAGCCGGCGTTCATCTTCGGAAGGCCAGGAAATGATGGTGAACGCAGGGAGGCTCAGGACTGGTTGGCTATGGGGTCTGGCCGCGGCATCGATCGCCGCGCCGCTGGCCCATGCGCAGGATGCTCCGGCCCCCAGCCCCAGCGCCGCGCCGATCATCACTCCGCCGCCTAGCGTCCGGCCGCAGCAGCTGCCGGGGGTAATCCCCGAGCGTTTCAGCATCGGCCCAGCGCCGAGCGCGACGCCGGCGCCAGCACCGACGCCGACGCCTGCACCGGTTGCCCGTGCCGCCACGCCCGCGGCCCAGCGCGCGACGCCCACGCCTCGCGCCACGCCGGCCCCGCGTGAAACCGCTCCCGTTGCGGCCGCGCCGGCCCCGGCGCCCGCCGCGGCCCCGGTTCCCCTGCCGGCCGCCACGCCGTCCCTCCAGGCCGCGTCGACGCCGGCGCCTCAGCCGACCGCGGCGCCCACGCCCATGGCCGCACCCGCCGCCTCGCCCTGGGTCTGGGCGCTCGCCGGCGCGGGCGGAACGGCGCTGCTCGGTCTGGGCGGCTGGTTGCTCCTGCGCCGCCGCCGCGCGGGAGCGGAGGAAGAAGTGTTCGAGGCCGAGCCGGTCGCGCTCCCGGCGCCGCCGGTCCAGGCGCCGCCCGGCTTGCAGCGCACTGCGCGACCGGCCGAGCCCGTCCCGGCGCCCGTGCCGCCGGCCCGGCTCTCCCCGTCCGGCGCGGATCCTTTCGAGCTGGCGGTCAATCCGCATCGGATCGTCGCGGGCGAGGACGACGTGCTGCTCGAGTTCGAGCTGCTGATCGGCAACGTCTCGGGCGCGTCGGCGGAGAATATCCGCGCTACCTTCGCGGCGATGAGCGCGCATGCCCGGCAGGACGAAGTCATCGCCGGCTTCCATGGCGGGCCGCCGGGCGAGCCGGGCGGCGCGCCCTTCGATCTGCCGGCGGGGGGTGGCGGACGGATGCCGGTGCGCGTCGCCATTCCGCGCGCGAGCGTGAACGTGGTCCAGCTCGGCGGCCGGCCGATGTTCGTTCCTATCGTGCTGATCGACCTGCGCTGGCGCGGCGGGCTGAGCATTCGCCGTTTCGGTGCCGATTTCATGCTCGGCACCGCGGGGCAGGGCGGCAAGCTCGGCCCGATCTGGCTAGACCGCCCGGCGCCGACAGGGCCGCTGGCGGCGCACCGCTATTTCGCGAAGCAGGTGGTCGCGGCCTGAACCGCACACAAGAAAGGGGCGGCCCGTTGCCGGACCGCCCCGATCTGTTCGCTGAGAAGCTAAGAAGCTTACTTGACCTCGACGGTCGCGCCAGCTTCCTCGAGCTGCTTCTTGATCTTCTCGGCCTCGTCCTTGTTGACGCCTTCCTTGACCGCCTTCGGAGCCGATTCCACGAGGGTCTTGGCTTCGGTCAGGCCCAGGCCGGTGATGGCGCGGACTTCCTTGATGACGTTGATCTTCTTGCCACCGTCGCCGGTGAGGATCACGTCGAACTCGGTCTTCTCTTCGGCGGCCGGAGCAGCGGCGCCAGCGCCACCCGGGGCGGCGACGGCGACGGCAGCGGCGGCCGAGACGCCCCACTTCTCTTCGAGAAGCTTCGAGAGCTCAGCGGCCTCGAGAACGGTCAGCTCCGAAAGCTGGTCAACAAGCGCGTTAAGGTCAGCCATGATAAACTCCAATCAAATCAGATGTTTCGGGATAAATAAACTTGCAAGATCCGCTTATGCGGCGTCCTTGGCCGCATAGGCGCCGAAAACGCGCGCGAGCTGCGCGGCCGGTGCCTGGGTAACGGTCGCGAGCTTGGTCGCCGGAGCGACGATGAGGCCCACGAGCTTGCCGCGCAGTTCGTCCAGCGACGGCAGCGAGGCGAGCGCCTTGATGCCTTCCTGGTCGAGCACCTGGGTGCCCATTGCGCCGCCGACGATTTCGAGCTTGTCGTTCGTCTTGGCGAACTCGACCGCCACCTTGGCCGCAGCCACGGGATCGATCGAGGTGGCGAGCGCCGTCGGACCCGTCAGCAGGTCCGCGATCGCCGCGTAATCGGTGCCGTTGGCAGCGATCTTGGCAAGCTTGTTCTTCGAGACCTTGTAGCTCGCGCCGGCCTCACGCATCTTGTTACGGAGGTCCGTCGACTGCTTGACGGTCATCCCGAGGTTGCGGGTGATGACCACCACGCCAACCTCGCCAAAGGTGCGGTTCAGCTCGGCAACGGCGTCAGCCTTCTGGGAACGATCCATGCCGGTCTCCTCGTTATGAGCGTCTCCCTTGCGGGAAATGCCCGGTTGCAAAATGTCCGAGGGGAAGGATCGTCGTGCCCGGTTATCCCTGGGCATGACCCGCGCGCTCCACGCAGGGAGCCGCCGGTGAAAATCTGTCCCCGTCTAGGCAAGAGATTAAGCGGGGCAGATTCCCCGCGCTTGCTGTCTCGGACGGTCTCCTCCCGAGGGAGGAAGGCGCGCCAATAGCGATATCTGTGGATAAGTCAACCGAGCGTGGAGCGCCGATGGAGAGGGGCGGGGGCGTTGCCATCTGCGCTTCATCGGCGTTTCCCGGATGTTTCACCGAACCACAACAGGACTGCCACATACCGCGCCTAGGCGGCGATGCTGCGGCGCAACGACGCCGTGACTCCAGGGGGGTATGATGACCGTTCGCCACACGCTTCGCGCTACCGTTTGCGCCGCCGTTCTTGCCGCCGCCGCAATGGCGGCCCCCGCGCAGGCCCAGGACCGCACTCCGTCCGCCACGGGCGAGAACGCGCCCGAGGGCAACGCGCCCGAGAATGCCGGCGACGGATCGATCCTCGTCACCGCCAAGCAGACGCGCTCGGCCACTGCGATCCCGGCAAGCGAGATCCAGAAGATCCTGCCCGGCGTCTCGCCGCTGAAGGCGATCCAGACGCTGCCCGGCGTGCTCTACGTCACCGCCGATCCCTGGGGGAACAACGAGCAGAACGCCCAGATCTTCATCCATGGCTTCGCCGGCAACCAGCTCGGCTACACGATGGACGGCATTCCGCTGGGCGACCAGAGCTATGGCAACTACAACGGCCTCTCGCCGCAGCGCGCGGTGATTTCGGAGAATGTCGGCCGCGTCGTGGTGGCGACGGGCGCCGGCGATCTCGCCACGGCGTCGAACAGCAACCTGGGCGGCACGGTGGAGACCTATTCGTCCGATCCCACCCAGGCGTTCGGCGTGACCGCCAACCAGACCGCGGGCAGCTACAACACCTCGCGCACCTTCCTGCGTCTCGACACCGGCAATCTCGGCGGGGGCGGCACCAATGCCGGTTACGTCTCGGTCGCGCGGCAAAAGGCCAAGGCCTGGGACTTCAACGGCTGGCAGGGCGGCTGGCAGGCCAATGCCAAGTTCGTCCATGACGATGCGGTCGGCAAGCTGACGCTCTATTTCGACTATAACGACATGACGCAGCCGAACGAGGACGCCACCGTCTTCTTCAAGCCGTCGGCCGGCGGCACCGCCACGCCGGTGCAGCTCTACACACCCTATACCAAGCCGTTCTTCTATTCGGATTTCAACGGCTATCGCAGCTACATCAATGCGCTGGGCAACTCGCCGGCGGCCCAGGGCGGCAACTACCGCAACTATTATTCGGATGCGCAGCGCACCGACTATCTCACCTATGCGCGCTATGACGCCCGGATCGCCGACAACGTCACGCTGTCGAACTCGATCTACTTCCACCACAATGACGGTGCCGGCGTCGTCGCCGGCCCGCTCGGCCAGTCGATCACGACGGCGCAGCCCTATCTCGATCCCAATTACGCCAGCCTGCCGGCCAATTGTCGCTTCGGCGCCAATGGCAACGGCGTCCGCCCGGCGGCCTGCACGGCGCTGACCGACGCCCAGGCGGCGGCGCGCGGCGCGGCGCTGGTCGCGGCCACCGGCGGCTCGGGCATGATCACCCGCACCACCGAATATCGCATCGACCGCGGCGGCGCGATCACTGCGCTCAACATGGATCTGGGCGACCACCAGATCGAGCTGGGCGGCTGGTTCGAGCACAACAGCACCACCCAGTGGCGCCGCTGGTATGCCGTTCCCGCCGGCAATCCCGGGCTCAGCACGCCGTACATCCGTCCACTCGAGGTGATGCAGCCGCTGTTCACCCAATATCAGGGCGAGGCGCGGATCAACCAGTTGCAGCTCCATGTCCAGGACACCTGGCGGGTGTTCGAGCCGCTGCTCGTGCAGTTCGGCTTCAAGACCAGCGCGCAATGGGCCAATGGCTGGTATCCGGTGCAGCCCCGGCTCGGTTCGCTCTCGGGCCTGACCGGGGGCCTGCCGGTGGGCAAGATCAACACGCTGAAATGGTTCCTGCCCGCCGTCGGCGCGACCTGGGACTTCAACGGACACGAGGAAGCCTATTTCAACGTCCAGAAGAACCTGCGCCAGTATCAGGCCTATCTGGCCGGCGGCGGCGGCCCGTGGTTCACCGGCAGCCAGACTGCGTTCAATGCCTTCGCCAATGACGGCAAGCCCGAGAGCAGCTGGACCTATGAGGCGGGTCTGCGCACCCATCGCACCTTTGGCGGCGGCATCGGGCTCGACGCGCAGATCAACTATTACCGCGTCGATTTCAGCGACCGGCTGCTGGCGATCTCGACCAATCCGGGCGGCATCGCGGGCGGCCAGATCGCCGGCGGCACTTCGATCCTGGTCAATGTGGGCGACGTGCGCACCAACGGCGTCGACGCCGCCTTCACCCTGCGCTTCGGCCGTACCTTCTCCTTCTACAACGCCACGTCGTACAATCTCTCCAAATATCGGAGCGACTATAGCTCGGCGGCGACGGGCATCGGTGGTGCCACCAATAGCTGCATCGGCGGCTTTCTGGTGGTCGGTGGCGTGGTCCCGACCTGCGGCAAGCAGCTGCCGGGCACGCCGAAATGGATGAACAAGAGCGTCGCGACGCTCAATGTCGGCCCGGTCGAGGCGCAGCTGGTCGGCGACTATGTCGGCAAGCGCTTCGCGACCTATTCGAACGACGCCAGCGTCGGCTCCTATTTCCTCACTTCGCTCAGCGTCGGTGTGGACCTGCCGGCCGAAATGCTGGGGATGAAGAAGGCGAAGCTCAGCCTCAACATCACCAACCTGGGCGATATCAAGGGCGTCTCGACCCTTTCGGTCGGCTCGGCGACGAACAATTATTCGGCCTATCCGATCCCGCCGCGCCAGTGGTTCCTCACCTATTCGGCCGGCTTCTGACGACAGGCATCGGGCATGGGCCGGGGGCCAGGCTCCCGGCCCGTGCCTATTGCTCGAGCCTGGAGAGCAGCGCGCGGGCCGGCGCCGCTTCCGGCGTTTCATAGGGGCCGTTGGCCACCGCGATCAGCGCGTTGCGGGCTGCCGCGACATTGCCGCGCTTCGCCAGCGCCTCACCCAGCAACAGCCTGGATCCCGGGGCGGCGGGAACGGCGTCGACTGCCTTCATCAGGCCCTCGATCGCCACATCGGGCGCGGTTTCGCCGGCAGCAGCGAAGCTGCGATAATAGGCCAGGAGCGGCAGCGGGTTCTCGCTGTCGGCGCGATTGGCGCGCGCAATCGTGATCCGCGCGGCCCTTAGCTGGCCGGCACGCGCACTCGCCGGCGCGGCCAGCGCGATCCCGGCCAGTGCCGTACCCTGCCAGGCAAGCGCATCGCCATTGCCCGGTGCCAGGGCCAATGCCCTGGCGGCGGCGGCGGCGCATTCCTGCATGTTGTCGCTGCGGCATTCGGCTTCGGCCAGCAGCAGCTGGGCATCGCGGTTCGTGGAATAGCGCGCGGCGTCGCGGCGGAGGCCCCTCAACCATTCGTCGCGGCGGGCGATCGCGGCGATGCGCTGCCTGTCGGGCTTCGGATCCGCGGACGCGGGCGGGATGGCCAGGCGCGCGCCGAGCTCCAGCCGCCCCTTGACGAATGCGGCTTCCCCCTCGCTCAGGCGCCGGATGATCGGTTCGGCGGCCCGTTCGGCGGGATAGGACATCCGCTCGAAGGGCAGCTTGCCCCGATCATAGGCGACGAGTTCGTCCTGCAGCTTGCCGAGGTCGCCGAACGCCGCCGCCGCCCGTTCCATCGAGCCGCCAGCGGCGATCGTCGCGAGATAGGTGCGGAGCTGGCCTTTCCGTTCGTTCGAGAAGAACAGCATATGGGTGAGCGCCCAGGCGTGAAACGGCGTCCAGCGCTCGCCGGCATTGCGATCGGCCAGATAGCGGCCGGTAACGATGTCCGCGACCGGATAGCGCCGATAGCGATCCAGCACCTTGCGATAGCCTGCGGGTGCGCGGCCATATTCCATCCGGGCGTCGCCTTCTGTCGCCAGGGTCGCGAAGAGCTCGCCGAACCCGTCGACATACCAGCGCGGATAGGCATGCGGGAAATAGGTGAGCAGGAAATGGCGCGCATAGCCGGCAAGGATGCGCCCTTCCGCCGATACCGGCACGGCCAGTTCGTTGACCGAGACGGCGAGCGGATCGTTGCGGCCGAACCGGACGATCGAGCCGGCATGGCTGGCCGAGAGTGCCGCGCTCGCCCCGGGATTCTCGGCCCCGGCGCCGGGCGCTTCCACGGCGGCCGGCGTGGTGGCGCGCACCAGGTCGGGCAGGATGCCGGCGAGGTCCTGGCCCCGTTCGAGGACTGCCTTCTGATCGTAGCGACTCGCGGCGAACACCGCCCCGTCCTCGCGGGGGTCGTAATAGGCGGGGCCTGGAAAGGCGCGGCTATAGGGGCCTGGCGAATATCTCAGATTCCCGAGCTCCATCGCATCGAATTCGGCGCCGTCGCCGACCAGCGTCACCCGAAGCTTGCGTGTATCATCGGGCTTGTCGGCCCGGTTCAGCAGCACCGACAGGAGGAAATGGAGCCGCTCCAGGTCATGGGCGATCCGGGCCAGATCCTTCTCGCTGCCCTCGCTGATCGCCACCACGTGATCGGTTTCGGCCTGATGCCAGTTGCTTGCCCGGTCGCGCTGGCCCCGCACCACGATCGGCATATCCTGGGCGGGGGGATTTGCCTCCTGTGCCGAGGCGTTTCCGGGCAGGATGATCAAGGCAAGTGCTAAAATCGCGCGGACACTACGCATATCGCCTCTCCCCCTTTGTTGTCAGTACGTTACTATGCTTGTTACGTCGGGGGGAGGGAAGCGCGCTATGGCGGTTCGGCCAGGCCCGGAGTCGCGGGTGGTCCGGAAGCGGAGGGGAAGGCCTTTTCGGCTGGATTTCCAGCCGGCTGCGGCCAATTTTTCCTATTCTCCCTTCACAAAGGAAACGCCTGAAAATCGCACCAACTCGGTTGGATTCGCGCGCGCGATGGCTAAAAGCTGGCAGCGATGGTGACCGGGACGATCGATCAACTCACTGCGCGCGAACGCGATTGCCTGCGGCTCGTCGCGCGCGGCATGTCGTCCAAGGAAATCGCCCTCGCGCTCGGGCTCTCGCCCCTCACGGTCGATGGCTATCTGAAGGAAGCGGCACGCACGCTGGGGGTTTCGAGCCGGCGGGAGGCCGCGCGCATCCTGACCGCGCACGAGCAGCTCTCTGCGCAGGCTGGGGAAACGCCCCCCCAAAATTTGGGGGCCGAGCCGGCGGACCTTGCCGAAACGGTGCATTCGGGAGTTCCATTGCCTCCGAAACGGTCCGAAGCCGAACCGCGTTTTCGGGTTCCGTTTCTGAGGCAGGGGAAGCAAACAAATGATCTGGACCCATTCAACCGCCTGATGTGGATTTTCGGCCTCGCGCTGCTGATGCTGATCGCGGTGGCCAATTTCCTCAACGGCCTGGGGGCGCTCTGGCGCATTACCGGCTAGCCCCGGCCTCTTTCGAACCACCCAATCTAGATCCGTCGCAGCCCTTCCGCTGCGCGAAGGAGGACTCATGACGTCTCCGAAGAAGATTGCCGCCGTGCGTATCGCCCGCTCGCTGCGGCCTGCGGAAGTCGCGGTGAATGAAGCTGCGCTCAAGGTGCTCGCGATGGGCACCGCCGTGCTCACTGCCCGGGCCGACGGCACTTTCCATCCGCTCGAGGCCCAGGATGCCGTCGATTATGTCGGTGCGGCCACGGCCAAGGTGTTCGGCGCGATGTCGGACATCAAGAAGGCGCATGGCGAACTGCGCGGCGTCGGCCTGCGCCATCAGGTGCTCGGAGCGGGTGACATCTTCGAGACTCCGGGTCATGACGACCCCCGTGGCGAAGCGGAAATCCTTCCGCTCACCGTCGCAGCATGAGGGGGGCCTTGACTTGGCTGGGGTTCGTTGGTGCGGTCGCGCCATATGAACGTGCTCGTCTATCTGGTCGTGCTGCTCCTCTGCTGTCTCTACGCGGTTACGCGCGGAGGCTTGCCGGAGCGCCTTGCAGTGCTCATTCTGGTGCTCGCGATCGTCGCATCGCACTTCGCACCGGTGTCTGGCCAATATCGCTTCCAGAAGATGGAGGTGGGGCTGCTCGCGGTCGATTCGGGCATGTTCCTCAGCACCATGCTGCTGTCGCTACGGGCGCAACGCTATTGGCCGATGTGGCTGTCCGCGGTGTATCTCAACATCGTGGTGACGCATCTGCTGATGCTCACGCCTTCGCTGATGCCATGGTCCTATGCGGTGGCGAACGCCGCGTGGAACTATCCCGGCCCGCTGCTCATCGCGATCGGCGCGGCGCGGCATCGGCAGCGATTGAAACGCTACGGGGCGGATCCCGCCTGGTCCTGACGAAGGAGGGGCATCATGGCTGAGGCGGACAACTCCACATATCGCCTGCGCGATCGGCCGATGATCCCGCCCAAGCCGGCTGCCGGAGGCGTGGCGTTCACGGGAACGGCGGCGGATCTGGTGGAGGGCATCTATCGTGCCCGCCGGCTGCGCGACGATGCCTTCGGGTCGATTGCCGGGCAGTTCCGCGAGCCGACCTGGGACATATTGCTCGATCTCTACCTCGCCGCCGCCAAGGGGCGGCCGGTATCGGTGAGCAGTGCCTGTATTGGCAGCGGGGCGCCGCAGACCACCGCGATCCGTCATCTTGCCTTGCTCGAGAGTGCCGGACTGGTGGTCCGCACGCCCAACCCGATGGACAATCGGGCAGGCATCGTCACGCTCACCGAAGAGGCGATCCGTCGCGTCGACGACTGGGCCCGCCGGGTGCGGAGCGTGTGGAAGGCGGAAACCCCCCTGCCGGGCGATCCGGTGGTCTGAGCCGTCCCTTTCGCAGGGGAGGCCGAAAAGGGGCCGGAGGCTGTGCCTTCGGCCCTTTTTCCGTCCTTCGCGGCACGCGCGCAAAAGGAAAGGGCCGGGGGATCGCTCCCCCGGCCCTTCCTTGTTCGGCTGTGCCGGTGGATCAGACGGCCGCGACTTCCGCGACGTCGACCTTCACGCCCGGGCCCATCGACGAGCTCAGGGCGACCTTCTTCAGATACTTGCCCTTGGCGCCCGACGGCTTGGCCTTGACCACCGCGTCGACCAGCGCGTCGAAGTTCGCGCGCAGGTCTTCCGCCGGGAACGACGCCTTGCCGATGCCCGAGTGGATGATGCCGGCCTTCTCGACGCGATACTCGACCTGACCGCCCTTGGCGGCCTTCACGGCCTCGGCGACGTTCATGGTCACGGTGCCGAGCTTCGGGTTCGGCATCAAGCCCTTCGGGCCCAGCACCTTGCCGAGGCGGCCGACCAGGCCCATCATGTCCGGGGTCGCGATGCAGCGATCGAACTCGATCTTGCCGCCCTGGACGATCTCGAGCAGGTCCTCGGCGCCAACGACGTCGGCACCGGCCTCGCGGGCTTCGTCAGCCTTGGCACCCTTGGCGAACACGCCGACGCGCACGGTCTTGCCGGTGCCCTTCGGGAGCGTGACGACGCCGCGGACCATCTGGTCGGCGTGACGCGGATCGACGCCCAGGTTCAGCGCGACTTCGACGGTCTCGTCGAACTTCGAGGTGGCGTTGGCCTTCACCAGCGCGATCGCCTCGTCCACACCGTGCAGCTTCTCTGCGTCGATGGTCCAGGTCTTCTGCTTCTTGGTCAGCTTTGCCATGTCCTTAGCCCTCCACAACCTGGAGGCCCATCGCGCGGGCCGAGCCCTCGATGATGCGGGTGGCCGCCTCGATATCGTTAGCGTTCAGGTCCTTCATCTTGACCTGGGCGATCTCGCTCAGCTTCGAGCGGGCGATCTTGCCCGCCGAGACCTTGCCCGGCTCCTTCGAGCCCGACTTCAGGTTCGCGGCCTTCTTGATGAGGTAGGTCGCCGGCGGCGTCTTCGTCTCGAACGAGAACGAACGGTCCGCATAGACGGTGATGACGGTGGGGAGCGGGGTGCCCTTTTCCACGTCGCCGGTCTGGGCGTTGAACGCCTTGCAGAATTCCATGATGTTCACGCCGCGCTGACCCAGGGCAGGGCCGATTGGCGGCGAGGGGTTCGCAGAGCCCGCAGGCACCTGCAGCTTGATATAGCCGGTAATCTTCTTTGCCATGTCACTCTCTTTCGCGGGGCCGTCGCGAAGCTGGAGCCCCTGATCAAGTCGAGCGGTAAAGCGGCCGTGCGGACACGGCCTCCCGCGATTTTCCATTGCTGTTGCTTTGGAAGGGCGCGCGCCTAGCGCATCCCGGGGTGAAAGGCAATGGCCGGCATGTGCGTGCGCCTGCGAGTCCGGCATGGCGCGCCGGCCCATTCATTTCCGTGCATCTTTGGCCTTGCCAACTGGCCTGACGCGTAACAGGCTGTCCTTACCGGCGGCGCGGGCACCAGCTCCTACGAGACTTGCCGGGCAATCCAGGAGGCGCCTGGAGAAGATGCAATGTTCAAACATAATCGTACCGCGCTGATCGCGGCCACCGGCCTGATCCTCGCCACCGCCGGCGTGGCCTGGGCCTATACGACCGATACCGATTCCGGCGGGAGCATCGCCAATATCAGCGGCGGCAAGCGCTTCGTAATCCAGCAGCGCACCGACAGCACCCCCGGCCGCGCCGAGCTGCGCGGCACCTCCAGCACCACGGGCGCTTCGGCGAGCGGGCGGTTCAAGCTGGTGAGCGGCGGAAAATATGTGAGCGTGATGCAGGTGCTCAACGTCGTCGCCGCGGGGGCGACCTCGGGGCCTTCCGAGCCGATCACCCAGCTTGCCGTGCGGCCCAAATCGGGGGGCAATTACGAATTCTATGTCGTACAGGGTAGCCAGGTGTGCAGCGGCGCGCCGACGGTGGTGGTGGGCAGCACCTACGACGTGAGCGTATCGGTCAGCACCGGCCAGAGCCCGCAATATCGGATCAACGGCGTCGTCTGCCAGAAATCGAACCCGGATGGGGACAAGGCCGGCACCGTCTATGACGGCAGCCTCAAGAGCGGCCGCTATTTCTATCCGAAGATGGGCGCCTACAACACGAGCAGCAACCAGGCCCAGAGCGGTGGCGGTTCGACGATCGAATGGACCGAGATCGCGATCTGAAGGGGCGGGGGCCGGTCGCGTCGGAGCGGCCGGCCCCTCATTCCCCGGCAGTGGGGCAGGACGCAGTGCCGGCCATGATCGGCGGTGGCGCTTCGCCTTCTTCGATCGCCGGCCTTCACCGGCCCCTTGCCGATGCCGGCCAGGCATCGAAAAAGGCCGGAGCTTTCGCCCCGGCCTTCTCGAAATCCCAACAATAGGCGAGCGTTGCCTACTTCACGCGTTCGACATCCTCGAAGCCCAGTTCCAGCGGCGTCGCGCGGCCGAAGATCGAGATCGAGACCTTCACGCGGCTCTTGTCGTAATCGAGTTCCTCGACCACGCCCGAGAAGGTCGCGAAGTTGCCGCTCGTCACCTTCACCGTATCGCCGATGTCATAGTCCACCTTGACCTTCGACTTGGGTGCGGCGGTGGCGGCTTCGTCCTTGGTGTTCAGGATGCGCGCGGCCTCTGCCTCGCTGATCGGCTGCGGCTTGCCCGACGAGCCCAGGAAACCGGTCACCTTCGGCGTGTTCTTCACCAGGTGATAGACATCGTCGTTCATCTCGAGCTTGGCGAGGACATAGCCCGGGAAGAACTTCCGCTCGGACTGGACCTTCTTGCCGCGACGGACCTCGGTCACCGTCTCGGTCGGAACCTCGACGGCCTCGACCAGGCGATCGAGGCCCATGCGGGTCGCGTCGGCCAGGATCTGGTCGCGAACCTTGCCCTCGAAGCCCGAATAGGCGTGGATGATGTACCAGCGCGCCATGCGTTCGTTCTTTCTCTCGTTATCTGCGGTGCGGCTTACTGCGCGAGGCGCAGCAGCGAATTGACGATGAAATCGAAGATCGAGTCGATGCCGAGGAAGAACACGCCGAGCAGCGTCGTCATGATCATCACCATGATGCCGGTCATGACGGTCTCGCGGCGCGACGGCCACACGATCTTGCGGGCCTCGGTCTGCACCTGCTTCACGAATTCGATCGGACTGGTCTTCGCCACTGGGGCACCCTCGCTTCAAAGTTCGCCGGCTGCGGGGCACGGGTCCGCTGCCCGGTCCTTCTCGAAGGAACCGGCGCTACCCACCCACGCTGTCGGATTGGGGGCTGTATCTAGCGAGTCGCGAGCGGGCGTGCAAGCTGGCGCGCTCAGGAAAAGAAATGGCTCCGCTCAGAACAGCGCGACGGCGACGAAACCCAGCACGATGAGGGCAAGGAAACCCCAGGCGAACAGGTCGAGCCGCTTCTCGACGAACTCCTGCACCGGTGCGCCATAGATCTTGAGCAGCGTCGCGACCAGGAAGAAGCGGGCGCTGCGGGTGATCGTGGCGAGCAGGACGAAGAGCGCGAACGGATAGTGGGACAGGCCGCTGGCGATGGTCACCAGCTTGAAGGGAATCGGCGTCACGCCCTTCACCAGGATGATCGCCCAGCCATATTTGTTGTACTGCTCGGTGAATTCCTGGAACGCGTTGTGCTTGAAGAATTCGAGCACCTGGTTCGCGAAGTCGGTCAGGAAATAGCCGATCGCATAGCCGAACATGCCGCCCAGCACCGAGCCGAGCGTGCAGATGCCCGCGATCAGGAACGCGCGGTCGCGGCGGGCGAGCACCATCGGCATCATCATCGCATCGGGCGGGATCGGGAAGAAGCTCGCCTCGACGAACGAGACCGTGAACAGCGCACGCAGCGCATGACGGTGATGCGCCATGCGCAGCACCCAGTCGTACAAGGGTCGGAACATCGGGACCGGGCAACTTTCGATGCGGGAGATGTGCGTTCTTTATGGACGGTGCCGGAGCTTGTCCATGGCAAGGCGGTGGGCGCCGCGATCATAGGGCCTTTTCGGAGGCAATTCGGCTTGCGGCCGCGCGGCGCCCTCCATAGCCTCCCGGCCATGGCGACACCTGCCCCCACGAGTACGCCGACCCCGTCGCAGCCGCCCGTGGAGATCCTCTACGCGGTGCCCGTCGGCACGGTGATCTTCTGGTATCCGCCGCCCACCGCCTTCACGACCGGTTCGTCGGGTACGGGGGCGGCGCCGGTCCTGACCTATCCGCCGGGCTTCATGCTGTGCGACGGCAGCACGGTGCATGATCCGGACAGCCCGTTCGATGGCTCGAACCTGCCGAGCCTGATCGATCGCTTCGTCCTGGGGGCGGGCACCGTCCCCTATGGCACCGCAGGCGGCTATGGCATCGACGGCTGGCCGAATCCGAGCATCGATACCCAGTCGACCGCGGCATCGAATTCGGACGCGGTGCGCAACGACATCATCCAGGGGGAGTCGCCGACTTCGGGCTATCGCTACGTGCTGACGAGCGACGACGACAAGAATGACGGCAATCACCATCACAACCTTGCGGCCGGCGCGTTCACCGTGCCCCTGCCGCCCTATATGACGCTCATTCCGATCATGCGGATCAAATAGGCGCAGAGGGATGCACCTGGCCCGCGCCCGCAAGCCCCCCCGCGCCGCGGCATCGGACAGGGTCGCGACGCGCCTCGAGGAAAGCGGACTGGCATCGCCGACCGGCTGGGGCATGCCGATGCACGACATCTCCCGCGTCCCGATCGCCGCGCCTGCGGGCGTCGTCCAGCGCGTGCTCAGGATTGGCGCCGGCGATCGTGCGGGGAACTATGGCACCACCGGCGGCGTGGCGACCAGGAACCTGATCAGGGATACCGAGGCTGCGGTCGGGGACGAGCTCAAGCCGGGCTGGAAGACCTATGTCGGCAATCTGGCCGACAAGAGCCAGCCGCTCACGACCTTTGCCACGACCGAGGATTATTATCAGGATCTCCAGAGCAAGTTCGCCAAGGTCGCGAAGAGCGGTGGCAAGACGCGCCCCAATTTCTCGAGCACAGCCTATGCGCTCGCCAGGGTGACCTATGGCTTGCAGACCGGCATGGATCAGTCGGGCCTCAAGCCATCGGAAGAGGATCTCGCGATGCCGCATCGCTTCCCCTATTCGGCGATCGAGCGAAGCGTGGGATTCTATCTCGACGGGACGGACGACAACGCGGCGCTCGAACGCTGGACCAGGCGCCTGTACGACGCCACCGTCGAGCGCGCCGCGCTGAACACTCCGCACATCGGCGACCCGCACGAGCTCAACTGGTACAAACAGGCAGTGACGGCCCAGTTGAACGAGCTTCACGCCGCGGTGCTGGCGCTGGAGGCATCCAAGGGCAATGGCGATGCGCTGGACCTATATTCGCCGGTGGTGCAGCGGCTGCTCAAGGCAGCGAACAACATGCACGGCAATATCCCCGACTATGGGCCGCACACCAAGATCAACATCCCGGTCTCCGACCGCATCCATGTCCATGTCGAAAGGCCCGAGGACTGGGACGAGGACGACGACGCGATGCAGGTGCCGATGACGCCCGGCTCCCATTATGCGATGGCGATGTCGCCGCCGCGCGTACCGAGAGGCGTCGCGGTCGACGACGACGACGAATATCTGGTCGGCACGGATGGACGGGGCATCGATCCCGACAGGGTCGAGGACTTCGACCTTCTGCTCAACGGGCACAAGCGCGGGAAGACCACGATCCCTTCCTCCGCCCTGGACGATTTCTGAGCCGCTCCGCGCTCAGCTCTCGAAGCGCAGGTCGAGCGTGACGCCCTCGAGCAGTGCATCCTCCAGCGCGACCTGCAGCTCGGTGCCCCGCGCGGTCGGCACGGCGAGGTTGTAGGCGCCCAGTTCGTCGCGGTTGGTCGCCCCTTCGGTGATGACACGCGGATTGCGCGGGAAGGGCTCGAGGCGGGCGAAGCCGGGCAGCGGATAGGCGTTGTCCGGGGAGAAGACCGGCGGCGCGGTGCCGAACTGGAAGCTGGCGCCCGCCGAACGCACCGGGCAGGTCAAGGCGCAGGCGGGATCGGTGCAGGTCGTGCAAGCGGTGACGACGACATCGGCGGCGTCGGCGCAGGCGCAGTAGCCATCGGCCGGCGTACCGAGCACGAGATGGCGCAGCATCACGTTGCGGCCGCCGACGCCGCTGATCTTCCCGCAGCTCTTGCAGCGCGCCACGGCGAGGCTTGGCGGATCGGTCGTCGGTGCGGCGGCCAGCGCGGCCTGGGTCGCGGCGGCACCGGCGCTTCCCCCTCCTCCGGAAAGGTATCCCAGATCGGCGGCATAGCAATTGGAGAAGGTCATCGCCCCCGAGCAAGTGAGCGTTCCCGCGAACAGTGAATCGAGTGCCTCTCCCCCGGCGCCGAGCTGCGCCGTGCCCATCACGGTCGTCCGTGCAATGTGCACGGTGGCGAGCGGAGCGATGAGCACCGGCGTCGCCATATCGGCCGGCGGTGCGTGGAGCGGGCTCAGCACGCAGCTTTCGAACCGGACATCGCCTTGCACGCGGCTGAAATCGAGCGGCGCGGCGATCGTCCGCTCGAGCGCGATGCGCGCGCTTCCGTTGAACGGGGGCGGTGGCGGGGTCGGCGTGGGAGTCGGAGCGGGCGTCGGCGCGGGTGCCGGCGTCGGCGTGGGGGGCGGTGTCGGCGGCGGCGGCGGAGATGGCGGCGGCGCCGGCATGATCGCGCTGCCGCTTGTCGGGATCAGGGTCATGTCGAGCAGCTGGAGGTCGAGATTGCCTCCATTGAGCCAGAGCGCGCCCTGGAACAGGATGGCCGACATGCCGAACGTGCCGGCCGTGCCCGAGCTGGGTCCGGTCAGCGAGAAGGCGCCGGGATAGGAGACGGAGAGCAGTGCCTGGCTGCCGGCTGCCGAGGCGATCCACAATTTGTCGCCCGGCGGCGGGACGATCGTCTGCGCGTTGAGATAGCGGGTCGCGCTCGATTGCAGCACCAGCACGGTGCAGGGGGTGGGCGCCATCTCCCACAGGCTCAGCTGGGTGACGATCCAGCCGGTATTGCCTGCATCGTACAAGGTCACGGCATTCGCCGGTATCGGGAGGGGAGCACGCAGCCCGATCCCGCCGATCGCGCCTGGCATGGCGATCCCATAGTCTACGCTGAGCGCGGCCGGGGCGGCCCAGGCCGCCGGCCAGCTGAACAGCCCCAGATCGGGGTCGATCGCGGCGGCGGGAACCAGCCCCAGTTCCCAGGCCGGTGGCGTTGGCGACATCGGCGTCTGCGACGAGGCCGGCGCCACGATCACCGTCCGGTCGCCCGCCAGGCAGACGAAGCAGTTGGTGAGCTTCGTCGCGAAGGCGGCCTCGGCTTCGGCGGGCGTGGTGACCGCGGGCGAGAAGGGCAGGTTGACGTTGAGCACCTTCCCGGTCGGCGCAGTGAAAGTCATTACGGTGCCGGGCGCCGCGTCGTTGAGCAGGTCCAGGCGCTTCTGGTCGAGCGGCAGCGTGGCCGCCGCGACGCCGTTGCGCGCGCTGCCGCTCAGCAGCAGGGGGTCCGTGCTCGACGGCGCCGTCAGCAGCGACAGCGACGCGGTGGGCACCGTCGGCACGATCAGCAGCGCGTTGCCGAGCGATCCGCAGATCAGCGCGCGCACGTCCGCCTCGGTCACCTGGGTGCCCGCCTTTACCGGGCAGGTGGCGATCGCGTTCTGGAGCAGCGCAAGCAACTGGCTCATCGAGGGATTGGCGGGCACGTCCATCGCGAGCACCGCGGACGCGTCGCCATAGTTCAGGTTGAGCGTACTGGTCTGCGCGGTGATCGATTGCAGGTTGATCGCGCCGCCTTCGAGCACCGGATAGTCCGGCGCGGGCGGCTGGATCGCGCCGATATCGAGGGGCATCGCCCGCACGCCGTCCGCCCCCAGCGCAACCCAGTCCGAAGTGCTCTTCGGCTTGTAGCGGATCACGAGGCCGCGCTCGGAGCCATAGAGCAGCGAGCTTGCCGGGCCGGTGCCCGGCGTCGTCCAGATCCGGTTATACTGTTCCAGGTCGGCCGCCAGCATCTGCGTGGTGAGGCGGACCGGAAGCGCGGTCACCGGCGGCGCGGCGACCCAGTCGAGCGGCGCGTTGGCCAGATTGTAGAGCGGCTGCGCGATGGCGAGCGGGTTGAAGTGATAGAAACGGGGCGTCGAGGCGCCCATGGGCGTAACGCCCGTCATCGCGAAGCTGGGCAGCCGCCAGACCCGCAACAGGCCCACCGAGGTGCGTGGCGGATCCTCCGGCGCACCCTCCGGTTCGGGCGCGCTGGGGGGCGGCGCTGGGGCGGGCGTGGGGGCCGGCGCGGCATCGGGAAGCGGCCAGCTTGCAAAGGGTGTCGTCTCGTCCGGGGCGTAGAGCGCGTACCAGCCGCTGCCGTCGCGCACCCGGCGCGGGATCGCGCTGGCGATGCCCTTGCGCCGCCGGAAGCCGAGCGCGTCGGCGACGAGCGCGCGATGCTCGGGGCGCACGGGTTGCGCCACTTCCAGGCCGAGTTGCGCGGCGACATAGGGGACGAGATGGAGCGGGCAGGTCTGGATGAACCAGTCGTCCTCGAGCTCGCGCACCGAGTCGCCGATCTGCTCGCGGACATGATCGAAGACCTTGCACAGCGCGAGCAGCGGATAGCCCTGCGTGATATCCGCCATGCGGAAGATCGGCGGCAGCAGATCGTAGAGCGCATCGGGGATCGGCGCGCCTTCGGTGTCGTCGCTCATTGCTTGGCCCCCGTCCGTTCAGCGAAGGTTACCGCGTCCGCGTCGGCGCTGATGTACAGGATCTGCGCGCCGGTCACCGGATCGAGCTGGGCGGATTTGGGCGCCAGCACCTGCTGGTCCGGCGCACCGGAGGAGGTGCCCGATTCGGTGGGCGCCCAGAGCTTGTCGACACCGGCCTTCGTCACGCCGTCCACGCCTTCGACGATGCGGATGATCTCGCCGGCCCGGACCAGCTCGTCGAATGCCATTGCCGGCAGCGCATAGGCCGCCCGAAGCGCATCGCCGATCGATTGCTGGATCGCATGGACGTCGGCGCCCGTATCGGCAGCGAACCAGCCCTGCACCTTGAACGGAAGCGGTTCGAAGGGGAGCAGGCGAATGTCGAGCCTGGTCGCCTGCGCGGTATCGACGGCGGCCGTGAGCGACTTGAATGCCGGCGACAGCATGTCCGGCACTTCGTTGTCGGGGCCGGCGAGCGTGAGCAGGAAGACCGAATGTCGCGCTCGCGGGAGCGTGCCGTCACCCTGGACGACCGTGAGGACCGCCGCGCTCACTTCGGGGCGGTTGAGGACGAAGCTGACCATGTCCTGCCGCGTGACGATCCGTCCCAGATCCTGGGCGCCCGTCGGAATCAGGGCGCGCAGCGTGCTGCGCGGCGGCGCCCCGATCCCGCCGCTCGCGGCGACCGGATTGAGCACGCTCTTGATCCCGCCCACCCCCATCGGCGCGCGCGTGATGCTTCCGGCGGCGACATTGCCGTTCACCCCCGCGCCGACGCGATAGGTGGCGACGATATTGTCCGTGCCCGTCGGCGGCCGCAGCCCGTGGACGCTGTCGCCGAAGGTGATCTGCGCGCGACCCTGGGCATCCTGGGTGAGCTGATAGGCACGCGCATCCGGCCCCATGCTGCCCAGCGCCTCCACGCATTGCCAGACGGCGCCGTTGACGGTCACGCTGAGCTGCGGCGCGATCGTCCCGTCGGCCTCCTCGAGCCAGGTCAGCGGTGCCTGCTTGAGCAGGAATTGCTGGAACGGCTTCTGCCCGTCGCCATTGCCGAGCACCTCGCCCGCGACCGTGCTTCCCTGGGTCACTTCGACCACATTGCCGTACACGGTGGTGGTGGTGCGGTCATAGAGGTAGCGCAGCGGCTCCTGCAGGGTCAGGGTGGTGGTATTGTCGCTGGACGATTTCGCGATCGCCTTCACGGTCACCGCCTCGCTCTGGACCGGGCGGTTGAACAATGCGAGCTGCGCGGAAGTGACGTTGCCGATGGTGGTGCCGTTGCCGGAGAGATAGGCGAAGTCCGAAGGCGGATCGCCCGCCGGATCGGTCTGGAGCGAGAGGTTGCCGATATCCGGGATATTGGCCCACCACCATTTGCCGTCCTGCTTCGCGCCGCCCTGCGGAATCGGCCCGTAGACCATGACGAGCGTGCCTTCCGCGAGCGCCGTCGGCGCGCCGATCGGCCACACCTTGCCCACCGTCGTCGCCAGCGGCGGGTTGCCGGCGAGCAGGAGCGCCTGGCCCACCACGATCTGGTCGATCAGGCCGGTGAGCACCAGCGTGTCGTCCGGCAGGGTGGGATTGCCGGGGGTCGGCGTGTTGCCGGGTAGTGGCGCGTCGTCGATCGGCGGCGCGAGGCTCAGCTGCTGGCTCTGGGTATAGACCAGCGCCTGGCGCCGGGCGTCCGAATCCGCCGGCGGCGGTGCCTCGACATAGAGCACGGCGGTGCAGGTCGAATTGCCGTTGCCATCGACCTGGCCGCCAAAGGCATAGACGCCGTGATTGGCGAGCGGGATCGGATTCACCCCCTCGGTGAGCGACACGAGATTGGGATAGTCGGGCGAGGGCAGCACGATCGGCAACGGATAGACCGGCTGGGTGCTGCCTCCGTCCGGCGGCACGATCTCATAGGTCGAATTGGTGTCGCCGCCCAGCATCAGCACGCCCTGTTCGACGAGCACCGCGCCCTGCGACCGGCGTGCGGCATCGAGCATGGGGCCGGCGGAGAAGGCGAAGCTGGTGGGATCGAACAGGACGCTGCTGGCGCTGGGCTCCATGGTCCAGTCGATCGCCCCCCCGGCGAGCAGCACCCTGGCATCGGGCAGCAGGGTTGCCGAATGCATCGCGCGCGGCACCGGCATGTCCGCGATCGTCGCAAAGGCCTGGGCGGCGATGTTGAACACCGCGGCCTGGGTTATGGGCCAGATCTGGATCTCGTCGAACGGCGCTTCGGATTGGAACGCGCTGAAGCCGCCGGCGATCAGCACGTCGCCATTGGCGAGCAGCGTCGCGGAGTGCAGGGCGAAGCCCCTGTCGAGCACGGTGGCGATCGCGGTGAAGGTCTGGGTGGCGGTGGCGAAGGTCTCGGCCGTGTGGAGGCTGGGCACATAGATCGCCTCGAGCCCGGGCAGGTCATAGGTGATCGGCGGAACCGCGAACCCGCCCGCGAGCAGCACCGAACCATCGGTGAGCACGGTCGCGCTATGGCCGCAGCGCGGCGTCGTCATCTTGTTGCCCACCTTGCGGAAGGTGCGGCTCTTGGGATCATAGACCTCGGCGGTATCGAGCACCGCATAGCCGTCATCGCCCAGGCCGTAGCCGCCGGCATAGAGGACGGTGCCATTGGCAAGGAGCGACAGCGTCGCGCCGATGCGGGGCGCGATGGGCGCGCCGGCCGCGGTCGACAGGCCGGTGGTGGGATCGAAGGTCCATGCGAAGCCGGTCATGGTCGTCGTGGGCTGCGGAAAGGGCTCCGGCTGAGTCGCGCCGACGATCAGGATCGTGCCGTCGGCGAGCAGGATCGTGCCGGTGGGCGCGAGCGTGAACGGCGTGGTCAGCACCGGTCCGGGCAGCGTCTGGAACGTGCCGACATCGGCATCCAGCGCGACCACGGCACCGGTATAGGTGGGGGGCGTGCCGGGTTCGGCGGGCAGCGCGGAGATGCCGCCGGCGAGCAACAGGAAGTCCTGGGCCAGCGCCGCGAAGGCGGGATAGCCCTGCGGATTGGGCAGCGGCGCGCCGACGATGCTGGGCGCCAGCACCTTGCTGCCGTTGAACGGAATGCTCACGCCCGGGCTCACCGCGAACGTCTCGACCGTGGCGAGCACCCTGTTGCCGGCGATGCCGCCCGCGACGGCGACCTTGTTGCCGGGCAGCAGCGCGGCGGCATGGTTGGAGCGGGCTTCGCTGAGCGGCGGGGCGACGACGAAGGTCGGCACCGCGCTGATGCTGCCGTCGGCCTGGTAGGCGGCAAAGGCGCCGACAAGCCAGTCGTCGCCCACCGGCCCGGTGGCGGACTGGCCGCCGGTTATGAGGAAACCCATATTGTTCGGGAGCGCCACCGCAACCTGATCGTAGCGGCCCTGCGCGCCTGCCTGGCCCGGCGGGATCGGATAGAGATTGCCGGTCGGCTGCCAGTCGGTCGTGCTGGTGACCTCGGCATCATCCCATACCGTGCCGAGGGCGGCGCCCGTGTCCGAGAAGCCCGGCGGCGCGGCGCCCCCGTCATGCCCGCCGACGAAGATCACGGTGTTGGCGACCGGGGGCACCGCCGGTCCGCCGCCATCGGCCATGCTCTTCACGACCGGACAGACGGTGGCGCTGTGCCCGGCGCGCGCCTTGGCCAGATCGGCGCAGGGCTGCCAATCGGCGGCGGCGGGATCGTAGACGGCGACCGACTGCGTCGCTTTCAGTGCGGCGAACAACTCCGCGATCTTGTCGTGCGCGTCGTTCGGCGCCTGGGTCAGGCCGCCGCTCAGCATGATGCGGTTGTTGGGGAGCAGGGTGGCCGCGTGCCCCACGCGCGGGATCGCGAGCGTGACGTTCGGGATCGCGCTGAAGCGCATCGACGTGGGGTCGAGCACCAGCAGGTCGGTCGCCAGCGACCAGTCCTTCATCACGCCGCCGGCGAGATAGACTTTCCCGTCGATCAGCGTGGCGGTGTGGAGGGCGCGGGGCTCCGGAAGCGCGTCGATCTGGCTGACGAGCTGGGTGGCGGGATCGTAGATCTCGACGCTGTCGAGCACGCCCTGCACTCCGATGCCGCCGACCAGCAGCACCCGGCCGTCGCTGAGCGTGGTGGCGCTGTGCCCCATGCGCGAGGGGATCAGCGCGGAGCCGGTGGGCAGGGTGGCGGGATCGGGCGCCAGCTCCACCTCGGTGACCTGGCCCGACATGTTGAATTCGGAGATGTTCTGCCGCGAGACCGCATCGATGATGCCGAGCGTCTTGTCCTCGGGCGTCTCGAGCAGGAACTGGCTGCCGGGCAGCACCTTGGGATAGACCGCCTGGAGATCGAGCTGGTTCAGGTCGATGGCATAGCCCGGCCATTCGGAGAATTCGGAAGGGACCATGCCGGTCGGCGTGTTCGCCCGCTGCACCGCCGCCGATTGCGACGACCAGGAGGCCGCGTTGTAGCCGAACAGCCGGCAGGTGAGGTCGAACGCGTAGAGCTCGAGCCCGTTCGCTTCGTTCGGGGGCAGCGGGTCGGTGGCGCCGCTTGCCGCCCATTGCTCGCCGATCGGCGCACCGATGCCGATCGTGGTGGTCGAGAGGACATGATTCTCGCTGACCGAGAACACGGTGAGCCGCACCCATTGGATCGGGGCGGGATCGACGCGCTTGTAGAGCAGGAAGTCGCCGACCTGCAGGCCGAGCCCGGTGCCGGCGAGCAGCAGTTCGGTGGCGTCCGCGGTGACCCAGGCCGGGCGCGTCTGCAGGGGCGTGAGCTGGTTGAGCGACGAGACGGCGGTAAGCTGCGTCGCCGTCTCGAATACGGCCGCCGCCGCGACGGCGGCCGCGCTCGCGGAACTGGCGGCGGCCGTGGCCGATGTCGCCGTCGCCGTCTGGTTGGTGGCCGTCGACGCGGCGCCGCCGCTGCCGGTCGGGCCGCTTGTCGCCGCGCTGTTCGATCCGCGCGAGGCGGGCGGCGTCGCCTGGATCGCGGAGCCCTTCGGCACGATCACCGGATCGCCGGGCTGCGCGAACACCGCGATCTCGGCGGTCGCGCCGATATGCATGCCGGTCGTCTCGCCGAGCCCGCGTCCGATCAGCGCGAGGCTGCGATATTCCACCGCGGTGGAGAGATAGCCCTCGTTGAGCACGCGATCCTGGTAGAAGGACAGCACGTCCGCCACTTCGGCGAAGGCGTCCACCAGCGCGAGGGTGGGATCAGTGGGGACGTTGCGGTCGAGCCGGGCGAGCGGCTGGGAGACCGATTTCCCGCCGCTGTTGACCACCACGCGCGGGATCAGGTCGAGCATCTCCTGCTTGAAGCTGGCATAGTCGCCCAGCCCGGCCGAGATCTCGTCGTCGGGGCCGTTCCCGCTCATTTCGCTGCCGCCACGAAGAGCCGGACGATGCCGAGCTCGGGATGGAAACCGTCATTGCCGGCGCGCGCGCGCTCGTTCGAGCCGATCGCGATCCGGCCGGCCTTGATGTTGTCCACGGTGTTGTCGCGGCCGCTGACGGTCTGGAATACCACGCGGGGGTCCATCGCCGGATCGCTGACCACCAGCGATACCACCGGATCGGCGCCGAGCAGCGCGATCAGATCGGCGAGTATCACCGGCCGGCCGAGCGGCCATGCGGTCGGGTGGAAATGCGCCGGGCCGCCATCGGTCTTCGCCCCGGCACCGATCCGGCGCAGCAGCCGTTCGCGCGCGGCGCCGATATTGGAGCCCTGCGAGCAATAGACGACCAGCGAGACATTGATCGGCACGTCGGATTCCTGCTGGATCGTCGGCGGCGCGCCGAGCACGGCATATTCCATCAGCCGGGCCTTCGCGATCGGATAGGTGTAGCCGTCGGGCGTGGTGGTGGTGGCGATGCCGACGATGCAGGGCGCATAGCCGTTTACCAGCCGGGCATCGGCTTCGGTGACCAGGGGATCGCTTTGGGCCAGGCGCTCCCAATCGTCCGGATCGATGCCGCGCAGATTGGTGCGGAAGCTGGTCGTCGCGAACAGGCGGACGCTTTCGTTCAGTTCCGGCTGGGCGGGCGTCGCGGGCAGGGGGTTCGAAACCCAGCTGATCATCGGCGTGGAGCCGACGATCTGGACCAGCGCATTCGCGCGCACCCGGCCGCTCTGCCCGTCGCCGACGCGCACCGTGGCAGTGAAGGTCGTTCCCGGGGCCGGCGCTTCTCCCAATGCTCCGTCGCCGAAGCGCAGGAACAGGTGGCGCCGGTTGCCGCCATAGCCGTCCTCGGGCGCGGCCGCGAAGGCGCGCCCCGCCGGCGGCGTGCTCATCAGGTCCTGCCGCGCCGTCCACAGATCGACGACCTTGGCCATGCCCGGCCGTTCGCCCAGCATCTTCACGCAGAGATTGGCCTGCCCCGGATCGGGGGCGAGGCTGGCCTTGGCCGAGGGCACCAGCAGCGCGGCCTCGGCGATGTCCTGCGATCCGTCGAACGCCGCCACGGATGCGGGCATCGGTGCCGCCGACACCGGATCCTCCACTTCGATGATCGGGCGATAGACGCGGCCGGCGGGCGCCGTATCGGGCATCGGCGTCACGGCAATGGTCCTGCCATGATCGGCCAGCCCGACATTGCCGTAGAGCTGCACCATGCCCGCCTGGTTCTGCACCGCGACCGTCAGCGGCTTGGTGAGCGCATCCTCGGGGTGCCAGGTGATCATGGTGGCATAGGGCGGGTTGTTGCCGTTGGGGAGCAGCTCGACCTTGATCAGCCGCACGACCTGGGCGCCGAAGGGTTGAGCGGCGCCGGCGGGCGCGGCGGTCTGGACGAAGGCGACCAGCTGGCCGGGGACGAGCCCGGTCTGGGCCGTGTTGAGCTGTGCCTGGATGGCCCCCTGAGGCAAGGTGTAGGCGGCCGAGCGCGCCAGCGGATAGGCGAGATTGTTGCGCAGCAGCGACACCGGGAGATCGGCCATGGTCTCGAACACGGTGGTGCTCGCCGTCAGATCCTGGGTGGCGGGCAGGTTCATCGTCACGATGCCCGGCTGCTGGGTCACCACCTGCAGCCCGGCGGGGATCACGCCATTGCTCTTCACCGTGAAGACGAGCGCGGTGCGGGCATTGCACCCGTCGTTGACGCCATAGTCGCGCAGCCGGGCATGCCGGCGCAGCGACAGGCGGTGGCGCGCGGTGGGCAAATAGGATTCGGTGCCGGCCGCATCCTGGCGGAACGAGAGATGGTCCCCGGCATAGGCGAGCGCTTCGATCAGCGTCGTCATCGGATCGGCGGGATGATCGAGCGCCCAGGCGGAATCGTCGCGCACGATCTGCGACACGCGCGAGCGCATCAGCGAAGTGAAGGCCGCATAGTCGCGACCGAGATAGTTGATCGCGGCCTGGCCGGGGGGCGCCTGCACCGGCCTGCTCGGCGTGGCGACATTGGCCTTGGATTCGGGCGCGAACCAGGTCGAGACGTCGCCGATGGTGAGCCGATAGGCAGGCGCGTCCGCCGCGGGATCGGCCGGGGGCGGGATCGCCTGGATGTGGAGAAGCCCGGTATCCGGATCGAGCGCATGGACCCGCACCACTTCGGCCGGGGTGCCGAACAGGTCGGTGATGGCGACCGGCGCCGTGTCGAGCGCGGGGACGGTCGCAGGCGGCGTGGCCGGCGCGGCGTCGCCGGCGAGTGCGTCCATCGCGATATCGGCGGCCCGCACCTGCGCGGCCGGTATCGCCGATGCCGGGGCAACCTGCACCACCAGCTGCAGCGAGCCCGCGCTCTGCACCGAATGCACGACGGTGGGCTGGGTGTCGTCCGCCATCGCTCAATAGTCCGGAATCGAAGCGGTGGCGGTGGTGCTCCCGCCCTGCGGCGTCGCGCTGTAGCCGGGCAGGGGCACGGTGATCGACGTGCCCGCCGCGGTCTGGGTGTGCGTGACGAAATAGGTCAGGTCGACGGTCACCGTCTCGTTGCCCATGGTCACGGTCAGCGTGTTGATCGAGATGGCATCGCCCAGGAACTGGATCAGCTTGCTGCGCACCAGCGTCTCGGCCGCGCTGGCAAGCGCCGCATCCATGCCTCCGAAGACCAGCTGGCGCATGCCGGCGCCGAAATCCGGACGATTGACGCGTTCGCCCGGATTGGTCTCGAAGACGAGCAAGATCAGGTTCTGCACATAGGTCGGGAGATCGGTCGTCGCAGTCTGGCCCGATCCGTCGATCTGATAGGGAAAGCCCAGATAGCCCGTCATCCGCGCGCCTCCCGACCGCCGCTCGTCATCGAAGCGGCTACAGCACGGTGAGCCCGCCCTCGTTGATCGAGACCTCGGGCTCGACGCCGCCCACCATCGCCGAGCCATGGGCGATCGTGAATCCCTCCATCGTCACCGCCAGCGTGCCCGGCTCGGCGAGGATGTTGACGCCGGATTCGTTCATCGTGATGCGGATTTCCGCCAGGCTGATCACCACCCCGGTGCTCGATCCGCTCACCACCACCGGCACCGCCACGGCGGGATCGGTCACCGTCAGCGTGAAGCCGCCCTCGCCCGGCAGGTCGTTGAACAGCAGCTTGCCCGAGCTGGTCTGGATCATGCGCATCGTCGGCAGCTCCGCCTCGATCGGGCGCTCGCCCTCGCGCCAGAAACAGCCCGCCCAGATCGGATAGTCGAGGTCGCCGCCCTCGAATTCCACCCAGATCGCCGCGCCCACCGGCGGCATCATGTAGAAGCCCACCTGCAGCCCGGCATAGGGAACGCAGGGCATCGCCCATGCCGTCGCCACTTCGCCGAGCACCATCGGCACCAGCACCTGGAGCCGGCCGAGCATCAGCGGATCCTCGTTGTCGACGACGATCCCGCGATACTTGCCCCAGAACTGCTTCATCCTTGCCTCCCCGGCCGTGCCGCGCGTTCATGGCACCACCACCGGTAACAGGGGGTCGGTGCCGTCGCGCTCCAGCTTGAACGTCTGCTTGTATTCGTTCCGCTTGAGTTTGTGATGCACCTCCGCGACGCTCCAATTGCCGTCGAAGGTCGTGCCCGCGCCGCGCACCCCGACGAGGCCGCCGGCACGCAGGATCGAACCATATTTCTCGACGCTGAGCGCGCCTTCCGCCTTGGCGACCGTCGTGGAGGATCGGTTGACGCGTCCCTGTGCGAAGCCCATCGCCCGGATCTCGTCGAATCCGTCCGATCCGGCCGGCAGCTTCATGCCGAGCAGCGAGGAGATCGGGAACGGGCTCTTGAGGGCGAGCGGCGGCAGGAGCGTCGGCTCGAGCGCCATCACCGGCAATGCCGGAGTCGCTTCGAGCGGGCCCGGGATCAGGCCCGAGACCTGGAAGGCGGAACGGCCGTCCTGCGTGAAGGTCAGCTGGTCGACATTGGTGAACGTGCTGTTGCCCACGGTGAGCGCGGGCGCGGGGATGCCGACGCGCTTGGGCGGGCCCCAATAGGCGGTGTTGGTGAGCGGCACCGCGCCGGGGCGCAGCGTGAACACATAACCGTAGCGGTTCGCGAGGGTGTAGAGATATTCGAGATCGGTGCCGTACTGGATCGGCGTGCGCTGGACGATCGTGGGGAAATCGGCTTCGACCGGCGGGATCGTCTCCGGGACGATCGCGAACCGCTCATATTCGGCCAGGATCTCGAGCACGATCAGCTCGTCGTCCATGTCGGGATAGCCGCGGATCTTCTCGGTCAGGTCCATGGCCACGCTCAGGTCGGCCCCACTGATCACGACGCGGCTCTGGCTCGGATTCTTCGCCGGATCGAGCCAGATATCGGTGATCAGCCCATCGATCAGCACGGTCGGCAGCGCGGCCTGCATCGCCATGATCAGCACGCGATTGCCCGTGGCGAGGCGGCCGTCGGCGAGCACCTGGACCTGCATGCCCTTGCCATTGTCGGTCCGCTGTGCGCCGAAGGTCAGGCGGAATGCCGACTGGCCGTCGGCCACTTCGGTCACCTCGGCCTCGATCAGCAGATCGGCCAGCCCGGGCCCGATCGGGGTGGGAACCTCCTGGGTGCCCGCCAGCACGGCGAGCTGGACGCCGACGGGAAAGCTCATGCGCTTTCCTCGCGGTCGTCGGTCTGGTCGGTGGGCGCGGCGGCCGTTCCGCGGCGCGAGGCCTTGGGCTGGTCGAACGGGTCGTTGGCCTGGCCCACCACGGCCGGAACGACGATCTTTCGCCCCGGCACCGCGCACAGCGTGGCGGGGTCGCTCGCATTGTTGGCCTCGAGCAGCATCCAGTAGAGCAGCGGATCGCCGAGCAGCCTGGCCGAGATATTGTCGATCCGGTCGCCGGCCTGGATCGTGTAGCTGGTCTGCGGCTGGAACGTGGTCGCCAGCGGCAGGATGGTGCGCGCGAGATAGGGAACGGCGTCCTTGGCATCCGTCGCCGCATCGGCGCCGGAGGTCGAGGAGGAAGTCGCGGAAACATGGCGCGTGCGGGTGCGGACCAGCTTGCCGGGGGCGGCATGCTCGATCTGCACCGGATAGCGGCTGAGGCGGCGGCCGGTCATAGCGACAGCGCCCCCGAGATGATGCTGGCACCGCTCTGCACCGTGCCCACGGCCGACATCAGCTCGCGCTCGGCGAGATTGGCGAGATAGAGGTAAAAGCCGGTCTGGCTGGGTGAAAAATCCTGATAGGTCAGTACCTTCATGTCCATCGTCACATTCGCGTCGATGGGATTTAGGCGCGTGTCGTGCATCGTCTCGGTGACGCTGTAGCTGGTGATCTGAACGGGCAGCACGCGCTGCGGACCCCAGACGAACACAGTGAGCGGGGATTCCGGCGGCACGATCTCGAGCACGCCGAGCGCCATCTGGGCCAGGCTCTGCACGATGGAGCTGGTCGTCGGGAACAGCATCATTTCCAGCGTGGCGAGCTGGGGGTGGATGCCGAACGCCATCGCCGTCGCGTCGTTGTTCTCGAGCTGGTCGACTGCGCTGATCCGCGCGGTCATCTGGATCGTCTCGACCGCGGGGCCGGCGAGCAGGTTGGTGCCGGTGGGGGTGTCTCCCGTCTTCTCGAAATCGGGATGGAGCTGGCGCGTGAGCTCGGCGGGATTGTATTGCAGCAGGATCAGCCGGGGAACCGGAATGGTGCCGCCCATGCTGATCAGGGCCGCCTTCAGGATATGCGGACTGTTGGGATAGGGCGTCATTGCGGGCCTCCGCGTTCGCGCAGCTTGGCCCGGATCGCCTGGGCGATCGCGCGGCGGACATGGTCGCGTTGTCCGGCGTCGAGCCGGGCCAGCGTGGCGCGCACGCGCGGGTCGCGAGAGATTGCCGCGTCGATCGATGCGGACAGATTGGCGGGCGGGCGGGGAGGACGGTTCATGCCGGCCAGTCCGCGAGTTCGGCGGGCGGCACGCGCCGGCGCTGCTTGGCATATTCGCTTTCCAGCGCGCGGGCGATGTGGCCCATCGAGATCGCGACCTCCTCCTCCGAGGCGAGCATCGCCGCGTTGATCGAGACGACGCGGATCTGGCCGCCGGTGAGCGTCAGCCGCGCGAGCCGATCCCAATCGAGTCCGCTGGCCGGCGCCGCGGCCGGAAAGGCGCCGTGCCAGATGCGCCGGCGCTCGTCGGGCGAGGGGAATTCGAAATGCAGGCTGAAGGCGAAGCGGCGCGCAAATGCATCGTCGATCGCGTTCGCCAGGTTGGTGGTGAGCACCGCGATCCCGCGGAACGCCTCGATCCGCTGGAGCAGATAGCCGACTTCGAGATTGGCATAGTGGTCGTGCGAATCCTTCACTTCGGTTCGCCTGCCGAACAGCACGTCGGCTTCGTCGAACAGCAGGATCGCGTCGGTCATGTCGGCCGCGTCGAACAGCGCCGCGAGCCGCTTCTCGGTCTCGCCGATATATTTGTCGACGATCCGCGACAGATCGACCCGGAACAGGTCGAGCGACAATGTATGCGCGAGCGCCTCCGCCGCCATCGTCTTGCCGGTGCCGCTCGGGCCGGCGAACAGCACGCTCATGCCCTGCGCGCCGCCGCCCGCGCCCGCAAATCCCCACTCCTCCATCACGCGCGACCGGTTGCGCTGCCGGGCGATGATCTGCCCCAATACGGCTCGGGTGGCCTCGGGCAGGATGAGATTGTCCAGCGTCATCCGCACCGGCACCGGATCGGCGAGGCCGCTCATCGCCTCGCGCACCTGATCGCGGAGCAGCGGCAGCATCTCGTCCAGGATCGCCGCTTGCGATGCGGGGGCCTCGGTCTCCTCCGCCTTGGCACGCGCCACGGTGGCGCAGCTCTCCAGCGTCGGCAGCGGCAGGCGGAAGCGGGCGGCGACGTCGCGCAGGGCGGGCGTGGCATCCTGGCCCAGGCCGGCGGCGAGATGATCGGCGACCTCGCCCGGATCGGTCTTGGGCAAGGACATGCGGATCACGGCGCCGGGCGCGCGCTCGGCGATGGACTGGCCTGCGGCGCCCACCAGGAACAATGGGCCGGTTCCTTCGCCGATCAGCCGGCAGATCGCGCTCAGCTGGAACTCGCCCGGCGGCTCCTCGAAGGACAGGAGCAGCGCGCCGCGCAGCGCAAGCCGATCGCGTTGCCACAGCCGGAAGAAGCCGTCGCGCTCGGCTTCCGGGGTGAGGCGGGCGAGCGGCAGGTGGAAGGGCAGGAGGCCGAGCGCCGCCGCGGCGCCCGCCGCCACGCCGAGCGCGCGGCGGCTCGGTTCGGCGGCGAGATGGAGCGTCGCGTCCATGCCCGATGCGAGGACGGTCCGGGCGAGCCGCTGCGCGAGGACGCCGTCGGCGGGCAGCTGTGGCGCGAGGTCGAGCGGGCGGACGATGTCGGCAAGGGCATCATCGAGCACCGGCTGGCCGACGAGGAACGAGAGCACTGCGTCCGGCATGACGAAGCGCTGCTGGAGCCGGCTTCCCGGCTGCGCGCCTTCGGCCTTGATGAGCTGCCAGTATCGGAGCGGCGCCGAGGGCGCGAACGCGGCTTGGGATGCGCCCTCGAGATCGGCGAAGATGGCGAGCGCGAGGAGCGTCGTCGGATAGGGAGTCGCGGGATCGCCTTGTGCGAGCGCACAAAGATTGGCGATGTCGGGCGATATCTCGAAGCCGGCGGCCAGCGCGACCACGCCCTGCTCGAAGGCCGTGAGCGAGAACCAGCTGGCAAGCGCGTCGAATGCCGATCCGGGGACCGGTTCGCCCAGCCCGGCCTCCGGGGGGAGGTGGGGCTCGTGGCGCAGACCGGGGCGCGATCGGGTGCGGGCATAGTCCTCGAGCATGCGCTCGACCGCGGTGACCGCGCCCTGCAGGCGGGCGACGTGAGGGATCTCCGCCATCGTCAGCTCCCCGGCACCGTGACGCGCGGGCCGGTATAGGCGCCGTCCTTCCAGTCGAGCAGGCTGGCGATGCCGTCGACCTCGATGCTGACCAGATACTCCCCGGGGGAGACCCCGGCGAGCGGGGCAGCCAGCGCGGTCGCGGCCGCGGTGCGGGGGAGGCAGGGGATCTTGTAGGAAGTTGATTTCGCGCCGCGAGCGAAGAGAAGCGCAGTCGCGCTCGCCTGGGCGGGCACCGGCAGCGCCATTGCGAAGTCGAGCTGCCTGCCGTCGGCGCCGATGGACGGCGCGCCGGCGAAACCCGGCACGATGCTGGTCGCGAAGGCGGGAGATTCCGCTTCTATGCCCTCGCCGTCGGGGCCGTGCTTCACCAGCTTCACCGTCAGGCTGCCAGAGGCGAGAGGCGCGGGCTGGGCGCTGGTCAGCGGCAGGAGCAGTGCGGCATGGCCCTGCGCATCGAAGCCGCTGGTCACATCCTTCGCCGCGACACCGTTCAGCAGCACGGAAAGGCCGGGCTGGGCGGGATTGGGGGTGCGGACCGCCAGCGTGCAGCCGCCCGAAATCGGCAGATCCGGATCGTCCGCGTCGACGATGTCGACGATCACGATCGAACGCGACGGAAGCGCGCGCAGGCCGATGCGGCGCACGGGCAATACCGGCTCGACCGGCAACCGGTATTCGATCGCGATCGGCATCGCCGTATAGAGTTGCGTGAGCTGATAGGGGACGTTGACGAATTCGGACCATAGCCGCGCCATCGCATCCGGCGCCATGTTGAGCGGCGTCACCACGATCTCGTCGCGCGGCAATTCCTGGCTGCCGGCCCCGCCACCGAGCCAGGGCGTGCTCGCCACCGCCGCGCGCAGCATGTCGCGCGGTATATAGGGTTCGGCATTGAGCCCGCCCGCGACCAGCCCGAGCAGCCGCTGCGGATCGAGCCGCGCATCGTCCCCGAAGAAGGTGATCATATAATCGAGGTCGAGCTTGAGCACCGGCGAGTTCTTCGCGCCGCCCAGCGGCCCGCGCGTCGGCAAGTCGTTGTTCGAGACGAAGCCGTTGCGGGTGGTGCGGAACAGATAGAGGTTCACGAACGGATCGCCGGTGCGCAGTGCCTCCGAGCCCGGATTGAGCGTAGTCACCCGCGCACCCGGCACCGCATCGCCGATGAACATGTGCAGCCGGTCGGCGATCGCCACGGTGCAGGCGGCGATCGAGAAGCTGGAATTCATGCGTCTGGCCCCCCGCGCGGCTTGGCCTTTAGCGGCGGCGGTTGCGGGCGCGCCGGCGCGCTGCGCGGACGCGGCAGGTCGATCGCGATACGGCCGATGTCGATGCGGATGTCGCCCGAAGGCGGTGCGGGAGGCGGAGGCCGGCGCGCGGGCTGGGGCGGGGGCATGACTTCCGCCGCGACCGATCGCGTCGCAGGTGCGCGCGCCGGCATCGCCGGCAAATCGCTGGCCGGTGTGCGATCCGGCATGCGGCGTGTCTCGGGGGAAGGGCGCCGAACCCCGGCCTCGTCCGGTTCGAGCACGGAGGGCCGTCCCCCGGGCGCGGACTGCGCATCGCGCGGTCCGGCGGCCCCGCGATCCCGCGCCTGCCGGTCCCGGCTCGGGCTCGCGGCGGCCGCAAGCGGTGGCGGCGCGGACTCCGGCGCCGCGCGCATCGCCGGCTTCGGGGCGGTGGCGGGAAGCGCCTGGGGCTCAGCGGGCGAGGCGAGGACGACCGGCGCGGCAGCGGGGGACGCAGGCGCCCGGGAGCCAGCCGCAATGCCATTGTCCGTCTTCGCAAATCGCTGCGCTGTTGGAGCGGGCGCCACCGGTGGGGCGCCTGCCGACACGCCATTGGCGGGCCGAGCGGGACGGCGTGGCCTGCCCGTCCCTGGCGCTTCGGTTGCACCGGCATGTGCCGGCGGCACCGGGGCGGTTTCCTGCGCCGCGCGCTGCGATAGGGCGGCGCGCTGCCCGGCGGGCGGAGCCGCGGGCAAGTCCGGGGCGGGTGCGGGCGCGGCCGGTGGTGCGTTCCCAGCCTGCGATGCCGTTTGCGCGGGGGGGGCGGGGTACGCAGCCATCGCGGCAGGCGCGCCGCGTGCCGCGGGCATCGGAGCGCGCGCGACGGCCGACGCCACGGGCTCGGAAAGCGCCTGCGCCACGGCATCGAGCCGAGCGGGGTCGGACAACGATGCCCGGTCGGCCGGAGCGGTGGGTTCCATGCCCTCCGCCTGCCGTGCCGCGACGGACGGCCTGGCTGCCGGACTCGCGATGCCTCGCCGCGAGCCCGTGGTCGCCCGACGCGCCGCATCGGTGGGCGGCGAGACAAGGGCCTCGCCCGATGGCGAAGGGACCCCGGGCCCCCCTGCCGACGAAACCGATGCTTCGGCCGCGCCGCCCGCTTCGGAGACATTGCGGGACGCGTGCGGGGTCGCGGAAGCCGGGGGACCCGCTTCACCCCCCTGCGCGCGCACCCGGGTCTCCGCATTTACGATCGGTGCGGCGCCCGCCGCGGGGGGGCTGATGGCGGTGGCGATCTTGCGCTGCACGACGGGCGCGGGCACCGGGCCGGAGCGAGCCCCGGCTGCCGGAGCCATGGCGGGTGCCGGCGCATCGGAGGCATTGTCCCGGGAGCCGGCCGATGGTGCGGAAAGCGCCCGTGCGGCATGCGCGACGGCATCGGCCGGGGGAGAACCGGCCGACGGCCCAGCCAGGGGCATCATCTGCTCCGGAGCGGCCGGTGGCGGCGCCGTTGCTCGGTTCGGCGGCGCCATTGGGCGCATGGCGGTCGCCCCCTCGCGCAGCGCCGCGTCGAGCCCGGCGGTGCGCGTGCCGGGGCGATTGGCGGAAGGCGCGGGCTCGGTCGGAAGCGTTGTGCCGGCGCCGCTGGCCAGCGGCGCCGGCAAGGACGCCTCCGTCGCAACGTTGCGGGCGCGGGCGACAGGCGCGGCCCGCCCGATAGGCGCTTCGCCGCCATCGGCCTGCGGCGGCGCCGCCGGCTCGCTCGTCCGCAGGATCCGTTGCTCGCCCAGCCAGGCTTCCTCGCCCGGCCAGGCTTCCTGATGGTCCGCGGCCGGCCCGAAGCGATAGCCGATGCGGCGGCCGAGCACGACCGGGCTCTCCTGGGCGCGGGCCGCCAGGCGGGCGAGCATGTCGCTCATTGCTGCAACCGCGCGAGATAGGCGCGCCGTCGCTCAGGGCCGAGGGCGAGTATTGCCGCTTCACTCCAGTGATAGGCCTGGGCGAGCAGGTGGATCTCGTCGAGCAGCGCATCCGCCGCGCCTTCGATTTCGCCCGCCAGCACCCCGGCGATGTCGACGGGCGCATCCCATTCGCCATCGCATTCCGGGCAATGGAGCGCGACGAACGGGTCGCCCGCCGGATCGATCGCGGCCATCGCCGCACCGATCGCATCGACCTCGGCTTCCTCGAGCCAGGGCGGCACTTCGGCGCCTTCCATCGGCACCAGGCATCGCCGGGCGAGTTCGGCGCGCGCCTCCGCAAGGTCCGGGATCCAGCCGATCGCGGCAAGGTCGGCGCTGTCGGCCGGGCGCACCGTGAAGCGATCGCCGTCGATCACGATCACACGTGCCGCATCCGTGGCCGATCCGGCGATCGCAAGCAGCGCCGCCGACGTCATTGCCACGTCGAGCCGCGCCTCGCAGCCCGGGCATTTCGCCGAAAGCTCGATCCGGTCGCCGAACATCGTCTGGCGCAATGCCACGATCGCCGCATCGCGGGCGCCGATCGGCAGCGCGGCACAGGCGCCGAAGCTCTGATCCGGCATGCCGAGCGCGGCGAGGTAGATGCCTTTCTCGGCTGCAGAACGGCCGCGGCATGCCGATGCGGCATCCAGCAGTTCGGCGGCGCTCAGCGGACGCGGCGCCATGGCCGTCAGTAGCTGGGCGGCGGCGGAACCTTGACGCTGGCGTCGCGCTCCCAACCCTCGTTCTGCAGTACGAGCGTCTGGATCGCCACGGCGTTCGAGCTCGAATCGAGCTCCGGCATCGCGGTGTATTCAGAGGGCCAGCAATTGTAGATGTTGTACGCGTACACCAACTGCCCCGCGGCATTGTAGAATTCGAGCGTGATGTTGCGGCGGAAATTGGCGAGCGAGCTCTCCATTCCCTGGCCGGCGCGATAGTTCCACACTTGGCTGACCCAGGTTTCGAACTCGAGGTCCTGCGTCATGCCGCGCTCGAGCGTGATCGGCTCGAACTTGGTCTGGCCCGGCAGGATGCGGTTGGTGCTCGGATCGCCGCCTTCGCGGAAGGGCGTCGCCTCGGTGCTGCGCTTCAGCGCGCTGCACTTGCTCAGGCCGGCGACGTACTTGCCCTGCCATTTGATGCGGAACTTGAAGTTGAGATACGGGTCGGGCGACTGGCTGGTCGACGAGACGCTTGGCATGGGTCGCTATCCTAGCTCGAAGACTGTCCGGCCATCTGCTGCAAGCTGATGACGACGAATTCCGCGGGTTTGACCGGGGCGAACAGGATCAGGATGTTGACGATGCCGTTGTCCATGTCCTCCGGCGTGGTGGTCGATTCATCGCAGACCACCTGATAGGCTTGGGACGGCGTCGCGCCGACGAACGCGCCCTGCAGATAGAGCGGGTGCAGGAAGGCGTTCACGCTCAGCCGGATCTGCGCCCACAGCGCCGCGTCGTTGGGCTCGAACACCACCCATTGCAGCCCCTGGATCAGGCTCTGCTCGAGATAGAGCGTCAACCGGCGGACCGAGATGTATTTCCAGTCGTCGTCGGCAACGTTCGCCGAGGCGAGCGTGCGCGCGCCCCAGGAGATGTTGTCATAGGTGGGGAAAGTGCGCAGCGCGTTGATGCCGAGCGGATTGAGCTGCCCGTTCTCCTGGTCGTTCATGACATAGGAGAGCTGCTGCACCCCGGCCAGCGGCGCGGTGATGCCCGCCGGTGCCTTCCACACGCCGCGATTGACGTCGGTGAGCGCATAGACGCCCGCCAGCGTGCCGCTGCCGCCCAGCGTCAGCAGCTGGGTGGAGAAGGGCGTGGGGATCTGGATCTGCGGCCAATAGGTGGCGGCGCTGATGATGCCGGTGCCGAACGTGCCCGGCGTGCTCGTCGCCCAGGCGACCGCGCTCGTCGTGCTCGTCACCGTCAGCGGCATGTCGAGGATCGCGAAGGCCTTGCGCTGGATCGCATAGTTGAGCGTCGCGGTGGCCGAGGTGAGATAGTTCGACGTGTTCATCGACGCCATGTCGGGAACAAGGATCAGGTTCACGATCTGCATCGCGTCGAGCGAATAGATGCCCGAGCGGTTGGTCGAGTTGCCGGCGATGTCGAATCCGGTGGGCGGCAGGCCGTCGGGATATTTGGGTGCCGGCGTCGTCGTGGGCGGCAGCAGCTGCTGCGCCTGATAGTTGAGCGACTGAGTCGTGAACAGCGACGTGGGGTTCGCCACCACGCTGACCAGATAGCCGGCAAAGCCCGGGTCGGGCACCCAGACCTGGATGAGCTGGGCCTGGGTGCCGCTCGACGAGAGGAACGGCGAGAGGCAGCTGCGCACCTGGGTGCTCGCCAGGCTCGGATAGCCAAGGGTTCCGGCCGCGCTCGACAGCGCGCCCTGGATCGCCGCAATCATGTCTCCCACCGTCGAGACCGGGCTGGTCATGGCGACTGTCGTGCTCACCGAGGGGGGCGGCTTGGTCGGGTCCGGCCCGGGCGGCTGCACCGTCACGGTGATGCCGGTGACGGTCACGGCGTTCTTGGGCGCCGTGAAATTCAGGATCGTGCCGCTGGCAAAGGGCACCAGCACCGAAGGAGTCGCGGTGAGGTTAGGCACCGCCAGCAGCGCGCTGTTCTGGTTGCCCGACTGCATGACCTCGACGATCGAATTGGTCTGGCTGATGTCGAGCGTCACGGCCGGCACGCTCTGCGTCTGGACGATGCTGTAGCTGCTGCTCGACGAATTGCTGTTGCTCGTGATCGAGTAGAGCGTCGCCGCCATGTTGAACGTATTCGGCTTGTTGGTCATGTAATCGACCGTCACGAACACGTTCTCGCCCCAGGTGCCGGGGTTCTGCGAGTCTATTTCTACCAGATTGGTGCCAGTTGTCGGCGTCAGGCCTTTGCCGCTTCCGCCTCCTCCGCTAGAACTGGTGGGCGGCAGCGCGCCGGAAAGCTCGGTCTTCGGTTGGACCGGCGGATTAGAACTCGCACAGACTCTGCTGATCCAGGCTTCGGTTCCGCCGTTTAGAAAAAACTGCGATACCTGAAAACTTGTCGTGCTCGTAGGATCAAGTCCACCGAATACGCGCTGGAAATCACCGAAATTCAGGCATTGAACCGGTGTATTCATGGGTCCGCGAGTCAAATAGCCGACAAATGCCGTCACGGAGGTTGCAACACCAGAAATGGTGTGCGTACCACTCGGTAATTCTTGAACATATACGCCGGGATATGTCAGCTGAAGTGCCATTTGACTCTCCATCCCCGGCGCAGACTCGGCGGGGATTCCCCATGCCAAAATTCAGATCTTAGATGCTGTCAACGTTGTGCTTGACGATGTGCGGGTACGTCAATAGCATAATTTCATATCGACTCCATCTGTTTGGTCTCGTTTCTTGACAGAAACGGGGATTACGTTCGGCTAACCATTTTCTTTAGGGTGGGAGGGCGTTGCTCATGGCGGCCGAGAACAATGCGTTATTGCAGCACGCACTCGATCTCACCTTTTACGGCCTGCCCTCGTCCGCTTCGGTCCGGCTCGATTTCCCCATAGAGACGGGCGCGATCATCCCGATGCCGCGCGCGACGCCGTCGGTGCGGCTCGGCGCGAGCTATGGCGGAGGCGAGATGGCGATCCGCGGACTTTCGATCCAGCCGCGCCGGATCGAGTTCGACATCGAGAACGCGCCCGCCACCTTGCCGCTGCTCGTCCACATCCTGTGCGGCGGCCGGTTCATCCATGGCTGGGTGCAGGTGCCGGGCGACGTGCAGGTGTCGATCGCGACTTCGGTGCAGCGCATCCGCTTCGTCGGGGCGGGCTATTGGGCGGTGCCGCTGACCCAGGTCGAGGCCGAGGGCAAGCCGGCGGCGAAGCCTGCTCCGGCACCGGCTCCCGCTCCCGCTCCGGCCCCCGCGCCGTCGCCGTCCTCGAGCAAGCCGAGCCCGAGCCCCGCTCCGAAGCCCGCGCCCACGACGGCGCCCGAGCCGCGGTCCTCGACGCCCACGCCCACGCCGGCGGCCTGAGCGCGAGGATGCCTGCGACCTTCCTGTAGACTCCGCGTGGGGGCGATCCGCGGAATCAGTCTCGAAACCATCGCCACTTGTGAATCTGAGAAAGGAAACGCGTCATGGCCATGAGCACGATCACGATCAACTTCCAGAACGCCACGCTGACGACGACGACGTCGCAGATCCTGATCACCAACGGCACCTTCGCGCTCGACACCACGAGCTCGCTGTCGATGTCGGGGACGATCAGCTTCACTTCGCTCTACATCACGTCGGGCGCGATCAACTTCAACGTCGAGTCGGGCACCTCGTTCACCGCCGCGGTGGTGACGCCGGTCCATCCGAACTCGACCAGCAATGCGCCGACGCTCGAGGTCACCAACTTCGCGGGCACCGTGACCGTGACCTGGCCGACTCCGAACGGCCTGCAGACGCAGACCGTGATGTCGGGCGACCCGATCACGCTGAACAACTTCGCGAGCTGAGCCGCGAAGCACCTCGAACAAGGGAGGCCCCCGGTGGATGCGCAAGTAACGATCAATTTCGCCGGGGGCGTCGCCTCGACCAACCTGGTCCAGGTCATACTGGGCCAGGCGGTCCTCGCGCTGGAGAGCGTCCGCGGCGCCCTGGCCGATGTCGTGGGCTTCACCAACATGACGGTCCATCCCGGGCAAGTCACCTTCGCCGCCCCGACCGGCGGCGCGTTCGTCGGGACCCTGGCGCTCACGCTGTCCTGGAGCGGGGAGGACCCGACGGTGACGCTCGACAATCTCGTGCCGGCGGCGCATGGCGGCCCGGCGACGGTCTCCTGGCCTACGGCGACCGGACTGGAAACCCAGGTCCTCACGCCCGGCAATGCGCTGACGCTCAGCGGCATCGTCGCCGACTAGGCCCCGGTGCCGCAGCTGGTCAGCCTGGGCGCGGTGCTGTCGTGCAGCTTCGGCAGCGCGCCGATGCCGATGATCGTGCCGCCCGAGGTGCCCGTGTTCGCCGACATGCTGCCGCTGGCGACGATCTTCGACTTCGTGCCGCTTGAGAACATCCCCAGCTTCGGGCTGTGCTCCAGCCTGGCCAATCCCGAGGTGGCGGCCGCGACCGCGCTGGCGGAAGGCGTGCTGACGCCGATGCCGTGCATCCCGGTGACGACTTCGCCCTGGTTTCCCGGCGCGCCGGAGGTGCTGCTCGAAGGGATGCCGGCCCTGTGCACCGGCTCGATGTGCCTGTGCGACTGGCTGGGCGAGATCGAGATCGACGAGCCCGGGCAGGAGAGCGCGATCACCAATTCCTGAACGTGTCGGCCCCGCGCGGTTTCGCATCGCGAAGAAATGGGACCGAAACGGCACAAGTCGCCTAAACGCCGGCGAAAATCCTCCGACTACCAATCGCGGGCGACAGCAAGGGACTGCCGCCGCGGCGATTTGGAGGGGCGGATGGTTGCGATCTTCACGGGTGCCGGCACGGGCTTGGAGCGTGGGTCGGGCTCGGTTCTGGGCGGGTCGGGCCTGCTCGGCAGCGCATCGCAGGGGCGGGGGGGCGACAATGTCCTCGTCAACGCCGCGAACGGCAACCTGCTGATCTCGCGACAGGATGAATATCTCGTCGGCCGCGGCCCCGATGTCGCGATCGGCCGCGCCTTCAACAGCCAGGCGACCGCCGACGACGACAATAACGACAAGTGGCGCCAGAGCACCGACCGGCGCGTGACGACGGTCTCGGGGACGACCGTGCGCCGCGTCTCGGCCGACGGCAGCGAGACGATCTACACCTGGGATGCCACCCGCTCGGCCTATGTCTCGAAGGAAGGCGCGGGCGCGTACGACCAGATCGTCAAGTCGGGCAGCCAGTGGATCTGGACCGATGGCGACACCCAGCGCGTGGAGAAATATGACGAGCTGAACGGCGGCCGCATCGTCTGGGAAGGCGATACCGATCTCAACGCGATCACCTATACCTATGTCGGCGACAAGCTCGACAAGGCGACCACGGCGGACGGCGCCTGGGTGCAATATAGCTGGTCCGGCTACAACATCACCAAGGTCACCACCGGCTATACCGATCTCGCGACGGGCCTCTCCAAGACGCTGTCGCGCGTCTGGTACGAATATTCCGGCTCGCAACTGACCAAGGTCCGCACCGATCTCACCCCGGCCGACAATGCGCTGCCCGGCGATGCCGATTCCTACTGGACGAGCTATGGCTATGACGGCGCCGGCCGAGTCAACAGCATCACCCAGAAGGACGGCTCGAGCCTGACCGTCACCTATGACGGATCGGGCCGCGTCGCGACGCTGACCCAGCTCGCCAGCTCGGGCGTCAACCGCGTGACGACGCTCGCTTATTATGCCGGCTACACCACGATAACCGACGCGACCGGGCAAGTGACCCGGCTCGACTATGACGCGGCCGGCAACCTCACCAGGATCACCGCGCCGCCCGCCTCGAGCGGCGCCGCGCAGCAGGTCGTGCAGTTCGGCTACAATGCCAATGGCGACCTGATCAGCACCACCGACGCGTCCGGCAATTCGGCGAGCTACACCTATGACGGCAACGGCAATGTGCTCACCGCCACCGATGTGCTGGGGAATGTCGTCACCCGAACCTATGGCAGCAAGAACGAGCTGCTGACCGAGACCCGCACCGCGTCGGACGCGAGCGGCGCCGCCGTCAGCGTCACCAGCCGTTTCGCCTATGATGCCAGGAACCATCTGCGATACGTCGTCAGCGGCGAAGGCTATGTGACCGAATTCCGCTACACGGCGGCGGGCGAGCTCCAGTACAAGATCGAATATCCCGAGCACAGCTATGGGATCGGCGCCGGCGCGCTCAGCGAAGCGACGATGGACGCATGGCGCAACGGCCTGGCCGACCGGTCGTCGACCCAGATCACCCTGAACACCTATGATGCGCGCGGGAGCATGACCTCGACGCGCAGCTTCGGGATCGCCGGCGCCGGAGGCGCGGAATCGGCGGCGGAGGGCGCGCGGCGCACCTACTACACCTATGACCAGGCGGGCCGGCTGCTCGCACGCAGCAACGAGGGGCAGGTCGCCGAGACCTTCGTCTATGACGGAATGGGCCGTATTACCGCCTCGACCGACATCAACGGCGGCACCACCAGCTTCGTCTTCAACGATACGGCGACGACCACGACGGTCACGCTCGCATCGGGCTATGTGTCGACCTCCACCTACAACAAGGCCGGCGATCTGGTCAGCCTGACCGATAGCGGCAGCTATGTCGCGAGCGGGACCGCCGCCAGCCAGTGCGACAAGCTGGGCCGCGTGCGGATCGCGACCGACGCTGCCGGGCTCAGCCGCTATTCCGCCTATGACAAGGCGGGCCGGCTGATCGCCGACGTCAACCATTATGGCGACATGACCGAGTATCGCTACGATGCGAACGATCGCATCGTCTCGACCACGCGCTACGCGACGCGCCTGACCGCCGGCCAGCTGGCCATCCTCCAGAATCCGGACAGCGTGTTCGATGTGGGCGCCATCCGCCCGGGCGCGTCGGGTGCGGATCTGTGGAGCTGGTCGGTCTATGACAAGCTGGGCCAGGTCGTCGCTTCGATCGCGGGCGACGGCAGCGTGGCGACCATGGCCTATGACAAGTCCGGTCGCCTGGTCGGCACCACCGCCTATGCCGTCAAGCTGACCGCGGGACAGATCGCCGGCTTCAAGACCACCCCGCCGCTGCTCACCGACATCCCGGCGCCGACCGCCGCCGATGCGATCACGCGCAGCTTCTACGATCGCGACGGCCGCCTGCTCGGCAGGCTGGACGGAGAGGGCTTCCTGGTCCGGAACGTCTATGACAAGGCGGGCAATAAGGTCTCCGAGATCGCTTCGTACAACGCCGTCCCCGCGGGGCTGCGCGCGGCGGGCAGCTTCAACGACCTGGCGGCGAGCGTCGGCAGTTCGGCCGGCGACCGCGTGGTGCGGTACGTCTATGACGGCCAGGGGCTGCTGCGCTATGTCGTCGACGGGCTCAACCAGGTCACTGCCTATGGCTATGACGCGGCGGGCCTGCGGACCAGCACGGTGCAATATGCCGCGGCAATGGCCGCGACCGGCGACTATACCTATGACAACGTCAAGGCACTCACCGCTTCGCTGGCGAGCAATGCCGACAACCGGACCAGCTGGTCGGTCTATGACGCGGCGGGCCGGCTTGCCTTCTCGATCGATGCCGATGGCGGTGTCGTCGGGCTGAGCTACGATACGAGCGGCCAGGTGATCCGCTCGGTCCAATATGCAGCCAAGTACGTGACCGGCTCGCTCCCGTCCGTCTCGACGATGAACGGGTGGTCGGGCAACAACGCCGGCGGCGCTGCCGACCGGATCACCCGCACCTGGTACACGGCGCGCGGCGAGGCCCGCTATGTGGTGAACGCCGAAGGCTTCGTCTCGCGGACCGACTATAGTGCCTCGGGCAAGATCACGGCCAGCATCCTCTGGAACAACAGGATCAGCGTTTCGAACGCGACGACGATCGGCCAGGTCGACGCGGCGACGGCGGGGGCGGGCGACTATGCCGCGCACAGCTATGGCTATCACCCCGACGGCATGCTCTACACCGAGTATGACGCCCTCGGCGTCCTGACGCTGTACGACTATACCGCGACCGGCAAGCTCAACGCCCGGTACGATGCCTATGGCACGGGCGACCAGGTGATCACCGCCTATGGCTATGACGCCGCCGGGCGAGTCGTCACCGAGGTTCGCGCCTGGGGCACCGCGCAGGCGTCGACGACCAGCTATGCCTATGATGGCCTCGGCAACCGGATCCAGGCTACGGATCCCAACGGCAACGTCACCAATTTCACCTATGACAAGCTCGGCCAACTCAAGACGCAGACGGATGCGCTGGGCGGTGTCTCCAGCTACGAATACAATGCGTTCGGCCAGGCCTGGAAGGCCACCGATGCGCTGGGCTATTCGAGCTATAGCTGGTACGATCGGCTCGGGCGGATCGCGCAGACGCGCGATGCCGGCAACTACCTGACCGAAACCAGCTATACCGCCTTTGGCGAGAAGGCGAGCCTGACCCGCCGCTTCAACCAGGTGACCGGCACCGCCGCCATGGCGACGCCGCCCTCGGTGGCCGCGAACGGCACCGAGGATGCCACCACCAGCTTCCTCTACGACAAGCTGGGCCGGCTCCTCCGCACGACCGATGCGATGGGTTTCTTCGAAACCTACAGCTATGACGGGCTCGGCAACCGGCTCTCGGTCACGGCAAAATCGTCGACCGACAGCGCCGTCGCCGGGGCGGCGACGACCTATACCCATGATCGCCTCGGCCGGGTGCTCACCGAGACGCTGCCCAAGCCGACCTATGATGCCGCGGGCAACCTCACCAGCTCGACCGTGGTCAACCGCTATGAATATGATGCGCGCGGCAATCGCACCAAGGTGGTGGAGGCCGACAATCTTTCCAACCGCCGCACCACGACCTATGGTTTCGACAAGAACGATCGCCTGATCGAGACGCGCGGCGACGCGGTTTCGGTGATCGCCGACGATCTCGTCACGGTGTCGACGGTCACTCCGGTCGAGACGATCCGTTACGACCTGCGCGGCAACGTCAAGGAAATGATCGACGTCGCGGGCGCGCGCCGGCTGTTCTACTATGACGCGCTCAATCGCAAGACGGTCGAGATCCGCCAGACCTCGGCCAGTGAGAACACCTATTCGAGCTTCACCTATGATGCTGCGGGCAACGTAAAGTCGAACCGCGTCTATGCGGGCTCGATCGCTCTGCCGGGGAGCGTCGGCAGCACGCCGCCCTCGCCGCCCGCGACCGGCTATCGCGAGACCCTGTTCAACTATGACGCGCTCGGCCGTACGAGCTCGAGCCAGGTGCTGAACGTCGTCACCGGAAGCTACGCGACGGGCTATGCCGCGGCGAATCTCACCACCAGCTACACCTATGACGGCGTCGGCAACCTCAAGAAGGTCGTCGATCCCAATGGCGGCGAGACCTATAGCTGGTACGACGCGCTCGGCCGCAAGACCGGGCAGCTCGATGCTGAAGGCTATCTGACGAGCTGGGGCTATGATCCCGACAACAATGTCACCGAGGAGCGCCGCTACGCCACGCGCTATGCCGGTGCGGCGTCGCTGGGTGGCGCACCGGGCGTGGGCACGTCGGGTGCCGACCGGGTCACGCAATATGGGTATGATCGGCAGGGCAATCGCACCTGGGAGGCGCGGCTCTCGGTCGAGGCCTATTCGGTCAATGCGGGCAATGGGGCGCTGAGCTCGGTCAGCGGCACCGCGATCGTGCAATATCTCTACAACGGCCTGGGACAGGTAGTCCGCAAGACCGAGGCGAGCGGCGACCAGACCTTCTACGGCTATGACGGCGCGGGCCGGCTGGGCGTGGAGACGCGCTCGGCCTTTGTCGACTTCAACGGCCAGTGGGTCTCGCCGACCACCCAATATCTCTATGACGGCCTGGGCAACCTGTCGCGTACCGTGCAATCCGGGGCGACCAACGCCGCGGCGCGCGTGACGACCTACAGCTACGGCGCCGATGGGCGCCTGGCGAGCACCACCGACGCCTCCGGCTTCAGCCGCTACTATGCCTATGACGTCGCGGGCCGGGTGAAGAAGGAAAGCTATACGCGCGCCACTGCGGCGGGCGGCGCCGTGACCGACGCCATCGCGTCACGCTACGACCTTGCCGGCCGCAAGGTGTTCCAGGGCGTCGCCACCTGGAACGGCGGCGGCTTCGCGATGATCGACTATAGCCAGACCCAGTATAACAGCTATGGGCAGGTCTCCCGGAACGGCGTCAACGGGCTTTGGCAGACCGAGAACCAATATGACAATGCCGGCCGCCTGACCGCGACCAATTCGGGGGACGGCGTCTGGAAGTTCTTCGGCTATGATCGCAACGGCAACCAGACCGTCGCGATCACCTCGGCCGGGACGAACCTGGCCGGCCAGTCCTTCCTGGGCGCGCTCTCGCTGGTGGGCCTGTCGACGGTCAACGCCACCTATACGAGCTACGACAAGCGCAACCTAGCGGTGCAGGTGGTGGAGGAGGGGCGCCAGCTGAGCGCTTCGGCCAGCGACCAGTTCGTCACTGCGCGCGGCTACAACGCGTTCGGCGAGATCGCGAGCGAGACGAACGCGCTCGGCGCGACGCTCACCTATACCTACAACACGATGGGCAAGCTGACGAAGAGCGAGAGCCCGACCGTTTCGATCACGCTCGAGAATGGCGCCCAGCAGAGCGTTCGTCCCACCGAATATTATTATTACGACCTGAGCGGCCGGCTGATCGGCGGGCGCGATGCGAACGGCAACCTCTCGACGCGGAGCCTGCTTGCCGGCACCGGCTATGGCGTCAGCCAGGCGCTGGTCGTCACCAGCTTCGCGGCCGATGGCGGCAAGATCGCCAACGCCTATGATATCCATGGCGATACGCGGCGCATCACCGACCAGATCGGCCGGGTCACCACCCAGGATTATGACGCGATGAGCCGCGTCACCGGCGTCTCGCATTATGGCGGCCTGGTCGAGAACTATGCCTATGACGGGCTGGGCCAGCGCATCCAGGCATGGAACAACCTCTATCAGAACCCGATCTACGGCCCGGAGGAATCCTATTGGGTCGAGGATCCCTATGATCCCTATGGCGGCTATTATGGCGGCGGGGGCCATTGGGAATATTACACGCCGATCATCGGCTACACGCCCGAAAAGGCGCTGACCGAATATGATGCGCTCGGCCGGGTGACCAGCCAGCTGGCGTTCGGCGGCGACCTCACCACGGCCGGCTATTCGTGGAACGGCGGCATCTCGACCAGCGGGATCGGCACCTTCGGCGGCTGGACCCAGGTAACGACCTACGCCAACGGCAAGACGCTCGTCGAAAGCAAGGATGTCTTCAACCGCACCACCGCCAAGACCGACCTTGGCGGACATGTCTGGAGCTACAGCTACGACATTTCGGGCCGGCTGAGCCAGGTCGGCACGGGCGGGCTCTATACGACCTATAATTATCTCAACACCGGCATGGTCGGCCAGACGATCGTGGGCACCCCCAATCCGCAGGTGAACACCAGCTGGGCGCGGACGGTCTCCACCTACAGCTACGACAAGCTGGGCCAGCGCCTGACCGAGCAGACCAGCGAGGAAGCGGGCTATTATTCGCCGGGCTACTGGTACGAGGAATATGACCCCTATTACGGGTACGTGACCAACAGCTACTGGGTCGACGAGAGCTATTACACCACTTCGGCGACGCTGCAGAATTCGAGCGTCACCTATGACGCGCTGGGCCGGCTGAAGACCTTCGCCGAGGCGGGGACGGCGACGATGCCCGCGGCGAACATCGCCTATGAATATGATGCGAACGGCAATGTCCGCCGGACCACGGCGACCTATCGGACGCTCGACTATCAGGGCAATGTCTCGTCCTATTCGACGACCAGCGACTATTGGTTCCGCTACGACAGCATGGGCCGGGTGGTCACCGACAAGGGCACGCTGCGCGGCGGCCAGATCGTCCGCGGCGAAGCGGTGTACGGCACCGGCGGCGGCCAGGACATCCTGTACGATCTCGCCGGCCAGCGCATCGCCGTGATGCGGACGGAATATTCGCCCGGTTATTACGACTATGAATGGGGCTATTACTACGCGGGCAGCTATTACGAGAGCCGCGAGAATTATATCTATAACAGCGCCGGCCGTATCTACGAGATCCAGACCTCGATCGGCGGCTATGTCTCCGAGGACTATGACTATAACACCGGCGTCGCGACCCCGCCCGGGACGATCCCCGCGGCGCCCGCGACCGGCACGGTGCGCTCGCGCTTCTATTACGACCTGGTGGGCCACATGACCCAGCAGAACGACTATGAGGCCTATGGTTCGGCGATCGCCTATAGCCGCAATGTCGGCTACAACAACAAGGGCCAGGTCACCTACGAGAGCACGTCGACCAAGAAGTATGACGGGCACACCTATCAGTCGTACAGCTATTACGACTATGGCTATGGGTCCAACTATGCGCTGGGATCGGTGCTGAGCGTCTCGACGATCAACTATCGCGACAACAACAACGCGAACGCGCCCGATACGATGACCACCAACAGCTATACCTGGTGGGACGGCGCGGTGCAGTCCCAGATCGCGCACAAGCCGAATACCGGCCAGTCGACTACTTATTACACCAGCTTCTATTATAACGGCCTAGGCCAGCTGACGTCGCTCTATGTCGGCGATGCCCGCGCGCGCAACGTCACGTTCAAGATGAACGGCGAGGGGCAGATCATCCGCCGGGACGAGCAGGACTATAACTGGTCCAACGGCGATCCGCACGAGATCTGGTACCGGTTCAACGCGCGCCAGCTGGGCTATGTCGGTAACAACGGCACCAACGATGTGTCGACCGCACAGTCGATCAGCGAGCGTCAGACCGTCTCGCCGACCACGCCGGGCGCGTTCCGCAACGGCGCGAGCTATGGCAGCTCCTACGCGGAGTTCGCCAACAGCTACGATCCGATCAACAGCTACAGCCAGGGTTCGTCGGGCGGCAGCTACACCGTGCGGGCCGGCGACACGCTCCAGGGCATCGCGCTCTCCATCTATGGCGACTCCAACCTCTGGTATCGCCTGGCCGAGGCGAATGGCCTGACCGGTGCCTCCGCGCTCGTCGAGGGGCGGACGCTGACGCTGCCGAGCGGCGTGGTGAAGTCGAGCTACAACGCCTCCGGGCTCAAGCCCTATAATCCGGGCGAGGCGATCGGCGACGTAACCCCGTCGACGCCGCAGCCGCAGCAGCAGAAGAAGAACAAGTGCGGCGTCTTCGGCGCGATCATCCTCGCGGTGGTGGCGATCGCAGTCACCGTGGTAACCGCGGGCGCGGCGCTGGCGGCCGCCGGCCTGGCGACCAGCGTCGGTGCCGGGATCACCACCGTCGTCGGCGGCGGCCTGATCGGTGCGGCCGGCGTGGCCGGCGGGCTGGCCATCGGCGCGGGTGCCGCGGCCATCGGCTCGATCGTCAGCCAGGGCATCGGCGTTGCGACGGGCATCCAGGACAAGTTCAGCTGGAAGGCAGTCGGCATGGCCGCGATCGGCTCGCTGGTGTCGGGCGGTCTCAACGAGGCATTTGGCGGCGGCGGGATCATCGGTGCCGCGGCGCGCGGTGCCGCCGGCAGCGCGATAACCCAGGGCATCGGCGTCGCCACCGGCTTGCAGGACAAGTTCAGCTGGGCCGGCGTCGCGGCCGCCGGGGTGGGTGCGGCGGTCGGCTATCAGGCCGGCAAGTGGATGGGCGTGGAGCCGATCAGCCAGAATAATTCGATCGGCAACTATCTCGTCAACTTCGCCCAGGGTGCGGCGAGCACCATCGCCAATGCCGCGACGCGCAGCGCGATCGAGGGCACGAGCTTCGGCGACGCGGTGGTCGCCGCGATCCCGGACGTCATCGCGCAAACGATCGGCGACATCCTGTTCAACGGCGTCACCAGCACCAAGGAGCAGGCGCGGATCGAATATGCCGAGTCGGAAACCCAGCGGTTCGCCGCGGAATATGGCATCACCGACAAGGACCAGCTTGCCGAGGTCCGGGCCGCCTATCTCGACGCGCCGAGGATCTCGGACGACTATGCCCGCCCGCAGGGCCGGAACGAGACCGTCGGCGACTATGAGGCGCGTCGCGAAGGCGCGCTGAGCCGGCTCGCCGCCAACAAGCGCACGCTGGCAACGATCGCCGGTCGTGCGTCAGGCTATAGCGACGCGCAGATCAACGAAGCGCTTCGGTCCGGCGGGCGGGGCTATGATCCGGCGAGATACGATGCGCAGATCGCCGAACAGAACGCACAGAACAATGCCCAGCCGACCGTCGATCCGCAGACCGGCGAGATCCTCCAGACGGTCGTCGTCATCGGATACCGGCGCGAGGACCTGCCCACCGACGGTACGCGTCAGGGGGCGGCGCTCGGCGTCGTCGCGGTGGACAGTGCGGTAAGCATCGTCGGCGACAAGGCGCAGCGGATCGGCGAAGTCATCGATTCGCGCCCCTGGTTGCGGATCGGCGTGACGGTTGCCGGCTATACCGCGGATGCGGCGACCTGGTATTTCGGCGGGCCGGCCAAGTTCTTCATCAGCCAGGCCGTCGGCCAGCTCCAGGGCGCCGCCACGCAATATGTCAGCGACGCGGTCGGCAACCGCTATGACGACAAGGGATATGACCCGACCGAAGCGTCCGCCGGTGCAGTGGGCGCGGCTACGCTGATCCAGCTCGGGTTGAGCTCGCGCGACATCGTCGGGACGCTGCGTTCGCTGCCATCGCTCGCAAAGGGCATCGCGCAGCGCCTGCGCGGCGCGGTCCGTCGCGCGCCGACGATCGAGACGCCGGTATCCACGCCCGATCCGACGCCCACCACGCGGCGCATGCCCTATGCGCGCAGCCGTCCGAGCTACGCGCGGGGCCAGGTCGACAGCGTCTGGGAGAATGCGGTGCGCCGCTCGCCGGACGGTGTGGTACGCGATCCCAATACCGGCGAGGTCCTTACCTGGGACCGTGGCCGGAACCGCAATGGCCAGTGGGACATGGGCCATCTTCCGGGCAAGGACTACAAGACCTTGCACGATCGGTATATGAGCGGGCAGATTAGTCGCGAGCAGTTCCTCCGCGAATATCATGATCCGCGGAATTACCAGCCGGAGGCGCCCGGCGCCAACAGGAGCAGGAGATACCAATGATACCCGAAGCGGCCGTCTTCACGCTGATTCGGTCCGATGCGCCGGCGATCGAAACGCGGATCACTGCCGATGACATCCGGGCAAAGGGGGATATCGGCCAGACGACCCTTCAGGAGGCCATTGCCAGCCGCAAGCCCGAGCTTGCGGCTTGGCTGGTGGAGCGCGGCGTCGACCTCGACAATCGCGATCGTTCCGGTTTCACGGCGCTCCATTATGCCATGGAATATCAATATTATCCTTTGGCCGAGAAGCTGATCCGCGCGGGTGCCGACGTCAACGCGACGAACAAGCATGGCAATGGCGCGCTCTGGACCGCGGTGATGTCCGCGCGGGGCGATTATGCGCTGGTCGATCTGCTCCTTGCCCATGGCGCGGATCCGGATATCCGCAACAGGGCGGGCAAGTCGCCGCTCGACCTGGCGATCGACATGGGCAACGCGCAACTGATCGAGAAGCTGAGGCATGCCGGAAAAGCAATATAGGATCGCCGCCGAGGACATGGTCGCGCTCGTCAGCGGCTGGGGCGCCGCGACCGCGACGGACCGCGTAACCGTTGACGGCAGGATGATCGGCTATGCCTATCGGGAGCGGCCGGTGAACGGGGCGGATAGCGGCTGGCGGTTCTTCGCCGGAGACGAAGACGACGCGTACATGGCGGACGCTTCCCGGCATGATTTCTACGCGGTGAATACCATCGCAAACTATGATCCGGCGATCCTTTCGATCCTCGACAGCGCGATCGGCAGTGCGTTCGAGCGGGATCAGACCGGCCCATGGCGCGAAGTCGGCGACGCGCAGAACTGATCGGGCAAGGACGTCGGCGGCCGGCATCGCATGCGAATCGGAGGAGGGCCTTTCCGGTTCGAAGCGTGGAATTGCTCCCAAAAGAATGAACCGAAATGGCAGCAAAAGGCACTTGGAGCCGCGGCCCATAGCTGTCTGGGATGGAATGGGATTTCGGCGAATCGCGGGATTTCCGCGGTTGAAACGTTGCCGCAACACATCGAAATATTTCTTAATCGGAGGCACTTGACGGCGGACACCCCGGACTGTCTCATATCGGGACAGTAACGGGGGGATGAAATGTCGGGGCTCGTCGAAGCGGCGACGGCTATTCTTAGTGCGTCCGAAAGAAAGCTGGAAGTGGCGGCGCACAACGTCGCCAATGTTTCCACACCCGGTTTCAAGCGGCAGATAGGGTTTTCGCAGCTTCTCCAGGCTTCGGGGAACGATGCGATGCCGCTTCCCGAGGTCGCGGTCCGCCGCAATTTCGCGCAGGGCAAGCTCACCGAGACGCGCAATCCGTTCGACCTCGCGATCAGCGGCGACGGGTTCTTCCAGCTCCGTGCGGGCGACAGCATCGTCTATTCGCGCCAGGGCCAGTTCAAGCTTGCCGCGGACGGTACGCTGGTCTCGCCGCAAGGCTATGTGCTGCAGCAGCAGGGCGGCGGCGACCTGGTGCTCGATCGCCAGGCGGCGACCATCCAGCAGGACGGCACCGTGATCGAGGACGGCCGCCCGGTCGCCCGGATCGAGCTGTTCGCCACCAGGGATCCGCAGGCGCTGACACCGGTTGGCGAATCCTATTTCTCGGCCGGGGCGGGCGCGATGGACACGGTCGGCGGGCCGGTGATCCGCCAGGGCATGGTGGAAAGCTCGAATGTCGAGATGGGCGACGAAATGGTCGCGATGATGACCGCGCTGCGCCAGTCGGAAGGCGGCGCTCGCCTGGTGCAGGTCTATGACGATCTGATCGGCCGCGCGATCTCCAGCCTGGGACAGACGCGATGAGTGACGCCTTCTATGTGGGAGCGGTGGGCCTTCAGACGCAGCAACGTGCGCTGGATGGCATCGCCAACAACATCGCCAATGTGAACACGCCGGCGTTCAAGCGCGTCCAGTTGCGTTTTTCGGACGTGGTGGCCGGCCGCCCGGTGGACGTGGCGACGCCGGATCTGCGCCAGCTTCCCGCGGATGTCGCGGGGGTGATGCTCGATACCCAGTTCATGCTGAACGAACAGGGGCAGCTGGAGCGCACCGGCCAGCAGCTCGACATCGCGATCGACGGCCAGGGTTTCATCGAGCTGATGGGTCCGGGCGGCCAGACGCTGCTGTGGCGCGGCGGCGCGCTCAAGGTGAATGACGACGGCCAGCTCGCGACCAGCCATGGCGTCGCGTTGCGGGCCGCGATCACGGTGCCGGGCGACGCCAGCGCGATCGAGATCGGCAAGGACGGCGTGGTGCGCGTGCGCGTGCCGGATAGCGCCGATCCGGTCGAACTCGGGCAGATCCAGCTCGTTCGCGTCAACGATCCATCGGCGGTCTCGCGGCTCGATGGCGGCCTCTATCGCGTCGACGATGCCAGTGCCCTCAGCGAAGCGGTGCCAGGCGAAGACGGCACCGGGATGCTCGTCCAGGGCTCGATCGAGCAATCGAACGTCGCGCTGACCGACGAAATGGTGCGGCTCATGCTCGTCCAGCGCGCCTATGCCGCCAATGCCCAGATCGTCCAGGCCGCCGATCAGCTGATGGGCATTGCGAACGGTCTTCGGCGCTAGGAACATGGCAGGGGGAATCGTCATGGGGGTGGCGCTCGCCGTCGCCGCGGCGGGCGGCGCCGGGGATGTCGCGCTCAGGCCGATGGTCGAGGTGCGTTCGGCGCAGCTGCGCGTCGGCGATCTGGTCGCCGCGCGCGAGGGCGCGCTGCCGGCGGGCATCGCCGAGCTGGTGGTGGCACGGCTGCCGCATGGCGCGACGACGCTTGCGCTGCCGGCCCGCGACGTCGCCGCATTGGTGCGCCGTCGGGTGCCGGGGCTGCGGATATCCGCGCCGGCAGGGGAGATTGTCCGGATACGCGCGGCGATCGCGGCGCTTCCGGCCCGCATCGGCGGTGGCTGCTTCGCCGCCGCAGCCGCGATTCCGGCGGGTGCCGCCGTCAAGGCCGGCGACGTGGTCGCGGCCGAATGCCGCGGTACTGTGCCCGCGGCGCTGCGCTATGACCGGGATGGGCTGGCGGTGGCGCGCGCCGCACTGCCGGCAGGGGCGTATCTCGGGCGGCTGGCAGCGCTTCCGCGGGACGCAATCGGCAAGGGGACTCCGCTGACCCTGCGCTCGGCGGCCGGCCCGGTGACGGTCGAGCGCGCGGTGACCACGATGCAATCCGGCCGCCCGGGCGCGCGCCTGTTCGTGCGCGACGGCGAAGGCAAGGTCTTCGCAGCGCCGCTTGCGCTGGTCGACAAGGAGGGCGGACGATGAGCCTCAGGCTGGCAGCCGCGGCCGCGGCGCTCCTGCTTGCGACGCCCGCGGCCGCGCAGGATCTCTACAGGGGCGGGAACTGGTCCTCCATGGCGGCGGATCGCCGCGCCAGCGGCGTGGGCGACGCGATCACGGTCGTCGTCCAGCAGGCGGCGGAGGCTTCGAACACCACGCAGAACGCGACGCGCAAGAGCACCGACGTGTCGGGCGGGCTCAATGCCGGCTCGATCAACGAGAGCGGCCAGCTCTCCTTCGGCGGCGGCTATACCGGGCGCGGCGAGGTGCGGCGCAGCGAGCGGCTGGTCGCACAACTGAGCGTCACGATCGAACAGGTGCTGCCCAATGGCGACTATCGCATCGTCGGCGAGCAGCGCCTCCACGTGAACGGCGAGAAGACGCTGATCGCCGTGCGGGGGCGCATCCGGCCCGAGGATATCCGCAGCGACAACAGCGTGCTCTCGAGCCGGATCGCCGATGCCCAGATCAACTATGACGGCAAGGGCTTTGTTTCGCGCAGCGCCAAGCCCGGGCTGCTCAACCGCATCTTCTCGCTGCTGGGGCTGGGCTGATGCGCGGCGCCGGAACGGTCCGCGCGGCGGTTGCCCTCGTGCTGGCTCTTGCGATGCCGGTCGCGCCCGCCATCGCGCAGTCGGTGCCGCTCAAGAGCCTGGGCAGGTTCGACGGCTGGCGCGAGAATGCGCTGGTCGGCTATGGCCTGGTCACCGGCCTGGCCGGATCGGGCGATACGCGCCGCAGCGTGGTGACGCGCCAGGCGCTGCGCAACGTGCTGAGCCGCCTGGGCACCAGCGTCACCGAGGATCAGCTCAGCAGCCGCAACGTCGCGGTGGTCATGGTCACTGCGGTGCTGCCGCCATCGGCCAATGTCGGTGACCGGATCGACGTCACGGTCTCGTCGATCGGCGATGCGCGCAGCCTGGCGGGCGGCACGCTGATCATGACGCCGCTGCTCGGCCCGGACCAGCGCACCTATGCGCTTGCGCAAGGGCCGCTGCTGGTGGGCGGTTATCGGTTCGATGCCGATCTGAACCAGCAGCAGCGCAACTATCCGACCACTGCGGTGCTCCAGGGCGGCGGCACCATCGAGGCGCCGGTCGAGTCGATGGTGCTGCGCGGGGGCAACGAGGTCGCGTTCCTGCTTGCGAACCCGAGCTTCTCGACATCGCAGCGCATCGCCGAGCAGATCAATGCGCGGTTCGGCTATGGCACCGCGCTCGCGAAGAATGCCGACGAGGTCCGCATTCGCTTCGCCGGCGCGCCGGCGGAGGTGACCGGTTTCGTGGCGCAGCTCGAGAATGTCCGGGTCGAGCCCGACATCGCGCCGCGCATCGTGATCAACGAGCGCACCGGCACGGTGGTGGCGGGCGGCGACGTGATGATCTCGAGCGTCGCGATCGCACAGGGCGACATCAAGGTGACGGTGACCGGCGAGCGCAGCGCGTCGCAGCCCGGCGGCTTCTATGGCGGCTTCGCCAATGACGTCAGCAGCCTGATCGTCACCAATACCAAGCTCGAAGTGGCGCAAGGGGTGGGGGATCAGTCGTTCCGTTTCCCCAACACTTCGGTTGCCGATCTCGTCCAGGCATTGTCGCGCGCGCATGTCGATACGCGGCGCATGATCAGCATCCTCCAGGCAATCAAGACCGCGGGCGCGCTGCACGCGGAGATCATCGTTCAGTAGCGTGAAGAAGGTGGGGACATGGAGAGTATTTCGACGGCGCTGATCGCCAAGGCGCTCGACGGGCTTACCGCGCGCTACCAGGCGACGGCGCAGAACATCGCCAACGCGAACTCGCCCAACTATCGGCCGATCCGCGTCACGTTCGAGGACAGCCTGCGCAGCGCGGCGACGCAGGGCGGCGGCGCGATCGCCGGCGTCGAGCCCAAGGTGGAGCTCGAGCCGATGCCGCGCATCGCCAGCGAGATGCGGCTCGACCTGGAGATCGCCAACGCCTCGCAGACCGCGATGCGCTATGGCGCGCTGCTCTCGATCCTCGGGCGTCAGATGGAGCTTGCCCGCACCATCGTGTCGGGAGGCCGCTGAGATGGACGCCATCGCCATCAGCCGCACCGGCCTAGACGTCGAGTGGCAGCGCCTTCAGGTGATCGCGCAGAACCTCGCCAACATCAACACGAGCCGCACCGCTTCCGGCCAGCCGTTCCACCCGCTGCGCCTGTTGTCGGGGCCGCAAGTCGATTTCAAGCATCTCGTGCGGGCGGGCGACAAGACGCCCGGCGGCGTCGAGGTGCTCGGCGTCGAGCCGATGGCGGCGGGCACGCGCCGGGTCTACGAGCCCGGCCATCCGCATGCCGACGCCGATGGCTTCGTCACCTATCCCGATGTCGACCATGCATCCGAGATGACGCTGCTGATCAAGACGTCGCGCGCCTATGAGGCCAATCTCACGGCGATGAGCATCGCGCAGCAAATGTATTCGCGCGCCGCCGAACTGGGCAAGCAGGCATGACCGGGATCGAGGGGATCGCGGCGATCGGCGGTGCCGATGCGGCGCCGCTCGCGATGCGCCTGGGCGAAGCGACTGCGACGGTTGCCCAGCCCGCCGGGGGCGCCGGCTTCGGCGAAGTGCTGATGAACGGGCTGCGCGGCGTCGACCAGAAGCTCGCCACGGCGGACAAGCTCGTCCAGCAGTTCACGGTGGACGATTCGGTGCCGGTGCACCAGGTCACCATGGCGCTGGAACAGGCCCGGCTTTCGGTGGAGCTCGCGATGCAGGTCCGTTCGCGGATCGTCGAGGGCTATCGCGAAATCATGAACATGCCCCTCTGACCGGCTGATCTCCGATGGAAAACCCCGTTCCCGCTCCCGCCGCCGCGCGCGGACAGCTGTACCTGTTGGGCGGCGTCTTCGGGCTCGTCCTGTTGCTGCTCGCCATCGGCTACTTCCTGTTCCTGCGCACCGACTATGTCGTGCTCGCGCAGGGGCTGCGTCCGACCGATGCCTCCGCGATCGTCGCGGAGCTGGACAAGCGCGGCGTCGCCTATCGCTTGCGCGACGGCGGCGCGACGATCCTGGTGCCGGAGGGGCAGGCCGATGCCACTCGCGTCGCGATCGCCGGGTCGGATGCGGCGGCGCGCGGGCAGATCGGCTTCGAGCTGTTCAACAAGTCCGACATGGGGCTCACCAACTTCGCGCAGAAGATCAACTATCAGCGCGCGCTCCAGGGCGAACTGGTCCGTACCATCACGGCGATGGACGGAGTGGAGACGGCGCGCGTCCATCTCGCGCTGCCCGAAAAGGCGCTCTTCCGCGGCGACCGGGTCGACCCCAAGGCAGCGGTGACCGTCACGATGAAGCCGGGCCAGACGGCCGATCCGGCGCGCGTCTCCGGCATCCAGCAGCTGGTTGCGGCGGCCGTCCCCGATCTGCCCGAGAGCAAGGTGGTGGTGCTCGACGCGGCCGGACATGTGATCAGCCCCCCGCCCGTGGTCGACGGCGGCACGGGCGCCGAACGCCCCGCCGATATCGAGGAGCGCGGCGCGGTCGAGAATTACTATCGGGCGCGAGCGCGCGGCGCGGTCGAGCGACAGATGCCGGGCGTGCGCTTTGCCCTCCGGGTCCTGCTCCTGCCGAACGGCGCGCCGCCGACGGCGGCAGCCGGCGGCACCGCCGGCGCCGATCCGACGGTGGTTCCTGCCGCCGGCTGGACGCCGTCGGGCGAAGGGGCGGCGCGCAACTTCCGCATGCGCATCCTGTTCATCAGCGAAGCGCCGATCAATTCGGAGGACCAGCAGATCGCGCGCAATGCCATCGTCCAGGCGACGGGGCTCGACGACCAGGCCGGCGACAGCCTGTCCTTCGAAACCGGGCCGATCGATCAGCCCGTATCTTCCCCGCCGATCGCGCAGCCCAGCCACGCGGCGGCAGGCGCACCCATGGCGGCAGCACCGATACCGGCCCAGGGTTTCGGCTTCGCCTGGCCGCCGATCTGGCTGTGGCTGGTTGCCGGCGTCGCAATGGCGGCAGTGCTGGTCTGGCGCTTCCGCCGCCCGGGCGCGCGGATGAGCGGCGAAGAGCAGGAGGCGTTCGCGCAGCGGCTGCGCCGCCAGCTCAACATGACGGAGGAGGCTGGCGATGCTGCTGCCTGAAGCCCGGCTCGATATCCTGATCGACGAACTGCGCGGCATGTCCGCCGGCGATCGCAAGGCGGTGCTGGCGAAGCTGGGGGGCGAGGAGCGCCGGCGCGTCCGTGCCCGGCTCGCCGCTTCGGCAAGCGGGCCCGCCGAACCCGTCTCTCCCTATTCCGCCGATATCGCGGCGCGGCTCGAGGCACGCGGCGACACCGGGCTCACCGTGGCGGGGCGGCGCGCGCTCGATGCGTTCCTGATGCCGGCGGGGAAGGGCGCCTCGCGCCCCGAGCAGGGGCGCGGCGCGTCGCTCGCCCAGGCGATGGGCGGCCTGCTCCGCCCGCGTGGCAGGCTGCCATGACCATGCTCATCAAGTCCGATGCCGGCATTGCGGTGCGCAGCTTCATCGGCGGCCCGCGCTTGCCGGTCGAAGCGAGCGAAGCGCCGGCGGCGGATCCGCGCGATATCGAGCGTGCGCAATTGCTTGCCGAGGTGGAACGGCTCCAGCGCCAGCGCGGCGAGGACGAAGCCGCGACGAAGCGCGCGGTGGAAGTCGCGCGCGAGGAAGGCCGGCAGGAGGGGCTGGCCCAGGCCGAACGGCGAGAGGCCGACGGGATCGCCGCGGTCCGCAAGGGGCTGGAACAGGCCCGGGCGGACTTCGCTGCGCAGCTGGATTCGCTCGACAGGCTCGCGCCGGAACTTGCCCGGGCCGCACTGGCCAAGATGTTCGCCGAGGGCGAGGGCTGGGCCGCCCCGGCAGAGGCGATGATCGCGCGCCAGCTCGCCGCCCTGCGCCGATCGAGCGTGATCGCGATCCATGTGAGCCCAGAGGACTTCCCGGACGCTGCCGCGCTCGCAACGCTTTCGGCCGAGCTCGGCGCGGAAGGGCTGCGCGTCGAGAGCGACCGCGCGCTGCGCGCGGGCGCCAGCCGGATCGAATGCCGGCTCGGCCAGGTCGATCTCGACGTGCGCACGCAGTGGCAGGCGCTGTCGGCGCTGCTGGCCGAGATGGCCGGATGACCCTCCATCCCTTCCTGCAGCGGCTGCGCGATCTGGAGCTGGTTCACCCCATCGGCTTCGTGCGCAAGGTCGCGCATGGCCATTTCGAGGCGACCGGCCCGGCCTGCACCGTAGGCGACCTGTGCGAAGTCGCCGGGGAGGGTGCCGCTGTGCGCGTCGAAGTCGCCGCGGTGGACGAGGCCGGGCTGATCCTGGTGCCGCTGGAACAGGATCGCCAGGTGCGCCCCGGCGCCCGGGTGACGGCGCTGCCCGGCGGCGGCTCGGCGGCGGTGGGTGACGGTTTCGCCGGGCGGGCGATCGATGCGTTCGGGCGGCCCTTCGATGGCGGAGGCGCAATCGCCGTCGAGGCTCGGACGGCGCTTGCCGGATCGGTGCCGCGCCCGCTCGATCGTGCGGCGCCCCGGCGCATGGTGAAGACCGGGCTGCGCGCGATCGACGGGCTGCTGACGCTCGGCGAGGGCCAGCGCGTCGGCATCTTCGCTGCCGCGGGGGTGGGCAAGACCAGCCTGCTCGAGCAGCTCGCCGGGCAGATCGAGTGCGATCGCGTGGTGCTTTGCCTGGTCGGCGAGCGCGGCCGCGAAGTCGAGGCGATCTGGCGCACGCTTTCCGCCCGCGCCGATGCGGAGCGCTTCACCCTGGTCGCCGCGACATCCGACGAAACGGCGGCGTTGCGTGCTCGGGCAGCCAATGTGGCGCTGTGCCTGGCCGAACATTGGCGCGATCGCGGCCAGCATGTGCTGCTGGTCGTGGATTCGGTCACGCGTCTCGCCATGGCGCTGCGCGAGATCGGCCTCGCCGCCGGGGAGCCGCCGACGGTGCGCGCCTATACGCCGAATGTGTTCGCGGCCCTGCCGCGCCTGGTCGAGCGGTGCGGCGCCACCGGCGGCGGCGGTGCGATCACCGCGGTGATGACCGTGCTGAGCGAGACCGACGATGTCGACGACCCGATCGTCGAAGTGATGAAATCATTGCTCGACGGCCATATCGTGCTGTCGCGCACGCTTGCGGAGCGCGGCCATTTCCCGGCGATCGACGTGTCGCGTTCCATCAGCCGCCAGGCGGCGCGGCTGATGGAGCGCCAGCATGCCAGCGCGGCACGCACGGCCGTCACGCAGCTCGGCGTCTATGACGAGGCGCGCGTGATGATCGAGAGTGGCGTCTACAAGGACGGCGCCAATGCCGAGATCGATCAGGCGATCGCTATGCGCGCGAAGCTGATGGCGTTCCTGCGCCAGGGGCAGAGCGAGAATTCGGGTTTTGCCGATACGCTTTCAGGCCTGCGCACGGCTGCCGGGAGTGGCGGCCATGCATGATCGCCGCACCCATCGCGCACTCGCCGACATCGCCGCGCTCCGTGTCGCGCAGCGCATGGCCGCACATCAGGAACTGGCCGCGGCGCAGGCGCGCGAAGAGGAGGCGGCGGACGCGTCGCGTCGCGCGGACCTGCGCACCGAAACGGCCGCAAGGGCATGGGACGCGCATCTCGGCAGCGCGGACTTCGCGCCGGATTTCGCCCGCGCGCTTGCCGCCGAGCTTGTCGAACAGGGCCGGGCGAGTGCCGCCGCGCAGGCGCATCGCGCGCAAATGGTCGAGGCGTGCGCCGCCGCGGAGCAGGATTGGCACGACGGCGATGCACATTGCCGGCTTGCCGACCGCGCGCTCGACACCAGCCGCCGCGCGCGCCGCCGGGACCGTGACGAGCGCGCGCTCGATGCGCTGGCGGACCGCATAGCTTCGAACTGGAGGCGAGCATGATTGGACCTCTCCCGCATACCGGCCCCATGCCGCCCGAGGGGCGGGGCGATTCCGCCGATCAGCAGCATGGGCAGGCGCCGAGCGACCTGTTCGCGCAGCTGCTCGGTGCCGGCGGCGCGCTTGCGGCAGAGCAGGCGGCGCTCGCCGAAGCGCCTTCGATGCCGGCTCCCGAAGCTTCGCTGCTCGTCCCCGATGTCGTTGGCGCGGACCCGGCGCAGCAGGCGCCCGCGCCGCTCGCGCGCGTGTTCAATCAGGATGGCTTCTTCGGCCATGCAGGCAAGATACCAGGCCAGGCGGTAATGCTCGAGCGAGAGGAGGCGGCGCTGGCACAGGCGCCCGGCGTCGCGCCGGCAGGGCTGGCCGCGGCGCTGCGTCCGGAAGTCGCGTTCCCCGCCATCCCCGGGGGCAGCACCATGGCGCGATCGGGCGCGGGGCATGGGCCGGCGATGCGCGTCGCCAGGGCAGGGCCGGCGACCGTCGTCGCCAAGCCGGCGAGCGGCATGGCGGCCGCGCCGCCGGCGACCGCAGAGAATGAGGCGGCCGATCCCGTCGCGCCCCTGCGGCACCGCGCCTATCGCACGCCAGGCGCCGCGCGTTCGGCGCTGCATGTGGCGCTGCACGAGATCGAGAGCGGTTTGCAGATCGCGGCGCGCGTCGAGGGATTGGACGAAGCGGAACGTCATCAGTTGCGCGACGAAATCGCCGCGCTGCTCGGCCGCCATGGGCTTTCCGCCGCCCGAATCCAGATCAATGCCATGCCGCCACGGGAGAGTGAACGATGATCGCGCAAACCGCGCCAGTAGGCGCCGCTGACGGCGGCCAGCAGAATGCCGGCGCCGCCAATGCGGCGACCGATGCCTTCGGCCTCGGCTTCGATGCGCTGCTGAAGATCATCCTGACCCAGCTGACCTATCAGGATCCGCTGAAGCCGATGGACAATTTCGAGTTCGTCTCGCAGCTCGCGCAGTTCTCGCAGATCCAGCAGAGCCAGACGATGAACGACCGGCTCGAGGCGCTGGTCTCCGCCCAGGCGACCAGCCAGGCGACCGGCCTGCTCGGCACCACGGTCGACGTGCCGGCGGGGGCGACCACGCTCACGGGCTTGGTAACCGCGGTCACCTTCAGCAATGGCACGCCGCGGATCACGATCAAGACGGCCGACAATCGCACGATCAGCAACCTCGCGATCGCCAGCATCTCGCAAGTCAGGAAGGGGAACTAAGCCATGTTCGGTGCCATCTATATCGGCCTCAGTGGCCTCAACGCCTATTCCCGCGGACTCGAGCAGGTCAGCAACAACGTGACCAATCTCAACACCTCGGGCTTCCGGGGTTCGACGGTGACGTTCCAGAACTATTATGGCAGCGGCAGCCAGGGCGGCCTTTCGCACGACACCGACAGCAATGGCGGCGGCAACGGAGTCGGCATCGGCCAGAGCCGGCTCGACCTGAGCGCCGGCCAGCTGCGGCAGACCGGGCGCGACCTGGACCTGGCGATCGACGGCGGCGGCTTCCTCGTCCTGATGGACGGCGACAAGATGCTCTATGCGCGCACCGGCAGCTTCGAGGTGGACAACAAGGGCTTCATCGTCCTCTCGGGCACGAAATATCGGCTGGCGACGCTCGATTCCTCCGGCCGGCCGGTGAGCCTTTCGATCGATCAGAAGCGCACCAGCGCCCCGCTCGGCAGCACCACGATCACCTTCACGGACAATCTGTCGAACACTGCCGTCAACGCAGTCACGATCAACGACATGGTCGTGTACGACAGCAAGGGCGGCTCGCACAAATGGAGCGCGAAGTTCGAAAAGGGCACGGCCGCCGGCGAATGGACCGTCAAGATCAGCGACGAGAAGGGCCTGGTCGCGACCAAGAGCCTCAAATTCATCGGTAGCATCATCGATCCCAGCGCCGCCAAGATCGAAGTCGAGGATACCACCAACAACTTCAAGGTGACCTTGGATTTCTCGGCCGTGCAATCCTATTCCTCCGGCGATGTCTCCAATCTGCGCGCATCCTCGATCGACGGGCACGGCGTAGGCGCGCTGACCACCGTTACCGTGAACGCCACCGGCAATCTCGAGCTTGCCTATTCGAACGAGCAGAAGCTCGACCTGGGCGCAGTCGCGCTCGCCGATTTCCGCGATACCCAGTCGCTGGTCGAGAAGGATGGCGGCCTGTTCACCTATAATGGCAGCGGCGAGCGCATGTATCTTGCCAGCTCCGATCCCCGGGTGGGCCTGGTAAAGGCCAGGCAGCTCGAGGCCTCGAACGTCGACCTGTCCAAGCAGTTCGGCGACCTGATCCTGATCCAGCGCGGATTCCAGGCCTCGTCGCAGATCGTCAGCGTTTCGAACGACATGATCCAGCAGCTCTTCGGCATCCGGGGCCAGGGATGACGCTTCCCTGCCGATCCTGGCTGCCCGACGGAACGCTCGCGCCCGCTTCGGTCCAGAACCTGCTCGCCGGCATGGTCGAGAGCTGGTCGGGCGAGTGGTTCGCGGGCGAGCCGATGCGCGTCGCCGGGGGGCTCGCCCGCATTGCGGCACCGCGCGCCGAATTGCGCAAGGCCGTGTGGCATTGCTGCGACGAAGGGGTGGCGATCGGCCTGCCGCCGGCGGGCGTGATGGCGCTGGGGGCGATGGTGCTCGGCGTGCCCGCAGCCGCGGGCCAGCGCAACGCGCACGATCTGGCGCTGCTCGAGGCACTGGGCAAGGAATGCCTGGATGGCCTCAAGTCTCGCCTCGTTCAGTGCCTCGCGCTGGGCAAGCCGGTCTGGCATCCATCGGAGGCGGGGCGCGGCGAGGGGGCGATACATCGGCTCGAGGCCGTCACCGCCACGCGCGGGCTGACGCTCCTGATCGAGCTGTCGGCGCCCAGTTTCGCGCGCTTCGTGCGGGAGGTGCTGCCCGAGCCGGCGGTCGGTGTGCCGCTTGGTTCCGGCAGTGCCGCGCTTGCCGGAATCCCCGTGTCGCTCTCCGCGTTGCTCGGCCGCAGCCATATCACCGTCGCCGATCTCGCCGGGCTCGGCTGCGGCGACGTGCTCGTGCTCGACCGCGCGACCGATGACATCCTGCCGCTCGCGGTGGACGGGGTGCCGCTTGCGCGGGGCCGCTGTGCCGTCGTCGAAGGCAAGCGCGGTCCCGCGCTCGAAATCATAGAAGCTCCAACCCGATGAGTAGCCCCGTGACCGAACCGAGTGATATCCTGTCCGCCGAAAGCCAGCCCGCCGCAGCCAAGCCGGAGCGGCCGGCGCCCGCACGCGTCAGCAGCAAGCTGATCGAGAATGTCGGCGTGCAGCTCGAGGCGTTTCTGGGCGCTGCCCCGATGACCGTCGCCGACTTGACCGGCCTGGCCACCGGCGCGGTGGTGACGCTGGATGCGCAGCTCAATACGCCGGTCGAACTGCGCCTGAACGGCGTGGCGGTGGCGCGCGGGGAGCTGGTCGCGGTGGGCGAGAAGTTCGGCGTGCGCCTGACCGAGATCGCGCAATGGCCCGATTGAGTGCAGCATGCGCATGTCTGACGGCATTCCTGGTCCATGCCCCGGCCGCGCTCGCGCAGCCGGGGCGGCTGGGCGGCGGCGGGAGCCTGAATCTTTCGCTCACGCGGATCGTGATGGCGTTGCTCCTGTGCCTGATGCTCGCGGCGCTGGCCGCGCTGGCGCTCAAGCGCAGCGGCGGGCGGATCGACCTTCCCCGATTGCGCGGGCTGGTTGCGGCATTGCCGGCGCAGCGGCGGGTGGAGGTGCTCGAGACGCGCCGGGCCAGCCAATATGCCGATATCTGCCTGTTGCGCTGCGACGGGCGCGAATATCTCGTGCTTTGCGGGCAGCAGCAGCACCTCCTGCTGCGCGAGAGCGCGTGTCCGGTTCCAGCCGCCGCCCCCGCTTCGGCCGCGCCGCCGGGCGCGGAGGGGGAGGACGGCTGATGCGCCGCGTTCGCGCCGGCAAGGCGTGCCTGCTGGCCGTCGCGCTGCTTGCTCCCGCCACTGCCCTGGCTGCCAACGGCACGGGCATCAGCACCGATCTGGTGCGCACCATGTTGCTGCTCACGCTGCTGGCGGTCGCTCCGGCGATCTTCATCAGCATGACGAGCTTCGTGCGCATCGTCGTGGTGCTGGCGATGGTCCGCCATGCCTTTGGCATGCCCGAAACCCCGCCCAACCCGGTGCTGATCAGCCTCGCATTGTTCCTGACGGCCTTCACCATGGGCCCGACCTTAACCGCCGTGAACAGCCAGGCGCTCAAGCCGTTGATGGCCGGCAGCGTTACCGTCGAGCAGGCGATCGATAAGGGGAGCGGGCCGCTGCGCAACTTCATGCTCGCCCAGACCCGCGACAGCGACATCGAGGCGATCTACGCCATCGCCAAGGCCCCGGTGCCGGACCGGCCCGAGCAGGTGGAACTGCTCAAGCTCACGCCCGCCTTCATCCTGAACGAGCTGCGGGTCTCCTTCACCATCGGCTTCGTCATCCTGCTGCCCTTCCTGCTGATCGACCTGGTCGTCGCCTCGATCCTGCTCGCGCTCGGCATGATGATGGTCCCGCCATCGACGATCTCGCTGCCGATCAAGATCCTCATGTTCGTCCTGATCGACGGTTGGGGGCTGATCCTGCAGGGCGTGCTGGGAAGCTTCAGATGAAGCAGCGCCGGGGCGGCACCTCCTCGGGCCTCGACCTGTTGCTGATGCCCCCGCGCGTGGAAGCGTCGCTATGGCGGCGTTTCCGCTTCGAGCGCGAGTTCAGGTGCCGCGAGCAGATCTTCACGCGGTACCGTTCGCTCGCGCGCGCCCTTGCTCGGCGCCAGCTGCGGACGCGGCCACGCAACGGCATCGAGCTCAACGACATGGAACAGTTCGCCTATGAAGGGCTGCTGGTCGCGATCGACCGGTTCGATCCGCTGCGTGGCATTCCCTTTGGCGCCTTTGCGCGGCGCCGGATCATCGGCAGCATCGCCGATGGCGCGGCGCGGATGAACGAGAGCGACGCGCAATATAGCTATCGCCGCCGGATCGAGACCGAGCGGCTCCGCTCGATCGCGGCGGAGACCGGCCCGGCCGATCCGCTGGGCGCGCTCGCCGACCTTGCCGCCGGGCTCGCGATCGGCCTGATGCTCGAGGGAACCGGCCTGGTCGAGCCCGAAGACGGGATCGACCGGCGGCCCAATGCCTATGAGAGCCTGGCATGGCGCCAGCTCAACGCCCAGCTCGCTCGCGAGATCGAGCGCCTGCCCGAGCGCGAGGCAGCGATCATTCGCCAGCACTATGAGAACGGAGTAAGCTTCTCGCAGATCGCGCAATTGCTCGGCCTGTCGAAGGGGCGCGTCTCGCAGCTTCACGCCCAAGCGCTGGCGAAGCTGCGGACACGGATAGGATATCGTTGATGGAGATGGACATGACGCTTTGCAGTGACGAGGAGATGGCGCAACTGCTCGCCGCGATGCAGGCGAGCATGCCGGACGAACTCGGCCTCGCCGACCGGCTGATCGAAGCCTATCCCGACGATGCCCGGCTCCACTTCCTGCGCGGTTCGATGCTCGCCGGATCGGGGCGCCCGATCGAGGCGCATGCCGCCCTGAGCCGCGCCGTCGCGCTGGCGCCTGACTTTGCGCTGGCCCGCTTCCAGCTCGGTTTCTTCGAGCTCACTTCGGGCGAGGCGTCGCGCGCACTCGCAACCTGGGAGCCGCTCGATACGCTGCCGTCCGACCATTATCTCGCGCATTTCGTCCGCGGGCTGCGGCATCTGATCCAGGATCATTTCGGGGAGGCGATCCGCGAGCTGACCGAAGGGATCGCAGTGAACGAGGAGAATCCGCCGCTGAACCGCGACATGCGGCTGATCATCGACGAATGCAGCCGCCTGGCCGGCGACGGTGCCCCGGCAAAACCGGCGGACGACGAGGCTTCGGCGACGTCCTTCCTGCTCGACCAGATCGAGCGCGGAACGACGCACTGAGCGCGCGCGCGACATGACACGCATCGGCAATGTCGACCAGGTGCTGCTGCTCCTGCACGAGCAGCTGCAACGCACGAGCCGCAATCGCGGCACGGCACGGCAGGGCCGGACCTCCCGTGCCGAGACGGCATCCGCGCGCCCGCTCGACCGGGTTCGCGCGCTCGCCGCTCTCGACACGCTGGAGGAAGAGGAATTGCGCCGGGCGATGGTCCGCGGACTGCTTGCCGAACAATTCGGCGAAGCGGTCGGGAACGATCCGGCGCTGATCGCCATCGTCGATCAGGTAAGCCGGATGATCGGCGAGACGCCCGAAGGGCGCGAATTGATGGACAGGGCCCTGGCCCAGTTGAGGGAATCTCGAGCATGAACCAGACCGCCACCGCGCAGAGCCGCCACGATCGTCTCGCGGCATTGCTTGCCGAGGATCCGGACAATGTCGCGCTGATCGCCGACGCGGCGGAAGCAGCCTTCGCCGAGGAACGCTTCGACGCCGCGGAGGAACTGCTCGATCGCCATGCACGGCTCCAGCCATTGACGCCCCAGGCCCAGCATCTGGCCGGACTCGTGGCGATGCGCCGGCTCGACTGGGCGCGCGCTGCCGATCTCTATGCTGCGCTGTTGGCCGGGGGCGCGGATGCGCCGCCGGTGCGTTTCAACCTCGCCTGGTCGCTCGCCATGGCCAAGCGCTTCGACGAGGCGCTGGCGGCGCTCGACATTGCGACCAGCACTGCCTTGCCGCAGGCCGCGCAACTTGAAGTGCAGCTGTTGCACCAGCTCGGCCAGTTCGATCGCGCCGGGGAGCGCGCACGCACGCTGATCGCGCTCCATCCCGAGCATCGCGGGCTCAACGCCATCGTCTCGACTCTGGCGATCGATATCGAGGACACCGATCTCGCGGCGCGCACCGCGCGAATGGCGGGTGATCACCCCGACGCGCTCACCACGCTCGGCACGCTGGCGCTCGGCGAGGACGATCCCGCGGCCGCGGCGGAGCTGTTCGAGGCGGCGCTGGCGCGTGCGCCGGGCGCCCCCCGGGCCTGGATCGGGCTGGGGCTCACGCGCATGCTGGGCGGCGACCAGGGGGAAGCCGCACGCGATCTGGACAAGGGGGCCGAGATGTTCGGCACCCATCTGGGCTCGTGGATCGCCGCGGGCTGGGCGCACGTCCTGGCCGGGGATCGCGCCGCCGGCCGCGTCCGCTTCGAGAAGGCGCTGGCGCTCGACGACAATTTCGGCGAGGCGCAGGGTTCCATCGCGGTGATCGAGCTGCTCGAGGGGCATATCGAGGAAGCGCGCCGGCGCACCGCGATCGCACAGCGGCTTGATCGGGAGAGCTTCTCGGCGGCGCTTGCTTCGATGCTGCTCGCCGCGGGCGACGGGAACAGCGAGCGGGCGGCCAAGATCTTCGAGACCGCGCTCCACACGCCGATCGGGGATGACGGCAAGACATTGGCGCATGCGTTGGCGAAGCTGGGCGCGCGTTAGGCTGAAGGCCTTCGTTCTTCCTTCAGCGCCCCGTTCTCCACCGCCATCCCCGCAAGGGCGAGGGTGGCGGAGGTTGCCGATCGCGGGCGGATCGGCATTGCGACACCCGCCATGTCGCACGCGGGAGTGGCGCCCGGCTCACCCTTCCAGCCGGACCACGTCGAACGATTTCAGGTTCACTCGCATCGGGATCTCGCTCACCGACAGGATCGAAAGCTTGGGGATGCTGCGGCGCGTGAGGTTTTTCAGGTGGCGGCGGATCTCGCTGCCGCACAGCAGCACCGGCGCGCGGCCTTGGCGGAACATCTCCTCGCTCATCGGGGCGAGGCGGCGGAGGATCTGCTCGGCAAGGCGCGGTTCGACCGCGAGCGAGCTATGGCCGGCATTGGCCCCGATGCTCGCGACGATCTGGTTCTCCACGCGCGGATCGAGGCTGAGCACCGCCAGGTCGCCATGGCTGCCGCGCAGCTGGTGGCAGATGGCATAGCTCATCCGCTGGCGAATCTGTTCGGTCAGCTCGATCGGGTCCTTCTGGATGCGGGCCAGGTCGACGAGATGCTCGACGATCAGGTCGAGATTGGCGATCGACACGCCTTCGCCGAGCAGGTTCTGCAGCACGCGCTGCACGTCGGACAGCGTCAGCGTATTGGGGATCAGGTCCTCGACCAGGCCGGGCTGGCGCTCGCGCACTTCGCCCAGCAGCCCCGCGACGGTGGCGCGGGTGAGCAGGGTCGAGGTCTCGCTGCGCACGATCTCGCCGAAATGCGTGACCATCAGCGTGATCGGATCGATGATCGTATAGCCCGAATCGCGCGCGGCCTGGGCCTCGTTCTCGGCGATCCAGAAGGCGGGCATGCCGAAGGCCGGGTCCACCGTTTCCTCGCCGGCGAGCCGGCCCTTGGCGCCCTGGTTGGCGATCGCCAGTACCCGCTCGGGCTGGACCTCGGTAGCGCCGTAGCGGGCCCCGAACAGCCGCACCTCATATTCGAAGCTGCCCAGCCCCTGGCCGTCGACGAGCTTGACCGCGGGAAAGCCGATGCCCAGCTCCTGCTCCTGGGCGCGGCGCAGGCCGGCGAGGCGCTCGAGGATGAGGGCGCCTTCCTTTTCCCACGCCCGGCCGAGTTCGGCGCCGAAGCGGATCTCGACCGCGGGCACCGGCGCGGTGCCGGAGGCCATCGTCTCGTCGGTCGCGTCCTCGTCCGTGCCGCCCTGCGCCGCGGTGCGGCGACGCAGGCGCCACCATGCGAAGCCGGCGGCCGCGCCGATCAGCAGGATCGGCCATTTGGGCATGCCCGGCATCAGCATCAGCGCGAGCAGCACCGCCGCGACGATCAAGGGGATGCGCGGTTCGGACGCGAGCTGGCGGAAGACCTCGGTGGAAAGCTGCCGGTCCGCCGCCGAGCGGGTGACGATGATGCCGGTGGCGATCGAGATGATCAGCGCGGGCAGCTGGGTGGCGATGCCGTCGCCGATGGTCAGCAGGGTGAAGTGCTGCAGCGCCTCGGGCCATTCCATGCCCATCTGGCTGACGCCGACGATCCAGCCGGCGATGATGTTGATCAGCAGGATGATGATGCCGGCGATCGCGTCGCCCTTCACGAATTTCGAGGCGCCGTCCATCGCACCGTAGAAGCTCGCTTCCTTTTCCAGCTCCTCGCGCCGGCGCACCGCCTCCTTCTGGTCGATCAGGCCCATGTTGAGGTCGGCATCGATGCTCATCTGCTGGCCCGGCATCGAATCGAGCGTGAAGCGCGCCGCGACTTCGGAGACGCGCTGGGCGCCGCTGGTCACCACGACATATTGGACGACGACGAGGATCGAGAAGACGACCAGGCCGATCACGAAATTGCCCTGCACCGCAAAGGCGCCGATCGATCCGATCACATCGCCGGCATTGCCGCCGGTCAGGATAAGGCGGGTCGCGGCGACGTTGAGCGAGAGGCGATAGAGCGTCGCGACAAGCAGCAGCGAGGGGAAGGTGGAGAATTCCACCGGCTTGCCGACATAGAAGGTCAGCAGCATGATCGTCAGCCCCAGGCCGAAATTGATGATGATCGCCAGGTCGAGAAAGGCCGGAGGGATCGGCACGAACAGGATCACGAGGATCGCGATCGTCGCTCCGACGAGCGCCAGGTCCTTCTGGTTGCGGAACAGCTTGTCGAACATCATGCGGTTTCCGAAGGGTGCGAAGCGCGGCGGAGCGCGATGTAGAGCTCGGCCACTGCCTCATAGGTGGAAGGGGGGATCGCGCCGCCCGCCTGGCAGGCGCGGAAAAGGGTGCGCGCGAGCGGTGGCCGCTCGAGGATGGGGATGCCCAGGCGGAACGCCTCTTCCTTGATCGCCAGCGCGAAGCGGTTGCGGCCCTTGGCCGAGACTTCGGGCGCGATCATCCGTTCGGCATCGTAGCGCAGCGCCACGGCGAAATGCTCGGGATTGACCACCACCAGGTCCGATCCCGGCACCGCGCCCAGGCCCTCGCTCTGCTTGACGAACTCGGCATGGAGCTGCTTGCGCTTCTGCTTGATGCGCGGATCGCCCTCGCGGTCCTTGGCCTCGCGCGTGACTTCGCGCCGGCTCATCCGCATCTGCTTGAGGAACTCGCCGCGCACCAGCACCTGGTCGAGGATGACGAAGCCGATCGCGATCGCGATGAACACGAAGATCAGCCGCAGCCCGGCGCCGGCAAGCGCTTCGGCCAGCCGTTCGCCGTCGCTCGCGGCGATCGCGAAGCGGGCGATGGCGTCCTTGACGACGAACCAGGCGGCGATCGCATAGACCGCCGACTTGAGCACCGTCTTCAGCGTCTCCTTCAGCATCCGCATCGAGAAGAGCCGCTTTAGGCCGGTGGCGGGGTTGAGCCGGTTGAAGTCCGGCTTGAGCGGCTGGGCCGTGAACATCAGCCCGCGCAGCTGAAGGATCTCGAGAAAGATCACCACCGCCATGATCGTGCCGCCGAGCAGCGCAAGCGGCTGGATCGCGGCCCAGGCGATGGTGCCGATCATCGCCTGGGCCTGTTCGGGATCGCCCGCCCGGTCGATGCCGGCGGAAAAGGCCTTGCGCATCAGCTCGGCGATCTCGCCGACCATCGTCGGCCCCGCCACCGCGCCGAACCCCGCCAGCGCGACCAGTCCGCCCAGGAAGCCGAGTTCCGCGCTGCGGGCGACCATGCCCTTCTCGCGTGCCTTCTTCAGCTTGAAGGGTGTCGGTGCCTCGCTGCGATTCTGCTCCTGCTCGGCCATGTCAGATCAGCCGCGGCATGGTTTCGAGCGCGGTCCGCATCAGCCGGGCGAAGAGCGCGCCGGAGAAGGACAGGGCGAGCGGCAGCGCCGCGATGGTGGCGAGCGCCTTCACCTGGAATCCCAGGAGCAGCACGTTCATCTGCGGCAGGGTGCGCGACAGGAAGGCGACGATCAGGTCGAGCAGGAACAGCACGAGCAGCACGATCCCCGCCAGCCCGATCGCCATCAGGAACACCGTGCCCATATATTCGATCAACGGCGCCGGGTCGCCGCCCAGGCTCGCGGCACCCAGCGGGACCTTCTCGACCGAGGCTGCCCAGATCGCGAGCAGGTCCCCGGGCGCGCCGATCGCGAAGAATATCGCGGCACCGGCATAGGCGAAGAACGTACCGGCCAGCGGCATTTGCGCGCGGGTGGTGGGATCGACCAGCACCGCCAGCCCGAACCCGGCCTGGATGTCGATCGCGCGCCCGGCAGTGAGCAGGGCCGCGAAGGCGAGCTGGAGCGCGAGCGCGAGCGATATGCCCAGGAAGAGCTCGCCCAGCACGACCACCGGTAGGCCGGCATCCCAGAAGGGCGCGCGCCAGGTCGCGTCCGGATTGCCGGAAACGAGCCAGGCGGAAAGGGCGATCGCCAGGATCAGCCTTATCATTGCCGGAATGCGCAGCAGCGTGAAGGGCTGGGCGAAGCTCAGCGTCGGCGCGATGCGCAGGCTCAGCAGCAGCACCGCCACCGCCTGGTCGGTCAGGTCGCCCATGATCAGCTCGCGAGCGTGGGGATCACCAGGTACAGGCCACGCGCGAAATCGGTGATCCGCGCGATCATCCATGGCCCGAGCAGGATGAGCAGCATCGCCGCCACGAGCAGCTTGGGCACATAGCTCAGCGTCATTTCCTGCATCTGCGTCGCGACCTGCAATATGCTGATCAATACCCCGACGACGAGCGTGGTGAGCAATACGGGGCCCGCAACGATCAGGCAGTTCCACAACATGTCGTCGAGCAAATTGAGCGCGCGGTCGGCTTCCACGAAATCCCCCCGGATTTTCCGATTGCCGCGCCGAATCGACGATTCGGTGCGGATTCGTTAACTATAATCCACGCGGATCCGCGCCAAAGCAAATAGCTTTGAATTCAACGGCTTTGGTTCAAATTTCCGGGAGGCCTTCAACCCCCCGCCGGCGAGGGGCGCGCCGGCGACGGCGCCTGGTCGTGCAGGCAGGCTATGATGGTGGCGATGACGGTGCGGGTTTCGTCGGGGTCGCGAACCTGGATGGCATCGATGCCGGTCCGGCGCGCGGGCTCGTCGTTGCCGCCGGGATACAGGGCGTCGCCGACGAACAGCATGTCGGCGATGGGGATGCCGCTCTCGCCGGCGAGCCTTTCCAGGCCATGGGCCTTGTCGATGCCGCGGCGCGTCACGTCGATGGAAGTCGTGCCGCCGAGCCGGATCGACAGATCGGGCAGCAGGCGCTGCAACTCGGCCTGCAGGGCGGTGCGCTTGCTCCGGTCGGGATCCCATTTCGCCTTGGCTTCCAGCGGCGCGTCCTGGCCGAGCCCGGAAAAGGTGAGCTGGCTTCCGCGATCCTCGATCCGCTCGCCCCAGATCTTCTCCGGGGGGAGAGCGACCTTGCCGAGCGCCTGGTCGAACGCGGCGAGGATTGCCGTTCGTTCGGCATCGCTGAAGCGCTCGGCATAGACCTCCCGCCATTCGCCGGCATGGCGATAGAGCTTGGTGCCGGTCGTCGGCATCAGCCACAGGCCCCGCCGGCGCGTGCCGACGGGCAATCGCTCCGCCACCTGATGCCGGAATTGCGGCCAGTCGCCGCCGGAGATCACGGCCGCATCGACGATATCGAGCAGCCGCGCCAGCAGGTCGGCCATTTCGCGCGTGAGCATCTGCTTGCTCTCGGCGAGCGTGCCATCGAGGTCGAAGGCGACCAGGCGCTTCATTCGCCCGGCTCCGAAACGGGGTTCCTCATGTCCGGGAAGCGGGATGTCTTCATGGTGCGGCAATCGATTCGACCGAGCGATGGTTCCGCGGCCATCGCCCCTCCGCAAGACCCTCTCGATCCGTGAACCAGAGGCGGAGCGCGGTTTGGCGGGGAAGGCAGCCCGTGCCTTCCCCCCTTGTTGCTCGGGGCTGGCGCTTCCCCCTATTGGCCCAGGCGATAGGAGACCGAGAGGAAGCCGAGCGGTTGGGTCTTGTGGACGACGATCGGGCTGTCCTTGACCTTCCCGAGCAATGTGGTGACGCCACCGGTGGCGGCGAGGCTGATGCGGTCGGTCAGGCGATATTGGGCGGTCAGCATGGCCGAGGCGTCGTTGAGGCCGCTGCCCGGGCGATATTGCCGAAGGCCCGAGGCGCGGGATTGCGCGGCATTCACTCCGAAATACCGGTCGTTATGCTTCCTGTCGGCCCAGCTTGCCGCGATCGTGGGAACGAGCATGAAGCGCGACGAGACGAAGACCGGCCGGGAGAGGCTGGCATCCGCGATGACGCCCTTGGTGCCGCCGGCGAAGCCCTTGGTTGCTCCGATCGTCGCGACGAAGCCGGCGGCCTTGAGGCTCATGAAGCCGCGGCCCCCGGCGCCGAAGGAGAGCTCGCCGATTCCCTTGGGCGCGTCCTTGCTGCGATAGCCGGGCATCATCGTCACGCTTGCCCCGATGGTGACATGGTCCGTGTCGACGGCGTTGACGCCTATGCCGTTGCGCAGGTTGGCGAAGAAGGGCCCCCATGCGATATCGATCACCGGGAGGGGCATGACGCGATAGTCGTCGGCGCCCTGATAGGCCGGGGCATAGCCCGCGCCGATACCGAGTACGAAATGGTCGCGGTTGCGCTCCGGCTGCGGTTGCGGCTGGATCTGTGCCTGGGACTGCGCCGCCGCCGGAATGCCCGAGAAGGTCAGGATCGCCGTGGCGATCGCGAGGCAGAAGGGCGTGCTGATTGGACTGTTCACAGATACTCTCTCAAGAATGGCACCGCGGGGCTCGCGGGCGCGGTTGGGGATGGGATGGGGGGCGTTGCGGGCGCGGGGCCGTCGCCAGCCGGTGAAGATCGTTCGCCAGCCTCGAGCAGCGCCCGCGAGGGAGCGCATCGCGCCGCCTTGCCGGAAGCCTGCTTGCGCGATGACGGCTTCGATCGCGGCAATCTGTCGCGGATCATAGCCGGCGCCGTGGATGCGCTCGCGCTCCGCCGCGGCCATGCCCCGGCCGTGAAGGCGATACAGGATCGCATAGCGGCGAAGCGCCTCTAGGCGCGGGTTCGCCAGGGGCGAATGGGGGGGCGGGCCAAACGGGTAGAGCGCGAATCGATTCTTCGGCAGAATGCTCGACAATGGATCGCGGCAGGCGAGTGCGAGGACCGTAACTTCCAGGCTCGTCAGCGTTTCGTTGCGCACCGTTCGTCTCCTTTCCTGCCTGAGACACCGGCGCCTTCGACCACCCTCATCAAAAAAACGGCAGGTCCGCGTACCGGCCGATCGCGGCTGTTCGTTACGCTCTCGGCAACGGATTGTTCGCGGTCTGCTCCGGGGCTAGTAACGCCGCATGTCGGACGACGAGCGCGATGGGCAGAGTCTCGCCGGTGGCGGTCTGGTTCGGACCTTCACCGAGACTCGCTCCGCATTGGCGCGCTATCTCTCGCTGCGTGGAGCGACCGCGGACGAGGCCGACGACATTCTCCAGGAGGTGCATCTCAAGCTCCTGGCAGAGCGTATCGGCCCCGTCGCCGAGCCGCGCGCCTATCTCTATCGCATGACGAACAACCATTTCCTCGGGTGGCGCCGCTCTGCGGGGAGGCGGGTGCGGCGCGAGGAGGATTGGGTCGACGCGCATAGCGGGGAGGAGCGGGAAATCGACGAACAGCCATCGGTCGAGGCGCATCTCATCGCCCGCGAGCAGCTCGCGCTGCTGCAGCGCGTGCTCGACGGACTGCCGGACCGGACCCGCACCATCTTCCGCCGCTTCCGGATCGATGGCGAACCCCAGCGCCGGATCGCCGCGGATATCGGCATCAGCATCAGCGCTGTCGAAAAGCATCTGGCGCGCGCCTATGAAGCCATCGCGGCCGCAAAATTCCGGCTTGATGGGGATGGCGGCGATCCGCGGCATCTCAGGATCGAGAGAGGTCGTCATGACATCTGAGGCACAAGGCAGCGCGCGCGCACGCGCCATCGAATGGCACATCCGCCTTCGCCACGGTGACGATGCGGCATGGGAAGCGTTCGCGGAGTGGCTGGCCGAGGACCCGGTCCATGCGGCGCTCTATGACGAGATCGAACAGGCCGACCTGGCCCTGGAGCCGCTGTTGCCCGCGGTGACCTTCCGGGAAGCGGCCAATGACACGGATATCGACGACCGGCGACAGAGCCCGCGCTGGCGCTGGTGGGGGCTCGGCGGCGGCGCGGCGGCTGCGGCGGTCGCGGCGATGCTGGTTCTGGTCCCTCAAGCCACCAACAGCCGATACGAAGTGGCGACCGGTCCGGGACAGCGCAGGACCATCAGCCTGGAGGCGGGAACTCAGGTCACGCTCAACGGCGCGACGCGCATGCGGTTCGACCGCAAGGATCGGCGCTTCGCCGCGCTTGAGGCGGGGGAAGCGCTCTTCCAGGTCCAGCATGACGGCGCCAGGCCGTTCACGCTCGAGGTCGCGGGCCGCAGAGTCGTGGACGTGGGAACCGTGTTCAACGTCGTGCGCGACGCCCGTGCCGTCCGCGTGGCGGTTGCCGAGGGCAAGGTCCTGTACGAGTCCAAGGGACGAACGATTTCCCTGGATGCCGGACAGGCGGTGCTCGATACATCCTCGGCGGAGGCCCCCAGGGTGTCTCGAACTGCAATCGGCTCCGTCGGGGCATGGCGGAAGGGGCGGCTGGTCTATTCCGGAGAGCCCCTTGCGCAGGTGGCGGCCGATCTCGGCAGGGCGCTCGGCATGCGCATCACTCCGGCACCCGACGTCGCCGATCGCCCGTTTTCCGGTACGATTGCCCTGCGCGGGACAGGGCCCGCCGAGCTCGAGCGCCTGACGCCGGCCCTGAACGTGACGTTCAGGCCGGACGCCGGCGGCTGGACGATGACTGCCGCCGGTGCGGAGCGTTAGATGGGCGGCATTCGCCGCGACTTCCGTTCTCGGTATCGATGCCGCCCATGCGCAGCGATTCGACGTTGCGCCCGGTCGCCTCGGCGATGTTGCGGCTGCCCTGGGCGAGCAGGGCGGGGCTACCATCGCGGTGACCGACCCGGATCTGGCCGCCAGGCGATCCCCCGGAGTCAGGGGCAATTTCCCCCTGCGCACCGCGCTCGACCGCGCCTTGCGAGGCACCGGCACGCAAGCGATCTTCTATGATCGCAATACCGTCCGCATCGTGCGGAAGCGCCTCCCGGCGAAGAAGTCCGAGAAACGAGCGCCGCCACCCGCTCCGCCGGTCGAGCCCGATTGGGCTCCCGAGATCGTCGTCACCGCCAGCAAGCAGTCCATCCCGATCGACAGCTATCCGGGATCGGTGAAACTCGTGGCGCTGGATCCCGGCTGGGTGGCGCGCAATGCCGCCGGGGGTACGGCCGCGATCACGAAGCTGCTGCCCTCGGTCGGGTCCACCAATCTCGGTTCGGCACGCAACAAGCTGTTCATCCGCGGCATTGCGGACAGCAGCTTCAACGGCCCGACCCAGGCCACCGTCGGCCAGTATCTTGGGGACGTCCGGCTCAACTACAATGCGCCGGACCCGAACCTGAACCTCTATGACATGAAGCGCATCGAGGTGCTGGTGGGGCCGCAGGGCACGCTCTACGGCGCGAGTTCGCTGGGCGGCATCATTCGCCTCGTTCCCAACGAGCCGGATACGCATACGCTGTCGACGACGGTTTCTGCCGGGGTCAGCGGCACCCGGTTCGGCGGCATCGGCGGCGATGGCGCCACGATGCTCAACGTGCCGATCGCGGATGGCCGGGTCGCCGTCCGCTTCGTCGTGTTCGCGACGCGCGAGGCAGGGTATATCGATGCTCCCGCGCGCAAGCGGCGAAACATCAACAACACGACCAGCTATGGCCAGCGCCTGGCCGGGCGCGTCGAGGATCTGTGGGGCTTCTCCGTCGATTTCGGCACCGCCACCCACAACACCTCCACTCAGGATGGGCAATACACGCTCCGTGGCGATGCGCCGCTGACTCGGGACAACGCGATCGCCCAGCCTTTCAGGAACACCTATTACCTGACCTATCTCACCGCGCGGCGGCGGCTCGGGCGCGCCGAGCTGGTTTCGACCACGTCGATCGTGCGCCACGACCTGCGGACCATTTTCGATGCGACGGGCCATGACGGCTCCGGCGCGACCGCGCGATACGAGGAAAACAACAACATCACGCTCTTCAACCAGGAAACGCGGCTGTCCGGCGGCGGCGGGCGCTTCCCCTGGGTGGTCGGCATTTCGAGCATCTACAACATCAGCGCATCGTCCCGCTCGCTCGGGCCTCCCGAGGCGCCCGCGCGGATCGCGGGCGTCGTCAACCGGCAGGCGGAGGCGGCCATCTTCGGCCAGCTCTCGAGGCCGTTGTTCCGTCGCCTTACCGGCACGATCGGCGGCCGAGTCACGTTCGCGCGCAGCGTCGGCAATCTGCTCGACAGCCCGGTGGAGAAGTCGAAGGAGCCGTTCATCAATGAGCTGCGCTTCTCGCCGACCCTCGCACTGGACTGGCACCCGAGCGGGAAGTTCTCGGCCTTCCTCCGCTATCAGCAGGGATATCGCGCCGGCGGCCTGGCCGTGGCACCGTCCGGATCCGCACTGGAATCCCGAAAGTTCGCGACCGACGACCTGATCATGAGCGAGTTCGGCATTCGCCTGGGCAACCAGGAGCGGGGCCGTCTGTCGGTCCGCGCCGCCTTGTTCTATGCCGACTGGAACAACATCCAGGCCGATCTCATCGACCGCTCGGGCCTTCCCTATACCGCCAATATCGGCAGCGGGAGGATCTATGGCCTGGACGGCGATATCGTATGGCGTGCGTCGCCGGGCCTGACGATCACCGCATCGGCCTTCCTGAACAACAGCGAGCTCTACGCGCCCGCGCCGGAATATGTTGCCCCGGGCGAGCGGACCCTGCCGAACGTGGCGCGCAACGGTGCGCGCGCCGTTGCCGCCTGGCGGCACGAGATCGCGTCGGGCATCACGCTCAGCGGCGAGGCCTCTCTGCGTCATGTCGGCGCGTCACGGCTGGGGGTCGGGCCGCTGCTCGATATCCCGCAGGGGAATTATTCCGTGGGCGACATCGGCAGCCGATTGGGCTTTGGCAGGTTCGGCGTTTCGCTGGACGTCACGAACCTCGGCGATGTCCGCGGCAACAGCTTCGCCTTCGGCAACCCGTTCGGCCTGGCCCAGCGCAATCAGATGACTCCGCTGCGGCCACGGACCATTCGCCTGGGCCTAGACGCGCGCTTCTGAGGGTTCCGTCACCCTATTCCGGCTCGACCGCGGGCCGATCCTTCGTGCCTTCGGCGCGATTGGCCCCGGGCAGCCAGCTTCGCAGCATGGGCAGATAGGTCAGCGGCAGCAAGGCGATGTGCGCGGCGATGGTGAGTGCGGCCACCAGCGCGATCGCGCGCGAAGTATCCGATCCGGCTCCCAGCGCGAATATCGTCGCGCCGGCGAACAGCGCATCCTTGTTCGGGAAGAGCGGCAGGCGCGAGAGCATCAGGCGGATCGTCGCGAGCAGCAGCAGCCAGGCTATCGTCGCCTGCGGAACCAGCACGTGCCACATCACCGTGAGCAGGAGAATCGAGAAGAGCAGCCGCAGCAGGTGGGCGGCGAAGATCCGCCAGAGCTCCCGGTGCGACAGGCCGAACAGCGCATTGCGGAACAGGAAGATCGCCAGCGACATGAATGTCACCAGCCCGATGGATATGCCCAGTGCCCGCAGCCAGCCGGCATCGATCAGCGACCAGAGCATCGGGGCCGTTGCCGCCATCATCGCCAGTGTCGCGACGTTTCCGGCGGCGGCGGAGAGAATCGCCACGTCCTTGACCGCGGCAGCCGCATTCGCGCCGCCCCCATGCTGGCGCACCCATAGATAGAGCTGCGCGTCGCCCGAATAGCCGAGCAGCAGTTCGTTCGCGATCTGCTTGCGCAGCAACGGCAGCATGCCGCTCGGCGGGAGGCGCCAGAGCTCGCGATAGATCAGCCACTCCACGCCCGGGACAAGGAGGTAGGAGGCAATGAAGGCGATCCAGAACAGCGGATCGCCGGGCGTGGATCGCACCAGATCGGCGAAATCCAGCCCGCGGACGGCGAACACGATGGCGCCCAGCGTGACGATGGACAATGCGATGCCGAGCCAGCGCAGCACGCGCTGGCGCCGCGGATGCGCGTGATCGGGGCCGGGATCTCCGGTCGTTGGGGCGGTGTCCGTCATGGGATCGTCCGTCTCACCAATTGACGGTCATGCCAAGCCGTGCGCTGCGCGGCCGCAGCGGCGTCGCCTGATCGCGCACGACGAGGGTGAAGGGGTTGCCGAAGGCGAACCGATTGGCCGCGGCATTCAGGAGATTGTCGACGTCCAGCGACAATTCGATCCGGCCGATGCGCGCGCCTGCCGACGCCCCGATGACCCAGTAGCGGCCCTGGCTGATGTCGAGGAAATCGCCCGTGCCCAGCACCGAGCGGCCGACATAATTGGCAGTCACGCCGAAGCGTGGCGCGAAACGGCGCGTGGGTGCGCTGTAGGAGAGGCTGGCGACGGCGGCGAGCGGGGGTGTTTCCGGAAGACGGCGGTTGTCGCGCTTCGAGGCGTTGGCGATCGGCCCGATGACCCGGTTGGCGGTGAAGAATATCGATCCGCCGGCATGGAGACCGCTGACCGGCACCCAATCGAAATTGGCTTCGATGGCGCGGATCCGGGCGTCGCCGATATTCGCCGTATAGGGCTGGCCGCGCTGGGTGATCAGATCGGCCTGGATATTGCTCCAATGCGCGGTCGACAGATCCAGCGAGAAGGCGAGGCCGGTCGGGCCGGCGCGCAGCTTGCGAATGCCGATTTCGCCCACCTGGATAACGTCCGAGAGATAGTCCGCGACCCGGCCGGTGCCGGCCGCGACGGCGAGGCCGCCGGTGCGGTAGCTCGTCTGGAAGCGGCCGAACAATGCCAGTGTGGGAGCCAGCCGCCAGGAGAAGGCGAGGGTGGGGTCGACCCGGTGCGTCGAGCGCCCCTTGGTGAAACTGCCGCCGCGTGGCGTGCTGGAGGGCTCGCCGTCATTCCGGCCCATGGTGGCGCGCGCGCCAAGGGTGAGGGAAATATCGTCGAACACCGCGAAGCTCGCTTCGCCGAACAGAGAGGCCGCCCGCGACACATTGGTGACGCCGATCAGCGACCGGTCGGTGGCCGAGATCTCGAGCGCGCGCGAGAGGATGTCGCGATCGCTGACCAGCGTGAAGCCAGCCACCCAGGAATTGCCGTTGCCGAGCGAGCGCGACAGGCGGGTTTCGTGGCTGACGAGCAGCTTGTTGCGGTCGGCGCGATACTGGGTGGTGGGCCCCGATCCCCGCGGCGACGCGTCGAACTGCTCGACCGAATGCTGCGCGACGATTCCGTTCGCGATGATCAGGCGCAGTCCGCTGTCCCAATCCTTCGAAGCGACGACTCGCCCCAGCCAGAGCGCGCTGTGGAAGGGCTGGGCGAGGCGCGAGTAGCGCACCAGCGGCTTTCCTGCGACGTCCGAATACTGGCCGTCGCGCATGTCGATCGATTGGATCGCACCGCTCGCCTCGACTCGCCAGCCGTTGCCAGGGGCCAGGCGCAAGGCCAGCCGCCCGCCGACGGTGTCGATGCGATTGGTGTTGTGCAGGCCCCGCTTGGCGTCATCGATATAGCCGCCGTCGCGCACCCGATAGGCAACGGCGCGCAGGCCCAGCCTGTCGCGTATCACGGGCATGTTGACGATCCCGGCCAGATCGAACCCGGGCTCGCTATGGTCGGTGGCGGTCGCCCCGCCGATCATCGACGCGGACGTATCGGTCACGCTGGCCGGATTGGAGGTCAGCCGGATCACGCCGCCGATCGCTCCCGAGCCGTAGAGCGTGCCCTGTGGCCCCTCGAGCACCTCGACGCTGCGCATGTCGTAGAGTCGCAATCCCGCGTCCGGGCCGGAATAGTTCAGCTGGACGTCATCGAAATAGACGCTGGTCGGCGATTGGGTGCTGCCGTTGAAGCTGCTGTCGGCCACGCCCCGGATGAAGACCTTGTTGCGGCCGGGGCCGAGCAGGGTGCTCTGCAGGATCGGGGTGGAAGCGGCGATGTCCGACAGGCTGTTTCCCGAGGGGGCCGGTATCTCGCTGCCGCGCAGCATGGTCAGGCTGCCCGGATAGCGAAGGAGCGGCACGCGTTGCTTGTTCGCCTCGACCACGATCTCGTCGGATTCCGCGGGCTCCGTGGCGGGCGCCGGGGCGGGCTTCGGTCTCTGCTTCGGCCGCGACGGGGCGGGGGCGGGGGCGATTCGCGCACGCACGATGCGGTATCCATGGCTCGCGCGTTCCGCCTTGTAGCCGGTGCCCGCGAGCAGGCGGGAAAGCGCCGTGGCCAGATCGGGGACGCCGCTGACCGCAACGGTCCGCACGCGTGACAGTCCGGCTTCGGTGCTGATGATTTCCACGCCGGTCTGGCGCGAAAGCATCAGCAGCGCCTGGTCGAGCGTCGTCGCCGGTATCGACAGCGTGGTCCGCTGCGCGCGTGCGGGCGAGGACGGCAGCGCCAGCAGCAGCGCGAACGCCGGCGCCCATGCCACGGCTCTATGGCGCCTCCGACAATATCCAGCGATTGCCCTCACGTCGCGACGTTGCCCCGATCAGTTCGGCCAGATGCGGTACGTCGCGATCGGCAGCTCCGGTGAAGCGGACCATGCCCGTAAAGGGTTTGTTGGACAAGTTCGGGGCAAGTGCCAATTCGGTACCGTAGAGGCGCGTCAGCGCGGCCGCGACGTCGCCCACCCGCGCTCCGTCGAAGGACAGGCTGCCCGTGCGCCATCCGCCCACCAGCTCCGGCGCCAGGCGCGAGCGGGCGATCCTGCCGCTGCCCCTGTCGAGCGCTACCGCATCGCCGGCGCCGAGGCGCAGTGCCTCGCGCTCCGGCGCGACCATGACCGAACCCTCGGCCACGGCGACATGGATCCGCGTGTCGGCCACGGCGAGATCGAACACCGTGCCGAGATCGCGCACCGCGACGCCGGCGGCGTCGACCGTGAACGGCCGCGCCGGGTCATGGCGCACATGGAACACCGCTTCGCCGCGCTCGAGCGAGGCGACGCGGTCGTCGGCACGGTCGAGCCTGATCGCGGTGCCGCCGCCGAGCTCGATGCGCGTGCCGTCTCCAAGCGTCACCGTCTTGCGCTCACCATTCGCCGTGGCGACGACATAGGCGCTCGACGGCGGCTTCAGCAGACCCGGCTGGAGCGCCACCACCGAAAGGGCGGCGGCGACTGCACCGCCCGCGCCGAGCGCCCACCACCAGCGGCGTGGCCCGGCCGGGTTGTCGTTGTCGGCAACGGGCGCGGGCGCTGCGGAGAATGTCGCCGCGTCGAGCAGCCGGTCGCCGGCCGCCAGGCGGTCATAGGCTTCGGCGTGCGCGGGGTCCGCCTCGAGCCAGGCGACGAACGCCGCCCAGCCGGTTTCGTCCGCCTCGGCGAGCCGCAGGTGCCAGGCGATCGCCTGGTCGACGATGCTCACTCGGTCAGCCGTCATTGCTGCCCCCTTTCGTCTCGCCCGAGGCATCGGGCTCCGACAGCGAATCGTGAATCCTGCGATAGGCGCGCGCCAGCAGCTTCTCGACGCCGCTCACGCTGATGCCCAGATGCTCCGCGACTGCCCGTTGCGGCTGCTCCTCCAGCCTGAACATACGCAGTGCCGTCGCCATACGTTCGGGCATCGCGGCGATCGCCCGTTCCAGCGCCCGCCGATCGTCGGCTGCGGCGATCGCCCCTTCCGGGTCGGCGACCGCAGCAGGCGGAGGCTGCACCGCCAGCCACGCGCCGTCGCGCGCCACGCGCCGCGAGGCTGCTATGCGGCGATCGGTCGCATGGTTCGCGGCCATCCGGTACAGGAAGGCCGCGGGCTGCGCGATCGGCGCCTGAACATGGTCGAGCTTCAACCATAGGTCCTGGAGTGCGTCTTCGGCATCGTCACGGCTACCCAGCCGCGCGGCCAGAAGCCGCCGCAACATGGGCCGCTGCGCAATGAAACTGGCCTTCAGATCTTCTTGCGACACTTCCGCGCCGACCCTCCGCTCGTCCGGGGAACGCCATCCCGGCGCGCGCAGCCATGTCGGCGATCGGGAGTTTGATCAAGGTCTCCGCTTCACGGCACCGCGCGCCGGCGATCGTGTCATCCGCGCGCGTGCCGGCGCCAGGGTGGCACATCACCAGATGCATGCCGCGTCCGCCGCGCAGGAAGCGGTGGAAGAGCCCGGCATAGTCCCGGGCGAAATCATAATGGCCGCCAAAGCTGTCGTTGGTCGCGATGCCATAGGCGGCGGCGGCACGGCGGAAGCCCCGCGTATGGAAGCTGCTGCCGATCGCCTTGCCCAGGAAGGGGCGCTGCACCATCGAGGAGAGCCGATCCGAACAGGCACGGACCCAGCTCTGGGGCGCGCGGCAGGCGACTTCGGCGAGCACGATCTCGCGTATGCCGGGCAGGGCATGCGCATGCTGGTGGCCGTCGACGAAATCGGGCGCGCGGCCCATCGCCTGGACGAACGCGGCGAACTGCGCGCGGATCTCGTCCGCGATCTCGCCGAACGGCAGGTTCCAGCGCGCCGCCCGGCGCTGAAGCGTGTTGATGTCGGGCAGCACGCCGCGCGGCGCGAGTTCCGGCATCGGCGTAAGCGGCCGCTCGCCGGTCAGGGTGAGGTGCAGGCCGATCTGGACATGCGGCGGCACCGTCCGGAGCAGCAGGCTGTCCTCGTGCCAGCCGGGCATGCCGGTCATGCAGCTGATGGCGTTGAGCTTGCCCGCCTTGGCGAGGTCGACGATGGTCTCGCTCACCCCCCGCGAATAGGCGAAATCATCAGCGCACAGAATGAGTCGGGACAAGCTCGGTCTCCTCGATCTGCTGGAACTGGCGCTCGCGGATGCACTGGCTGAGCAGCCGGCGCCGGCGCAGCCGCCTGGAAAGGAAGGAATAGAAGAACCAGTCGCCGGCCCAGGGCGCGGCGGCGGAATAGACGATCCGCTCGAACAGGTTCCAGCGGATCGAGTGGCGGTCCCGCTCGCGGGGCGAGGGCATGCACCACAATGCCTCGGAATAGAGCATCGTGCCCTTGCGCATCATGCGGTGGATCACTTCGTGATCCTCGAGCACGAAGTTCCAGCGATCGGGATCGAAGCCGCCCACGGCGCGCAGCGTCGCGGTGCAGAAGGCCTGGCCGGCGCCGCCGGTGTGCGACTGGCGCGGCAGCAGGCGCGCGGCCATGCGGATCGTCCCGGCCCGCGCCGCGCGGTCGTCCGCGCTCGCGCCGGGGTCGACGAAGTAGGCCCCCGCGGTAACGCAATTGCGCCGCGAGAGCAGCTCTTCCGCGGTCGCGAGATAGTGCGGCGGATAGAGCGTATCGGCGTCGCAGGTCGCGGTCCAGCGGGTGCGGGACCAGCGGAACCCGGCACGCAGCGCCGAGACCTTGCCGGGCGTGCGCTCGGTGACCAGCATATGGTCGAGGCCGTGCCTGCGCGCCGCCGCTTCGGCGACGGCCGCGCTGCCGTCGGTCGAGCCATTGTCGACCAGGATCAGCCGGAAGGGCACGATCTGCCGCGCGAGGCTGGCGATCGTGCCGGGCAGGAGCTCCCGCTCGTTGAAGAAGGGAATGATCACCGTCCAGTCCGCGACCGCATCTTCCGCTGTGCGGCGCATCGATGGCGGCAATGCGCGTTCCAGATCGACGTACATATTCCGTCCCCAACCCCGGCAACTGGCGAGGTCGAGCGCGGCGGCGGATTTCCCCGCCCGGCGCCGCATTCGCTCTCCCCGATACCGCCCTGACGACACCGCGAGAGGCGATCCCCACACGGTCTCCGGAAAATAGTTTCCATGACGGGGCAGGCCGAACCTCATAGGATCCGGCGGGGTCGAACCGGGAAAGGCCAGGGGGATGACGAGGGTGCAGGCGCGCCGGAACGCGGCGTGGTTCCTGATTCTGCTGATGTTCGCGGTGGCGGTGCGCTGGCGCGACTTCGGCAATCCGGCGATCCATGTCGACGAGCAATATTATCTGCTCGTCGGCGACCGGATGCTGCATGGGGCGCTGCCCTATCTCGACATATGGGACCGCAAGCCGGTCGGGCTGTTCCTCCTGTTCGCCGGCATGCGGCTGCTGCCCGGTGACGGCGTGCTTGCCTATCAGCTGGTCGCTACCCTGTGCGCGGCGTCGACCGGGCTGATCGTGGCGTTGGGTGCGCGGCGCCTGGGCGCGCGTCCGCTCGGCGCGTTGCTCGCCGCCTGTGCCTATGTGCTGTGGCTGTCCTTCCTGAGCGGGCGCGGCGGCCAGACGCCGGTCTATTACAATCTGCTGATGGCGGCGGGCGGGTATCTGGCCCTGTGCCTGCCCGAGCGGGCACGGCGCCGGGAAATCGGTGCGATAATCGTCAGCGGTGCGGTCGCCTGCCTGCTCGCGGGCCTGGCCATCCAGATCAAATATACGCCGCTGGTGGAGGGGGCGTTCTTCGGGCTCGTTCATCTCTGGTATCTGCACCGGGCCGGCGCCCGGGTTGCCCTCACCGTCGGCGCCGCCATCCTGTGGGGCGCGCTCGGGATCGCGCCGACGCTGGGCGCGATCCTCTATTTCGAAGCGCTGGGCCCGGCGGCGTTCGACACGTTCTGGTTCTCCAATTTCGCTTCCATCGCCCTGCGCCGAGGCTATCCCGCCAGCAAGATCGCCGCGCGGCTGGCGGGAACGACGGCGCAGCTCTCGCCCTTCATCCTGGCTGCCATCCTCGCCCGCCGCTTCTCCGACCGGCGCGAGGCGCTGGCGGTCTGCCTCGCCTGGCTGGCCGCCGCGCTGATCGCCTTTGCGATGATCGGCGCGTTCTTCGATCATTATGCGCTGCCGCTGCTCGCGCCGCTGGCGATGATCGCCGGCCTTGCGCTGGGCGCGTCGCGGCTCGCGCAGGGCTTCATGGCAGTCGCCGCGCTCGCGCTGGCGGCCTTCCATCTATCGACCGAGCGCGACTATCGTGCGGGCATCTACGCGGCCGCGCGGGAGATCGAAGCGCATTCGCGTGCCGGCTGCCCCTATGTCTTCGCCGGGGATTCGGCGCTCTATGTCCTCGCGCACGCCTGTGTTCCCACGCGCTACGCCTTTCCCTCCACCCTGGCCTATGCCGCCGAGCAGGGCGCGACTGGAACCGACGAGGCGGCCGAGGTCCGGCGGATCATTGCGGGGCGGCCGCCCGTGATCGTCACGCTCGATGCGCCGCTCTCGCCCTGGAACGAGGACAGCAAGGCCGTGATCGATGCGGCATTGCGGCGCGACTATGCGCTCGCGCTGTCGCAGCCGCGCGAGGACGAGCGTCTCCTCGTCTATGTCCGCCGTGGCTTGCCGGCACGCCGATGAGGATTTTTCGCGGGCGGAAGTGAGAGTCGCTCCGCGCCGCGTCGTCTGACCCCCGAAGCATCATGGGGATGGCGGGGAATGCTCTGCATGCGGATTGGTATTGCCTTGGCGTTCGCCTGGGCCGCGATCGCCCTGGTGCCGGCGGCGAGCGCGCAGATCGGCGAGGATTCGGATTATTGCCGCAACGGCCGCGGGCCGGCCATCCAGGTCAATGTCCAGGGCCTGAAGGATCGCAGCGGCGAGCTTTGGCTCGAGCTCTATCCGGCGAACAACACCGATTATCTGCGGGACGACACGGATCTGGTCGCCGAGGGGAAGGTTTTCCGCCGCACCCGCTCGCGGCTGCCCGCCGCGGGCGATGTGGCGATCTGCGTGCGTGTCCCACAGCCGGGCACCTATGCGGTGCTGCTCCGGCACAACCGGGTCGGACGCGACAAATTCTCCTTCTGGAGCGACGGTGCCGGCATACCCGCGAACCGGGCATTGGTGCGCAGCAAGCCGTCCGTCGAGCAGGCCAGGGTGGTCGCCGGCTCCGGGATCACGACCGTGAACGTTCAGATGCAATATCTGCGCGGTTTCGGCTTCTCGCCCCGTAGCTGAAGTGGTCGGCGGCATCTTCGATCGATATTGGGGCGCGAAGATCGCGGTCCGGTTCGCCGTGATCGTTGCGATCATCCCGGCGATCCTCGCCCTGGAAAACCTGCGCCGCCTGCTCGCGGAAGTGGAGAAGAGCAGCGACGCGATGGCGCTGCTGGTCCGGTTCAGCATCGCGCAGGTCCCCGAGCATCTGAACGCCGCGGTCCCCGTTGCGCTGATGCTGGCTTCGGCGATGGCGGTGCGGCAGATGATCCTGCGTGGCGAGTGGCAGATCGCCGCGGCCGCGGGCATGAGCCGGCTGCGCATCATGGCGGTTCCGCTCGCCTTCGCCGTGCTCGTCGCCGGCGCCCAGTTCGCGATCGGGTTCGCGCTGCGGCCCGCCGGCGAGCGGGCGCTCGATGGCATCTACCACGAGCTGCAGGCCGGGGAGCACGGCTTGCCCCTGCCGGTCGGCCAGCCGATCGAGCTCGATGCGTCGACCACGATCTTCATCGGCGGAACCGGGAGAGGCGGCGAACGCCATCTCGAGGACGTCGTCGTTCGCCGCGGCGAGGACAGTTTCAGCGCGCCGCGCGCCGATATCGGTTTCTCGCCGGGCGGCGGCGTGCGATTGCGGCTTCGCCATGGCGTCGGCGTAATCGGTGCGGGGGCAGGCCAGGTCCGTGCGGTTCGTTTCGATCGGATGGACTTTTCCGGCCAGCCGCCCGCGACCGGCATGGCCGACAACGATGCGATGCACCGGTTCGATCTGCTTTCGGGCCCGGGCCTGCTGGAGAAGGCGCGCAACGGAACGCCCGCGGAGCGCCAATATGCGCTGACCGCGCTGGTGATGCGGGTGGACAGCGTGTTGTTCTGCCTGCTCATTCCCTGGTTCGCGGTTCCGCTGGGCAAACCGCCCCGGCGCAAGGAGAGCGCGGTCGGAATCCTCGTCTCGATCGTGCTGGTCGTGCTGCATCTGAAGCTGGCGGCATGGATCGAAGCCAATTTCGCCGCGCATATCCTTTTGGCCGAAGCGCTGAGCCTGGGCCTGTGGGTGGCAGCCGCCGCCGGGCTGATCCATCTCGAGCAGACCAGGGGCGAGGGAATCGTGGATGCGCTCATCGAGCGGGCGGCGGCACCGCTGCGGCGCCTGCGTCGCGCGCGATGGGGCCGCCGCGCGACTTCCCCCGTCGTCGTTGCGGAAGTCGTTCCCTTCTCCGTCAATGCCCGCCGTTCAGCCGCCCGCAGCAGCTTCGCGCCCGATCTGGAACTTGCCGCTTCGGACACGCCGGCTCCCAGGGTCGCCGCGCGGTGAAGTGACGCCGGGCCGGCGCCGCCTGCGATGGATCGAGCCAAGTCTTGCATCGATCCATCGCGGCTTTGGTTTGGACGGCATGTCGCGGACCCAATAGCTAGCGATCGAACCAAGACCCCCTCGGACGATGGGCGGCGACTAGGAGACGATCGTGACGAGCTGGAATCCGGTTGAAATGGCGCGCAGCCTTGGCGGGGGCCTCCTGTCCTTTCCGGTCACGCATTTCGATGCCGACGGCGCCTTTGCCGAGCATGCCTATCGCGAGCATTGCGCATGGATGCTGTCGCACGAGCTGTCGGGCCTGTTCGCTGCGGGTGGCACCGGCGAGTTCTTCTCGCTCACTCCGGCCGAAGTGGTTACCGTTGTCGCCGCGGCGGTGGCCGAGGCGGCGGGCAAGCTGCCCGTGATTTCGGGCTGCGGCTACGGCACCGCCATCGCCACCGAGATCGCCCGCGGCGCGGAAAGGGCGGGCGCGGACGGCCTGTTGCTGCTGCCGCCCTATCTGGTGGGATCGAGCCAGGAAGGGCTGGCCGCGCATATCGAGGCGGTGTGCCGTTCCACCGGCCTGGGCGTGATCGTCTACAATCGCGACAATGCGGTGGTGAACGACGATACGCTCGCCCGGCTGTGCGAGCGCAATCCCAACCTGGTCGGCTTCAAGGACGGGGTGGGCGATATCGAGCTGATGACGCGCATCTTCGCGCGGATGGGCGATCGGCTCACTTATGTCGGTGGCCTCCCGACGGCCGAGACCTTCGCGACGCCCTATCTCACCATGGGCGTGACCACCTATTCCTCGGCGATCTTCAACTTCATGCCGGAATGGGCGCTGGACTTCTATCGCGCCGTTCGCGCCGGCCGGCAGGACGAGGTGATCGCGCGGCTCAAGGCCTTCGTGCTGCCCTATATCGCGCTGCGCAACCGCGGCCGCGGCTATGCGGTGTCGATCGTCAAGGCGGGCATGCGCGTGGTCGGGCGCGATGCCGGACCGGTGCGGACGCCGCTCACCGACCTCACTGCCGCCGAGCATGACGCCCTGCGCGCGCTGGTGGAGGGCGCCTCCGCCGCGTCCGTCGCCCACGCGGCGTGACAGGGCGCACGGAGGTGCGATAGACCCGGGAGCATGTTCGAGCTCAGCCAGCTCCGCTGCTTCGTCGCCGCGGCCGAGGAACTCCATTTCGGCCGAGCCGCGCAGCGCCTGAACATGACCCAGTCGCCGCTCAGCCGGCAGATCCAGCTGCTCGAGCGCATTCTGGGCGTCATGCTGCTCGAGCGCACCAGCCGCCAGGTGAGCCTGACGCCCGCTGGCCAGGTCTTCCTGATCGAGGCGCGGCGCATCGTGCGGCTCGCCGAAAGCGCCTCGCTGTCGGCGCGGCGAGTCGCGCAGGGCGATGCCGGCAAGGTCGCGATCGGCTTCACTGCCGTCTCCGGCTATGGACTGGTCCCGCATATCGTCGCCAATGCGCGCGCGAGCCTGCCCAACATCGATCTCGATCTCCACGAGATGGTGAGCGGCGACCAGGTCGATGCGCTGCTCACCGGCCTGATCGATATCGGTTTCGTCCGCCCGCCGGTCGACAGGCACGAGTTCGACACGCTGTGCGTGCTGCGCGAGCCGCTGGTGGTGGCGCTGCCGCCCGGCGATCCGCGCCAGTCCCGTCCCGCCTTCGAACTGGTCGATTTCGATAACGAGCCGCTGATCATGTATGCGCGGCAGGGCGCGGGCTATTTCCACGACATGCTGGTGCGGCTTTTCGACGATGCCGGCGTCTCGCCGCTCCATGTGCAGCACGTCACGCAGATCCATTCGATGCTCGGCCTCGTCCATGCCGGCCTCGCCGCCGCGCTGGTGCCGCAATCGGCATCGGGCCTGCACCTGATGGACGTGCAGTTCCGCGCGCTGCGCACCGATCCGGAGAACCCCGTCGAACTCCACATGGCGTGGCGCCGCGACAACGCCAATCCGGCGCTCGAACCGATGCGGCAGCTCTGCGCGCAGACGGCGGGCGCGTGATCGATCGGCGCGCAGTGATCGGCGGCGCGATGCTGCTCCCGGCCGGCGCGGCGCTGGCCAAGGCGCCCGTCGATCCGGTCGCGACCACCCGCCATGGCCGGGTGCGGGGCGTGAACGAACAGGGCGTGCTCGTCTTCAGGGGCGTCCGCTACGGCGCGGATACCCGCACTCGCCGTTTCCGCCGCGCGCTCCCGCCGCAGCCCTGGCGGGGCATCGCCGACGCCACGCGCCATGGCCGAGCCGCGCCGCAGACCAGGGTGGACGAGCCGGCCGGCGAGGACTGCCTGTTCCTCAACATCTGGACCCCGGCGCTCGACGCCGGGAAGCGCCCGGTGATGGTCTATCTCCACGGGGGCGCCCACGCGCATGGCTCGGGTTCCGACCCGCTCTATGACGGGAGCCGCCTCGTCCGCCGCGGCGATGTGGTGGTGGTGACGCTCAACCACCGGCTGGCGGCGCTCGGCTATGCCTATCTCGCCCAGCTCGGCGGCCCGGCGGAATCGGGCAATGTCGGCAATCTCGACATCGTGCTGGCGCTGCGATGGGTGCGGGACAATATCGCCGGCTTTGGCGGCGACCCCTCTCGCGTGACGATCTTCGGCCAGTCGGGCGGCGGCGCCAAGGTGGTGACCCTGATGGCGATGCCCGAGGCGCGCCCGCTCTTTCACCGCGCCGCGACGATGAGCGGCCAGCACGTCACTGCCGCGGGCCCGATGCATGCCACGGCCCGCGCCAGGGCCTGGATGGCCAGGGCCGGGGCGGCCGATGTCGCCGCGCTCGATGCACTGCCCGTCGAGCGGCTGGTCGAGGCGATGGGGATGACGGATCCGCTGGAGGGGAAGGGCGAGATCAGCTTCGTCTCGACGCTCGATCACGGCGCGCTTCCGCGCCATCCCTTCGTTCCGGATGCTCCGCGCGAGGCGGCGCATATCCCGCTGATCGTCGGCAACACCCATGACGAGACCGGCTTCTGGATCGGCGACATGCTCAAGCGCGGCGACACGACATGGGACAATCTGGCCGGGCGGATCGCGGCGCAGGTTACCAAGGACGTCGCGCCCGATTGGGTGGTGAAGCGCTACCGCGAGATCTATCCGGAAAGGACGCCCGGCCAGATCCTGCTGGCGGCAAGCACGGCGGGCCGCTCCTGGCCCGGCCATCTGATCCAGGCGGAGGAACGCGCGCGGATCGGGGCGCCCACCTGGATGTATCAGCTCGATTTCCCTGCGCCCGAGGCAGGGGGCATCCTCGGCGCCTTCCACACGCTCGATATCCCGCTGGTGTTCGACAACACCGGCGCGCAGGGCGCCCGCACGGGGGACGGCCCCGAGGCGCGGCGGCTGGCCGGGCGGATGGCGGACGCCTTCATCGCCTTTGCCCGCACCGGCGATCCGAACTGCGCGAGCGTGCCCGCCTGGCCGCGTTTCGATCTCGATCGGCGTGCGACGATGCTCTTCGACACCGATACGCGCGTGGTAGCGGACCCGCGGCGGGAGGAGCGCCTGCTCTGGTCGGTCGCGCCCTATATCAAGCCGGGCGGCTGAGCTGCGGCCGGGCCCCGGTTGCGATGTCGTTCGATAGGTTTGACTGCCCCAGCCAATTGCGCCGAGACTGGGCCCCGGCCTTCGCCGGGGAACGGAAGAGCCAAGGGTCGATACTTGTGGCTTCCATCGGGAGGAGATCGCACATGGCCAGCCTTGTCTATGCGTTGAACCAGTCGCTCGACGGCTATGTCGATCACTTGGCGTTCGCGCCCGATCCCGTGCTCTTCCGGCATTTCATCGACGATGTGCGGAGCCTGGCCGGCAGCATCTATGGGCGGCGCATGTACGAAGTGATGCGCTATTGGGACGACGAGCATCCGGAATGGGATGCTCCCCGGCGCGACTATGCCGCGGCCTGGCGGAGCATGCCGAAATGGGTGGCGTCGCGCACCCTGGAGTCCGTCGGCCCCAATGCCACGCTTCTCGGAGAGGATCTCGAAGCGGCGGTGCGCGAATTGAAGGCGCGGCATGAAGGCGTGATCGAAGTCTCCGGCCCGGAGCTGGCGCACAGCCTCACCCGGCTCGGCCTGGTCGACGAATATCGGATGTACCTGCATCCCGGCGTGCTGGGCGGGGGCAAGCCCTATTTCGCCGGTCCCCGGCCGCCGCTGCGGCTGGTGGCGAGCGAGCGCATCGGCGAGCAGGTGATCAGGCTGACATACGTGCCGGCCTAGCGCTCAGCGGCTCCACGGAAACGCCAGCGTCGGCCGGTTGGCGAAGCGCCGCATCGCCAGCTTGAGCCGCGCGCCGCAGCCCGGTTCCAGCCGCAGCGCGAAGTCCGGCCGGCCGATCCGGGTTTCGATGCCGTCAAGCGTCACGCTCTCGATCCGGTGCTCGGCCCAGGCGCCGCCCTGCACGACCATGGTGCGGGGCGCCTTGCCGAGATTGACCAGCGTGACCTCCGCCGAGGCATCGCCCAGCGCATGGACCAGTGCGGCGACATCCTGGGGCACGCCGGCGCGGCGCTTCTCCACGTCGAAATAGCGCAGCCGGCAATGGAGCGGCACGCCGCCTTGGTTGGGCGAGGTGGGCGACCAGGGCGGGCGGGCGATGTGCAGTCCGCCGGTCATCAGCTGGATGAGGCTGGTGACGCTCGCCGGCGTGATGTCCAGAGGCCAGTCGGCGAGCCGCGTGCCGGGCGTGGTCGGGTCGTCGGCCTGGGCCTTTTCCCGCGCGGCGACCCTGTCGAGATCCGCCTGCATCGCCGTGATCGGATAGCCGGGGTTCCGGCCCTCGAGGAACGATATCCAGGGATGCTCGCCCGCCGCCGCGCGATCCTTCGGGTCCTGCGTGAAGTACCAGATCTCGAAGCCGTTGTTGCGATAGGGGCCGGGCTTCCAGCCATACCAGCCCTGGGCGCCATACATGGTCGGCGCCTCGAACTTGCCGTCACGCTGGCGGCCCGCCTCGTTGATCCGCATGTTCTGGCGGCGCCACAATTCGACATAGGAAAGGTCGCCGGTCAGCACCGTGCCGTTGAAGAAGGCAGTGATCGCGCGCGGTACGCGGTTGCGGTCCTCGCGCTTGCCGGTCTGCGGCACGATCGGCGAGAAGCCCCAGCCATAGACGCCGTGCCACCACCGGGCGCCCACGCTGCCGTCCAACCCAATATGACTAGGCAAAATATCGTTGTTCGCCCTGGCTCGTTCCACCCAGGCGTCGAGATAGTCGAGCGCCCAGCGGCGATAGCGCTCGCCACCGCCGAGCGCATAGGCGTTGAGGCCGAGAGTGGTCGCCTGCAGGTTGAGCGGATTGTCGCCGATCACGTCGCCATATTCGTTATAATGGTCGAGCGTCTGCTGATAGGTCGTCTCGCCATGCTCCATGTGGAAGCGCTCGCCCGCCTCGAACGGGTCGCCGGCCCAGTCGAGCGGAGTCGCCCTTCGCAGCATCGGGCCGCGGCTGCCGTTCATTACGCTGCGGATGATCCGGCGCTCGGGATCGTAATTCTGCACCGTGGGGTCGCGGCCGGTATAGAAATCGGCATAGCGCATCGTGCGCGCCAGCAGCCTGGGATCGCGAGGGATCGAGAGTCCCATCACGTTGAAGCTCGTCAGCCCCTCGCTGTTGTGCTGCCAGTCCATCTGGACCGGGAATTCCCGATGATACATGCCCTGCCGCGCGATCGGCACGTCCATCGTCCGGGCGGCGGCGTATTGCTTGAGATGCCCTTCCCAGAAACGCTGGGCCAGGGTCAGGATCCTGTCCGATCCGCCGAGCGCGTGCAGCACCAGCCAGTCGTTGGTCGCCTCGGCCGCGTCGTCGGGGCCGTCATTGGCGCCCCAGCGCGCGAAGACCTTCAACCAGCCACGCGCATCGACATATTTGGCGTAGAAGGCCTCGCAGGCAGCGGCGTTGCGGGCGAGCAGCCGGCGCTGCATCACCGCCCAGTCGGGCGCCGCCATCCGGGTCTTCGCGATCAGCCGGACCGGAGCGGCATGCGCGGCAGCGGGCAGGGCAACCGCACTGGCGGCGCTTGCGAGCAGGAACTGGCGGCGGTCGACGGTCATTCGGCGATCTCCACCCGGCGGATCGGGCCGGCGATGACGAGGAAGGCGAAGATCGTCAGCAGGCAATGCGCGCCGACAAAGACCAGTGCGAGGTCGAAGGAACCGGTGCCGGCGACGATATAGCCCACCACGATCGGCGTGACGATGCCGGCGATGTTGCCGAACATGTTGAACACGCCGCCCGAAAGGCCGGCGAGCTTCTTCGGCGCAACGTCCGCCATCACCGCCCAGCCGAGCGAGGCGACGCCCTTGCCGAAAAAGGCGACGGACATCAGCGTGACGACCAGCCATTCCTCCTTCACCCACACACAGGCGATGATCGCCGTGGCGAGCAGCATGCCGATGGTGAGCGGCGCCTTGCGCGCCCAGTCGAGCGAGCCGGTGCGCCTCAGGATGCGATCGGAGACATAGCCGCCCGCCAGCCCGCCGACAAAGCCGAACAGGGCGGGGGCCGCGGCGGCGAAGCCCGCCTGCATGATGTTCAGCCCGCGCTCCTTCACCAGGTAGATCGGGAACCAGGTGACGAAGAAATAGGTGAGCACGTTGATGCAATATTGGCCCAGATAGATACCCAGCATCATCCGGTTGGCGATCAGCTTGCCGATATTGGCCCAATCGAACGCGGCCGAGCTGCCGGCCTGCTCCTCCATGTGGATCAGCCCGCCGCCGGCCTCGATATGGCCGAGTTCCGCCCGGTTGATCGCGGGGTGCCTGGCCGGGCTGTGGATGAAGCGGAGAAAGGCGAGGGTGGCGAGCAGGCCCAGCCCGCCCATCGTCCAGAACACCGATCGCCAGCCGAAACTGTGCGCCAGCCAGCCCATCAGCGGCACGAAGGCGACGATCGAAAAATATTGCGCCGAGTTGAAGATCGCCGAGGCGGTGCCGCGTTCCGCGGCGGGGAACCAGGCGGCGACGAGCCGGGCATTGCCCGGGAAGGACGGCGCCTCGGCCAGGCCGACCAGGAAGCGCAGCGCGAACAGCATCGCAGTGGCGGAAAGGATCGGCACCAGTCCCGCAAGGCCCTGGCTGGCGGTGAAGATCGACCAGAGCGCGATCGCGGCGGCATACACGCGCTTGGTACCGAACCTGTCGAGCAGCAGCCCGCCCGGGATCTGCGAGAGCGCATAGGCCCAGGCGAAGGCCGAGAGGATATAGCCGGTCTGCACGGGGGTGAGCCCCAACTCGCCCGCCGCCGCATTGCCTGCGATCGAGAAGGTTGCGCGATCGGCATAGTTCACGCTGGTGATCAGGAAGATCAGTGCGATGATCGCATGGCGCACGCGCGTGGGCCGGCTGCCCTCGGTCAAGTCTCTCTCCTTCGCGCTGCGCGCCTGTTGCCTGCGCGTTGACGGCTTTGCAGGCCTACCGGGCAGCGGGGAGCGGGTCCAAGCCAAAAACGGGAACGATCCAGTCCCGACTTGGCTTGATCATGGCCATCTTGCTTCGAGACCGTGCGGATCAGTGCAAGAAGCGCATCGATCCATGTTCGATTGAGGTTGGCCTGTCGCGCGCCTTCACGGCTAACCAGCCTGCAATCAAATCCGCTCGCCAAAGAAGCGGCATCTCATGGGGAGACTGAAGGCGATGTCCCGCACCCGAATCCTGAAATCCGTCCTCGCTTTGTCTGGCGCGGCCGCCGTCCTCGCGGCTGCCGACGCGCGTGCGCAGGATGCCGCCGGCGATTCGGCCGCGGCGTCGGTGCCCGTCCAGGACGAAGGCGCGGGCAACGAGATCGTGGTGAAGGGATTTCGCGCCAGCCTCAACAGCGCGCTCAACCTGAAGCGCAGCGAGACCGCGACGATCGACGCGATCAAGGCCGAGGACATCGCGGAATTCCCCGATCTCAACCTCGCGGAATCGCTCCAGCGCATCCCGGGCGTCGCCATCAGCCGCGTCAACGGCGAGGGCCGCAACATTTCCATCCGCGGCCTGGGCCCGGAATATAGCCGCGTACGCATCAACGGCATGGAAGCGATCGGCACCACCGGCGGCACCGACAATTCGGGCGGCGTGAACCGTGGCCGCGGTTTCGACTTCAACATCTTCTCGTCGGACCTGTTCAACAGCCTGGCCGTGCGCAAGACGGCCACTGCAGACGTGGAGGAGGGCTCGCTCGGCGGCACGGTCGATCTCCAGACCGCACGTCCGTTCGACTATCGCAAGCCGACCGCGGTGATCCAGGCGGCGGCGAGCTACAACGATCTTGCCCGCAAGGCCAAGCCCCGCGTCTCGACGCTGCTTACCACCAGCACCGCGGATGGGCGCTTCGGCGTGCTGCTCTCGGTCGCCTATGAGGAGCGCGCCCTGGTCGAGGAGGGGGCGAACATCACCCGCTGGACCTATGGCGGGTTCAACGGCGGGTTCAACGCCGCCTCGACGATCGCGGGGAAGACGATAGCCCAGATCAACGACACCAATCCCGCCACCGCGCTCTATCACCCGCGTATCCCGGGCCTGGTGAGCTATGCGATCGAGCAGAAGCGCCTGGGCGCGGCGCTGGGCGTGCAGTTCCAGCCGACCCAGAAGACGCTGATCTCGATCGACGGCCTCTATTCGCGGCTCGACGGCACCCGCCAGGAAGCGCAGTTCCAGGCGATCAGCTTCAGCCGCTCGGGCACCGGCAAGCCGCAGACAATCATCCGCTCGGGCACGGTCGACGCCAATCGCAATATCATCAGCGGCACGTTCGACAATGTCGATCTGCGCACCCAGGCGCGCTACGACAAGCTGGTCACCGACTTCTACCAGCTCACCGGCACGCTCGACCAGAAGATCGGCGAGTCGCTGAAGTTCGGTGCGGTGGTGGGCTATTCGAGCTCGCAGTTCCGCAACCCGATCCAGACCACGGTGACGATCGATGCCGCGAACACCAACGGCTTCTACTATGATTTCTCGACGCGCTTCCCCACGATCCGGCCGGGCGTCGATGTCACCAGCCCCGCGACTTTCGCCTTCACCAACGGCACTTCGGAAGTCCGCATCCGGCCGCAGACCGTCGACAACAGCTTCACCAACGCCAAGGGCTTCCTCGAATGGACGACCTCGCCCGAGCTGAAGCTCAAGGCGGGCGTCGACTGGCGCCGGTTCGACTATGGCTCCACGGAGCAGCGCCGCCTGCAGGGCGAGACGGTGGTGACCACGCTCACCGCGGCGCAGCTCGCTCCGCTGACCACGGTCTTCTCGGGCTTCGGCCGCGGGTTGAACGTTCCCGCGGGCACGCCCACTTCCTGGGTGGTGCCGGATCTCGCGGCGTTCCAGGCCTATCTCAATACCTACAGCAACCCGACCTATGCCATCGGCGGGGTGGAGAACGCCACCGCGCGCGGCTCGTTCGTCACCGTGCGCGAGGAGGATCTGGGCGCCTGGGGCATGGCGGAGTTCAACTTCGCCAATGCCGGCATCCCGATCCGCGGCGACGCCGGCCTTCGCTATGTGAAGACCGACCAGTTCTCCACCGGCTATGCCAGCCAGGGCAGCACGGTGAACCTGGTGGGCGCGGACCGCAGCTATGCGAACTGGCTGCCGTCCGCCAATCTCGTCGTCGATGTGCGCGACAATCTGATGGTGCGCTTCGCCGCCGCCAAGACGATCGCTCGCGCGGGCATCGGCTCGCTGACTCCGGGCGGCAACCTCAACGTCTCGGGCGGCAACCGCACCTTCAGCTCGGGCAACCCGGACCTGAAGCCGACCAAGTCGACCAATCTCGACGCCTCGATCGAATGGTATCCGACGCGCGGCGCGATCTATGCCGTCTCGGTGTTCCAGAAGGACATCGGCACCTTCGTCCAGACGCTGAGTACCACGGTGCCCTTCAGCGACCTGGGCCTGCCCGCCTCGCTGCTCGACGGCACTACCGCGAGCCCCACCGACGCCTTCATCGTCAGCCAGCCGGTCAACTCGAAGGGCGGCCTGCTGCGCGGCTTCGAGGTCAATGTGCAGCAGCCTTTCAGCTTCCTGCCGGGCCTCCTCAGCAATTTCGGCGTGCTGGCGAACTACACCTATGTCAGCTCGGACATCGAATATCTGACTTCGGCCAACGGCTCGACCACGGTGAAGGCGCCGCTGCTCGGCCTGTCCAAGCATGCCGCCAACGGCACGCTCTATTTCGAGACCAGGAAATTCTCGATCCGCGGTTCGGTTGCCTATCGCTCCAAATATCTGACCGCGGTGCCGGGCACGGAAGGCAATTCGTACAACGGCACCAACGCGACGACCAACATCGATGCGCAGGTCTCGTACAACATCACCGACAAGTTCAAGGTCAGCCTGGAGATGATCAACCTCACCGACGAACTGAACGACCAGTTCGTCGACGCGACCAATCGTCTCAACGTGCTCACGCATAGCGGCCGTCAGTTCGTCCTGGGTGCGCGGCTGGCCTTCTGACGCTTCCGGGCCAGCTTCCCTCCGCTTCCCGGATCGGGGTCAGCCAATTCGCCTGGCTGGCCCCTTTTTTTGTGAGAACGGCCAGCATCCGATCGGTGCCCGGAGCGGGCGGCCGGCATCCGGGGCTTCGAGCGCTTTCCGCACATCGCCGGGATGAAGAACATCGCATGACGGATCGGAAGTGGCAGGGGCGCTCGGATTCGAACCGAGGGCCTTCGGTTTTGGAGACCGACGCTCTAACCAGCTGAGCTACGCCCCTGTGCGGAGAGCGCGTGTAGCGCGGCGGATCGGCCTGAGCAAGCGCGCTGTTCGATTTGAGTTAATACTCTGTAATATATGGAAGAATTATATATCTACCCTGTCATCGCCGCGTCGGTGCGGGCGCGGGGAGGGCGCTGCTCGCGCTTGATGACGGCGCCGGACGTCGCCAGGCGGATGGTCGCTGCGATTTCCCGTTTCGGATTCCGCAATGCCGCGCGTTATGCTGTCGGAGGGTGTGAAGCCGTTGAACAAGGCCGTGCGACAGGAGCTGACGGAGAACGACCGGCGTTTGCGCCGAGCGCTGGTCGCGTTCTTTGCCCGGCGCGTACAAACCCTGCCCGAAGCCGAGGACCTGACTCAGGACGTCTTCTTCCGCATCATACGCGATCCGAAGCGCGAAGCGCCGATGGCGGATGCCTATGTCTTCCGGATCGCGGCAAACCTGCTGCGCGACAAGGGGCGGCGCGAGCGCGTGCGGACCAGCTATCGGGAAGCCCGGGCAATCGAGGACTTTCTGGGCATCGATCCGCTCGATCCCCATCGCGTTGCCGAAGGGCGGGAGAATCTCGATCTCGTCGCGCGCACGATCGCCGAGCTGCCCGAGAAGACACGAAGGATTTTCACGCTGTATCGCATCGAGCATATCGACAAGCGCACGATCGCGGAAAGCTTTGGCCTGTCGGTTCGCATGGTCGAGATTCATGTCCAGCGCGCCCTGGAGGCGCTGGCTACCTCCATGGAGGCGTTCCGGTGAGCGGCGGCGATCTCGAAGCGGCCCGCGAACAGGCGGCGGCGTGGTTGATGCGGTTCCACGAAGGGCCGATCGACCTGGAGGAGGAACTCGAGCTCGAATTGTGGCTCGAGGCGCATCCGGCCAATCGCGCGGCGCTTGCGAGCGTGGAGCGGGCGTGGCGAATGGCGGGCGCGGCTGCGGAAGCCCCCGAACTGGTCGCGGCCCGCGCGGATGCGCTGAAGGCGCTGAGCCAGGCCGATCGGCAATCGCCGCGCGGCTGGAGGCCGGAACTGCGCCACGCGCTGGGGGCGCTCGCCGCCTGCCTTCTGCTGATCGTCGCCACGTTTCATTTCTATCCGCGGGGTGAAACCTTCCGGACCGGCATCGGCGAGCGCCGCGTGGTCATGCTGGACGATGGATCGCGGCTCTCCCTCGATGCGGCGAGCGCCGTCGAAGTGCGCTATGACGGCGAGCGCCGTGCGCTGCGCCTGCTGGCCGGGCGGGCGCGGTTCGAAGTCGCCAAGGACCCGCGGCGGCCCTTCACGGTTACGGCCGGCGATCGGATGGTGGTGGCGACGGGAACCGCGTTCAGCGTCGAACTGTTCCGGGCCGAGATGCGGGTGGTGCTCTATCAGGGCTCGGTCTCGGTGCTCGAGGATGGGCCTGCCGATCAGGCGCCGCGGCACGTCGTGCTGCAGGGCGATGGCCGGACGCCGGCGGATCGGATGCTCGCCCCAAGCACCGCGCTGATCGTGCCGACCGGCGCTTCGGCGGCGGCGCGGCTCGAGACGGTGGACACGGCACGCAGTTCTGCCTGGGAGCAGGGGCAGCTCGTCTTCTCGGACGAGCCGCTGGGAGTCGCGGTGGAGCGGGTCAACCGCTATTCCGGCGTCAGCCTCGCGATCGAGGACCCCGTCACCGCCGCGCTGCCGGTAAGCGGAACGTTCAATGCCGGCGATACCGAGGCCTTCATCGACGGTGTCGTCACGCTCTACGGATTGCGGAAGCTTCGTCGCGGCGAAACCGTGATCCTGCGCGCTCCCGGGCGCTAGCGCCGTTCCCCTGGAAGGGAGGGGCGGGACAGTCCGAGGCGCGGGCATTTCGCGATATCGCGCCTCGTGCGTCTTTCTTCCCGGAAGCTCCCGGCGAACGAGGAGCGATACAGGGGAACAGAGATGAGGGGATCGATGGCGTTGCTTCGCATGGGGGCTGCGGTGACGGTGGCCGCGAGCTGCCTTTCACCGGCATCGGCACAGGCACAGGCCAGCTATCAGCTCGACATTCCCGCACAGGACATGGAGGCCGCCCTCAAGACCGTGGCAGGCGTGACGCACGAGCAGATCGTGTTCCGCGGCGAAGTGGTGCGCGGCAAACGCAGCAATGCGCTGCGCGGCTCCTATACGGCCGATGCGGCGATCGCGGCGCTGATCCGCGGATCGGGGCTGAGCGTTTCCCGCAGCGCCCGCGGCGTATTCATCGTCGTCGCTGCGACGGCAAGCACCGCCGCCGCGCAGGATGCCGACCCGGGTCTCGAAAAGGCGGTGATGGCCGAGCAGGAGATCGTCGTCACCGGCACCCATATCGCCGGGGCGCCCGTCGCCTCGCCGGTCCTCCGGATCGACCAGCGCGAGATGCGCGAAGCCGGGCAGCGCGATCTGGGCGACGTGATCCGCAACATTCCCAGCAACTATAATGGCGGGCAGAATCCGGGCGCGCGGTTTCAGGCCGGCACGGCTGCCAACACCAATGCGTCCGGCTCCTCCGCGCTGAACCTGCGCGGCCTCGGCCCGGATGCGACGCTCACCCTGCTGAACGGCCGCCGGCTTCCCTATGACGGAACCGCCCAGGCGGTCGACGTCTCGGCGATTCCGCTCGATGCGGTGGCGGAGCTCCAGGTCATGCCCGACGGCGCTTCCGCGCTCTATGGATCGGATGCGGTCGGCGGCGTCGCCAACATCATCCTGCGGCGCGACTTCGAGGGCGTGAGCACATCGCTTCGCTTCGGCACGTCCACCGATGGCGGCGGGTTCCTGCAGGAATATGGCGCAGTCGGCGGCGGCCGCTGGGGCAGCGGCGGCGCACTGGTCGCCCTGCAATATGACCGGCAGAACGCAGTGCGATCGGGCCAGCGCGACTATACCCGCTACGTCGTCGGTCCCAACACGCTGCTCGATGCGCACAAGCATTTCAGCGGACTGGTCACCGCGCACCAGGACATCACCGATCGCCTGACCTTCAGCATCGATGGCCTGTACAGCTGGCGCCACAGCGACGGCGCCGAATATTCGACCGTCGCCTTCGCCGCGACGACGCGGTTCAGCAACGAGAATTATGCGATCTCGCCGACGCTGGCCTGGCGCCTGTCCGGTGATTGGAAGGCCTCGCTCAGCGCGTCGTACGGCGCCAACAAGACGCGCCGCTTCGACGACTATATCGACAAGGTGACCGGCTACAACGACGGCGGCAGCAGCATCTACGACAATTACGCCTATGGCGGCGAGCTGGACCTGGATGGCCGGCTGTTCGCGATTCCCGGGGGCGATGTGCGGCTGGCGGTGGGCGGCGGCTATCGCTTCAACCATCTGCGGGTCTATTCCGCCACTTCCGCCGTGCCGACGGGCGATGGGCGAGGAAATTTCTATGGTTTCGGCGAGCTTTCGGTGCCGCTGGTCTCCGCCGCCAATGCTTCGCCCTTTCTGTACCAGCTGACCCTTTCGGGCGCCCTGCGCCACGAGGAATATGATCGCTTCGACGGCGTCACCACGCCCAAGCTCGGCCTGGTCTATGCGCCGGCGCCGGATCTCGACCTCAAGCTTTCCTGGGGCCGTTCGTTCAAGGCGCCGACGCTGCGCAACGAATTCCAGGTGTTCAGGGTCGGGCTCCAGTCCGCCCTCTTCTACGGCGGCAATTATCCTGCGGGCTCGACGGTGCTGCTCACCTCGGGCGGCAATCGCGATCTGAAGCCGGAGCGGGCGCGCACCCTGTCGACGACGCTCGACCTGCATCCCCGGGCGGTGCCGGGCCTGAAGCTGTCGGCGACCTATTTCGACATCGACTATACCGATCGGGTGGTCCAGCCGGTGAGCAACGCCACGCTGAAGGTGCTCGACAATCCGGCGCTGCAGGAATTCATCGACTATGCGCCGACCCCGGCCCAGCAGGCAGCGGTGATCGCGCGCGACAGCAGGGGCCTCGGCAATTACACCGGCAAGCCCTATGATCCGGCGAAAGTGGTGGCGATCATCCGCAACCAGCTCGTCAATGCCGCGCGCCAGCGGATCAAGGGCGTCGACCTGGTCGGCAGCTATCGGATTCCGATCGCGACCGGCGACGTGACGCTCTCGGGCCAGGCGAGCTGGCTGCGCAGCAACCAGCGCAACAGCACGAGCGCGCCGCTCACCCAGCTCGCCGGCACCAACTTCAATCCCCCGCGGTTCCGCGCCCGCGGCGGCGCGACCGGGCATTTCGGCGCGTTCACCGGCACGCTGTTCGCCAATTATGCCGGGGGGATCACCGACCTGAACGTGGCACCGCCGGTGCCGAGGGAAGGGATGACCACGCTCGACCTGTCGCTGATGTGGAAGGCGCCGGCGGCCCATGGGCCGCTGAAGGGCTTCGAGTTCGGACTGTACGTGAACAATCTGACCAACGCGCGGCCGCCCTATCTGGCGCCGTTCGACGACACCACGGTCAATTATGATTCGACCAACTATTCGCCGCTGGGTCGCTTCGTCAGCGTCTCGCTGCGCAAGGCATGGTGAGCGACATGAAGAACCGATCGAACCGCCTTCTCCCGCGCGGCGGCGCGGCGCTGCTCGCGCTGGCGCTCGGCGTGGCGCCGCTCGTGGTCCGCGGCCAGGCCGTGGACCTCGACATGACCGATCGCATCGTCGACGAGGGTCAGCGGCATGGCGAAGTGATGGAGATCGCGCGCTATCTGAGCGACGAGATCGGCAGCCGGCTCACCAATTCGCCCGGCGCGCGCAAGGCCGAGGCCTGGACCCAGGAGAAGTTCCGCGGCTGGGGCCTCGCCAATGTGCACAAGCAGGGGTTCCCCTTCGGGCGCGGCTGGTGGATGGAGCGCTCGAGCGTGCGGATGATCGCGCCCCGGCCGCTGGCGCTCACCGCCATCCCGATCAGCTGGACGCCGGGCACGAACGGAGTGATCACTGCTCCGATCGTCTTCGCGCCGATGACGAGCAAGGCGGATTTCGCGCAGTGGAAGGGCAAGCTGGCGGGCAGGATCGTCCTGGTCTCGGGCATCGACGACATCCGCACCCCGCCGGCCGCCTCGCGGCTGTCGGCGGACGAATTCGCCAGGCTGGCCGTGTACGAGCCGCCGAAATTCTCGTCCGACGGCAAGGCCTATCTGGAGAAATCCTATTTCTTCCCGCGCCAGATGGAGGACTTCCTGAAGGCGGAGGGGGCGCTCGCCTATGCTCGGGTGACCAAGCGCGACGGCAAGCTGGTGATGGGCGACGGCTATCGCTTCGCGCCGGGCGACGAGGCGCCCTTGCCCGCGGTGGAGATCGCCGCGGAGGACTATCGCCGCCTCGTCCGCCTCGCCGATGCGGGGCAGGCGCCGACGCTCGCGATCGAGAGCGTGGTCCATTATGACGACAGCGATCCCCAGGCCTACAACATCTTTGCCGAGATCCCCGGCAGCGATCCCAAGGCCGCCTATGTGATGGCCGGGGCGCATCTCGACAGTTCGGCGGCGGCGGACGGCGCGGCGGACAATGGCGCGGGCATGGCGATGGTGATGGAGGCCGCGCGCATCCTCTCGAAGATGCCGCGCCCGCGCCGCACCATCCGCTTCGCGCTGTGGGGGGCGGAGGAGCAGGGGATGATCGGCAGCTCGGCCTTTGTCGAGGAACGGCTCGCGCAGCGCGTGCCGCCGGCCGAGCCCAAGGTGGGCGCGAACGGCCGCTTCTGGCTCCACTCGACCAGCTGGCCGATCGTCAAGCGGCCGACCTGGGGCGAGCTGTCGGTCTATTTCAATCTCGACAACGGCTCGGGCAAGATCCGCGGCGTCTATGCCTATCGCAACCTGGCGGCAGTGCCGATCTTCCAGGCCTGGCTTGCGCCCTTCGCATCGATGGGCGCCACCACGGTCGCCGCATCGGACAATACCGGGCCGGACAATGAATATATGCAGATGGTCGGCGTGCCGGGTTTCCAGTTCATCCAGGACTGGAACGACTATGGCCGGATGCACCATACTTCGATGGACACGTTCGACCATCTCGACGCCGACGACATGCGCCAGGCCTCGATCATCCTGGCGAGCTTCCTGTGGAACGCAGCGAATGCGGACAAGCCCTTCCCGCGGCGCCCGCTGCCGACCGAGCCCAGCCGGACCGCGCCGGCGAAGTGACCTGCCAGCGCCGCCGTCTCAGGCGGCGGCGCTGGCGCCGCCCCGCGGGCGGGTGGCGAGCGCGCGGGCTTCCTGCACGGGGAGCGGGCGGCCGAAATAATAGCCCTGCACCTTGGTGCAGCCGAGCTGCTGCACCATCCGGTGCTCCTCTTCGGTCTCCACGCCCTCGGCCGTGGTCGCCATGCCCAAGCTGTCGGCCAGCGCCACGACCGCGCGGATGATGGCGATCGCTTCCTTGGTGCCCTTGGATGCGCCCTGGACGAAGCTGCGGTCGATCTTGATCGAGCTGAACCGGGTATGGGCCAGATAGCCGAGCGAGGAATAGCCCGTGCCGAAATCGTCGAGGCTCAGGCGCACGCCCAGCTCGAGCACTTTTTCCAGCACGTGGATCGCCTGGGTCCCTTCGCGCATGAACACGCTCTCGGTCACTTCCAGCTCGAGCCGCTCGGGCGGCAGACCGGACTGGGCGAGCGCCTGCGCCACCATGGTGGCGAAGCTCGGCGAGTGGAGCTGTTCGGGACTGACGTTCACTGCCACGCGCACATCGGCATCCCAGCGCGCGGCTTCCTTGCATGCGGTACGCAGCACCCATTCGCCGATCGCGGGGATCAGCCGGGCATCCTCGGCCAGGGGCACGAACTTGGCGGGCGAGACCACGCCGAACTCGGGATGGGTCCAGCGCAGCAGCGCCTCGAAGCCGGCCAGCGAGCCGGTGTCCGCCAGCACCACCGGCTGGTAGTTGAGGTGCATCTCGCCATTCTCGACGGCGCTGCGCAGCGCGATCTCGAGCACGCGGCGCTCCTCGGCAGCCATGTGCAGCTGCGGCTCGTAGCAATGGAAGGCGCCGCCGCCGGTATCCTTGGAGCGATAGAGCGCCAGGTCGGCCGAGCGGATCAGCATCTCGGCGGTGCGCCCGTCGCGCGGCCCCACGGCCAGGCCGACCGAGGCGCCGATGAACAGCGTGTTCTGGTCGATCTCATAGGGGCGCGAGACCGTGTCGATGATCGCCTGGGCCAGCCGCTCGATGCCCGCCGTGTCGGTCGCGTCGCGCACCACCACGGCGAACTCGTCGCCGCCCAGCCGGCCGACCATCTCGTTCTCGCTCATCAACTGCTTCAGCCGCTCGGAGACGCGCATCAGCAGCCGGTCGCCCACCGGATGGCCCAGCGTGTCGTTCACGGCCTTGAAGCGGTCGAGGTCGATCATCATGAACGCGCAGCGCGAGCCCCATTTCTCGGCCTCGGCCATGGCGCGGGCCAGCGTCTCGTTGAGCAGCAGGCGGTTGGGCAGGCCGGTGAGCGTGTCGAAGCGCGCCATCTTGCTGATCTGGTCGGCCGAGGCGCGCGCCTCGGTAACGTCCGAGCCGACGCCGCGGAAGCCGATGAAGGTGCCGCCCTCGTCATAGCGCGGGCTGGCGGACATCTCCCACCAGCGTTCCTCGCCATTGACGAAGACCGGCAGCAGCAGGTCGTGGAACGGGTCGCGCGTCTTGAGCTTCTCGGCCAGGTCGCGCAGGCCGGCGGCGAAATTGCCGTCCTCCCAGGTCGGCCCCGCGAGCACCTGGAGAAAGGGCATGCCGTTGATCGCCTTGGGATCGACGCCCAGCGACTTGGAGAAGCGCGGATTGGCGCGGGCGACGCGGCGCTGCGCATCGATTTCCCACAGCCAGTCCGCCTCGCCCTCGCGCTCGTTCTCGCGCAGGAGCAGGCTCAGCGTCTCGTCGCGTTCGGCGATCGCCATCTCGCCGGCACGGATCACGACGAGCGCCTTGCCGCGCGCGAAGGTGGCCATGACGAGCAGCACGGTGAACAGCGCGGAGGCGGCGGCGAGCATCGGCGAGGCGATCAGCGACAGCGTAACCACCAGCGCGGTGCCGACGATCGAGACGAAGGTGATGGTGGCGAGCGGCAGCGCGGCCATGGCGACGGCGCTGGCGGTCATCAGCAGCGACACGACGATCCACAGGCCGAGCGCGGCGCTGGCGTCCACCAGATGGCCGAAGGCGAGGGGCGGGATCGACCAGACCGCGCCCAGCGCCACGCCGTCGAGCACGGTGTCGCGCACGTCGCCGAGCGTGGCGGTGACGGCGGTGCGATGGCGCCTGGCGAGGCGCCGGAAGGCGACCGCGGTGCCGGCCGCGGCGACGATCGCGCCCCAGCTCGCCAGCTGCCACAGCGGCACCAGCGGGGCGAGGATCATCGTGACGAGCGAGGCGCCGATCACATTGGCCGCGAGCATGAACAGGGCCAGCTGGCTGCCGGCATGGAGCTGGGCGGCGCGGATCGGCCCCCAGTCGGTGGTGTCCGCCGGGTCGTACAGGCCCAGAAGCGCACGCGCATCGATGCGCGGCCGGGCGAATTGCGAGGTCGTCTGGCTGTTCACCCGGAAGGTGTAGACCGGCGCTGGTTAGCGAGTGGTTAGGCTGGGAAGGGAAAAGGCGAATATAGCTCCCCTCCCTTGCGGGGGAGGGGAGCGCGTTCCTCAATCCGCGATCCAGTTGCCGTGGAAGCCGGGCGGCACCCGGTGCGGCAGGCGGATGCGGGCCACCGGCGCGCCCGCGAAGTCGTGCGCGTCGAGGATCACCAGGTCGGTCGTTTCGTTCGGCAGGTCGACCACCAGGCCGACCAGCCATCCCTCGTCCTCGGCCGAATCGGGCGCGGCGGGGATGAAGACGAACTCGCCCGGGTGCTGGCCCGGGCCGAAGTCGTGGACCTGGCGGGTGCCGTCCGCCAGGTCGTGCTTGTAGAGCCGCGTCCCGGCGATCGCGAAGCCGTTGTCGGGCAGCGCCATCGTATAGGCATAGCGATAGGGCCGGCCGAAGCGCCGCTCGTCGGGGCGGGGGAATTCCTGCGGCGCGGAATCGAGGATGCGCCGCTCGGCAGTGCGGGTCGCGGGATCGAGCACGAACCGCTCGAGCCCGCGCGGGCTCTGGTCGGGCCCCCCCGGCGCGCCGGCGAACATCGTGTCATAGGTCACTGCGTCGAGCACCACCCGGCCGTCGGGCAGGTCATAGGCGTTGGCGGTATGGAAGATGTAGCAGGGGTCGATCTCGATCCAGATGATATCCTCGCCCCGCCCGTCGCGGGCGAGCAGGCCGATCCGGGCGCGATGCTCGGGGTTCCAGCGATAGGGGAAGCGGGTCCCTTGCATCGCTTCCGCCAGCGAGAAGGTCACGGGCAGGTCCATCACCACCGCGTAGCGCGCGGTGAAGGCGCAATCATGGATCGAGGGGCCGTGCTCTACCGCGATCGGCTCCTCGCGCACTACGCTGCCCTTGGCCGAGATCACGACATGATGCACGGTATCGGGCACCATGGCGGCATAGGTGATCGCATGCTGCTCGCCGGTCAGCGGATCGCGGTGGGGATGGGCGGTGAAGGTGCCCGCCAGCGTGCCGCCGAAATCGGAATAGGCCTGGCGCTCCATGTCGCGCGACAGGGTGACCGGCGTACTGCCGGCCTCGACCAGCGCCAGGATTTCGCCGGCGATCTCGACGACATTGGTGTTCACCGTGTCGAAGCGTCCATGGCGCGGCCCGGGGGCAGGAGGCTCGCCCAACGCCGCGGCGGCCGGAGTCGAACGGATCCAGCGGTTGCGATACCATTGCGCCTTCCCGTCCCGGATCGCGAGGCCGTGGACCATGCCGTCGCCGACGAACCAGTGATAGCCCCTGGGGTCCGGGTTCACCGGATTGGGGCCGATGCGCATATACTGGCCGTTCAGCGCCGGCGGGATCGTGCCGGTGACGGGAAGCTCGGTAAGGGTCAGCTCCGCGCGCATCGGCGCGTGGATGCCGGTGAGGAAGGGGTGATCGGTCGCTTGGTCCAGTTCGATCGCGCTTGCCATTGTCGCCTCCGGGACTATGTTGACGCTGTTCACATAGCGAGCAAATGATAACAGTGTCAACATCTGAAAGCGGCAAGGCCTATCATCATGGCGATCTGCGTACGGCAGCGCTTGAGGCCGGGCTGAGATTGCTGGAGACACGCGCCGCCGACGATCTCGGCCTGCGCGAGATCGCCCGGACCGTGGGCGTGAGCGCGACGGCGCTCTACCGGCATTTCCCCGACAAGAAGGCGCTGATGACCGCGCTGGCGGGCGAGGGGCTCCGGCGGCTGTCGGAGGCGCAGCACGAAGCGGCCGATCGCGCCGGCGGCGGCAAGGCGGGCTTCGCGGCCACCGGTGCCGCTTATGTCCGCTTCGCGCTGGCCAATCCGGCACTGTTCCGGCTGATCTTCGCCAATCCCGACATGGATTCCTCGGCGCTGACGCATGAAGACAGTGCGATGGCGTTCCTGAGGGAAAACGCCCGCGCCGCGGCGGCCGAGCATGGCGGCGACCCGGACGTGATCGCCATCCATGCCTGGTCCTGCGCGCACGGGCTGGCGATGCTGATGCTCGACCGGCAGATCCCGGCGGACGACGCGATCATCGACCGGGTGGTCGGCGGGCGGTGGTGACGGGGCGCTTCCCGTTCCATGGCGGGCGGGGAATGGCCTGGGGTCGGAACCCGAGCAGCCCTTGAGATTGCTTCCGAGATTACTTCCGTCATCCCCGTGCGGGCGGGGATGACGGAGGCGATGGAAGCGAAAGCCCTATGCGGCGAGCGCGTAGGGCTTGATCTCGCCGTTGAGATAGAGGTTGCGCGCCTTGGCGCGGCTGAGCTTGCCCGAGCTGGTGCGCGGCAGCGTGCGCGGCGGGACGAGCTCGATCACGCAGTTCATTCCGGTCACCGAGCGGACGCGCTCGCGGATCTCGTCGCGCAGGCGCAGGCGCTCCTGCTCGTCCGAGGTGCGGCACTGCACCAGCACCGCCGGCGTCTCCTCGCCGCCCGGCGTGGTGATCGCGAAGGCGGCGACGTCGCCCTGCTTGAATGCCGGCAGCTGCTCCACGGCCCATTCGATGTCCTGGGGCCAATGGTTCTTGCCGTTGATGATGATCATGTCCTTGGCGCGGCCGACGATGTAGATATAGCCTTCGCTGATATACCCCATGTCGCCGGTGTCGAGCCAACCGTCCTTCAGGCAGGCGTCGGTCGCCTCCTGGTCGCGGAAATAGCCGACCATCACGCTCGGGCCCTTGCACCAAACCTTGCCGATCGCCTTTTCGGGAAGCGGCGTGCCGTCTTCCTCGCGGATCTCGATCGTCATGTCGCGCGCGGGGACGCCGCAATTGACGATCGCGCGGAAACGCTGCGGGCGGTCGCCCCGGGCGACTTCGCCGCCGGAAAGCTGGGTTTCCTCGACCAGCTCGACCATGATGCCTTCGCCCGGCGGCATGATCGAGACGGCGAGGGTGGCCTCCGCCAGGCCGTAGCTCGGCAGGAAGGCGGTGGCCTTGAAGCCCGCATCGGCGAACGCATCGACGAACGACTGCATCACGTCCGGGCGGATCATGTCGGCGCCGTTGCCGGCGACGCGCCAGCGGCTGAGGTCGAAGCGTTCGCTGGCCTTGGTCTGGCTCGACATGCGGCGGGCGCAGATGTCGTAGCCGAAGGTCGGCGAATAGCTGAGCGTGTTGCCCTGGTTGCGGCTGATCAGGTCGAGCCAGGCGAGCGGGCGCCGCGCGAAGTCCTCGGTCTTCAGATAGTCGGTCGAGACCTGGTTGGCGACGACCGAGAGCAGGCAGCCGACCAGGCCCATGTCATGGTACCAGGGCAGCCACGAGACGCAGCGATCGCCATCGGTCACGTTCATGCCGTGGCTGTGCGCCGCCAGGTTGTTGAGCAGGGCATGGTGGGTGATCACCACGCCGTGCGGAAAGCGGGTCGAGCCGCTCGAATATTGCAGATAGGCGATGTCGGTCGTCTTCGCCTCGGGCAGCTGCGTCGGTGCTGCATCGCGCTGGACGAACTCGGACCAGTCCACGCCCGGCACGCCGCGGCCGCGCGCGGCCTCGGCGCACATCGCGCCGATCTCGGGCGGGAAGAGCAGCATCGAGGGGTCGCAGCTCTGCAGCTGGACGGTGAGCTGGTCGATATACGACTGGGCGCCGCCGAAGCTGGTCGGCAGCGGCAGCGGCACCGGCCAGGCGCCGGCATAGATCACGCCGAAGAACAGCGAGGCGAATTCGGCGCCCGTCTCCGCGATCAGCGCGATGCGGTCCTCGGGCTTCACGCCCGCGGCGATCAGGCGCCAGGCCTGCTTCAACGCATCCTCGCGCAGCTCCGCAAAGGGATAGGGGCGCACGAGATTGCCCCGCGCGTCGTGGAAATTGAGCCCGCGCTTGCCCTTGGCGGCATAGTCGAGCGCTTCGCCCAGCGTCTCGAAATCCGCGAGGCGACGCGGCAGGCTGTCATCGGTAGGCGTAGGCGCGAGCGTTCCCGCTTCCTTTTCTGCCTCGAGCGATCCCGTAACGTCCAATACCATTCTTTATTCCGTGCCCCTGCGTGGTAGCCAACGTCGTGCCCCCACGACGAATTTTTTGAGGCTAGCCTCTGCTACGCGCTGTCGTTCAAAATCGGTTGCCAGTGTGGCACAATCATGGCGCATGCCAGTCCCGAGACGCCCCCTCCCACCGCTGAATAGCGCCGATCTGGAGCGTTATGCGCTCCGCTATGTCGAACGTTACGCTACGACAAGGGCCAAACTTGCGGCCTATCTGTCCCGAAAGCTGCGCGAGCGCGGCTGGGATGGAGAAAATTCCCCCGATCCCGAGGCTTTGGCCGAGCGCATGGCCGAGCTCGGCTATGTCGACGACCGGCTCTATGCCGAATCCAAGGCGGGGGCGATGGCGCGGCGCGGATTGGGGGCCCGCCGGGTGCGCGAGGCGCTGCGGTTCGCCGGCGTGGAGGAGGCGGATGCCGCCGCGCTGGCGCTGGCGATCGCGGCGGAAGGACTTGCGAGCGCGATCGCCTTTGCCCGGCGCAGGCGCATCGGTCCCTATGCCCGCGAAGCGGCGGACCGGCCGCTCCAGGAGAAGCAGATGGCTGCGATGATCCGTGCCGGGCATGCGCCGGGACTGGCCCGCGCGATCGTCCGCATGGCGCCGGGGGACGACCCGGAAACCGCACTCGGCGACGCTTGATGCCAGATCGGCAACAAAGGCAATTCCATTTATGGAAAATACCATGTTAATGTGACCCTTCGGGGGAACAGGAAATGCGTGCTGACCAACAGGTTGCGCAGAACGACTATACAGACACGCCGAACGATAACGGGGGGATTGGCGAGGACCCGGTGGATGAAAACCAGGTCTTTGCCGGTGTCGTGAAATGGTTCGACGTTACGCGGGGTTTCGGCTTTCTCGTTGCCGACGACGCTGCCGTGGGCGACATCCTGATCCACTTCACCGTGCTTCAGGATCATGGCCGCCGCTCGCTGCCCGAGGGCGCTCGGGTGGAGTGTACGGCGGTGCAGCGCCAGCGGGGGCTGCAGGCTCGCGAGATCCTTTCGATCGATCTCAGCCAGGCGGTCGAGGCGCCCAAGCGCCAGGCCGATCGGGCCGACCGGGTGAAGCTGATCGCCACTGCCGGACCGTTCGAGCCGGTGACGGTGAAATGGTTCAATCGCCTCAAGGGCTATGGATTCCTCGTGCGCGAATCCGACTCGGCCGATATATTCGTCCATATGGAGACGCTGCGCCGCGCCGATATCGAGGAGGTCGAGCCCGGCCAGTCGCTCAGCGCGCGCATCGTCGATGGCGAAAAGGGGCCGCTCGCCGTGGCGGTCGAAAGGACCGGCTGAGACGATGAAGTTCCTGCGTGGGTTGGGAGCGGCGCTCGCCGCTTCCGTGCTGCTCGTCTCGGGTGCGTGTCAGGGCGAGGCGGAGACCCGGCCAGCCGCGGTGCAGGCTGCGCGAAAGATCGACGTGACGGTCGACAGTGCCAATGGCCCGCACGTCTTCCATGTCGAGCTCGCCCGCACCACTGCCGAGCAGGAGCGCGGGCTGATGTTCCGCACCAACATCCCGCAGGACGGCGGCATGCTCTTCGCGCCCTATCCGGCCGACGGCCCGCCGCGCGAGGCGAGCTTCTGGATGAAGAACACGCCCACTGCGCTCGACATCCTGTTCATCCGCGAGGACGGCACGATCGCCCGGATCGGCGAGAATGCCGTGCCGTTTTCGGAGGATAACGTGAAGTCGGGCGAGCCGGTGGCGGCGGTGCTCGAGATCAACGCTGGCCTTTCGGCGAAGCTCGGCATCCGGGCCGGCGACAAGGTGCGCTGGGAGAAGCAGTAATCATTGCCTCTCCGCGCGCTCCCCGCTAATCCGCGCCCATGGGTCTCAATCTCAATCCCTTCACCTGGTGGAACGGCGCCACCTTCGGCACCTGGATGGGCCTGCGCGGCAAGACGCGTGTGGGCGAGGACGATCTGGGCAACGTCTATTACGAGGGCGGCCAGGATCCCAACGGCATTCCGCGCCGCTGGGTGATCTACAACGGCTCGAACGATGCGAGCCGGGTGCCGCCGGAATGGTTCAGCTGGCTGCACCACCAGATCGATTCGGCGCCGGACCAGGCGCTGCCGGCGCCCAAGGCGTGGGAGAAGCCCGCCGAGATGAACCTGACCGGCTCGCAGCTCGCCTATCGTCCGAGCGGCGCGCTGGAGAAGGGCGGGCACCGTGCCCGCGCCACCGGCGACTACGAGGCCTGGACCCCCGGCGCATGATCCGTTGCCGTGCCGGAGCCGCCGCGGTCGGGCTGTTGCTCGCCCTCGGCGCCTGTTCGGGCAGCGGCGGCGGTCCCACGAACAATTCGGTTTCGGACCAGATCGTCACCGGCGGCGGCGCTTCGGACAAGGCGGCGGCCGACGTGATCACCGTCGATCGCGACGGCAAGGCGATCGAGGATGCGGCTGCGACGCCGATGAAGGACCGCGTCGCCGTGCTCGGCATCCTCAACAAGCGCAACGGCGAAGCGCGCGAATTCAAGCTGAAGCCGGGCCAGGCGGTGCGGATCGGCGATGTGATCGTCCGCCTCAGGGCCTGCGACAAGACCGCGCCCTGGGAAGCGGACCAGCTCACCGGCGCCTTTGTGCAGGTCGATGTGCTCGAGCTCGACAAGCAATGGCACCGCGTCCATTCGGGCTGGCTGTTCGCGGAGCGTCCGGCGCTCAACGTCGTCCAGCATCCGATCTACGACGTCTGGCCCAAGAGCTGCGCGATGACCTTCCGCGACAGCGGGCCCGACACGGTGCCGGCGCCCGCGGCGGGCGGCAGCGGATCGGGCAATGTGTCGAGCGCGAAGAAGTCGCCGTCGACCGAAGGCGCGCCGACCGAGAGCCCGGCAGCCGAATCGCCCAGCGCCCCGGCCAGCAACGCGACATAGTCGTCACGCGGAATCTCGACCGCGCCCAGCGTGGTGAGATGCTCGGTGATGAACTGGCAATCGAGCAGCGCGAACCCGCCGGCTCCGAGCCGTGCGACGAGGTGCGCGAAGGCCACTTTCGAGGCGTTGGGGATGCGGGTGACCATCGATTCCCCGAAGAACGCCCGGCCCAGCGCCAGGCCATACAAGCCGCCGGCGAGCGTATCGCCGTCCCAGCATTCGAGCGAATGCGCGAAGCCGCGGCGATGCAGTTCGAGGAAGACGCGTTCGATCGGGCCGTTGATCCAGGTGTCCGGCCGGTCGGCGGCGCTCTCGGCGCAGAGCCGGATGATGTGCTCGAACGCGGCATCGGCGGTCAGGCGGAAACGGCCGGACTGGATGACCTTCCTGAGCGAGCGGGACAGGTGGAAGCCGTTCAGCGGCAGCACGCCGCGCAGCTTGGGCTCGACCCAATAGACGCTGGCCGCGCTGCGGTGATCGGCCATCGGGAAGACGCCCATGGCATAGGCACGCAGCACCAGGTCCGGATCCAGCTCCTGCTGGGGCGGCTGGGCGCGGCTCAACGCTTCTTGCCCGCCAGCCGGCGCTCGATTGCCTGCCACAGCCCGGCAAAGGCCTGGGCGCCGAGGGTACGGGGGGCATAGTCGCCCACTGCGGCGCGGTGCACGCTCATCGCCTCGACGATGCTCGCCATCGGAATCACCGGCCAGTCGGGGCGCGCGGCCACCGCCTCGACATGGAGTTTCCGCCGGCGGTCGACCATCGAATGGACCGGCATCAGCGGCACCTTGCCCCCCTTGCGGGCGAGATGCGCCGAAACCTCCTCGAAGGCACGGGTGGAGAGCGGGGAGGGGATCACCGGCACGACGATCAGGTCGGCGGCGCGCATCACCTGCTCGCTGGTCTCGGTCAGGCCGGGCGGGCAATCGAGCAGCATCCGATCATAGGCCCGGTCGAGTTCGGCGAGCAGCTTGGCCAGCCGCTTCTTCTTGTCGAGTTCGTGGAAAGTCAGGTCGAGGCCGCGCAGCGACGTGTCCGCGCCGATCAGGTCGAGCCGTTCGGTACCGGTGTGCTGGACCAGCTTGGCCGGCGCCACGTCCTTGGTGAAGATCGCCTGGGCCTGGTCGCGGGTCTTGCCCTGCGGCTCGACGAGGAAGGTGGCGGCGGCCTGGGGATCGAGGTCCCAGAGCAGGGTGCGGCGCGCGGACAGGGTGGCGGAGGCCCAGGCCAGGTTCACCGCCAGCGTCGTCTTACCGACACCGCCCTTCAGGCTGTAGATCGCGACAGTCGCCACCCGGATTCGCTCCCTTCGCCTTCAAGCCTCGCATGAAAAAGGGCCGGCGGGAATGCCCGCCGACCCTCGGATGAAAACACTGTACCGCGATCAGGCGTGGCAGGCGCGCGAGCCCTTGCCCGGAATCTCGATCGTGGCGTTCTTGGCGGTGCCGGTGACCTTGTAGCCGCCCGCGGCGACGAAGGGCTGGCCGGCTTCCGGCGCCTTGAGCATGGTGCCAGGGCCGTCCTTGGCCTCCTTGATCAGGACCTGCTTGTCGCCCTTGTAGAAGTCGGCGAACACGACGGTGTTGTCCTTGCAGCGCATCGAGACCGACGAAGCGATCGACGGCGGCAGCTCGACCTTGGGAGCGTTCTTCAGCGCTTCGGCCTGGGGATCGGGCGCGGTGCCCGAGACTTCCTCGGGCTTGTTCTCACAGGCCGCGAGCGACAGGAGCACGGCGGCGGCGGCAAAAAAGGGGGCTTTCTTCATAGCGGGCAGGAGCTTTCGTTCACCATGCAAGAATCGTCAAGCGATTCGTGTTATAGAGTTACATTCCAATTGTGCGGTGCGGTATCACGCCTGGAATATTGCGATCGCATGACCGACACCGATGTCATTCATGGAATTCGCTCATTTCCGGAATACGTCCGAAAGCGATCTTTGTCCCTACCCGATCGATTCTGCCGCCGTGCAGCGGGCCGACCGAAATGGCGTTGCGGCCGAATCTATGGTTAATCCGGTCCATCGCGCGGCTGAGTGCGAGCGTGCGCGTCTCGCGGGCCAGCGGATCGTCCGGATCGAGCGCGGCGAAGAGCGAACCCTGCTCGCCCTCCACCGCCGCGATTTCGCAGAGCGTCACGCCCACCATGCGCAGCCGGAAGCCGCCCGGCCGGCCGCGCCCCGCTTCGGCCAGGCGGGGGAAGATCTGGTCGAGCGCATGGAGGATCACGAAGCTGTCCTGCGTGTCCGGCAGGCGGATCGAGGCGCGCCAGCCCGACTTGTCGTCCTCGAACTTGCCGTGGAGCACCAGCAGGCGCGCGCGATAGCCCTTGCGGCGCAGGCGGCTGGCGGCCTTGAGCGCCAGGCGGCGCGCGGTGAGCCGGGTGGGCTCGAGCCCGCGCCTCTGCGGGCTGAGCACATGGCTGTGCCCGATCGTGCGGCTCTGGGTCGGCTTGTCGGGCAGCTCGACGCCGTGGAGCAGATACCAGAGCCGGTCGCCATTGACGCCGCCCCAGGCATTGCCCGCGTCGCGCGGGCGGCGCTCGCAATATTGCCGGATGTCGAGGATGCCGTCCTGCGCCAGCCGCTTCTCCATCTTGGCGCCGATGCCGGCGATCTCGCGCAGACGCAGCGGATACAGGCATTGGGGGAGCTTGTCCGCCGTCAGTACCACCAGGCCGTCGGGCTTCTGCATGTCGGAGGCGAGCTTGGCGAGGAGACGGTTCGGCGCGATGCCCACCGAACTGGTGAGGCATTCGCCGACATGCATGCGGATTCCCGCCTTGATCCGATGCGCGAGCGCCACTGCGGCCGCCGGATCGTTCTCATTGTCGAGCAGCCGGCAGGCGACCTCGTCGATCGAGCAGACATGGGTGACGGGAATGTGCTTCCCTATCTCGGCCAGCACCGCCTCGTGGAACTCGACATATTTTTCGTGCCGGGCCGGGGTGATCCGCAGATCCCGGCACAGGCGCTTGGCCTCCCAGACCGGGGTGCCGGTGGAGATGCCGTACCGCTTCGCCTCGACCGAGGCGGCGATGGCGACGGTGGTGTCGCTGTCCACCGGCGCGACGATCACCGGGTGCCCGCGGAGATCGGGGTTCAGCTGCTGCTCGACGCTGGCGAAATAGGAATTGAGATCGAGATAGAGCCAGCGCAGCGGCCGGGGCGGGAAGGCGAGGATCGGTGGCGGATCACGGTACGGGGCCCCGGCTCCGCTCTCTTCGAGCACCGGCGGGGGCGGCGAAGGGGCAGCGGCAAGGCGACTCGCGTCGATCATGGATTGGAACAATATAGGAACATTGTCTTGTCGGACAGCGGGAATGAAGAATTGGGGGCGCGGCCTGCCGCTTGACCCGGCGGGCGCGGCCCGTGCAGGGTCGCGGCCGAGGGAGGATGGTAAATGCGCGCATTCGCCATTGCCGCGCTGCTCGTGCTGGCGAGCTGCGGATCGAGCGAGAAGACCGAAGCGCCGGCGGCCAAGCCGAGCCCGGCCGGGCCACGACTGGGCGATATCCCACTCGACGCGCCGCTGCGCGCCACCGACAACGCGCTGACCTGGTCGCTCGAGGTCGCGCCCGGATCGATCACGCTCACGCGCTTCGCCGGGCGCGGGACCGAGGGAAGCGTGACGCAATTCTACCCTGTCTCGCCGCAGGTCCAGGCGGGGAAGGCGGTGTGGACCACCAAGGACGTCGCGGGCGCGCCGGTGACGATCACCTTCACCGGTACGCGTTGCGTCGAAGGCGGCGATCCGGCGATCGAGCGACCGTTAACCGCCGATATCCGCATCGGCGACAAGCAGCTCCATGGCTGCGCGGGGGCACGGCCGGCGGACGGGCTGAATTCGCAACCGCCGGTGGCGCCGGGGAATGTCGCCGACAATGCGGCCGGGTCAGACCATGCGGTGGTGAACCGGCGCTAGGTTGAGAACTCCAGGCAAGCCTTTGAAACTACGTCCGTCACCCCCGCTTTCGTGGGAATGACGCGTTGGCGTGAAGCAAATGGGTGCCGCGGCCCGGCCTCAAGGGGACGAAGGGCCGGGCCGCGGCGGCCGGCGGCGCCCTGGATCGCCGCCGGATGCGGGGGAGGCTAGAGTGCCCGATCTTCCCCGCGGCCTGCCGTCGAAGCGGTACGCGCCTGGGTGTTTGCGAGATCGACCAGGCGCAGGAACTCGCTCCGCCACCAGGCTTGCTGGCTGAAGCCCCATTGCGTGCCGGCGAGGCGCCTGATGTCGGCATAGCCCCAGTCGCCGAGCAGATCGTCGCCGCGCAGTTTCTGCGCGAAGCCGGCCACTGCCACCGCAAAGGCCAGGTCGCCGCGCGGCATCGGGGCGTTCCGCAGCTGGCCGGCGTCGACCGGCCGGGTGATCAGGCGCGAGGCGCCGCCCTCGGGCAGCTTGTAGCGGAGCCGGACCTGGGCCAGTTCGCCCTGCGCCGTGCCCGTATCCGGGGTTTGGCCTTCGGGCCGGCGACTGGCGGCGAAATGGCGCTCGGGCAGCCAGCCCTTGGCGCCGGCGGGGACGATCTCGTAGATCGCGGTAACCTGATGCCCGGCACCGATATCGCCCGCGTCCACCTTGTCGTTCTGGAAATCCTGCTCGCGCAGCGCGCGATTCTCATAGCCGATCAGGCGATACTGGCGCACTGCCGCCGGATTGAACTCCACCTGGACCTTCACGTCCTTCGCGATGGTGAAGAGCGTGGAGGCCAGCTCGGTGTCGAGCACCTTCCGCGCCTCGTCGATCCCGTCGACATAGGCATAGTTGCCGTTCCCCTTGTCGGCGATCGACTCCATCATCGCATCGTTGAGATTGCCCTGGCCGAAGCCGAGCACGGTGAGGGTGATGCCGTCGTCGCGGTTCTTCTCGATCAGCTGCTCGAGCTGCGTCTGGTCGGTGATGCCGACGTTGAAATCGCCGTCGCTGGCGAGGATCACGCGATTGACTCCGTCCTCGCGGAAATTCCGTCGCGCCATCGCATAGGCGAGCTGGATGCCTTCGCCGCCCGCCGTGGAGCCGCCGGCGCTGAGATCGTTCAGCGCCGCGCGGACCTCGGCGGGGCTGGCGGTCGGCTCCAGCACCACGCCGGCAGCCCCGGCATAGACGACGATCGAGACATGGTCGCCGGCCTTCATATTGTCCGCGACCATGCCGAGCGCGCGCTTCACCAGCGGCAGCTTGTCCGGCTCGTTCATCGATCCCGAGACGTCGACGAGGAAGACGAGATTGGCGGGCGGGCGCTCGCTGGGGCTCAGGTCGTAGCCGCGCAGGCCGATGCGCAGCAGCCGGGTCTCGGGGTTCCACGGCGTCTGCGCGACATCGGTGGTGATGCTGAACGGCGCGGCCCGATCCTGGGGCAGCGGATAGTCGTAGCGGAAATAGTTGATCAGCTCCTCGGCGCGGACGGCATCCTTGGGCGGAAGCTGGCCCTGGGTGAGGAAGCGGCGGATATTGGCATAGGCGGCAGTGTCGACATCGACGGCGAAGGTGGAGACCGGCTCCTGCGCCACTGCGCGGACCGCCGCCACGTCGTTCCGCGCATAGCGCTCCGCGCTATCGGGCGCTGCGGCGGAATCGGCTTCCGCCATCTGCTGCGGGCCGGACCGGTAGCCGACCGAACTGCCTTGCTGGCTGTTGCAGCTGGCGAGAAGGGTCGCCGGAATAGCAACGGAAATCAATAACTTGCTACGCATGCATTCTCTCCTTGCCCAATTGATGCCATAATCTCGCCGTAAATGTGGCATGATTGCGGCGGAATCGGCAAGTGGAAAATTCACAGCGTTTCGATAGGATTATTCGAGCAGGCTGCGCAGCGCCTCCCAGTGCGGCAACTTCTTCTCGAAGCCGATGGTGTGGAGCGGACTCGACGAAGGCAGGGCGACGATCGCGTAGCGCTGCGCGGCGCTGCCCAATTGCCGCGAGCCGGTGCGGAATGCGGTGCCGCCGTTGAAGGCGATCGCGCGCAGATTTGGCAGGGTCGCGGCCAGCGCGGCGATGTCATGCCCCTCGACGTCGCGCAGCGCCGCGTCGGTGCTGCCCATGCGCCGCGCGCTGGCGACCACGTCCCACAGGCCGATATGCGCAGCGAGCAGGGCGCCCAGGCGGGCGTCATAGTCGAGCGCGGCAAGGTCGCGGCCGGCGGCGGGGGAGGCCAGGCGCCAGAACTGGTTCTGCGGATGGGCATAATAGCGTTGCTCGGCAAGCGAACGCTCCCCCGGGAGCGAGCCGAGGACGAGCAGGCGGACATGGGCATCGACCACCGGCGGGAAGCTGTGCTTGCGCGGATCCATGATGTCGCGTTAGCCTCTCGCCATGGCAGGCACCATCACCACCTATCGCGAGTTCTGGCCCTTCTATCTTCGCGAGCATGCGAAGCCGAGCACTCGGGCGCTCCATTATGTGGGCACGATCCTGACGCTCTGGTTCCTGTTGCTGGCGCTGGGCGGGGCCGGATGGTGGTGGTGGCTGGCGATTCCGCTGGCGGGCTATGGCTTCGCCTGGGCCGCGCATTTCGGTGTCGAGAAGAACCGCCCGGCGACCTTCACCTATCCGCTCTGGTCGCTGGTCTCGGACTATCGGATGTTCTTCCTGTGGTTCGCGGGAAAGCTGGACCCGCATCTCCAGCGAGCGGGCGTGTCCGCCTAGCCCTCGGCGAGCACCCGGCCGCCCAGCCGGGCAAGCGCCGCGCCGAGCGGGCTGCAGGGATAGGGCATCGGTTCCGACAGGAAGATCAGGTCGGCGGCGCCGTCATGCTCCGAGGCGAGCGCGGCGATCGGCTCGGCGATCTCGAAGGCCAGGCTGGTGGAAGGGTGGGCGGCGAGCTCGGCCTGCCAGCGGGCATGGCGGATGCCGGCGGTCCACAGGGACACGCCGCGGCCCTCGATCGCAACGAAGCCCAGCGCGCGGGCAGCTTCGGCGGCGCGGAGCAGGCGGCCGCCATCGGCGCAGTCGAGATCGAGCATGCGCACCGCCCGATGGCCATGGTTGCGGAATTCGGCGAGCGCCCGCGCGATGCGCGCGTCGCAGGGGCCGGATCGCGATCGCTCCGGCTCGGTCGACAGGCCGGCGCGGCGCAGCAGGCCGCCGAGCGAGAATTGGGTGGCTGTCATCGGTTCTTCTCCTGGGTGCCGGACCGGGTCCTCAGCGACAGGGATCCCGGAATCCGGCGATGGGGTGGGGCGCTCCGTTGCGCGGCAGGCGCAGCAGCAGGGCGAGCGCCAGGGTGAGCGCGAGGAGCGCGGTCACGGCCGCGCATCAGTGCGACAGGATCGAATGGAGCGGCGCGGTGGCGAGCACCATGCGGGCGCCGGGAAAGGCGCGGCATTCGGACAGGGCGAAGCGGACCGCCGCGTCGCGCGAGCGGAACAGGCCTTCGAGCATCCCCCCTTCTTCCTGCACGACCCAATGGCCCTGGCGATCCTGGCCGACGCGCAGGACATGTTCGGAACGCGAAACCATATGCACTCCTCGATTGGAACGGAGCGTGAGATAGGGGCCCTGCCCGTTAAGCTTCGAGACGAATTCCGGGCGCCCGCATAAGGGTTTCGTAAAGGCGGAAAGCCGGGCTTCGCCGTGCCCTGCCAGCGCTTGCTTGCGGCGCGGCGGAAAGCGCTCCATCTAGCGGCCATGCATTCGACATCCGATACGCTGGCACTGATCGGCAACACGCCCCTGGTGCGCCTGAAGGGGCCGAGCGAGGCCACGGGCTGCGAGATCTACGGCAAGTGCGAGTTCGCCAATCCCGGCGCGTCTGTGAAGGACCGGGCGGCGCTGTTCATCGTCAAGGATGCCGAGGAGCGCGGGCTGATCGGCCCGGGCGGCTGCATCGTCGAGGGGACGGCGGGCAATACCGGCATCGGCTTGGCGCTGGTGGCCAACGCCAAGGGCTATCGCACGATCATCGTGATGCCCGAGACGCAGAGCCGCGAGAAGATGGACACGCTGCGCGCGCTCGGCGCCGAACTGGTGCTGGTGCCGGCGGCGCCCTATTCGAACCCGGGCCATTTCGTGCACACCTCCAGGCGGATCGCCGAGGAGACGCCCAATGCGATCTGGGCCAACCAGTTCGACAACACCGCCAACCGCAAGGCGCACATCGTCGGCACCGCCGAGGAGATCTGGGCGCAGATGGACGGGCGGATCGACGGCTTCACCTGCGCGGCGGGCACCGGTGGCACGATCGCCGGCGTCGGGCTGGGGCTCAAGGCCCGGGACGAGAATGTCCGCATCGCGCTCAGCGACCCGCACGGCGCGGCGCTCTACAGCTATTATGCGTGCGGCGAGCTGAAGGCCGAGGGCAGCTCGGTCGCCGAGGGGATCGGCCAGGGGCGGATCACCGGCAATCTCGAGGGCGCGCCGATCGACACCCAGTTCCGCATCTCCGACGAGGAGGGGCTGGAATGGGTCGAGCGGCTGCTCAAGGAAGAAGGGCTGTGCCTGGGCCTGTCCTCCGGAATCAACGTGGCCGGCGCAGTGCGGCTGGCGCGCGAGCTGGGGCCGGGCAAGCGGATCGCGACGATCCTGTGCGATACGGGTTTTCGTTATCTTTCAACGCTCTACAATGCCGAGTGGCTCGCGGCCAAGGGATTGCCGGTCCCGGAGTGGCTCGCAGCGGAGTGAACGCTCCATCTTGGCAACGGGGCAGTTCGGCGTTACATTTATGCAACAGATATGAGCGTGGGTTCGCCTGATACCGCCCAGACGATGCAACGTATCTACGTTGGTCTGACGGGGCTCGCCGTGGTTACGGTGCTGATCGTGCTGGCGAGCGCGGTCGTCGCCTGGCGTGCGAACGACATGCCGGTCTCCGCGGTCGGTGCCTCCAACTCGGCCGTGGTCGCCAACATGACTGCCCTGGGCAACTCGCTGGGCGAGAAGACCAAGGAAGAGCCGCTCGCCGAACTGGGCGCCGCGCCCAGCACCACCTCGACCGAGAAGGTCGATGCCGCGGCGATCGCGCGCCGGCAGCAGGAAGCCCAGCAGAACGGCGAGGCGCGCTGATCGCCGCTGCCCGCGCGGTCGCGGGGATCCGGCGCCACTGGCGCGAAGCAGGCATGGCGGCCCGGCTATCCACAATTTCCTTGCAAGCAGCTCCCGAAATACCTTGAATCCCAGGAATATCGGTTGGCGCGCGCCGGTTTCTGCGGCGACTCGCAGGATTTCTGCGGTTTCCTGCAGGGGCGGGCTGGCCGGGCGAGATGGCCGCCGCTAGGGGTCGAGCAGGAAAATCGAGGAAATTGCGTCACTTGGCGATTTCCCGGGATCGGGCGGGATGGCGCCCCATTTTCCGGAATTGTCCGTAGCGAATGGGTTCATTTACGGAGGCGTTATCGAAACAAACAAAGAACAAACGCTGATTCTAAGTAAAACACCGTTGAAAATCGGGGCTTAGTGGGGCAAATTCCCGCTCTATCCCCAATTCTCCCGTTGTATCCCCGGGCGCTTGTTGGTAAAACGAGATGCTTAAAGGGGGCACACCCTTTTCACCGTCATTTGAAGCGCCGGGCCCGGCCGTGGGGGCTGATTCCGGAGACGGGAAAGCTGTGCCCATTGGGGTATTGGCGTGGCAGACAGGGAGCTCTTCGAGGGATTTGCGCTCCAGGCGGTGGACCAGAAGGGCCGCGTCGCCATCCCCGCCGACCTGCGCAACGCCGCCGAACGCAATTCCGACATCCGCCAGATCGTCGTGGGCCTGCACCCCCATGACCCCTGCCTGTCGGCGCACGACCTCTCCTGGTCCAAGGAGAAATATGAGCGGATCGACCGCAAGGAGCAGCAGGCTGCCGATCGCGGCGAGGACGCCGATTACAAGGCGAAGCGTCGTGCCTTCGGCCAGGTCGAGAAGGCGCCGTACGACGATTCCGGCCGTTTCGTGATCCCGCCCTTCTTCCGCATGAAGGCGGGCATCCAGAAATGGGCGCTGTTCTATGGCAGCGGCGAGACCTTCGACATCTGGGCGCCGGAGCGCCTGATGAGCGACGCGCAAGCGGACCCGACGCTGCGCGAGATCTGCGAGTATCTGTGCCAGGCCAAGGGAGTGAAGCTGTGAGCTCCCCGACCCAGCCGCATATCCCGGTGCTGCTCGACGAAGTGGTCGACGGCCTCGCCCCTGTGCCCGGCGAGCGCCATGTCGACTGCACGTTCGGCGCCGGCGGCTACACCAACGCCATCCTCGAGCGGGGTGCCGAGGTGGCCGCCTTCGATCGCGACCCCCGTGCGATCGAGGGCGGCCAAACTCTCGTCTCCCATGCGGATGGCCGGCTGATCCTGATCGAGGCGCCGTTCAGCCAGCTGGAGGGCGAGCTCGAGCGCCGCGGCCTCGTGCCGGTCGACGGCGTGACGATGGACATCGGCGTCTCGTCGATGCAGCTCGACCAGGCCGAGCGCGGCTTCTCCTTCCAGCAGGAGGGGCCGCTCGACATGCGCATGGCCGGCGAGGGGATGACCGCGGCGGAGTGGCTGAACTCGGCCGACGAAGGCGAGATCGCCGACGTGCTGTATCAATTTGGCGAAGAGCCGCGTGCCCGCCGGGTCGCGAGCGCGATCGTGCGCGCCCGGCCGCTGGCGACGACCACCGATCTCGCCAATGTCGTCCGCCGCGCGCTGGGCCACAAGCCGCACGACAAGAAGGATCCCTCGACCCGTACCTTCCAGGCGGTGCGCATCTTCATCAACCGCGAACTCGACGAACTGGCGGAGGGGCTGGCCGCGGCCGAGCGCGTGCTCAGGCCCGGCGGCCGGCTGGCGGTGGTGACGTTCCACAGCCTGGAGGATCGCCTGGTGAAGCGCTTCCTGCGCGAGCGCAGCGGCAGCGAGCCTGCCGGCTCGCGTCACCGTCCCGCGGTCGGCCCGCGTGCCGAGCCCAGTTTCGAACCTCCCGCCAAGGCCGTGCGGCCGGGCGATGACGAGGTTGCCCGTAATCCGCGTGCCCGTTCGGCGACGCTGCGCGTGGCGCGGCGGACCGCGGCGGCGCCGTGGCCCAGTGAAGGAGTAGCGTGAGATGGCGGTTCAGAGCTTCAAGGGACTGGGGTGGCTCCTCTGCGCCGTTGTGGTGGCGCCGGCGTGCTACATGGTCAATTCGCACGGTGCGGCCGAACAGGCCAAGCTCAACGCGATGAAGGGTGCGATCCTGCAGGCGCAGAAGGACATTCGCGGGCTGGAGACCGAGTTCCAGACGCGCGCCAACCTGGCCCAGATCGAGCGCTGGAACGGCGACGTGCTTGCGCTTGCCGCGCCGGCGCCCGGCCAGTATCTGGCGAGCGAGACGGCGCTGGCCAGCCTCGACGAGCCCGCGCAGATCCAGAATGCTTCGCTGATCGTTCCGGCCGGCGCGCCCGGGGCTCACTCCGTCGCAGCAGTGGCGACGGCAGCGGCAGCGCCGGTGCAGGCGGCCCCGGCGCCGCAGCCGGGCTCCGCTTCGGCGCCGTCGGGCAAGAGCGTGGCGCAGCAGGACAGGGAACTTCACGACCTCATGAAGAAGGCGGACAGGCGCGCGGTGGCAATGGTGGACAAGGGCGTGCTGAGCACCTCGACCATCGACGACCTGAAGAAGCTTGCGCAGCGCGAGAAGCTGGCGCTCCGTTGATCGTCGTCGTCGCCCCGCCGGCCCGCAAGGGCCGTACGGGCGATGCCCGTCAGGCGCTTGTCGCCACGGCCCAGGTGCGGTTGATGATCCTGTCGATCCTGTTCGGGTTCGGCATGCTGGTGGTGATCGGCAAGCTGGCGCTGCTCGCGCTCTGGGCGGAGCCGGCCACTGCGCGCGACATTGCCACCACGCTGGTGCCCCCGCGCGGCGACATCACCGACCGGCGCGGCGCGCCGCTCGCGCGCTCGATCGATTCCTGGACGATCGCCATTCACCCCAACCAGGTGATCGGCGACAAGGCCGAGCTGGCGCACCGGCTGGCCGAGCTGATTCCCGAGCAGAGCGCCGAGCGCTATTTCGCGCTGCTCAAGTCGGGGGGCAGCTTCGCCTATCTCAAGCGCCGGGCCATGCCGGAGCTGGTGAGCGCGGTGAATGCACTCGGCCAGCCGGCGATCGAGTTCCAGCGCGAGAACGACCGGCTCTATCCGCAATCGACGCTCGCGGCCCATGTGCTCGGCTATATCGATAGCACCGGTCATGGCCGCTACGGCATGGAGCGGGTGCTCGACGCGCAACTGAGCGATCCGGCGCGGCGCGGCGAGCCCGTGGCGCTGTCGCTCGACCTGCGGGTGCAGGCGGCGCTGGAGAACGAGCTGGGCACGGCGATGACGCAGCTCCAGGCGCGCGGCGCCGCGGGCGTGATCCTCGACGTCCATACCGGCGAAGTGATCGCGATGACTTCGCTCCCCGCCTTCAATCCCAATGCGATCGCCGGCCCGCCGCCGCGCAACAACGTGACGCAGAGCGTCTATGAGCTGGGATCGACCTTCAAGCCGATCGCGGTGGCAGCGGCGATCGACACCGGCACGATCACGTCGATGTCGCGCCGCTTCGACGCGACCGTGCCGCTGCAGGTGGGTCGCTTCAAGATTCACGACGATCCGGGCGACGAGCAGTTCCGCTGGCTCAACATCCCGGAGACGCTGATCTATTCCTCCAACATCGCCACCGCGCGCATCGCCGACGAGCTGGGCGCGGAGAAGATGCAGGAGATCTTCCGCCGTTTCGGCTTCGACCGGAAGCCCGAGATCGAGCTCGATGCCAGCGCCAAGCCGCTCTGGCCGTCGAGCTGGGGGCGGATCACGGTGATGACCACTGCCTATGGCCATGGCATCGCAGTGACGCCGCTGCACCTTGCGACGGCCTATGCCGCGATGGTGAATGGCGGCATCCTGCGTCCCGTCACGCTGCGCAAGGTCGATCCCGCGCATCCGCCGGAGGGCAAGCGCGTGCTGCAACAGGCGACGAGCGACCGGATGCGCCAGCTGCTCCGCCTGATCGTGCTTAAGGGCACCGGCCGCAAGGGCGAGGCGCCCGGCTTCCGTATCGCGGGCAAGACCGGCACCGCCGAGGCGGCGAGCGAAGGTGGTTACGACAAGCATCGCAACGTTTCGACCTTCGCGGCGGCTTTCCCCATCGACGCACCGCGCTATGTGATGATCGCCATGCTCGATTCGCCCAAAGCCAACCCCTCGATCGGCGTCTATCGCACGACCGCTGCGTGGACGGTGGCGCCCGTGGTCGCGCGGGTGGTGGGCCGTACCGGCTCGCTGCTCGGCGTGATGCCCGACGCCAATCGCGACATCGACGAGCGCGAGTTGCTGCCGCTGATCTGGGCGGGGCCAGGCGCCGACAAGAAGGATCCCGAATGAAACTGGGCACGCTGACGGAAGGCGGGGGGGACGCCGTCGTCACCGGATTTGCCATCGATCATCGCAAGGTGGCGCCCGGCACCATATTCGGCGCGTTCGAAGGCGCGCGCTTCAACGGCGAGGATTTCATTCCCGACGCCGTGAAGGCCGGTGCCGTCGCCATCGTCGCCCGGCCCGGCGCCAGGGTGGAGGGGGCGGTCCACATCGTCGATGCGAACCCGCGCGAGAAGTTCGCCCGGCTGGCCGCGCGCTTCTTCGCGCCCTTCCCGGCGACCGCGGTGGCGGTGACGGGAACCAACGGCAAGACTTCCACCGTGGAGATGACGCGCCAGCTCTGGCGGATGCGGGGCTTCCACGCCGCCTCGATCGGCACGCTCGGCGTCACCACGGCGGACGACACGGTGAGCACCGGGCTGACCACGCCGGACATCGTCACCTTCCTCTCCAATGTCGCCGGGCTGGCGCGCGAAGGCGTGAGCCATGTCGCGTTCGAGGCATCGTCGCACGGCCTGTCGCAATATCGCACCGAAGGCCTGCCGGTGCGCGCGGCGGCGTTCACCAATCTCAGCCGCGACCATCTCGACTATCATGGCGACATGGCCGCCTATTTCCATGCCAAGCTGCGTCTGTTCGCCGATGTGCTGGATCCGGACGGCGTGGCGGTGGTGTGGGCGGACGACCCGCATAGCCCGCGGGTCGAGGAACTGGCGCGGATGCGCGGCAATCGGCTGGTCACCGTGGGCGAGCATGGCGAAACGCTCAAGCTGATCGCCCGCGATCCGACGCTGCTCGGCCAGGGGCTGACGATCGAGGCCGGGGGCGAGACATATCGAGTGAACCTGCCGCTGATCGGCGCCTATCAGGCCGCCAATGCGCTGGTTGCGGCGGGCCTGGTGATCGCGACGGGCGGGGATGTCATCCAGACGCTCGGCGACCTCAGCCGGCTGCAGCCGGTGCGGGGGCGCCTGGAGCGTGCGGTGATCACCAAGCAGGGTGCGCCGGTCTATGTCGACTATGCGCATACGCCCGACGCGCTCGAAGCGGCGATCGCGGCGCTCAAGCCGCACACCGCAGGGCAGCTGATCATCGTGTTCGGCGCGGGCGGCGACCGCGACACCGGCAAGCGCGCGCCGATGGGGCAGGCGGCGGCCGCCGGCGCGGACATAGTGATCGTGACCGACGACAATCCGCGCTCCGAGGATCCGGCGGCGATCCGCGCCCAGGTGCTCGAAGGCGCGCCCGAAGCGATCGAGATCGGCGGCCGGCGCGGGGCGATCAAGGCGGCGATCGAGATGGCCGGGAGCGAGGACATCGTGCTCATCGCCGGCAAGGGGCATGAGCAGGGCCAGATTGTCGGTGACATGGTGCTGCCCTTCGACGACGTCGCCGTGGCGCGGGAGTGCGCGGCGTGAGGTTGTGGACCGCAGACGAGATCGCCGAGGCGACCGGCGGCACGGCCTCGGCGGCGTTCGAGGCCTCGGGCGTGACCTTCGATTCCCGCGAAGTCGGGCAGGGGGACTTGTTCCTGGCGCTGAAGGGCGAGGCCACCGACGGGCATCGCTATCTCGACCAGGCCTTTGCGCAGGGCGCGGCAGGGGCGCTGGTTTCGGAACCCACGCCGCACCCGCATGTGCGCGTGGCGGACACCGTTCTGGCGCTGGACGCGCTGGGCGTTGCGGCGCGCGGGCGGATGCAGGGCCAGGTGATCGGAGTCACCGGTTCGGCCGGCAAGACCGGCACCAAGGAAGCGCTGTTCGCGGCGCTCGACCGCAATGCGCCCGGCGCGGCGCATCGTTCCGTCAAGAGCTACAACAACCATACCGGCGTGCCGCTCAGCCTGGCGCGCATGCCGCGCACGGCACGCTATGGCGTGTTCGAGATGGGCATGAACCATGCCGGCGAACTGGCCGCGCTCACGCGGCTGGTGCGCCCCCATGTCGCCATCGTCACCACCATCGCCCCGGCGCATCTGGGCTTCTTCGCGAGCGAAGAGGCGATCGCCGACGCCAAGGGCGAGATCTTCCAGGGGCTGGAGCCGGGCGGCGCCGCGATCGTCCCGTTCGACAGCCCGCATCGTGACCGTCTGATCGACGCCGCGAGGCCCTATGCGGGAAAGATCGTCACCTTCGGCCTGAAGGAAGGCGCCGATTATCGCGCCGTCGAGACGATGCGCACCCGCACCGGCGCCACCTTCGTCACGGCCCGTTTCGGCCAGCGCGAACTGAGCTTCACCTTGTCCCAGCCGGGTGCGCACTGGGTGTCGAACGCGATGGCGATCCTCGCCGCGGTCGATGCCGTGGGCGGCGATCTCGAGCTGGCGGGCCTTGCGCTCGCCGAGCTGGGCGGCCTGGCGGGGCGCGGCGCGCGGCGCATGGTGCCGGCGCGTGGCGGCGAGGCGCTGGTGATCGACGAGAGCTACAACGCCAACCCCGCCTCGATGCGCGCCACGCTCGAAGTGCTCGCGCTCGAAAAGGGCCGCAAGCTGGCGGTGCTCGGCGAGATGCGCGAGCTCGGCGTGCATTCGGCGGCTTTCCACGCCGAACTTTCGGGCCCGATCGAGGCCGCGGGCGTCGATTATGCCATTCTCGTCGGCGAAGCGATGCTTCCGCTTGCAGAGGCGCTTGAGGGGCGCGTCGATTTCGTCCATGTGCCCGACGCGGCGACCGCGCTGGGCAGGCTCGACGATATGCTCCAGGCGGGGGACGCGGTTCTCATAAAAGGGTCGAACGGCGTGCGGCTTGGGTCGGTGGTCGCGGCATTGGCGGAAAGGGCACCTGCCTGATGTTGTACTGGATCGCGGATCTGCTGGGCTTTCCCGGCGTCTTCAACCTCTTCCGCTATCTCTCCTTCCGCACCGGCGGCGCGGTGGCGACGGCGCTGCTGATCGGGCTGGTGATCGGGCCGAGGTTCATCGGCTGGCTGCGCATCCGCCAGGGCAAGGGGCAGCCGATCCGCGACGACGGGCCGCAGAGCCACCTTGCCAAGCGCGGCACGCCGACGATGGGCGGGCTGATGATCCTGACCAGCCTGATGCTCTCGCTGCTGTTGTGGATGGACCTGCGCAACCCCTATGTCTGGGCGTGCATGTTCGTCACCTTCGGCTTCGGGATGATCGGTTTTCTCGACGATTACGACAAGGTGCGGAAACAGAAGACCGCCGGCGTATCGGGCAAGGTGCGGCTGCTGGGCGAGTTCCTGATCGCAGGCGTCGCCGCCTGGATCATCTGCTCGCAGAACGGCACCCAGCTCTATGTACCCTTCTTCAGCTGGATCCACCCGGACATCGGCTGGTTCTACATCGCCTTCGCCGCCTTCGTGATCGTCGCGTTCGGCAATGCGGTGAACCTCACCGACGGGCTCGACGGGCTCGCGACCATGCCGGTGGTGATCGCCAGCATGGCCTTCATGCTGATCGCCTATCTGGCCGGCAACAAGATCTATGCGGTGTATCTGGGCATCCCGCACGTGCCGGGCGCGGGCGACCTGGCGATCTTCTGCGGCGCGATGGTGGGGGCGGGGCTCGCCTTTCTGTGGTTCAACGCGCCGCCGGCGGCGGTGTTCATGGGCGATACCGGCAGCCTCGCGCTCGGCGGCGCGCTCGGCACGATCGCCGTCACCACGCACCATGAGCTGGTGCTCGGCATCATCGGCGGCCTGTTCGTGATGGAGGCGCTGAGCGTCATCATCCAGGTGTTCTTCTTCAAGCGCACGGGCAAGCGCATCTTCAAGATGGCGCCGATCCACCATCATTTCGAGCAGCTCGGCTGGTCGGAGCCGACGGTGGTGATCCGCTTCTGGATCATCGCGTTCGTGCTGGCGCTGGCGGGGCTGGCGACGCTCAAGCTGCGGTGATCACGAGCACGGCCTGGCGCGGCAAACGCTATGCGGTGCTCGGGCTGGCGCGCTCCGGCGCGGCGACGGTGCGCGCGCTGGTGGCGAGCGGCGCGCGCGTGGTCGCGTGGGATTCCAGCGAGGCGGCGCGGGCTTCGATCCTCCCCGGAACGGGGAGGGGGACCGCCAGCGAAGCTGGTGGTGGAGGGGGCCCGCCGCAAGCCAGTCCTGATGAGGAGAGCCCCCTCCACCAGCCTGCGGCTGGTCCCCCTCCCCGTGCCGGGGAGGATCCGGTTGTCGCCGACCCTCTGGAAATCGACCTGACGGGTTTCGCCGGCGTCCTGGTTTCCCCTGGCGTGCCGCTCAACCGGCATCCGATCGCAGGCCATGCCGCGGCTGCCGGCGTCCCGATCATCGGCGACATCGAGCTGTTCGCCGAGGCGCGTGCCGAGATGCCCGCGCACCGTGTGGTCGGCATCACCGGCACCAACGGCAAGTCGACCACCACGGCGCTGATCCACCACATCCTCGAGACCGCCGGCATCCCGGCGCGGCTCGGCGGCAATATCGGATTGCCGATCCTGGGGCAGGACCCGCTGCCCGAAGGCGGGGTCTATGTCCTCGAGCTTTCCAGCTATCAGATCGACCTGACCCACAGCCTCGACTGCGACGTGGCGGTGCTGCTCAACGTCACGCCGGACCATCTCGACCGCTATGCGGATTTCGACGCCTATGCCGCCTCCAAGGCGCGGCTGTTCGCGATGCAGAAGCCCGGCCACGCCGCGGTGATCGGCATCGGCGATGCGCCTTCGGCCGGGATCGCAGCCCAGTTGGCTGCAGCGGGCCGTAGCGAGGACCTCACCAGGATCGCCCCCGGCACCTGCCTGGATCAGTCGCGCTGGCCGGCGCTGCAGGGACCGCACAATGCGCAGAACGCGCTTGCCGCGATCGCCGCGTGCAAGGCGCTCGGCATCGTCCGCGAAGCGATCGATCAAGGGCTGGAAAGCTTCCCCGGCCTGCCGCACCGGATGGAACGAGTCGCCACCAGGCGCGGCGTGCTGTTCGTCAACGACAGCAAGGCGACCAATGCCGATTCCGCCGCGCCGGCGCTCGCCGCCTATCCGAAGGTCCACTGGATCCTGGGCGGCAAGGCCAAGACCGGCGATCTCGACGCCTGCCGCCCGGGTTTCCCCCATGTGGTGAAGGCCTATACGATCGGAGAGGCGGGCGAGATGTTCGCGCAGCTGCTCGAAGGCGAGATGCCGGTCGAGCGCTCGGGCACGCTCGAAGCCGCGGTGCGGAGCGCGGCGGCACAGGCGCATCCGGGGGAGACAGTGCTGCTGTCGCCCGCCTGCGCGTCGTTCGACCAGTTCAAGGATTACGAAGCCCGGGGCCAGGCCTTTCGCGACGCGGTGGAGGCACTGGGATGAACGAAACCGTGGAAGTGCCGGAAGCTGGAAGCGAGGTCCGCCGTCGCGTCCAGCAACAGCTCGGCCGTGCGAGCAAGACGCGCGCCGGCATGTGGTTCTGGGAAGTCGATCGCGTGCTGCTCACGCTGGCGCTGCTGCTGATCGCGATCGGGCTGGTGGCGGTCGCCGCCGCGTCGCCCGCCACGGCGCGCCGCTATTCCGACGCCACGCACATCATGGCGCCGATGTATTATTTCTGGCGCCAGCTGATCTGGGTGTGCATCAGCGTGCCCGTATTGATCGCGGTCTCGATGCTGCCGGTCACGGTGGCGCGGCGGCTGGCGCTGATCGGAGCGGGGATATTCCTGGTCTGCCTGGCACTGGTGCCGGTGATCGGGCACGAAGTGAACGGCGCCAAGCGCTGGATCGGAGTCGGGCTGGCCGAGTTCCAGCCCTCCGAGTTCCTCAAGCCGCTGTTCATCGTCTCCACCGCCTGGATGCTCAGCTTCCGCGCCAAGGATCCGCAGTTGCCGGTGCTGTTCGTCACCGGCGCGCTCACTGCGCTGATCGGCGTGCTGCTGATGCTCCAGCCCGATTTCGGCCAGACGATCGTGTTCGGCAGCGTGTGGATCATCCTGCTGATGATCTCGGGCATCTCGCCCGCCGCCATCGCCGGCCTGTTCGGCACGGCAGTGGCGGGTGTGTTCGCGGCCTATCTGTTCTACGGCACCGCCCGCACCCGCATCGACAATTTCCTGTTTCCCACCAAGGACGCCGCGCTCGCCGAGCGCTACCAGGTGGAGATGGCGCACGAGACGCTCACCGCGGGCGGCCTGCTCGGGCGGGGGCCGGGCAACGGCATGATGAAGTTCAAGCTTCCCGAGGGGCATACCGACTATATCTTCTCGGTGATCGGCGAGGAGTTCGGGCTGATCGCCTGTGCGGTGATCGCCACCCTCTATCTGGCCATCGTGATCCGCGTGCTGATGAAGCTGCTGGACGAGGAGGACGCCTTCCGCCTGCTCGCGGCCGCCGGCCTGGCCGCGCAGTTCGGCGTGCAGTCGCTGATCAACATGGCGGTGAACACCGGCATCGCCCCGTCCAAGGGCATGACGCTCCCCTTCATTTCCTATGGCGGGTCGTCGATGATCGCATTGGCCATCGGCTATGGGTTGCTGCTCGCCTTCACGCGCCGAAACCCGTATCTGAAACGCTCGCCCTATACCGGCCGCTGGAGCACGAACGCATGACTCAGTCCCGAAGCTATGTCCTCGCAGCCGGCGGCACCGGCGGGCACATGGTGCCTGCGGCGGCGCTGGCGGCGGAACTGGCCGAGCGGGGCCACCATGTCGCGCTGGTGAGCGACGATCGCGGCGTGCGCTTCCCGGGGCTGTTCGAGGGCGTCGAGACGCACGTCCTGCCCGCGGGCCGGCTGGGCGGCGGGCCCCTCGGCTATCTGCGCGCGGCGAGCAGGATCATGACGGGTCGCTCGATGGCGCTTCGGCTCTACAAGGAGATCCAGCCTGCCGCGGTAATCGGGTTCGGCGGCTATCCGGCGCTGCCCGCCCTGCTCGCGGCATTCCGTGCGGGCGTGCCGACGGTGATCCACGAGCAGAATGCCGTGCTCGGGCGGGTCAACCGCTTCGTCGCGGGGCGCGTGGATGCCATCGCCACTTCCTATGACCAGGTCGACCGGGTGAAGCCCGGCTGGCAGGCCAGGATCCATCTCGTCGGCAACCCGGTGCGCGAGGCGGTGCTGAACCTGCGCAACCGCCCCTATCCGCTGCTCGAGGAAGACGGCATCTTCCGCGTACTCGTCACCGGCGGCAGCCAGGGGGCGACCGTGCTGAGCCAGGTGGTGCCGGACGGGCTGGCGCTGCTCCCGGTGCATTTCCGCCGGCGCCTGCAGGTGACGCACCAGGCGCGTGTCGAGGATATCGAGACGGTGCGGGCGAAATATCAGAATCACGGCATCCCGGCCGATGTCTCCACCTATATCACCGACATGGCCGATGTACTGGCCTGGTCGCACATCGTGATCGCGCGCGCGGGTGCCTCGACCATTGCCGAGCTCACCGCAGCGGGCCGCCCGGCGATCCTGGTGCCGCTGCCCAGCGCCACCGACGATCACCAGACCGCCAATGCCCGCGAGATCACTGCGGCCGGCGGCGCGCGGACCATCCCGCAGCGCGCCTTCACCGCGGCGGAACTCGCCAAGCAGATCCAGAAGCTCGGGCTCGACACGGTCGGGCTCGAGAATGCCGCGGCGCGGGCGCGCAGCGTGGGCCGTCCCAACGCCACGCGCGACCTCGCCGATCTCGTCGAATCCATCCACGCGCCGGAGGCTCCGATCGGGATCCGCCGCGCGGCAATGCAGGGAAGGCCAGCGTTCGCATGAGTGAGTTTGGCGCATGAAGGGCGTCGCAACCGACATCGGCATCATCCATTTCGTCGGCATCGGCGGCATCGGCATGTCCGGCATCGCGGAGGTGATGCACAATCTGGGCTACAAGGTGCAGGGTTCGGACGTGGCCGAAGGCTATGTCGTGCAGGGGCTGCGCAGCCGCGGCATTCCGGTGACGATCGGCCATGATGCCGAGAATCTGGGCGACGCGGCCGTGGTGGTGGTCTCCACCGCGATCGTGCGTACCAATCCCGAGGTCGAGGCGGCCTATCAGCGTCGCGTTCCCGTGGTACGCCGCGCCGAGATGCTCGCCGAGCTGATGCGCCTGAAGTCCACCGTCGCGGTGGCGGGCACGCACGGCAAGACGACCACGACCTCGATGGTCGCGGCCCTGCTCGACGCGGGCGGGGTGGACCCGACCGTGATCAACGGCGGCATCATCAACCAATATGGCTCGAACGCGCGCCTGGGCGACAGCGAGTGGATGGTGGTCGAGGCCGACGAGAGCGACGGCAGCTTCCTGCGCCTCGACGGCACCTATGCCATCGTCACCAATATCGATCCCGAGCATCTCGACCATTACGGCTCGTTCGACGCGGTGAAGGACGCGTTCGTCGAGTTTGTCGAGAATGTGCCCTTCTACGGCGCCGCGCTGCTGTGCCTCGACCATCCCGAAGTGCAGGCGATCATCCCGCGCGTGCGCGATCGCCGGATCGTGACCTATGGCTTTGCCGCCAGCGCGGACGTGCGCGGCGTCAACGTGGTGCCGCATCATGGCGGCAACCGCTTCGAGGCGATCATCCGCCACCGCGACGGCGCCACCCGCTCGATCGAGGGCATCGAGCTGCCGATGCCGGGCCGCCACAACGTCCAGAACGCGCTCGCCGCGATCGGCGTGGCGCTCGAGCTGGGCATTCCCGATGCGACGATCCAGCAGGGCTTCGCCAAGTTCGGCGGGGTCAAGCGGCGCTTCACCAAGGTCGGCGAGACCGGCGGCGTGACGATCATCGACGATTACGGCCATCATCCGGTCGAGATCCGCGCGGTGCTGGCCGCTGCGCGCGAGAGCGCCGAGGGCAGGGTGATCGCAGTCGTCCAGCCGCATCGTTTCACGCGCCTGAAGAATTTGATGGACGAGTTCGCCCAGGCGTTCAACGATGCCGACATGGTCTATGTCACGCCGGTCTATGCGGCGGGCGAACTGCCGCTCGAGGGCGTGAGCGCGGAGGCCCTGGTGGAGAACGTCCAGCGCCGCGGGCATCGCGCGGTGGGCGCGATCGAGAGCGAGGACGCGTTGGCGCGCGCGCTCGCCGGGGTGATCCAGCCAAAGGACATGGTCATCTGCCTGGGCGCGGGCGACATCACCAAATGGGCCGCGAACCTGGCGGGCGCGATCGAGGAAGCAAAGGCAGTCGCATGAAGGACTGGCTGACCCTGGGCATCGAGATGCAGCGCGACCTGATCCAGGCACAGCAGGCGCAGATGGCTGCCGCGCAGAAGATGCTGGATGCCGGGCGCGACGTTATGAAGCTGCAGCAGGCCGGGCAGAGGGCGGCCGAGGCCAATCTCGCGGCGTGGAGGCAATGGTCGAGCATGTGGGGGTGGAAGTGAGCGCAGTCTGCACCGCGCTGCCTCCGCTGCGCGGCACGGTGGAGCATCAGGGCAGCCTTGCCGACTTCATCTGGTTTCGCACCGGCGGCCCGGCCGAATGGCTGGTGCGCCCCGATGACGTGCAGGGCCTTGCGGCGTTCCTGGCCGCGCTCGATCCGGAAGTGCCGGTGCTGCCGGTCGGGGTTGGCTCGAACCTGATCGTGCGCGACGGCGGCGTGCCGGGCGTGGTGGTGCGGCTGCCCAAGGCGATGGCGAAAGTGACCATCGAACCGGGCACCAGGGAAGGTTCCCGGCGCGTGCGCGCGGGCGGGGCCGCGATGGGGATCACCGTGGCGAGCGCCGCGCGCGATGCGGGCATTGCGGGCCTCGAATTCCTGCGCGGGATTCCGGGCACGATCGGCGGCGCGGTGCGGATGAACGCGGGCGCCTATGGCCGTGACACCAGCAATATCCTGGTCGAGGTCACGCTGGTGACTCGAAACGGGACGGTGGAGACCTGGCCGGCGGCCAAACTCGGCTATACCTATCGCCATTCGGAGCTGCCTGCCGGTGCCGTGGTGGTCGAGGCGCTGTTCGAGGGGACTCCCGGCGACAAGGCCGAGATCGGCGCAGAGATGGACCGGATCGCGGCGGAACGCGAGGCTTCCCAGCCGCTTAGGTCGCGCACCGGCGGCTCGACCTTCAAGAATCCGGACGGCGGCAAGGCCTGGGCGCTGATCGACGCGGCCGGTTGTCGGGGCCTTCGTCGCGGCGACGCGCAGGTCAGCGAAAAACACTGCAATTTCCTGCTAAATCTGGGCAATGCTTCCTCGGCCGACATCGAAGCGCTGGGCGAGGAAGTCCGCACCCGGGTGAAGGCGCAGTCGGGCGTCGAGCTGGAATGGGAAATCCAGCGTGTCGGCATGCTTGCCGACGACGGAGACAAGTAGCGTGTCGGCATGCTTGCCGACGACGGGGACAAGTAGCGTGTCGGCATGCTTGCCGACGACGGGGACAAATAGCGTGTCGGCATGTTTGCCGACGACGCCAAGCAAGGACGTCATTGGGGTGAATAGGTGAGCAAGTTGCACGTCGCGGTTCTGATGGGTGGCTGGTCGGCCGAGCGCGAAGTCTCGCTGATGTCCGGCGCGGGCATCGCGGAGGCGCTGGAGAGCCTGGGCCACAAGGTGACGCGCATCGACATGGATCGCGACGTTGCCCTGAAGATCGCCGAAGCACGGCCGGACGTGGTGTTCAACGCGCTGCATGGCACCCCCGGCGAGGACGGCACCGTGCAGGGCATGCTCGACCTGATGGGCGTGCGCTATACGCATTCGGGGCTGGTCACTTCGGTGATCGCGATCGACAAGCAGCTGACCAAGCAGGCGCTGGTGCCGCACGGCATCCCGATGCCCGGCGGCCGCATGGTGAAGACCGGGGAACTGCACCAGGCCGATCCGCTGCCGCGCCCCTATGTGCTCAAGCCGGTGAACGAAGGTTCCTCGGTGGGGGTCGCCATCGTCACCAAGGAAGGCAATTACGGCAATCCGATCTCGGCCGATGCGGTGGGCCCGTGGCAGGAGTTCGACGAACTGCTCGCCGAGCCCTTCATCCGCGGGCGCGAACTGACCACCGCGGTGCTGGCTGGCGAAGCGCTGGGCGTGACCGAATTGAAGCCCAAGAGCGGCTTCTACGACTATGACGCCAAATATACCGACGGGCTGACCGAGCACGTCTATCCGGCGCAGATCCCCGACGAGATCACCGAGGCGTGCCGGCGCATCGCGCTCGAGGCGCACAAGCTGCTGGGCTGCAAGGGCACCTCGCGCTCCGATTTCCGCTGGGACGACAGCCAGGGCGTCGAGGGCTTGTTCCTGCTCGAAGTGAACACCCAGCCCGGCATGACGCCGCTCAGCCTGGTACCCGAGCAGGCGCGGCATCTCGGCATCTCCTATCCGCAGCTGTGCCAGCGCATCGTCGACGAGGCGATGGGCGGGGGCTGCGCGGGATGAGCCGCCCCCCCGCCAGACGGGCGGCCACCCGGCGCGGGGCGAAGCCGGTGCAGAAGCGCAAGCAGATCGCGCGCAAGAAGCAGCCGGGACTGATGGACCAGGCGCTGGCTGCGCTGCCGGTGAGCCAGGCGACACTCACCCGCATCGCCACCTGGGGTATCGTCGCCATGTTCTCGGTCGGGCTGATCACCGTCGCGACCTGGTTCGGCGTGCCGCAGGTGATCGGCGTCGGTGCCGCCCAGGCGGTCGGCGAGGCGGGGCTGCGCGTCGACACGATCCAGATCAACGGTCTCAAGCGAATGAACCGCATGACCGTGTACCAGCAGGTGCTCGACCAGAACGCGCGTGCCATGCCGCTGGTCGACCTGGCCGATGTGCGCACCCGGCTGCTCGCCTATCCCTGGATCAAGGATGCGCGCGTCTCCCGGCGCCTGCCCGACAAGCTGCTGATCGACATCGTCGAGCGCGAGCCTGCGGCGATCTGGCAGAATCACGGCCAGCTGATGCTGATCGATCCGATGGGCGTGCCGCTGGAGCCGGTCTCGCGCGAGGCGATGCCCGATCTGCCGCTGTTGATCGGAGACGGGGCGAATGCGCAGGAGCCGGTGCGGCGCGACCTGATGGACAGCGCGCCCGCGCTGAAGCCGCTCGTCCGCGCCGCGACCTGGGTGGGCAATCGGCGCTGGGATATCATCTTCGACACGGGAGAGAAGCTCCAGCTGCCCGAGGGCGAGAAGGAAGCCAGGGACGCGCTCAAGACCTTTGCCGAGAAGGATGGCGCCTATCGCCTGCTCGGCCGCGGCAATCTGGGATTCGACATGCGCGATCCCGACAATCTCGTGATCCGCCGCCCGGCGGCAATCGGAGCGCCGGCAGCGACGGGATTATGATGAACACCGTAGTTGCCTTCCGGGGAAAATACTGATTCATAAGCTGAATCGGGAGTTAGGCGTTTTTTGGAATGAGGGGCAAATGGCGAAGGCTGCACCGGAGGGACTGATCACCGCGCTGGACGTGGGCTCGTCCAAGGTCTCGGCGCTGATCGCGCAAAAGGCGGATGACGGCTCGCTGGTGGTGCTCGGCACCGGCCAGCGCGAGAGCCGCGGCGTCAAGCGCGGCTATGTCGCCGACCTGCACGCGACCGAACTGGCGATCCGCGAAGCGGTGGAACAGGCCGAGCGCATCGCCGGACAGAATATCGAGGACGTCTGGGTGAGTTTCTCCGCGGGCGGGCTGATCTCCGACATCGTCCGGCTGGAATCCGACCTGGGGGGGCACCGGATCGAGCAGAACGACGTGGACGAGTTGCTCCGCGCCGGCCGCGACGCGATCGACCCCCAGGGCAAGATGGTGCTCCATGCCCAGCCGACCCGCTACACCGTGGACGGTCTTGCCGGCGTGCGGCGTCCGCTCGGGCTCCATGCGGAGCGCCTGGGCGTCGACATCCATGTCGTCGCCACCGATGGCGCGCCGGTGCGCAACCTGGATCACTGCGTCCGCTCGGCGCATCTCGAGGTTCGCTCGATCATCGCCGCGCCGGTTGCCACGGGGCTGGCCTGCCTCACCGACGAGGAGCGCGAACTGGGTGTCGCGCTGGTCGAGATCGGCGCGGGGGTGACGAATGTCAGCGTCTTCTCGCAGGGGGTGCTTTCCGGCCTCGCCTCGATCCCGATGGGCTCGGCGGACATCACCGACGACATCGCCTCGTCCTTCGGCACCGCGCGCGCCTGGGCGGAGCGGACCAAATGCTTCCACGGCTCCGCGAACCTGTCTCCCCGCGACAATCACGAGATGATCGACGTGGTGCCGGCGATCCCGGATGATGGCACCGAAGGACCGCGCATCACCAAGGCGCAGCTCAACGCGATCATCCGCAAGCGGCTGGAGCGGCTGATGGGCGAGATCCAGAAGGAGCTCAAGAAGCTTTCGTTCGAGGATCCCGCCGGTCGCCAGATCGTCCTCACCGGCGGCGGCGCCGAGCTGAAGGGCGTGGCGGACTATGCCCAGCAGTTCCTGGGCAGCGCGGTGCGTGTCGGCCGGCCCAAGGGGCTGGTGGCGCTGCCCGAGGCGCATGCGGGGCCCGCCTTCGCCACTTTGGCGGGGCTGGCGCGCTTCGCCGCGGCCAATCCGATCGACCTGCGCGCGCTCGAACCGAATCACCAGATGGTGACCAGGACGAACCCCGGAGCCCTGATCCAGCGGCTGATCGCGGCATTCCGGGCAAATTATTAGAAGAAATGCGTTGGTAACTTCGCGTTCCCTCTAGAGTCACCCTCTGCGTTCGTGCAGAACGGGGGCTAGATTACGCGCCTGTGACAGCCACCCGGGCGCAGGGAGACCAAGGCGATGAGTATCGATTTCCTTCCGCCCGATGTGGACGAGCTGACCCCGAAGATCACCGTGGTCGGTGTGGGCGGCGCGGGCGGCAACGCGATCGCGAACATGATCCGCGCGGATGTGCAGGGCGTCGACTTCATCGTCGCCAACACCGATGCGCAGGCGCTCAAGCAATCGAGCGCGGGGCATCGCATCCAGCTCGGCGCCAAGATCACCCAGGGCCTGGGCGCGGGCTCGCGGCCCGAGATCGGCCGCGCCGCGGCCGAGGAGACGATCGACAACGTCCAGAAGGCGCTCGAGGGCGCGCACATGGTGTTCATCGCCGCCGGCATGGGCGGCGGCACGGGCACGGGTGCGGCGCCCGTCATCGCCAAGGCTGCCCGCGACATGGGCATTCTGACGGTGGGCGTGGTCACCCGGCCGTTCGCCTTCGAGGGCAAGCGCCGTGCGGCTTCGGCCGAGGCGGGCATCAACGAGCTCCAGAAGTACGTCGATACCCTGATCGTCATCCCGAACCAGAACCTGTTCCTGATCGCCAATGCGAACACGACCTTCAAGGAAGCGTTCGAGATGGCCGGGCCTCATCAACCTCGACTTCGCCGACGTCCGCTCGGTGATGCAGGAGATGGGCAAGGCGATGATGGGCACCGGCGAGGCCGAGGGCGACGACCGTGCGCTCATCGCCGCGCAGAAGGCGATCGCCAACCCGCTGCTCGATGGCGTCTCGATGAACGGCGCCAAGGGCGTGATCGTCTCGATCACCGGCGGCGAGGACATGCGCCTGCTCGAAGTCGACGAAGCCGCGAACCATATCCGCGAGCTGGTCGATCCCGATGCGAACATCATCTGGGGCTCGGCCTTCAATCCCGAGCTCGAGGGCAAGATCCGCGTCTCGGTCGTCGCGACCGGTATCGATGCCGATGCGCAGCCGATGGCGGCGCCGCGCGCCGCCGAGCAGCCGCGCGTCTTCTCCTTCTCCACGCCGCGCCGCACCGCAGCCGCCGAGCCGGCACCGATCCCGGTAGAGCCGGTAGCGGAGGAAGCGCCGCTCGAGCCGCCGGTGCCCGAGGCCTACACGCCGGAAGTGGCCGCCGAGCCGGCGCCGCTCTCGCCGCCCATCCCCCAGGCCTATGAACCCGAACCGCAGCCGGCCGCGCCCGTGCAGGCGAGCTGGGTCGATGACGGCAAGGACGGCGACGAGGACGAGTTGGTGCTCGGTGCCGAGAGCCTGGTGCCCGAGGCGCCGCGTCCGCCCGTCGATGACCCGGCGCCCGCGCCGACCACGCGCCGCCGCTGGTTGACCGGCGGCGACGAGGAAGAAGCTGCGCCCTCGATCCCGGCCGAGAAGCCGGCGAAGAAGAGCGGCGGCACGCTGTTCGAACGCATGGCGATGGCTTCGCGCGGCGCCTCCAAGTCGGACGATGACGACGACAAGGATCCGCTCGACATTCCGCGCTTCCTGCGCAGCCAGAACAACCAGTAAGCCATTCGTCGCCGGCCGGCCTCGCTTCGGCGAGCCGTGCCGGCGCCGTAATCGGCGGTTCAGCGCAACACGGCGCAGGCTGGCGGGGACATGGACCGGATTCGCTTCATCGGTGCTGCGGCACTCGCGCTGGTCGCGGCCCAGGCCGCGCCTGTCTTTGCCCAGACCGAAGTCGTTGCCCAACCCAATCCCGACGCCGACCGGCTGGCCAACGATATCCGCATGCTCGCCAGCGATCCGCGCGACCTGCGCACGCTGCTCGATGCGGGGATGACCAGCGCGCGGCTGGGCGATACTTCCGCCGCGATTGCCTTCTTCCAGCGTGCAGAGACGCTCAGCCCCGGCGATCCGCGCATTTCGGCTGGGCGCGCCATGGTGCTGGTGCGGCTGGAGCGGCCCGGCGAGGCGCTGCGCCTTTTCCAGGCGGCCGAAGCGCGCGGGCTCGATCCGCGCGACTATGCCGGCGACCGCGGCTTCGCCTATGACCTGCTCGGCCAGCCGGGCCTCGCCCAGCGCGACTACAAGCTCGCGCTGTCGGGCAATCGCGACGATGCCGAGACGCTCCGCCGCTATGCCCTCTCTCTCGGCATCACCGGCGACAAGGACGAGGCGATGCGCACGCTCGATCCGCTGCTTCGCCGCAGCGATCGGGCGGCGTGGCGTGCGCGGGCCTTCATCCTGGCGATGAACGGCGACACGGCGGGGGCGGAGAAGATCGCCTCCAGCATGATGCCGGGCACGATGGGGCAGGCGCTCTCGCCCTTTTTCCGCCGTCTCGCCGATCTGGGGCCCGCCGACCGCGCCTTTGCCGTGCATTTCGGCGAGCTTTCGCCAAGCCAGGCGCGGCTCGCCGACACGCGGCTTGCGCCGGAGCTGCCGCGCTATGTGCCGGCGGTGCGACCGGTGCAACTGGCGGCGGCGCAGCCGGTCGTCGCGCCCGCGCCGGCGCCCAAGGGAAACGACCGCCGCTCGCGCAGGGATCGCGAGCGCGACGAGAAGCTTGCCGCCGTCGCCGCGGCGCGACCGGCCGCCGCGCCGGTGCCGCAGCCCGCGCCCGAAGAGAATCTCCCGCCGCCGCCGCGCTTCGTGCCTCCGCCTGTGCCGATCGTGCAGCCGATCCCGGCGCCGAAGCGCGAGGAGGAGCCGGCGGAAGCCGCCGAGCGTCCGGCCGCGGTTCCCGCGCGCCCGGCTCCGGCTCCGACGCCCATGCCCGCGCCTGTGCGCCTTGCCTCGGTCCCCGCACCCGTGCCGGCGCGTTCGGAGCCGGCCGCGGCCCCCGTTACGCTCGCCCGCGCCGAGCCGGCGGTGCAGCCGGTGCGCCCGGCTCCGAAGCCCGAGCCGATTCCGCCGGGCCCGGCCAGGGTGGGGCAGGAGGATTCGGTGCTTGCCGCGATCGTCGGCGGCATCACGATTCCTGCCGACGAGCTTGCAGCCGTCACCGCGACGCCGACCGAACCGGTGGAGGCGCCGGCCCCTGAGCCGCTGCGCGTCGCGGAGGCCAGGCCTGCCGCATTGCCCAAACCGAAACCGGAGCCGGTCGCGGCCAAGCCGAAGCCCGAGCCGGTCATGGCCAAGGCCGACCCGAAAAGGCCGGATCCCAAGGCCAAGCCGACGCCCGAGGAGATCAGGAAGGGCAAGCCCGATCCCAAGGCGACGACGGAGAAGCCGGAGGCCAAGAAACCCGATCCGGCCAAGACCGATCCCAGCCGCATCTGGGTGCAGGTGGCAGGGGGCGCCAATGAGGAGTCGCTCGCCAAGGCCTGGAAGGGCGTGGTCGCGAAAGCGCCGGCGGCGATGAAGGGCAAGCGTGCGTGGACGACGCCGCTGCGCGCCACCAACCGCGTGCTCGCCGGCCCGTTCAAGACCAGCGCGGAGGCGCAGGCCTTCGTCAACATGCTGGGCAAGGCGGGTGTCTCCGGCTTCGTCTTCACCAGCGAAGCCGGGCAGAAGGTGACCAAGCTGGCGCCGTAACGTAGCGGTGTTCGGCGCCGCTAGCGCCTCCCTGGGAGGCGCCTTCGCTATCCATCGGGAACAAAGGCGCGCGGCTTTGGCGGCGAGCCAGCCGTTGGCGATTCGAATCGCCGAAAATCAAGCCTTGTGATTGGTGACTGCGAGGTATGTGGCGATTGTATTCCACGGGCGGCCGGCAATACTTTGTAACAAATATTGGCTATCCGTTGGAAGTATATGCGATCTAGACTGTTCGGAATAATTCGATGATATCAATAATCAGTCCATTTTGACTGTAATTCGGACATCATCATATTGACTGATGTTTCCCGCGTATAGAGAATGATACGAGTCCATAATAACGTGGTCTCTCCATTTATAGATGTGGATATCATTATGTCATATATGGGTAATATCGTCAGTTCTGCCGGGTCTATTCAGGATCTTAACCTGGACGAAGTCGATCAGGTTTCCGGAGGTCCTCTGCCTCTCCTGGCTATTGCCTATGCGGGTATTGCCATCGACGCTGCGGTACTGGTCATCGGTAGTGCGTGGGTGGCTGGCGTGCATACCGGATACAATGTCAACAAGAAGCAGTGATATGATTATCATGCCTATGAGGAGCATCATCACGGTGATTGTAGCCTTGTATGTCATAATTGTCGCTGCATTGGCGGTATACGCCTTTTCCTCCGGATACATTGTTGGCCAAGATTTGGCCAAAGCCGAATCGGATAGGATGTAATCATGGAAAACCAGATCATTACTCTCGATGATGGCGAGATTTCCTCGGTCAGCGGTGGTCCGCTTCCGTTGGTGGCGTTCCTTGTTGCGGGCGGCCTGGGCGTGATCGGTGCGTCGATCGCCGCCTTCAATAATGGCTATACGATCGGCAAGGATATCGCCCAGAACGAACGGCGATAGATTTTCGAGCGCCCTCTCGGAATTCGGGGTGGCGATATATCGGGAAATCCCGTCTAGAACCACTTGCCGAAAGACATGATTTCCTGTGTTCCGCGTAGAAGCAATAACGCAGCACCGAGATCGACTGTCTGGTGACGTGGCGATCTCGGTGCCCGTCGCCTGGCAGGTCATCGGGTATTTCCTATTCGTAAGCGTCCTTGGCGCGATTATCTTTCTGGCGCTTGCCAGTTATTCGCGCGTGGAAACGGTTACCGGCCTGATAGTGCCCGATAGGGGAATCGTGACTATTGTCGCGCCTCGCAACGGGATCGTCATGTCGATCGCGGTAAGGGACGGGCACGACATCCGCGCCGGCACCGAGCTGGCGGCCATTCGCGCGGAAGAGGATGGTGCGGACGCGGTCTCGGTCGCCGGTCGGATGGAAGCGGCGGTCGGGCACCAGGATAGCAGCCTCGCGGCGCAAATGGCGGCGGCGCGACAAGCCGCGGATGCGCAGCTGCGCCAACTCGCGGCGCAACGCTTCGGCCTGTCGCAGGAGATCGCGCAGCTCCAGTCGCAGATTTCCCTGCAGCGCAACCTGATCGTCTCGGCGCAAAAGGATCATGAGCGCACGCGGATGATCGCCGAGCATGGTTTCATCAGCCAACGGGATCTGCAGGTGCGGGAAGAGACGCTCCTGGTTCGGCAGCAGGGCCTGTCGCAGCTGGTGCAATCCCTGGCGAGCAAGCGCGCTTCGCTGTCCGAAGTCGAGCGCAGCGCTGCCCAGGTCGAAGCCCAGGCGCAGTCGCAGCACGCCAGCCTTGCCGCAAGCCGCGCCGAAGTCGCGCGGCAGGCCGCCAGCATTGCCGGATCGCGCGCCTACACGCTGCGCGCGCCGGTTGCCGGCCGCGTGACCGCGCTGACGGCGCGGGTGGGGCAACTCGCCAGCGCCTCCGCTCCGTTGATGACGATCGTGCCGTCAGACTCGGTGCTCGATGCGCAGCTGGCAGTGCCAAGCGCCGCGATCGGTTTCATCAAGCCGGGGCAGGAGGTGCGCCTTGCCATCGATGCATTCCCGTATCAGCGGTTCGGGACGCTGAAGGGCAAGGTGCAGCGCGTCGCGTCGAGCGCGGTCAGCACGCAGACTCCCGGCGGTGCGACGATCTCGGTCTATCCGGTCACGGTGGCCCTGGAGCGGGCCGGTGTCCTCGCTTATGGCAAGCGCGAAGCGCTCGTCCCGGGCATGACGCTGACCGCGCGGATCGTGACCGAGAAGCAGTCCTTTCTGCAATGGCTCTTCGAACCGCTCTTCGCCGTGCAGCGCCGGTGACGCCGTCGATGCTCGATCTTGGCTTTCTAAGCCGTTCGCGCGTGCGCCTGGTGCGCCAGACCGAGATCGCGGAATGCGGCCTCGCCTCGCTGGCGATGGTAGCCAATTATCACGGCCTGGACGTCGATCTGGGCACGTTGCGTCGCCGCTTCGCGCCCAGTTTGCGCGGTGCCTCGCTTCGTTCGCTGATCGGTCTTGCGGACAAGATCGGCCTTACGCCGCGCGCAGTGAAGCTGCCGCTGGAGCAACTCGCCAACCTCCATGTCCCCTGCATCCTGCACTGGGACATGAACCATTATGTGGTGCTGGAACGGGTGACCGCGGGCAAGGCCCTCGTCCATAATCCGGATGGCCGGTCGTCCTGGCTGTCGATGGCGGAGGTTTCCGGGCATTTCACCGGCGTCGCGTTGGAACTGCGGCCCGGCGCGAACTTCCAGGCCGGCAGCCAGCGCGAGCGACTGCGACTTCCGCAACTCTGGCGGCGCATGACCGGGATGAAGCGCGCCCTTGCCCAGGTGCTCGTGCTCAGCCTCGTGCTGCAGATCTTCGTGCTGGCCTCGCCCTATTACATGCAGCTGGCGGTCGACAATGTCCTGCCCGCGCTCGATCGGGACCTGTTGGCGGTGCTGGCGCTCGGTTTCGGGCTGTTCACGCTCATCAATGCCGGTGCATCCCTGCTGCGTTCGTTCGTGCTCATGATCGCGGGCACGACACTTGGTTACGGACTTGCGTCGAACGTCGCGCGTCGATTGCTCCGCTTGCCGATCGACTGGTTCGAGAAGCGGCATACCGGCGATATCCTCTCGCGCTTCCAGTCCATCACCCCGATCCAGAATATGCTCACCCAGGGTGCCGTCGCCGCTATCGTCGACGGGTTGATGGCGACCCTGACCCTGGCACTGATGGTCTGGTACAGCCCGCTGCTCGCTTTCGTCTCGGCCGTGGCGTTCGGCCTCTATGGCGTGGTTCGGCTAGTGTCCTTCTCCTTCGAGCGCGAGGCTCAGGAAGCCGCGATCATCAGCAACGGCAAGGAGCAGACGACCCTTATCGAAACCATTCGCGGCATCACGACGCTGCGGCTGTTCGGGCGGGAAGCCTTTCGCCATGCCTTGTGGCAGACGCGCCTTACGGATGCGGTCAACGCCAATGTCCGGGTTGCCCGGATCGCCATCTGGCAATCGACGGCGAATCTGCTGATCTTCGGCATCGAGAACATCGTCACGATCTGGCTTGCCATCGGCTTCGTCGTCGACGGCGCCGGGTTCAGCCTTGGCATGGTGTTCGCCTATATGGCCTACAAGACGCAGTTCATTCAAAAGGCCGCCGGGCTGATCGATCAAGGCATCGCGTTCAAGATGCTCGGCCTTCATCTCGAACGGCTGTCGGACATCGCGCTTTCGAACGAAGACCGCAGCTTCGGCGTCGGCGCCGATATCGAGACGCCGCTCAAGGGCAATATCGAGCTACGGGAGGTGTTCTATCGCTACTCGCCTTCCGATCCGGCCGTTCTCGACGGCGTCGACCTGAAGATAGGTCAGGGCGAACACATCGCGATCACCGGTCCTTCGGGTGGCGGGAAATCGACGCTGGCGAAGCTGCTGCTCGGCCTGGTGGAGCCGGACAGCGGCGAGCTATTGGTCGATGGGATGCCGCTCTCGCGTTTCGGCTACAAGAGTTTCCACAACCAGGTCGCTGCCGTCTTGCAGGAGGACAGCCTCTTTGCGGGCACGCTTTCGGACAATATCGCGCTGTTCGACGACGGGATCGACATGGAACGCGTAATCGCCTCGGCCATGATGGCGGCGATTCACGAAGACGTCATGCGAATGCCGATGCAGTATGAAACCCTGGTCGGCGATATGGGATCCACGCTTTCGGGCGGGCAGAAGCAGCGCATCCTTCTTGCCCGGGCGCTGTATCGCCAACCCAGGATATTGATCCTGGACGAAGGCACCGCCCATCTGGACATGGCACACGAGCATGCCGTCAATGCGGCAATCGGGGCCATGGGCATCACGCGCATCGTCATCGCCCATCGCAGGGAAACCATCGAAGCGGCGGAACGGGTCCTGCTGATGACAGGCGGCAAGCTGGTCGATCCGCGCGCGTCGGAGGGGGGCGCGCTCTTGTAGGATCCGGGCAAAGCGCGGGATGACGGGTGTGGCCGGGTTTGATAGGAGCCCAGGCGTGAAAGCGATCTCCCCCTGGGCCTCCATGCCCGAAGCCAGCCGCGGCCGCCTCCATCCTGAGCCCGGCGGCACCGCGCGGGGGCCGCGCGATGCCTTTCAGCGCGATCGCGACCGGATCATCCATTCGATCAGCTTCCGGCGCCTGCGGCACAAGACCCAGGTATTCATGGCGCCCGATGGCGATCATTTCCGCGTGCGGCTCACCCATAGCCTGGAAGTCGCGCAGATCGGCCGGGCGATCGCGCGGACCCTGGGGCTCAACGAGGACCTGACCGAGGCGCTCTGCCTGGCGCATGACATCGGCCATCCGCCCTTCGGCCATGCCGGCGAAAAGGCACTGGGCACGGCGCTGGCCGGGCAGGGCGGCTTCGACCATAATGGCAACACGCTACGCACGCTTACCGCGATCGAGCGCCCCTATCCGGCCTGGGACGGGTTGAACCTCACCTGGGACACGCTGGAGGGGCTCGCCAAGCACAATGGCCCGATCGATCACCCCGAATGGGCGCTGGCCGAGGCGGACGCTGCGTTCCCGCTGGAGCTGACGAGCTGGCCCTCGCTCGAAGCCCAGGTCGCGGCGATCGCGGACGATATCGCCTATGACAATCACGATATCGATGACGGGCTGCGTGCCGGGCTGCTCCAGCTCGACCAGCTCTTCGAAGTGCCGATGATCGCCGCGGGCTGGCGCGAGGTGGAGGCGAAATTCCCCGGCTGCGAGCGCCGTCGCCTGATAAGCGAGCTGATCCGCGCCCAGATCGGCGCGATGGTCAACGACCTTATCGGCGCCACGCGCGCCCGTATCGCCGAGAGCGGCGTGGAGACCGTGGCGGACGTCCGTGCGGCGGGCCGGGTGCTCGCGCACTTTTCCGACGGAATGCGGGAAGCCGAACGCGGCCTCAAGCGCTTCATGTATGCCAATCTCTACCACCATCCGAGCCAACTCGCCGCGGCGGAGGCGGCCGGCACGGTGGTGGCCGGGCTGTTCGATGTCTATCGCGCCGATCCGTCGCTGATGCCCGTGCAATGGACCGAGGCACTGCCCGTCGAGGAGCCTGCCCGTGGCCGCCACATCGCCGACTTCATTGCCGGGATGACCGATCGCTACGCCATTGCGCGCTACAGGGAACGGGTCGGCCCGATCGATCTGCCCGAGGGGTTCTGACGCGCGAAGGGCCGGAGCGTCGCCGTTCCGGCCCTTGCGGCGCTCCGGTTCAGCGCGCGGCGATCTGCGCCGGCGTCCTTTCCCTGGGTGCGCGGAACGAGACGCGCGTGCCGTTCACATAGCCCTCGACCCAGCCGTTCTTCACGTTCAGGCGGAATTCGCCGCCCTTGCTGGTGCGGCCGGCAAGGACCTGGGCCTTGTCCTTCGTGGTGATCGAATAGGTATAGGTCACGCCTTCATGGGTGAAGCTGCGCTCGCCGGCGATCGCGGCCGGGGCAGTGAAGGCCGGGACGGCGGCGGCAGCCGCAAGGAGGAACTTCGACACGATCTTTCTCCTTGATTGATCAGGAGCCAGACCGGCATCCGGTTTGTTCTGTTCTTGCGTCGAAGCATGTTGCGATGCGGCAAATCCGGCAATCGCAAAGGAGACTGGCACCAGTTGCAGGGTATGCACGCGAAGAAGGGACGAAAGGCGATGTCGAACCGCAACTGTGGCAAACTTCTGCGACACTTTGCGCGTAACCCGGACACATAACGGACAGGGGAGTCGCATGTCGGACGCCAGTATCGCGCTCAATCGCTTCGGTCTCGGTGCCAGGCCGGGCGAGGACGCCGGGGCCGATCCCCGCAAATGGCTCGCCGGGCAGATCGCGGGCTTCGATCCGCGCCCGCAGATGATCGCGGCACAGGTGCCGAGCACCCAGGTGGCGCGCGATCTCGCCGATTTCTACGAACGCCAGCGGCAGATCCGCCAGGCCGAGGGCCCGCGCAACCGGCAGCTGCCGCCGCAATCGCCGGCCGGGCCGGCGAAGCCCGCGAGCGCACAGCCGCCTATGGCAGGGGGCGGGGCGATGCAGGACATGCAATCCGCCGCGCCGGCGATGCAGGCCGGCATGCAGCCCGCGCTTTATCAGGGCGAGGACGCCGCGATGCTGGCGCGGCGCGAGGCACGGCGCCAGCAGCAGCAAGTCTATGTGAGCATGGTCTCCGCCCGTGCGCTGAGCGCGATCGCCACGCCCACCCCCTTCGCCGAGCGGCTCGTCCATTTCTGGGCGAACCATTTCGCCGTCTCGGCCGACAAGCTCGAACTGGTCGGGCTGGCGGGCACGATGGAGTTCGAGGCGATCCGCCCGCATGTGATGGGCCGGTTCGGCGACATGCTCAATGCGGTCGAGCGCCATCCGGCGATGCTGCTCTATCTCGATCAGGCGGTGTCGATCGGCCCCGACAGCCCCGCCGGCCAGCTCGCCGCCCGCCGGCAGGCGCGGCAGCGCGCGGGGCTCAACGAGAACCTGGCGCGCGAGATCATGGAACTCCACACGCTCGGCGTGCGCACCGTCTATACCCAGGCGGACGTGACCGAGTTCGCGCGGGCGATGACCGGCTTCACCGTGGCGGGCCTCGGCCGCGGCGCCGGCGCGCGCTATGCCGGCACCGCCGATGGCGAGCCTGGAAGCTTCGTCTTTGCCCCGCGGCTGCACGAGCCGGGCACCCGCACCATCCTGGGCAGGCAATGGGCGCAGGAAGGCGAGGCGCAGGCGGCCGCGGTGCTCGACCATCTCGCCACCCATCCGGCGACCGCGAAGCACATCGCGACCAAGCTCGCCCGGCATTTCGCCAGCGACGATCCCCCCGCGCCGCTGGTCGCGCGGCTGGAAAAGGCGTTCCTGAGCTCGGGCGGCGATCTGCCGACCGTCTATCGCACGCTGATCGCCTCGCCCGAATGCTGGTCCCCCCAGCCGGCCAAGTTCAAATCGCCCTGGGAATGGTCGATCTCGGCGCTGCGGGCGCTCGGCACGCAGCAGGTCCAGGCCAATGCGGTCAACGGGCTGCTGGGCCAGCTTGGCCAGCCGACCTGGAAGCCGGGGTCGCCGGCGGGCTGGGACGATGTCGCCGGCGCCTGGGCCGGGCCCGATGCAGTGATGCGGCGAGTCGAGGCTGCCGAGCGCATGGCGCAGCGCGCGCGCGATACGATCGATGCGCGGCAGCGCGCCGCGCAACTCTTCCCCGGCACGCTGAGCACCGGCACCGCCCAGTCGATCGCGCGTGCCGAAAGCCCGGGCCAGGGCCTCGCCCTGATGCTCGTCTCGCCCGAATTCATGCGGAGGTAAGCCCGATGACCGCACTTTCCCGTCGCAGCTTCGTCGCCCTTGGCGCCTCGGCCGTCTTCGCCTCCACCTTCGGCGCCCGCATGGCCTTCGCCCGTGCGGCGACCGACCGGCGCTTCGTCTTCATCATCCAGCGCGGTGCCGCCGATGGGTTGCACACGGTAGCGCCGGTGGGCGACCCCGCCTATGCGAGCCAGCGTGGCCAGCTCGCCCAGGATTTCGCCTCGGCGCCGAAGCTGGACTCGATGTTCGCGCTCCATCCGTCGATGAAGAACATCCACGGCCTCTATGGCGCGAAACAGGCGCTGTTCCTGCACGCCGTCGCCTCGCCCTATCGCGACCGTTCGCATTTCGACGGGCAGAATGTGCTCGAGACCGGCGGTACCTCCGCCTATCAGGTCAAGGACGGCTGGCTGAACCGGCTGCTCACGCTGTTGCCCGCCGACGACAAGGCGATCGCACTCGCCGCCACGGTGCCGCTGGCGCTGCGCGGGCCGGTGGAAGTGGCAAGCTATGCCCCTTCGGCGCTGCCCGACGCCTCGGACGACCTGCTGATGCGCGTCACCCAGATGTATCAGGGCGACGCCCAGCTCCACGGCATCTGGGAACAGGCGACGGCCACCAGGATGCTCACCAGCGATCTCGCGTCGGACAATGGCCGCAACGCCGCCGCCACGGGCGATCTCGCCGCCAAGATGCTGTCGGCCGAGAACGGCTCGCGGATCGCGATGATCGAGACCGGCGGCTGGGACACGCATGCCGGCCAGCGCGGCCGGCTGGCGGGCCAGCTCAACGGTCTCGACCAGATGGTCGGCGCGCTGCAGAAGGGGCTGGGCCCGTTGTGGAGCAGCACGGTGGTGCTCGTGGCCACGGAGTTCGGCCGCACGGTCAAGGTCAACGGCACGCAGGGGACCGATCACGGCACCGGATCGGTCGCGATGCTGATGGGGGGCGCCGTAAACGGGGGGCGGGTGGTCGCCGACTGGCCGGGCCTTGCCGACGCGGCGCTCTACGAGGATCGCGACCTGAAGCCGACGCTGGGGCTCGATACGGTGATCGGCTCCACGCTCGCCGCGCATTTCGACCTGACTCCGCAGATCGCGGCACGCACGCTCTTCCCCGAGGTGCAGATGGCGCGGCCGATCCAGGACCTGGTGCGGGCCTGACAACCAGCCATTAAGCCATCCACGCTATCGCTCGCCCGGATTTCCGGCAGCAAGGCGTGGGTGGCATGACCGAACTGGAACAGATACTCTCGACCGGCGAGGGGAGACGCGCGCTCGATCGCTATTTTGCGGGGCTGATCCGCGCGCTCGATTTCGCCGCGCTCGAGACCGAGCTCGCCATGCTTCTCGAGGAGCATCCCTCCGCCTTCGCGCCGCTGTGCCGCGCCAGCATGCGCGAAAGCGTCGAGATCGTCGGCTGGGAACGCGTCCATGCCGATATCCTTGCGATGGACCGCAAGGGCAGCCGCTGTACCGCGCTGGGCATCGACCTGACCGGCCATTGGGAAGGCGAGGGCCCCGGCTTCGAAGTCTCGCTCTATGACGATGGCAGCTTCGCCTTCTCCACCGCCAGCCGCGCGGCGCTGCTGGAAGCCTCCGAAGGCCATGCCACGCCCTGGCAGGGATGTTTTGTCGAGATCGAGACTTCGCTCGAATGCCGCGGCCTCGCGCTGCTCGACGGCGCGATCCGCGCCTATCCGGGTCGGCATGCTGTTCCGAGCCAGGCATTGCCGCGCGACTATGCCGGTTTCGTCATCGCCTTGTGGTGGCTCTATCTGCGCGTCCATCAGGGCGTGGCCGACGCACTCGCGCATCATGGCCTGCCCCGCGCGATGCCGGTGCTCGTCGACGAGCATGATTTCGGCCCGCAAGTAGGCGGGGTCCTCCTGTGCGAGCATGTCGCCGACAGCGCCGAGCGCAGCGCCCGCATCCTCGACGCGCGGACGGTGGAAAATCGCCTTGCCTATGATCGCCTCACCGAGCAGCTGATCATGGAAGTCCGCGAGAAGCGGGCCGTGGTCCGCAACTGGAGCTTCTGGGGCAACCGCACGCAACGCCGCAACGCGATCGAACTGCTCGAGGCGAGCGACAAGCTCATGTTCCAGGACGTCGTCTCGACGCGTGGCCAGCTGTCGGTGTGGCTGCTTTCCGATCGCGAGTTCGAAATGCTGCTCGACCGCTATCGCGAGCATCGTCGCCCGGGATCCAGCGGCGAGCAGCATCCCGATCCCGGCGAGGAGCGCACCCAACTCCATCTGATGTTCCTCCAGCACGCGCTCCAGTTCGGCGGGCGTGCCGTGCAGCGCGAGTTCCTGGCGCATCGCGGCCGGGCGGCGTGAAACGCCGATCCGGCCTTGGGGGCTGTCTTCCCATGAAAGGCGGGGCCTGGATAAAGCGTTGATATCGCGGGCCTACCGGAAAACCCGGCTTTAACCTTCATGCCACAATATGCGCCGATCAAGCGTTGAGGACTGAGAGTGCCGCTGTCGCCCCGATCGCCCGGACCCTTGCGCATCGCGCTCGCTACGCTTGGCAAGTGCGCGCTCGCGCTCACCGTGTTCACGGTCATCTTCGGCGGATGGCAATGGGTCCTGGCGCGCCAGCCCCTGCCCGGGGCGTCGAACCGCCAGGGCGCGTGCGTGCTGTGGTTCGTCGGCAGCTCGACGATGAGCCGCTGGTCCTCGCTTCAGGACGATCTCAAGCCCTGGATCGCGCAGAATCGCGGCATGGGCGGCGCCACGATGGCGGAGATCAACCTCCACATCGCGAACGATCAGGCGAAACGCGCGCCCCAGGCGATCGTCTATTATGCCGGCGACAACGATCTCGCCTTCGGCCGCTCGGTGGACGAGACGGTGGGGGATCTGCGCGAGTTCCTCGCCATCAAGTCCCGCCTGTTCGGCCAGACGCCGGTGTTCGTCATCTCACTGAAGCCCAGCCCCCTGCGCTGGGATCAGCGCGCCCAGCAGGATCGGTACAACATGGCCGCGCGGACGATTGCCGGGCAGCGGCCGGACGTCACCTATGTCGACATCGTGCCCTTGCTGCTCGAGCAGGGGCGGCCGGGGCCCTTCTACAGCGAGGACGGCCTGCACCTGAACGACCAAGGCTATCGGCGCTGGACGATCGCGCTGCGCCACGCACTGGACGAGAAACTGCCCCGCGCCGTCCTGCAACGATGCCATAAGGAAGTTTCGTAGACCCGGATGCCTGTCGATGCCCCGCGACGAAGGTTACGACAGTATTCATACCGTTTCGTTGCCGCAAGGAACGGCTGATTAAGCAATTTGATCTAGCCAACTTCCAGTCGACTGCATCCGCAGTTGCACCGGGGGGCGAGTTTGCGAAGCGAGCGGATTGCCGGCCTGGACAATTGGCGCGCGCTGCTGATGCTGGCGGGGATATTCCTGCATGCCACCACCGTGCAGGAGATCGATCGGCCCGTGTTCGTGCTGATCGCCAAGACATCCTCCAATTTCCGGATGGGCGCCTTCTTCGCAATCGCCGGGCTGCTCAGCCTGCTCGCGATCCGCAAGCATGGCGCCGATCCCTGGCTGGCGCGCCGGAGCTTCCAGATCGGCATTCCCATGTGCTTCGGATTGCTCCTGCTCGCTCCGCTGATGAGCGCCTGCATCAGCTGGCATGCGTTCGGCACGATGATGCCGGCGCTGCCGGAGCTTGGCTGGTGGCATTTCTGGTTCCTTGTCGATCTGCTCGCCTTTGCTCCGATCACCTTCTGGCTCTTTCGTGCCGACCAGGGGCACGCGGTCTTCGCCCGGATCGATCGATGGGTGGAGCGCGATCGCCCCTCGGTGACGTTGATCGTCCTGGCGGTGGGCGTGGTCGCGACCGTCGGCGTCCTTCTCGTCGCGCGGCTGGCAAGCGTCGCGGGGGCGCTGGCCGAGCCGGTCTGGGCGGTCCACCAGGTGCTGGGCTATGCGCCGCTCTATGCATTCGGCGTGATCATGGCCGGCTCGCCCGCGCTGTTCCGCCATGTGACCGCGCGTACCGGGCCGGCCTTTACCGTGCTGGCGGCGGTGTTCGCGCTTTGCCTGGCCTCGCGGCTGCTGCCCGGGGGCGGGAAGGGACTCTTCGATGGCCCGGCCAGCCCGCTCAACGTGGTGACTTCCTGCCTTTGTCCCCCGGCGGTCACCGTATTGATCCTGCGTTCGGCGATCGCGATGCGCGCGACGCCGCCGCTGTTCCGGCGGGTATCGGACGCGGCCTTCACCATCTATATGGTGCATTTCCCGATCATCCTGGCGCTCGACCTGCTGCTCGATCCGCTGCGGCTCGATCCCTATGTCTCCTATCTGCTGCTCGTGGGATCGTCGGGCTGGCTCTCCTATCTGGTGCATCGCCTGATCGTCCGGCGCTTCCCGCTCGCCGCGATGCTTCTCAACGGCGTCAACCCGGCAAGGCTGCGCGCGGCCGTTACCGAATAGGCCGCTGCCGCGAACCTCGGGAACGGCATCCCGTGCAACTTACATACGTTCTTGATTGCATGTAAATGTGCGCCTAGGCTGCCGCTACCGGCGGAGACCGGCGATCGGGGAGGACCAGTTGCGCATCCGGGCCATGGGCCGGTGCGCCATGCACAAGCCATTTTCCCGCCCGCCTCTCCGTGCGGACGAGCCGCGCGATCGACGCGGTTCGAAGGAGAAGAACAACAAGCGCAAGGAGAGGCAGATGACGAGACTATCCCGAGCGATCTGTACCATGCTGGTTTCCGCCACGGCGCTCGCCGCCGTCCTGCCGGCGTCCGCGCAATCGGTCCCCAACGCGCCGACCGGCCCGGTGGAGACGCAATATTATGCCAATGGCAGCTATGCGACGACCACGACGCGCTCCGCCGCAGCCTGCGATTCCAAGGGCAATCAGTGCGATGTCTTCTATCCGTCCAACATCGCATCGCTGAACGTCCGCCTGCCGCTGGTGGTTTGGGCCAATGGCACCGGCTCCACGCCGGACAATTACACCAACTGGCTGAAGCATCTGGCCAGCTGGGGTTTCGTCGTCGTGGCGACGCGCGACCAGCAGACGGGCTATGGCAATACCGTGCTGGATTCGCTGGCCTATATGCGGGCCGAGGAAGCGAGTCCGTCCAGCCCCTTCTATCACCGCATCGATTTCGCGCATGTCGGCGCGGCGGGCCATTCGCAGGGGGCATCGGGCGCCGCCAATGCGATGTTCCACTCGAGCGGAGCGATCACCACGACGGTGACGTTCGAGCTGCCGAACCAGAACTGGTGCAATCCGGCGGACAATTGCCTGCTCACGCCGACGCTGACCGGCGGTTCGGGGTCGATCTTCTATGTGAGCGGCACGGCGGACAGCCTTATCGCCCCCGATACACAGAGCGGCGGCACCCAGCTCAATTCGCAAACGGCCTATTACAACGCCACGCCGGGCACGATGCTCAAGGCCAAGGGCCTGCTGAAGGGCGCGAATCACAACGACATCACCGGTACCCCGGGATGCGGCGTGCTGGGCTTCCTCAAGGCCTGCGCCAACGGCGTCTATGGCTATATGGGCTTCCCCACCGCCTGGCTCGCCTGGCAGCTGAAGGGCGATGCGGTCGCGGGCGCCGCGTTCAAGAACGGCACCGGGGAGTTCTTCACTGCGAATGCCTGGACGGGGCGCGTCTCGAACATTCCCTGAGCCTCCGGTCCTGAACTTCTGGTCGCGCGCCGCGGTCCGGGCGGCGCGCGGCCAACCCCCATCCATGGAAGGCAGGAACATGGTTCGTACCTACTGCATCGTCGCGATTCTGGTCGTAGCGGCGGCGGTTGCCGGATTTTTCGCATGGCCGCGAAGCGCGCCCGTTGCGGCCGACGCCGGCGCGGTCGTGGTGCGGCCGGCCGACGCTGCGCCCACTCCGGCGCCGGTGCCCATGGTGGAACCCGTCGCGCCGGCGCCGCAGCCGCGATCGGCGGTGGAAACCGCGATCCTCGCATCGATGGAGGACCCGCGGGCCGAGCTGCGCGATGTCGTCGTTCGGCGGGACGCGCCGCAGATCGCCTGTGGCGAGAAGCGGACTGCGCGGGACCCCGTGTTCAGGCGCTTCGTATGGCTGGGGCATCTGAAGATGCTCGCGACCGACGACGGGACGAAGGACTTCGCCAACATCGCCGCGGTCTGCCGGGAGGGGCAGCCGGTTCCCTGATCCGTCAGCCGTTCGGCAACGCGACCGGGCGCCCCCGCGAGTCGATGACGCCCGCGCTCGTCGCGCCGTCGATCAGCAGCCGCAGGAAATCGATCGAGCGCCGCATCTCCGCGGGGTTCGGCGCAAGGACCTGCGCGATCGACAGCCCGCGCACGGCCCAGACGAACAGGCGGATCCCGGCGAGCACGTCGCCATCCTCTCCGCTGCCGAACTGCTGCTTGATGGTTTCGAGCGACATCTGCTCCACCTTCGCCTGCATCGGCGTGACCAGCTCGGCCAGCTCGGGATCGCTGCGCGATGCCTGAAGTATCTCGAGCACGGCGAGGCCGGAGGGCCTGCTCAGCACTTCCCAGAGCATTTCGGGCCAGTCGGAGAGGCGCGCGCCGCGGCCGGTGTCTGCCGCGATCCGTTCATAGGCGCGCTTCTCGCGCTCGTAGACGGTCCCGATCACATCGGCCATCAACTGGACGCGCGTGCCGAAATGATGGTGGAGCGCGCCGCGGGTCACGCCGGCTTCCTCCGCGATCGCTTCGGTCGAGGTGCCGCTATAGCCCTTGCGGTAGAGCAATCCTATCGCGGCATCGAGCAGCGCTTCCCGCGTTTCCGCAGTGCGTTCCGCCTGTGTCCGACGCTTGCTGCCCGAAGCTGCTGCCGCCACCTTGTCCTACGTCCTTCCCGATCGCCGGTTCCGGCAAAAGCAGCCCATTTGGCGGCTCGCGGCAAGGTCCGTCAACACGCGCCGCCCCGCAGGGCGCGAGAATGGCGAAGTTCGGCCGGGGGCTGTGCAGTTTCGGCCGCATCCGCTAAGGCGCGCGCTTCCGCAACCACTGGAACCCTGAATGACGCTCTACGCACGCTTCGCCGCGCATCTGAACCTCGCTCTGGATGCGCTCGTCCTCGCCGGTGACCTGCCTGCGGGGCTGGAGCGACGTGCGGTCACCGTCGAGCCGCCGCGCGACGCCTCGCATGGAGATCTGGCCACCAATGCCGCGATGGTCCTCGCCAAGCCGGCGGGCACCAATCCGCGTGCGCTGGCCGAGAAGATCGGCGCGGAGCTGGAGAAGCTGGACGAAGTCGCCTCGGTCTCGATCGCGGGCCCCGGCTTCATCAACCTGACGCTCACCGACGCGACCTGGCGCGGCGAGCTGATGGCAATCCTCGATGCCGGCGACGAATATGGCCGCTCCACCATGGGCGCGGGCACGACCGTGAACGTCGAATATGTCTCGGCCAATCCGACGGGCCCGATGCATATGGGCCATTGCCGCGGCGCGGTGGTGGGCGATGCGCTCGCTTCCCTGCTCGAATTCGCCGGGCACAAGGTGATCCGGGAATATTATGTCAACGACGCGGGCGGCCAGGTCGACGTGCTCGCCCGCTCTGCGCATCTTCGGTATCGGGAAGCGCTGGGCGAGACGATCGAGATTCCAACCGGTTTCTATCCCGGCGACTATCTGAAGCCGGTTGGTGCGAAGCTCGCCGCCGAGTTCGGCGACAGATATGTCGGCGCGCCCGAGAGCGAATGGCTCGTGCTCTTCCGTCAGATCGCCGTCGCCGCGATGATGGACATGATCCGCGCCGACCTGGCGCTGCTCGGCATCCATCACGACCTGTTCTCGTCCGAGGCCGAGCTCCAGGCCGCGGGCAAGCCGGAACAGGCCGAGGCGTGGCTGCGCGCGCGCGGCTATGTCTATGACGGCGTGCTCGAAGCGCCCAAGGGCGAGACGCCCGAGGACTGGGAACCGGTCGAACTGCCGCTGTTCCGCTCGACGCAGTTCGGCGACGATCAGGATCGGCCGATCAAGAAGTCGAACGGCGCCTGGACCTATTTCGGTGCCGATCTCGCCTATCACTTCCAGAAGGCCCAGTCGGCCGACCAACTGATCGATATCTGGGGGGCGGACCATGCGGGCACCGTCAAGCGCATCGTTGCGGCGGTACAGGCGCTCACCGGCGGCGAGACCAAGTTCGACGTCAAGCTGGTCCAGATGGTCCGGCTCATGCGCGACGGCGAACTGGTCAAAATGGGCAAGCGCGCGGGCAATTTCGTGACGCTTGCCGATGTCGTCCAGGAAGTCGGCAAGGATGTGGTCCGCTTCACCATGTTGACTCGCAAGGCCGATGCCCAGATGGACTTCGACTTCGCCAAGGTGGTGGAGGCGTCGAAGGACAATCCGGTCTTCTACGTCCAGTATGCGCATGCCCGCGTCGCTTCGCTCCAGCGGCGCACCGCGGAGGCGGGGATCGCCTGTGCCGATGTGAATCTGTCTCTGCTTGATACACAGGAGCTTCGGCTGGTTAAGGCCGCCGCGCAGTTCCCACGGATCGTCGAGGCAGCGGCATCGGCGCGCGAGCCACATAGAATTGCCTTTTATCTCTATGATTTGGCGGCTGAGCTCCATAGCCTGTGGAATCTCGGCAAGGACGATGCGAGCCGCCGCTTCCTGATTCCGGATCAACCGGCATTGACATGTGCGCGGCTTTATCTGGCGCGCTCGATTGGGCAGATTGTGCGTAACGGCCTCCGCATCATGGGCGTCGAGGCTGTCCAGGAGATGTAAGGAATGAACATGCGTGGGGGGGAGGCCGGATTCGGCGATGACGATCGCCTTCCCTGGCTGGAGACGGTGGAGGAGGATTATCGCGAGGGGCCATCCTTCGGTCGCCTCCTGCTGCTCGTCGTCCTGCTCCTCGCCGTGCTCGGCGCGGGGGCGTTCGGCTATTATTGGTACCAGAAGCAGAAGAGCCTGGTCGGCAATGGCGAGCTGATCGCTGCGCCCGAAGGCGACTACAAGGTCAAGCCCGACGAACCCGGCGGAATGAAGGTGGATGGGGAGGGGGACACCGTCTTTGCCACCAGCCAGGGCGACAGCGGCAATTCGAGCATCGACACCAGCGCGCTTCCCGAGGCGCCGGTGGACGGCAAGAAGGTGACGGAGAAGGCGCCGACGCTGACCGGGGAGAAGCATGCCAAGGTCGCGATCCCCTCGAGCGCGGCCGTTGCCAAGACGGAGGCCCAGCCCAGGCGCGTGCCGGCGATTGCTCCGCAGGCCGGTGGCGCGGGCGCGCTGATCCAGCTCGGCGCCTTTCCGGATGAAGGCGGCGCCAATGCCGCCTGGGCGCGCCTTTCGAAGCGCTTCTCCTATCTCGCGCCGCTGGGCAAATCGGTCGAGCGCGGCGAGAAGGACGGCAAGTCGGTGTTCCGCCTGCGCGTGAATGCCGGCTCGAACGGACAGGCGAAGGAGCTCTGCGGCAAGCTCAAGGTGGCGGGCGAGAGCTGCTACGTGGCGAATTGACGGCCGGGCGCCGCGTCCTGCGGTCCTGCTGACGGCACGTCATGCCGTGCAGGCATGGCCGATGTCGGGGGAGGGGCTTATCCGGCGCGCCCGGCTCCGCTAAGACGCTTCCATGAAGCCCGTAATCTTCGGCGTATCCGGCCTGTCGCTCACGGCCGAAGAGCGCGATTTCTTCCGTGACGCCGATCCGCTCGGCTACATCCTGTTCAAGCGCAATTGCGAGAGCCGCGACCAGATGCGCGCGCTTACCGAGAGCCTGCGCGAGCTGAGCGGCCGGGCCGATTTGCCGATCCTGATCGACCAGGAAGGCGGCCGGGTCAGCCGGATGGTGCCGCCCGAATGGCCGGCCTTCCCGGCGGGCGAGAGGTTCGGCAGGCTCTATGACGTCGCACCCGTCTCGGCGATCGAGGCGGCGCGGGCGAACTATCATGCGCTGGGCATGATGCTCGCCGAAGTGGGCGTGACCGTCGATTGTGCGCCGCTGCTCGACGTCGTCACGCCCGAAGTGACCCAGGCGATCGGCGACCGCGCCTTTGGCGGCGAGCCGATGCGGGTCTCGGCGCTGGGGCAGGCCTGTGTCGAGGGGTTGCGCCGGGGCGGCGTGGTCGGCGTGGTCAAGCACATGCCGGGCCATGGCCGCGCGCTGGTCGACAGCCATCTCGAGCTGCCGCGCGTGCGCGCCGATGCGGCGGCGCTGGAGGCCGACATCGCGCCGTTCCACGCGCTCAGGCATGCGCCGATGGGCATGACCTGCCATGTGGTGTTCGAGGCATGGGATGCCGAGCGCCCCGCCACGCTCTCGCCCAGGGTCATCGGCGAGATCATTCGCGGTCGCATCGGCTTTGACGGCCTGCTGATGACCGACGATATCGATATGAAGGCCCTCTCCGGAACGCCGGGCGAGAAGGCGGCGCAGGCGCTGGCGGCAGGCTGCGACGTGGTGCTCGATTGCTGGGCGCGAATGGAGGAGATGGTCGAGATCTCCGGCCTGCTGCCCGACGCCACGCCGATGTGCATCGAGCGGCTCGACCGGGCGATGGCGACCACCGGCGCGGACGAACCCGAGGCGGACTTCGCGGAACTGATCGCCAGGCGCGACGCGCTGCTGGCGCTGGCGTGACTTCTCCCTCCCTTCGGAGGGAGATGACACCGCCGCTCCGACCTGCTTAATTCCCGGCATGGACGTCGAGACACCCGACACCCTGAAGATCGACATCGACGGCTGGGAAGGGCCGCTCGACCTGTTGCTCGCGCTCGCACGCAATCAGAAGGTGGACCTGCGGCAGATCTCGATCCTCCAGCTCGTCGAGCAATATCTCGATTTCGTGAACCAGGCGCGCGAACTCAGGCTCGAGCTGGCCGCCGACTATCTCGTGATGGCCGCCTGGCTGGCCTATCTGAAATCGGCGCTGCTGCTCCCGCGCAACCCCGAGGAGACGCCGAGCCCCGAGGAGCTGGCGCTGCGCCTGCAGCTGCGTCTCGAGCGGCTGAACGCCATGCGCGATGCCGGTGCCCGGCTGATGGCGCGCGACCGCACCGGGCGCGATAACTTCTTCCGCGGTGCGCCGGAGGGACTACGGGTGCTGCGCAAGGCGCGCTGGGAAGCCGAGATATACGACCTGATCGCCGCCTATGGCCGGATCAGCGCGCGCACCCGGCCGGTGATGCATGTGGTCGCGCACCGCGACGTGATGACGCTGGAGGCGGCGATCGAGCGGGTCTCGGCACTGATCGGCACGCGGATCGAATGGAGCACGCTCCAGTCCTTCCTTCCCGAAGGCGCGACCGGACCCTATGCCAAGTCGGCGCTCGCCTCGTCCTTCGTGGCCGCGCTCGAGCTGGCCAAGCAAGGCAGGGTGGAGCTGCGGCAGAAATCGGCCTTTGCGCCCCTCTATCTCAAGGCCGCCGGATGACTCCCGAGGACGCAGCTTCGCGCGCGGTGGAGGCCGTGCTGTTCGCTTCCGAGCACCCGATGACCGTGGACGAGATCCGCGCCCATGTCGGCGCGGAGATCGACCTGCGCGGCGCGCTCGCCGCGCTGGAGGCCCTGTATGCCGGGCGCGGGATCGAGCTGGTCCGCCGCGGCGACCGCTGGCACTTTCAGACCGCGGCCGATCTTGCCCATCTGCTGCGCCGCAACCGGGAGGAGAGCCGCAAGCTCAGCCGTGCCGGCATCGAGACGTTGGCGATCATTGCCTATCACGAACCGGTGACTCGCGCCGAGATCGAGGCGATCCGCGGCGTACAGATTTCCAAGGGTACGATCGACGTGCTGATGGAGGCGGGCTGGGTGCGCCCGGCCGGCCGCCGCGAAGTGCCGGGACGGCCGCTGATGTATGCCACCACGGGCGGCTTCCTCACGCATTTCGGCCTTTCCAGCCGCCGCGACCTGCCGGGGATCGACGATCTGAAGGCTGCCGGACTGCTCGATCCGGTCGACCTCGCCATGGAGGTGCTGGGCGAAAGCGACGCCGCCGAGGCACCCGAAAGCGAAACTGTCACAGACGACGAATAGGGCGCTCCCGCGTTGGCCATTGCCGCTGCTGCGCGCGGGGCCTAGATAGAGCTTGAATCAAGGAGATTTGTTATGGGTATGGGCAGCATCTGGCACTGGCTCGTGCTGGGCTTGATCGCGATCCTCCTGCTCGGCGGCGGTCGCTTCTCGAACATGATGGGCGACGTCGCCAAGGGTATCAAGCAGTTCAAGAAGGGCATGTCCGAAGACGAAGAGGACAAGCCGGCAACCCGCATCGAAGGCAAGGCGGCTCCCGAGCCTACCGTGCAGCGCGAGGCCGAGGCCGCGCGTGAAGAGAAGCTCTGAACTTCCGCGCCGCTCCCGGCTCAGGGCGCCGGGGGCCGCTTCTGGCGATTTGATCGATGCTTGATTTCAACGCGCCCGAATTCGTGGTCGTCGCCATTGTGGCGCTGCTCGTGATCGGGCCCAAGGATCTGCCCAAGGCGATGCGCTTCGTGGGCAAATGGTTCGGCAAGGCGCGTGCGGTGACGCGCCAGTTCCGCTCGGGGTTCGATGCCATGGTCCGGGAGGCGGAGCTGGCCGAGCTGGAGAAGCAATGGGCGGAGGAGAATGCCCGCATCATGTCCGAGCATCCGCCGGCGGCGCTTCCCGCGCCTGCGGCGGAGGTGCATCATGTTGCCGAGGATGCGCCGCCCGTAATGGTGGAGCAGCCCGCGATTACCGGCGAGACGCCCGGCGTCTCCGCGCCCAAGCCCAAGCCCAAGCGCACCCGCAAGGCGCCCGCCGCGGCGGCCGAGGCCCCGGCCGTCGAGAAGATCGTCAAGCCCGCGCCGAAGCCCCGGGCGCGCAAGGCTTCCGCCGCCGGCGCAACCGCTCCGGTTGAGGCAGGCAAGCCTGCCGCCAAGCCGCGCACCCGCAAGCCTGACGCGGTTCCGCCGGCCGAGGCCGCCGAATGAGGGACATCGACGATACCCAGCAGCCGCTGCTCGAGCATCTGATCGAGTTGCGTCGCCGCCTGCTCTACTGCGTGGCCGCGCTGCTGGTGACGTTCGCCGCCTCGATGTATTTCTCGCGGGAAGTGCTCAGCATCCTGGTCCATCCGCTCGCGGAAGCCGGGCAGAAGAAGATCATCTACACGCAGGTCTTCGGGGCTTTCTTCGTCCAGCTCAAGGTGGCGTTCTTCGCGGCGATGATGCTGTCCTTCCCGGTGATCGCGACCCAGCTGTGGCAGTTCGTCGCGCCGGGGCTCTACCGGCGGGAGAAAAAGGCGCTGCTGCCTTTCCTGCTGGCGACGCCGGTGCTGTTCATCGGCGGGGCCGCGCTGGCCTATTTCGTGGCGATCCCCACTGCCCTGCACTTCCTGCTCGGGTATCAGGGGGATCTCGGCAACAGCGGCGTCAAGCAGGAGGCATTGCCCGAGGCCGAGAAATATCTCGATTTCGTGATGCAGTTCCTGTTCGCGTTCGGCATCACTTTCCTGTTGCCCGTGCTGCTGATGCTGCTCGAGCGGGCGGGAATCGTCACCTACGAACAGCTCAAGGGCGCCTGGCGCTATGCCGTGGTCGCCGCCTTCGCGATCGCGGCGGTGCTGACGCCGCCGGATGTCGGCTCGCAGCTGCTGCTCGCGATCCCGCTGGTTGGCCTCTATTTCCTGTCGCTGGCGGCGATCTGGTTCACACGCCGCCGCCGTCCGGCAGCCGAACCCGAAGCCGAGGACGAGGTGGAGCCAGCCGAGGCCTGACATGAAAGACCCCTCCCGTCAGGAAGGGGTTCTTCTTCATGCCTTGGGATGCTGGTTATTTGGCGTTGTCCGCGGCCTTGGCGACCGTGTCGCCGGCCGAGGAAACGTCCCGGCCCATGCCTTCGATCGTGTTGCAGGCCGAAACCAGCATCGCGCCGGCAAGCGCGGCGCAGGCGATGATCTTACGCATCTTCACTCTCCAGAATACTGGCCCCCATTGGGGGCGCAGGACCAATGCACAGGTCGCCGCAAACGTTCCGTCCGCGCAGCAAGTGTCTGTGAATGCTAGGAAAGGTGCCAGGTAGCCCGAAATTTTTAGGCCCGGAAGCGTCACCGGGGGGGGGGAGGGTTGACGCTTCCGGGCCCATGTCTTGGATAGCGAGAGCGGGGGGGCAAAAGGTCACTATCCGAAGTGCAGAACGGTCCATGCGGGCCCGGGTTCCACGCCCTTCGATTTTTTTCGAACTTTTTTATCCAGGTTATTGCTCGGGCCAGTCGTCCCTAGGGGCGTCCGGTGATCGCGATCGCGGCCTCATAGGCGCCGCTGAGCGGATCGTGGTGCAGCTTGGTGCGCAGCTGCCGGGCGAGGCCGCCGATCACGCGGCCATAGCGATTCTCCACCAGCGTCTCGATCACGGGGCTCTCGACCAGGGCGGGCGACGAGACGCGGAGGAGCGCCCTGCGCTCGTCGTCGTCGATCGGCTTAATCGAGATGCGTATCTGGGCGGACGGATTGCAGTTCATCGCCAGTTCGACGATCTCGGTGAGCAGGAACGCGACGGCGATCGCCACGTCCTGGTTCACCAGCACCGGCGAGACGTCGAGCGTCACGCCCAGGCCCTGGGCGCGCTCTGGCGCGGTGGCCCGGATATTGGCGGCGAGCTCGCCGATGACCGAGCGCAGGTCGAGCCCGCGATTCTCTTCCAGCTCGGCATAGTGATGGCGATGGACCACGGCGAGCGCGTCCACCCGGCGCTGGATCGAGGCATAGGCCTCGCTGGCTTCCTCGCTCCTGGCGCTGCGGGCGTGGAAGTTTATCAGGCTGGCGATCACCTGAAGATTGTTCTTCACCCGGTGATGGACCTCGCGGGTGAGCTTGGTCTGGCGCACCAGCCCCTCGGCCAGGTCGGCCTCATGCTCCTTCACGGTGCGGCTGATATCGCGGAAGGTATCGCCCAGCTCGCGAATCTCCGCGGCGGGCATGTCGCCGAAGCGCTCGATGTCGATGACTTCGCCCGGCTTGTAGGCGCCGACGCTGGCACGCAGGCGGCGGAGCGGCCGGATCAGCAGAATGTCGACGACGAACCAGCTGATGCCCGCCGCGGCGATCCACATCAGCACCAGCACCACGGTGTTGATGATCATCGGCGAGGTGATCGGGGTGCCCAGCATCGACATTTCGAGTTCGAGTCCGTCGATGCCCAGGTTGCTGGGAATGGTCTCGCGACGATCGAGCGGTCCCGCGCCCTCCAGCTTGCGCAGCACCAGCCGATCGCCGCGCTGTATCAGCGCCGCGCCATATTCGGGGACGAAGCCGCTCGGCTGGGCCACTGCGGCGAGCGTGGCCTTGGAATAGAATGCCGTCGCGGTGCTGCCGGTCCGGCCGCCGATACGCAGCGTCATGCCGTCCGCCTCGAGCGTGGTCCGCACCTGGCGGTGCTGGAGTCTCTCCCTGTCCTCCGCACGGAATCGCTGGCCGCAGATGACGCGGCCCTCGCCGTCGGCGATCGAGAAACGCGCCCCCGCCGTGGTGGCGAAGGTGCCCGCCAGGCGGGTACAGGCCGGGACGTCGTGGGGGTTGGCCTCCAGCGCGGCCAGCGCGTCGGCGAGCTGGCTCACATGGTTGACCAGGATGTCGCGCAGCACGCCCGAGCTTTCGCTGGCGGCGGCGCCCAGCCGCGCGCGCGCTTCGGTATCCGCGTTTCGGGTGCTCTGCAGCGTGGTGAACAATGCGATCAATGCCAGCGGCAACAGGCAGAGGATCAGGTAGAGGAAGACCTTGGCGCCGGTGGGCAATTGCACCAGCGCCGCGGCCGGACGAATCCTGGCGCGCGGTTCTTCGTCTGCGATGTCCATGGACTCCGGACTAGTCGAGCTTCTTCAGCAGGTCGAGCAGATCGTCGGGAACGGCTTCGCCCAAGGCCTCGTCATAGGCCTGACGCAGCGCGACGCCGACATTGCGACCGGGGCGACCGGTTTCCTTTCCGCCATCGGATTTGGGCGGTTTTTTCATTTTCTCATCCGCGGAACGCACCAATTCCCCCCTGCGCCGTAGCGTTACCCACGGCCCGGACTAAAAGCGACCTGTTCCGGATGCAACTTCCGGAATTGAACGAAAGCCACCGGTCGCATGGGGCCGGCGGCTGAGCGGCAACACTACGCAGCATCTGCCATGAAACCAAATAGCGCCTCGTTTGTTCCACAGGCGATGCAATATCCGGGGAGGGGCTTCCTTCGGGTGGCACGAATGAGGATTGCAATAGCTCGGAACGGGGATGAAACAATCCGTTCCGCACTCGTAGGAGAATAGTTCGACCATGTCGCTTGGACAGCAACTCGCGCCGCATCTTCCGTTGCTCCGCCGCTATGCGCGCGCGCTCACCGGCAGCCAGGCCGAAGGCGATCGCTATGTGCGCGCGGCGCTCGAGGCGATCGTCGCGGCGCCGGACCAGTTTCCCCGCGAAGTCGATCCGCGGCTCGGCCTGTACCGCACCTTCCAGGCGATCTGGCAGTCGACGCATCTCGAGGAAGAGGATGCGGTCGCGGATGCCGCCAACGAGAATGAGGCGATCGCCCGGAAGCGGCTTGCGCGCCTCACGCCGCTGTCGCGCCAGGCGCTGCTGCTCACCACCGTCGAGGGCTTCAGCATCGAGGATGCCGGGTATCTGATCGAAGAGGATGCGGGACAGGTGCAGAAGCTGGTGGGCGAGGCCGTGGCCGAGATCGAGCGCCAGACGCGCACCCGGGTGATGATCATCGAGGACGAACCGCTGATCGCGATGGACCTGGAGCAGATCGTCCGCGATCTTGGCCATGAGGTGACTGGCGTTGCCGTCACGCGCGACGAAGCGGTGGCGCTGGCGATGGAGGACCGGCCCGGGCTGGTCCTCGCCGACATCCAGCTTGCCGACGACAGCTCGGGCATCGATGCGGTGAAGGACATCCTCGCCGAATTCTCGGTGCCGGTGATCTTCATCACTGCCTTCCCCGAGCGGCTGCTCACCGGCGAGCGGCCCGAGCCGACCTTCCTGATCACCAAGCCGTTCCAGCGGGAAACCGTGAAGACGACGATCAGCCAGGCGCTGTTCTTCGATCAGGCGACCGTGCCCGCCTGATCCTCGCGAAAAATCCGGCGCGGGTTCCACATGATACGGACCCAAAACGGTTTTCGCGGGTTGTAGATGGCATGGCTGAGAATGATGAATCCATCCATCTCGACACCGAGCAGGCCCGCGCCGGCGCTACGCCGCACATGACGCGCTACGTACTGGGCTATGGCCTGGTGCTGGTTATCGTCGCGTTCGCCGTGATCCTTCTCTTCTGACCGCGCACGGCATGAATATGCTGGCAATCGCGGCGACCAAGCCTATCTCTGGAACAGGCCGCTTCCACGCGGCCCACGCAAAAAAGCGGGATCGAATGAGTCAGTCCGAACAGCCCGAGGACAAGGGAACCGAGGCGCCGCAGGAGCATGTCTCGCTTTCCGACCCCGAGTTCAAGAAACAGCTCGCGATGGTCATCCCGCATCTGCGTGCCTTTGGCCGCTCGCTTTCCGGCAGCCGTGATCTCGCCGACGATCTGGTGCAGGAGACGCTGCTCAAGGCCTGGGCCGCGCGCAAGCGCTTCCAGGCGGGCACCAACATGCGCGCCTGGACCTTCATCATCCTGCGCAATCTCTATCTCAGCCAGATGCGCCGCGCGCGCTTCAAGGGCGAGTGGGACGATCTGGTCGCCGACCGGCTGCTCGCCGCGCCGGCGAGCCAGGACCGGCATGTCGAGCTTTCGGACATGCAGCGCGCGCTGCTCCATCTTCCCCAGCCGCAGCGCGAGGCGTTGATCCTCGTCGGGGCCGGCGGCTTCGCCTATGAAGAGGCGGCCGAGATCTGCCAGGTTGCCGTCGGTACCATCAAGAGCCGCGTCGCGCGCGGGCGCGTTGCGCTCGAACATCTGCTCAGCGAAGGCCAGCTGCCTTCGCGGCGCCTCGAGCCGGGCACTGCCGAGGGCAAGACGGCGCTCGACACGATCATGGGCGAAGTGGACGACCTCAGCCGCGATCGCGGCGACCTCTCGGCCAAGTAAGCCGGACACCGCGCAAAATTCAGGCCGCGTTCCCCCGGGGGAGCGCGGCCTTCTCAATATTCGATATGCAAGGTTCAGCGCGGCCGGTTGAGCTGGCGGAGCATCGCCGCCATGTCGTCCGGCAGCCCCGCGTCGCGGGCATAGGCGTCGCGCAGCGCCAGGCCGATCGCGTCGCTGGCGCGCGGCGCCTCGACCCGATATGCGGGCTGCCGGGCTTCGTTGGCCGAGGCTGAAGTCGTCTGGTTCATGTTGCTAGAACAATTCAATTCTCGTTTTGTTGCTTGACTTTTTGCAATGCACCGTTTCGCAGGTGGCTGATTCCGTGACTGAAACGCCTCTTCCCGCCGATCTTGCCGACGCCGTCGCGCGGGCGCATGCGCACGCGCCCTTCCTCGACAACCTGCTCACGCGCGAAGCGGCCCTGGTCGCGGATCTCGAAGCCGCCCTTGCGGATCCCCATGCGGCGGCGCGGGCGGTCGCGGGCGAAATGAGCGAAGGGGCGCGGCTGCGCATCGAGCGCCGCCGGCTCGCGCTCCTCGTGGCCCTGGGCGATCTATCGGGCCGGTTCGACCTCACCCGCGTCACGCATCTGCTCACCGATTTCGCCGACGAGGCGCTGGATCGTGCCATCCGCACGGCGATCCTCGAACGGACCCCGGATGCCGATCCGCGCGGATTCGCCGCGATCGCGCTCGGCAAGCAGGGCAGCCGCGAGTTGAACTATTCGTCGGATATCGATCCCATCCTGCTCTTCGATCCGGAGACATTGCCCTGTCGCCCGCGCGAGGACGTGCAGGAAGCGGCGGTGCGGATCGGCCGCCGCGTGGTCGAGCTTCTCCAGGCCCGCGACGGCGACGGCTATGTGTTGCGCGTCGACCTGCGCCTGCGCCCCTCGCCCGAAGTGACGCCGATCGCATTGCCGGTCGAGGCGGCGATCTCCTATTACGAGAGCCAGGCACTGCCCTGGGAGCGCGCCGCCTTCATCCGCGCGCGGGCCTGTGCCGGCGATCGTGCGCTTGGCGCCTATTTCCTCGACGCGATCCGTCCCTTCGTTTGGCGTCGCGCGCTCGACTATGGCACGATCCGCGAGATCCGCGACATCAGCCGCCGTATCCGCGATCATTATTCGCAGGCCCAGGCGTTCGGTCCGGGCTACGACCTGAAGCGGGGCCGGGGCGGCATCCGCGAGGTCGAGTTCTTCGCCCAGATCCACCAGCTCATCCATGGCGGCCGCGAACCGTCGCTGCGCGCGCCCGCCACCCGCGACGCGCTTGCCGCGCTGGCCGAGGCGGGGCGGATCGGGCTCGACGAGGCCCAGGACCTCACGCGGGCCTATGTCGCGCTGCGCACGATCGAGCACCGGCTGCAGATGGTCGACGATCGCCAGACCCACCAGCTGCCCGAGAACCCGGACTCGCTCGACAATGTCGCCCGGCTTCACGGGCTGGCGGACGGCGCCGCGCTGACCGATCTGCTCAGGCCGCACGTCATCCGTGTCGGTGCGGTCTATGACAGCCTGGCGGGCGAGGAGGAGCAGCGGCTGCCGAGCGAGAGCGCGCCGCTCGAGGCGAAGCTCGGCGCGGCCGGGTTCGAGCGGCCGGACGGCGCGGCGCGGATCGTCCAGGGCTGGCGTGCCGGCACCTATCCGGCGCTGCGCACCCCCGCTGCCCGGGAAGCGCTGGAATCGGTGCTGCCCGGCCTGATCGACGCTTTTTCCCGCGCGCCCGACACGGTGCATGCGATCACCCGCTTCGATGCGATGCTCTCGCGCCTGCCCAGCGCGATCAACTTCTTCCGCCTGCTCGAAGCCCAGCCGGGCCTTGCCCAGCTGCTCGGCGCGATCCTGGCGCTGGCGCCCACCCTTGCCGAGCAGCTGGGGCGGCGCGCCGAACTGCTCGACGGGCTCATCGACGCGACTGCGCTGGCTCCGGTTCCCGATATCGAAACGCTCGCCGCCGGCATGCGCCGCTGGGAGCCGGGCTCCGACTATCAGTTCCAGCTCGAGTTCGTCCGGCGCTTCGTCAACGAGAAGCGTTTCGCGCTGGGCGCGCAGATCGTCGCGGGGGCAGGCGATCCGCTGGAGGTCTCCACGGGCTATGCCCGCGTCGCCGAGGCGGCGATCGAGACATTGGCCACCGCGACGGTGGCCGAATTCTCGCGCAACCATGGCGCGGTGCCCGACAGCGAACTGGTGATCCTCGCACTCGGCCGGATGGGCGGGCAGGCGCTCACCCAAGCCTCGGACCTCGACCTGGTCTATCTCTTCACGGGCGATTATGCGGCGGAAAGCGACGGCGCCAAGCCGCTCGGCGCGGTGACCTATTACAACCGGCTCGGCCAGCGCGTCACCGCGGCGCTCTCGGTGCCGACGCCCGCCGGGCCGCTCTACGAAGTCGACACCCGGCTGCGCCCCTCGGGCGCGCAGGGCCCGCTGGTCGTGTCGCTCGACGGTTTCGAGAAATATCAGCGTCAGGATGCCTGGACCTGGGAGCACATGGCGCTCACCCGCGCCCGCCCGGTCTTCGGCTCGCCCTCCGCGCGGGCCCGGGTCCAGGCGATCATCGATGCGGTGCTCCGGGGGGAGCGGCCGGATCGCGACATTCGGGCCGAGGCTGTCAGGATGCGTGCCGACATGGCGGCGCACAAGCCGCCAAAGGGGCCGCTCGACGCCAAGCTGCTCGATGGCGGGCTGGTCGACCTGGAGTTCGCGGTGCATGTGACGCAGCTCGTCCGCCATGCCGGCTTCGAGCCGCGGCTGGGGCTGGCGATCGACGCGCTGGCGGGGCAGGGGCTGTTGCCCCCTGGCATGCGTCCCGCGCATGATTTCCTCACGCGGCTGCTGGTCACCATGCGGCTCGTCGCGCCCGATGCGCAGCCGCCGGGTTGCGCCACCCAGGCGCTGATCGCCCGCGCACTCGGGCTCGAGGGCTGGGACGAGGTGGTTGCGCAGCTCGACCGGACCCGGCAGGAGGTCCGCGATTGCTGGGCGTCGGTGCGCGGCCCGGCCTGAGGAGAGGAAGATGGCTATCGAGGAAGGCGACAAGATCCCCGCGGTCGATCTCGACGGGACCGAGGGCGAGGCGATCGCGCTCGCGGACAAGGTGGGGAAGCCCTTCGTCCTCTATTTCTATCCGAAGGACGATACTTCGGGCTGTACGCGCGAGGCGCAGGACTTCTCGGCGCTGCTGCCCGAGTTCGCGGCACTGGGCGCCGAGGTGCTGGGCGTTTCCAAGGATCCGCCGATCAAGCACCAGAAGTTCATCAACAAATACGACCTCACCGTGCCGCTCGCGACCGATACCGAGGGCAAGGCGATGGAAGCGTTCGGCGTATGGGTGGAGAAGCAGCTCTACGGCAAGCGCTACATGGGCATCGATCGCTCGACCTTCCTGTTCGACGACCAGGGCAAGCTGTTCCGCGCCTGGCGCCGGGTGCGCGTGCCCGGCCATGCGGTGGACGTGCTCGAATCGATCAAGGAAATGCAGGCGCGGTGATGCGTCGGCTGCTCGCCTCGATCGCGGCGTTGGCGCCTGCGGCCGTGCAGGCGCAGGAGTTGCCGCCAATACCGCGCGTACTGTTGAACACGGCCGCATTGGTCTGCGTGAAGGTCGATGCCGAGGGCAGGGTGGACGCCTTCTTGCTCGATTCGAAGGGCGATGCGGCGCGTGACAGGGCGGTTCTCGCCTGGGTACGCGAACTCAGATGGCCCGCCGCGCAACCGGGAGAGGAAGGCGTACGCAACCGTTGGTTCCCGATGCCGGTGCAGTTCGGTGATGTCCCGGCGCCCCAGATCCCTCAGAGTTGCGCACCCGGTGCCGGCCGTATCTGACATGACCCGGCGCACCATCGCCCAGGCCTGTCGTGCGGTGCTTGCCGCCGCGGCGCCGGCCGACAAGGTAAAGGCCGCCCGCGCCGCCGCGCGGGACTGGCGGCTGGGACGGCTGGCCTTCGCATTCGACGTGGCGATGCCCGATCGCCCCGCACGCCCCGACAAGCCGGAGCTGCTCCCGCCCAACCGCATGCCCAAGCGTGGCAAGGGCGGCTCCGAACGCGGGCGCATCGCGCTGATCCATGCGCTTGCCCATATCGAATTCGCCGCGATCGATCTGGCCTTCGACGCCGCGGGGCGCTTCGGCGAGCGGTTTCCGCGCGGTTTCACGGATGACTGGATGCAGGTCGGCGCCGACGAAGCGATGCATTTTGCCCTGCTCGACCGGCGGCTGCGAAACCTCGGCAGCCATTATGGCGCGATGCCCGCGCATGACGGATTGTGGGACGCGGCGGCCGAGACCGCGCATGATCCGCTCGCCCGGCTGGCAGTGGTGCCGATGGTGCTGGAGGCGCGCGGGCTCGACGTGACGCCGGCAACGATCGAGCGATTTCTGGCGGCAGATGATGCAGTTACGGCGCGCATCCTCACACGTATTCTGAACGACGAGGTGCGGCACGTTCGCGCTGGGACCCGGTGGTTCGAATCAGCGTGCCGCGAAAAGGGTTTCGTGCCCGAAACAACCTGGCAGGCGTTGGTGACGCGCCATTTCGGCGGCTTGCTTAAGCCTCCGTTCAACGACTCGGCGCGCGACTCAGCCGGTTTGTCCCGCGATTATTACCAACCTCTTGCCGTAGACTGATTCCTCGGGCCACAAGCCACCGTCCAGAGGCGGAGGGGCTGCTTCCTGCGACGTGGTGACAATTGAAGTACGGCAACCGGGTCGCGTTTCGGTGCTTGCTTCCATGAAACTTGCCGGGGAATCATGGCCAAGGCGTCGAACATCAAAACCACTACCGCGGCTCAGCGGTTCCGTGCTTTTTTCACTACCCGCGATTTTATTTTCCATGACGGCCGCGACCTGAAGCGTTTCAGCATCGCGGGCCGCACCCAGGCGCTGCTCGCCGGCGTCGCCACTGTCACCGTGCTGTTCTCCGCCTATGGCGTGGCCCAGGCCGCCGTGGGCGCGATCGCGATCAGCGGCGTGACCGGTACGCCCGCTTCGCCGGAAGCGCAGGTCGCGCGGATGCGCGAGCAGGTCGAGAAGATGCAGGCCGACGTCACCGCCGCCAAGGAGGCCGCGCGCCTCCAGGCCGCGCGCGTCGAGCAGCATCAGGCGCTGATCAGCGCGACGCTCACCGGCAAGGGCGATCGCAAGGTGATCGAGCAGCCGCTGCCGGGCGCTTCGCAGCGCACCAGCGCCGTCGCCAATGAAGTCCTCGCGCCGCTCAAGCGCGTGGAAGCGCGCCAGATCGCGCTGGCCGGCAAGGCGCGCGCCGCCGGTGAAGCCCGTTACCAGCAGACCGCGAGCGAGCTTCGCCGCCTCGGCCTTTCGCCCGAGCGCTATGTGAAGGTGCCGGCGATGGGCGGCCCCTATGAGCCGGTCGACAACGACAATGCGAGCGGCAGCGACGCTTCGGCCGAAGCCGCCGATGCCCAGTTCCGCGCGCTGTTCGTCACCTGGAAGAAGCTCGACATGCTCGAGCAGACGGTGATCTCGATCCCGTCGATGCAGCCGGTCGACAAGCTCACCTTCACTTCGAATTTCGGGGTCCGTTCGGATCCGTTCCGCGGCACCGCCGCGATGCATGCCGGCGTCGACATTCCCGGCGCGCTCGGCACGCCGATCTATGCGACGGCCGACGGCGTCATCAGCCATGCCGGCCGGCAGGGCGGCTATGGCAATCTCGTCCAGATCAACCATGGCCGCGGCATCGAGACCCGCTACGGCCATCTCTCGAAGATCCTCGTCGCCGACAATACCCGCGTGAAGCGCGGCCAGCTGATCGGCCTGATGGGCTCGACCGGCCGCTCGACCGGCAGCCACCTCCATTATGAGGTGCGCGTCGATGGCAAGGCCGTGAACCCGATCCCGTTCCTGCAGACCGGCGAGTATCTCGCTTCGGTGCAGGACCGCGTGGCCGGCGGCGTCGGCGGCCCGGCGACGAACAAGTAACAGCGCGTTCCAGAGTCAGGAGAGGAGAGGGCCGCCCGCGAAGGCGGCCCCTTTCTTTTTTGGCCCCTTTCCTGCCTGGGCGTCAGGCGCCGATCCATCCCTGCGCCACACCGTCCTGGATCAGGGCGGCCAGGGCCTGGGAGGTCTTCTCCAGCTGGGTGACGACTTCGGCCAGCGTTGGGTTGCCGGAACTGACATAGGGCGCGAATGCCCCGCGCTGGAAGGGGCCGGAGGGCGCGCCCCAACCGTGCCGACGCGTCGAGAGGAGCTGGTTCCCCGAAGCATCGAAATAGACGGCCATGTGGATATGGCCCGAACAATCGATATAGCCGGCCTCGCCGCCGGTCGCGTCGACGATCTTCAGCGCGCGCGCGGCGCTCGAATTGGTGCTGCGCAGCGTGAGTACCGACTTGCTCGGGTCCGGCGCCGTCGAGCGCGTCAGCACCTGGCCTTCGGCGGTGGTGTAGCAATTGCGCCCGCCCAGGTCGGAGATATTGGCCTGGCCCAGGCCGAAGCCCGCGCCGAGGATCCAGCAGTCCCGCGAATTCGCCGTGAACTGGATCTGATAGGTCGCCTGTCCTCCGGGATTCTCCACGCGCGGCTGGATCAGCATGTTGCTTTCGCCGTTGATCGTTGCGGCGACGACTCCGCCGGCCGGGCTCGCATTGTCCTCGAAGGAAGGCTTGAGGAAGACGTTGTTGTTCAAGGCAAAGGCTTCGGTTTCGCCGTTGTCGACAAGCAGGTTGGTCGTCGAGACCGCCGGATATTGGGAATTGTGATTATAGGCGCCGCAGATGAAGTTGTTTTCATTGCAATAGCCGCCGGCGGATTGGCTGAGGCGGTGGTTGGTCCGGTTGTCCGCGAGGGATTCGAACGTCACGACGTTATAGGCGAATCCGTGCCCCATGCCGATGCAGTGCAGGCCGATGCTGAAGCCGAGGACGCTGGTGACCTGAAGGTTGGAATGCACCAGATTCACCAGCCGCACCCCGGTGCTCCCGCCGCCCGATCCCGGCGCTCCCGAGGTATCGGGCGAGGGGGTGTCGCGATAGATCTTTACACCGCTTACGGACAGGTTGGACCGGTTCCCGGCCTCGCTGCCGATGACGACCGCCGGCTTGGCGGTGGCGGTGGAGGCGATTCTTCCCAGCCAAGTCAGGGTCGCGCCGTCGGGCAGGTCGAACACGATCGTGTTGTCGCCCGTGAAATGCCTGCCGGGATCGAGGATGAAATGGGGCGTGGTCAGGGTCTTGGCATGATCGATGGCTGCCTGCAGCGGGACGGAAACATCATCGGCGGGGCCGGTGCCGGTACCGGCAAGGCATGCCGCCTGTTGTGCACCGGTATAGAAGTCGAACGCGCGAACGATCATATATTGCTCCTCTGGCGAACGGGGTCATGCTGCAGAATGCAGCCAGTTCGATCTACGCCCTTGCGCGCGGGCTGGCCGGCACATTCGTCGTGCATGCCGCGGCAACCGAGACGAAGGCGAAACGAAAATGGACCTTCCCGCATTCTGCCCCGAGATTCCCGTCTCCGATCTGCCCGCCGCGCTCGCCTATTACCGCGATCGGCTGGGCCTCGCGGTCGACTGGTCGGATAGGGAGCTCGGCCTTGCCGGCGTCTCGCGCGGCGCGACTCGGGCGTTCCTGAGCAGCGCCGCCTATCGCGATCCTCTCGGCAATCGGCCGCCGGTCGTGCTTTGGCTCAATCTCGCAAACCGTGCCGAGATCGACGCGCTCCATGCCGAATGGGCAGCGGCGGGTGCTGCCATCGACGCGCCCCCCGCGGCGAAGCCCTACAAGCTCTATGAATTCTTCGCGCGCGATCCGGATGGAAACCGCCTCCGGATATTCTACGACTTTGCCTGGGAAGAACGCGCAGCGGGAAGCGGGGCGCGCTGACGCATTGCCTCGCGTGCGCCGCCTCCCTATCTCGGTGCCATGGTAGCGCTCCTTCAGCCCGAGATCGGCCTGACTCCTTCCGCCGCTGCGCGCGTCGCTGCGATCGCGGCCAAGCAGGGCAAGCCTGCGATCCTGCGCCTGTCGGTGGAGGGCGGGGGCTGTTCTGGCTTCCAGTATAAATTCGGTTTCGCGGATAGGGTGGAGGACGGCGACGAAGTCGCCGAGCTGGACGGCGTCCGGCTGGTCGTCGATTCGATCAGCCTCGATCTGGTGCGGGGCGCGAATGTCGATTTCGTCGACAATCTCGGCGGCGCACACTTCACCGTGCAGAATCCCAACGCGGCTTCAGGCTGCGGCTGCGGCACCAGCTTCTCGGTCTGAGCGGAAGGCCCCCTTTGCCCAAGATCGTCACCTACAATGTCAATGGCATCAAGGCGCGCATGGAGCGCCTGCTCGAATATCTTGCCGAGCAGCAGCCGGATGTCGTCTGCCTCCAGGAGCTGAAGGGCGCCGACGAGACGTTGCCGGTCAGGGAGATCGAAGCGGCGGGCTATGGCGCCGTCTGGCACGGTCAGAAGGGATTCAACGGCGTCGCGATACTGGCCAGGGGCCGGCAGCCCGTCGAGCGCCAGCGTGGACTGGCGGGCGATCCGGAGGATGCGCATAGCCGCTATATCGAGGCCGAAATCGGCGACGACCTGGTCGTCGTGTCCATCTACCTGCCCAACGGCAATCCGCAGCCTGGCCCCAAATTCGACTATAAGCTGAAATGGATGGAGCGCCTCGCCGATCGTGCGCAGGCATTGCTCGCGGAGGAGCGGGCGGTGGTGCTGGCCGGCGACTACAACGTCATCCCCAATGACGACGACACCTTCTCGGTTCGCGCCATGGCGACCGACGCGCTCATGCAGCCCGAAAGCCGCGAGCGCTATCGCACGCTGCTGGCACAGGGCTGGACCGATTCGCTGCGTACCCGCTTTCCCGGCGGCGGCATCTGGACCTTCTGGGACTATCAGGCGGGGGCCTGGCAGCGCGACGCGGGCTTCCGCATCGACCATCTGCTGCTAAGCCCGATTGCCGCCGATCGGTTCCTGGGCGCCGGCGTCGACAAGGAATATCGCGGCCGCGAGAAGGCCAGCGATCACGCGCCCACCTGGGTCAGCCTCCGCTAGACTGACCGTTTCCGGACAAGGGCGGTGTCCGCTTCCGGACGCGCATCCCGGACAAATCCCAAAATCTGGTGTGTATTGCTGTGTTATGGCACGTCATCACGCTGTCATGAACGGCTAAGCCATTGAAATTGCTTAACTCTGAAACTTGGCACGCCGATTGCGAAGCATGGGGCACAGGCGGGAAGGAGCGCCTGTCATGTCTGCAGGTAAAGGAGTTGAGGATATGAACAGCAAGCCCATCCAGTCCGCCTTCCTGGCGATTGCCGCCACCGTCACGCTGGTTGCCGGCGCCGTATCGCCGGCGCTCGCCCGCGCCAATGATCCGGCCAAGGAGGCCAAGAAGACCGACGACCAGTCGGACAAGGCGGCGCAGAAGCGCTACTGCGTCCAGGGGACGTCGACCGGCACGCTGATGCCCAAGCGCGAATGCCATACGCGTGCCGAGTGGATCGCCCGCACCGGCGTCGATCCGGTCAAGGAAGTCCAGAAGAACTGAGCGGATCGTTCCGCGCCCTTCGCGGCGAACGGGCCGGCGCGTCGACCGCGCAGCGCCCTTCGCCGGCGAGCCCCCAATCATCGAGGAATCCAGCCATGACCCGCAAGTCCATCCTTTCCGCCGCCGCTGTCTTGCTGGCGGGCGCCACCTTCGCGGCTGGCGCCGTCTCCCCTGCTGCCGCTGCCGGAAACGATCCCGCCAAGGCGAAGCAGGAACAGGAGCAATCGCCGGCACAGGCCGCCAAGGCCGACACCCGCAAATATTGCATGAACACCGAAACGACCAGCTCGCGGATCCTGAGGCGCGATTGCCGCACGCGCAGCGAGTGGCTCGACCTCGGCGTCGATCCGATCGAGGCGATGAAGCGACGTTGAGGCCCCCGGAGGGCGCCCGCGGCGGATCCAGTGCAACGTGCCGCCGCGGCGCGACTTCCTCCAGCCGGTTCCGGCCGGCGCCGGCTCGCTCCGCGATCCCTCGGGGGCGGGCCGGCTTGCCGTCCGCGGCTGTGTTCAGAGCGGCTTCTGGTAGATCGCGTATTCGCGGTTCACCCAGGAATCGATCGCGTCGGCGATCGCGTTCATGCCCTGGTTGTCATCGAGCACCCAGCCGATCTCGCCGCGGGTCGCGCCATAATTGGCCACCGCCGCGCGGCGGATATATTCGATCATCATGAAGGCCAGCTGGCTCGCCATGCGCGACGCCTGGAGCCGCTTCACCACGCCCATCAGCGGCACGCGCATCGTCCGCGCCTTGGGCTTGCGCAGCCACAGCAGCAGCTTGGCCCAGCCGAAGGGGAGGAGCGAGCCCTTGAGCGGCTTCAACTGCTCGTTGAGATCGGGCAGGGTGACCATGAATGCTACCGGCTCGCCCTCGAGCTCCGCGATCAGGATCAGGTCCTCGAATACCAGCGGCTTCAGCTTCTTGCCGACATCGTCGATCTCGGGCTGGGTGAGCGGAATGAAGCCCCAATTGTCCGACCATGCATCGTTGAGGATCGCCATGATGATTGCGGCCTCCCGGTCGAACTTTGACTTGTCGACCTTGCGGATGCGGATCTTGGGGTTCTTCTCGCCATTCTCGACGATGCGGTTGATCAGCGGCGGGAACTGCTTGCTCACGTCGAGTTCGTAGGTGAGCAGCTTCTTGGCTTCCTTGTAGCCGGCCGCCTCGATCCAGCCCTGATATTTCGCCGGGTGATGGCCCATCAGCACCGTGGGGGAATGGTCGTGGCCCTTCACCAGCAGGCCCGGCTCCTCCCAGATCGACAGGCTGACCGGGCCGAACGCACGCGTCATGCCCTTGCCGCGCAACCAGTCCTCGGCCGCGTTGATCAGCGCCTTGGCGGCATTCTGGTCCTCGGCCTCGAACATGCCCCAGAAGCCGGTACCGGGGCCGAATCCCTTTTCGGGCGGCATATCGAGGGCCAGGAAGTCGATATGCGCGGAGATGCGGCCCACCGGCTCGCCGTCGCGCTCGGCAAGGAACAGCTGTGCTTCGGCATGGCTGAACCAGCCATTCTTCTTCGGGTTGATCGTCCCGGCCACTTCGTCACGCAGCGGCGCCACCCAGTTCGGGTCGTCGCCGTTCAGGCGATAGGCGATCTCGATGAACTGCTTGATGTCGCGCTTGGACGAAACGGGACGGATGCTGAGGGGGCCGCTGGGCAAGGGAAAAGCCCTTCTGTTGGTTTGATCCAGCGCAATGCAGTCCTTCGCCGCGGAGCCAGTGTCAAGCGCGGCAATTGCGGCGGGCAGGGCGGCACCTAACCGCTGGAATGCCACCATAAAGCCACTATCTGAGGCCAATGGCGGACATCATGACGAAATCGCTTGCCCTCAAGGTTCACGATGATGCGCCGGCGGCGACGCCGGCCAGTGCGCGTATCAAGCTTTCCGGCGTGCCCGACGATCGCGCGATGCTGCGCGCCGCGGCCGAGCTCACGCGCGACCTGCATGCGCCCAATCCGCGCATCTACTGGACCGACATGCTGCTCTCCGCGGGCATCGGCTATGCCGCGCTTGCCGCGACCATTCTTGCCCCGTCGGCGCTGCTGGCGGTGCTTGCCGGCGCGGTGGCGGTGCTCGCGCTCTATCGCGCCAGCCTGTTCATCCACGAGCTGACGCATGTGAAGCACGCGCTGCTCCCCAATTTCCGGCTCGGCTGGAACCTGCTGGTCGGCATTCCGATCCTGGTGCCCAGCTTCACCTATGAAGGCGTGCACAACCTTCACCATGCCCGCACCCGCTACGGCACGGTCGAGGATCCCGAATATCTGCCGCTCGCACTGATGAAGCCGTGGACGCTGCCGGTGTTCCTGCTCGCCGCGGTGCTGATGCCGGTCGCGATGCTGGTCCGCTTCGCCGTGCTCGCGCCGCTCTCGGCGGTGCTTCCGAAGCTGCGCCGGGTCGTCGTCGCCAAATATTCGGGCCTCAAGATCAACCCGGCCTTCGAGCGCCGCGCGCCCGAGGGCGAGCTCCGGAGCCAGTGGTTCTGGCAGGAGCTGGGCGCCAGCGTCTTCTCGATCGCGCTGCTCGCCCTGGTCGCGACCGGCGTGATCCCGCTGCGCGACTTCGGCATCTATCTCGCGGTGATCGCGGGCGTGGCGGTGATCAACCAGGTCCGCACGCTGGTGGCGCACCTGTGGGAGAATGACGGCGAGCCGCTCACCGTGACGGCCCAGTATCTGGACAGCGTCAACGTGCCGACGCCGGGCTTCTTCGCCTATCTCTGGGCGCCGATCGGCCTGCGCTACCACGCGCTGCATCACTTGCTGCCGAGCCTGCCCTATCATGCTTTGAACGAGGCGCATCGCCGCCTGTCGGACGCGCTCGAGGAAGCCTCGGCCTATCACAAGGCCAATTACCCCACGCTGCGCGGGCTGATGCACCGCCTTGCCGCCAGCACCATGGGCGCCCGCTGAACCGGCGGACGGGCTGAAGACGAGAAAGGCCGGGCAGCGATGCCCGGCCTTTTCGTTTGTCCGCCTCCCGAACCCGAAGCTCTCCCGACTAGTCCCTCAGATCGGCGACCATTCGATGGCTTCCTCACCTTCGTCGTCGTCCGCCACCTTGCCATGGTCGGTGCCGATTTCCTCGAGCAGCTTGTCGAGCACCCAGTCGACGCCGACGCCGCTCGCGCCCGAGATCGGGATCACCGGCCCGCCGCTCGCCTCTTCCAGTTCGGCGGAGAGCGCGGCGATCAGCTCGTCGTCCAGCGTATCGATCTTGTTGAGCGCGACCACCACGGGCTTTTCGACGAGTCCGGCGCCATAGGCCTCCAGCTCGCCGCGGACCACGCGATAGCTCTCCGCCACGTCGGGATCATTGGCGTCGATCAGGTGCAGCAGCACGCGGCAGCGCTCGATATGGCCCAGGAAGCGGTCGCCGATGCCGGCGCCTTCCGCCGCACCTTCGATCAGGCCGGGTATGTCGGCGACGACGAACTCGCGCTCCTTGTGCCGCACCACGCCCAGCTGCGGGCGCGTGGTGGTGAAGGCATAGGCGCCCACCTTGGCCTGGGCATTGGTCACCTGGTTGATGAAGGTCGACTTGCCGGCATTGGGCAGCCCGACCAGGCCCGCATCGGCAAGGAGCTTCAGGCGCAGCCACACCCAGGCCTCCTCGTTCGGCCAGCCGGTGCCGTGCTGGCGCGGCGCGCGGTTGGTCGAGGTCTTGTAGCTGGCATTGCCGCGCCCGCCGTCGCCACCGCGCAGGAAGACGACGCGCTGGCCCTTTTCGGTCAGGTCGAGCAGCAACGTGCGCTCCTCGTCGTCGGCGAGTATCTGGGTGCCGATCGGCACCTTGATCACCAGATCCTCGCCGCCTGCGCCGGTGCGGTTCGAGCCGGAGCCCCCCTGGCCGCGCGGCGCCCGGAAATGCTGGGTGTAGCGGAAGTCGATGAGCGTGTTCAGACCGGCAACGGCTTCGAAGATGATGTCGCCGCCCTTGCCGCCATTGCCACCATCGGGGCCGCCATATTCGATGAACTTCTCGCGCCGGAAGCTCACGGCACCCGGGCCGCCCGAACCGGAACGGACGAAAATCTTTGCCTGGTCGAGGAAATGCATCGCCGCCCCATAGGCGAGTGTCGCAAATCCGTCACCCCATGGTGACGGACTATTTACGGCAAGGCGGGAAAATCGCCCCGGGGGGAACAAGGGGCACAAGCAATGATTCGCGAGGCGTTGATCGGGTGCGCGCTGCTGGGCGGCGGCTATTATGCGATGTCGACCTATCGGAACGCGGACATCGTGCGGACGGTGAACGCGACTCCGCACGATACCTGGCGTGGCTTCGACCTGGCGCTCAACGGGGCGAAGCACGGCTGGACCGGTCATGGCCCGCAAGGCGACGGGCCGGACGTGAGCCCCGGCGAGGGGTTGAGCTGGCCCAAGGTCACCAGCGTCGATTCGAAGGAGATCGATTATCGCGTGAGCCATGGCGGGACGGAGTTCCTGCACATGAAGCTGCAGTTCGCGCCGCTCGACGACGGCCGCAAGACCAGGCTGTCGTTCAATGCCGATTTCAAGGGCAGGGCCGCGATCGCCGACTATAACCCGAAGATGCGCGAGGCGATGGCGCGCATCCTCGACGAGCTCATCGTCCAGGTCGAGACCGGCAAGGTGGCCAGCGCGGCGGAGCGGTTCCTCGACCTCGACCGCCAGATGCGCGCCCGCCCGGGCTATGCGGAAGCGCAGCGCGAGGGCGAGCAGATGCGCCAGCACGAGGCACAGGCGGCCGCGGCGAAGCCGATGGTCGATCCGGACAAGGGCCGGCTCGATCCCAGGGGCGCCGAGGTGACCCCGCGGAATCCCGGCTCGCATTACTGACGCGCAACTTTCCCGGCGCGCAACTTTCCTGCTGGCGCTGCCCGGAACCGGGAGTATAGGCTCTTGGTTCATTGAGGCGGCGCCGGGATGCGCCGGCGAGAAGAAACCAAGGCAACCGTCGCGCGCAGATGAACTCGATCGATCGGTACATGGCGCGGCTGATCGCGGTGCCCCTGATCTCGACATTGCTCATATCGGCGATGCTGCTGGTGCTCGACCGCATGCTGCGCCTGTTCGAGTTCGTCGCGACCGAGGGCGGGCCGGTCAGCGTCGTCTGGCGCATGCTCGCCAATCTGCTTCCCGAATATCTGGGGCTCGGCATCCCGATCGGGCTGATGCTGGGCTGCCTGCTGGCCTTTCGCCGCCTCGCCACTTCGTCCGAGCTCGACGTGCTGCGCGCGGTGGGGATGAGCTACACGCGCCTGCTCAAGGTGCCCTTCATGTTCGCGATCGCGCTGGCGGCGCTGAACCTCGCCATCGTCGGCTTCATCCAGCCCTGGTCGCGCTACAATTACGAGCAGTTGCGCTTCGAGCTGCGCTCGGGCGCGCTGGGCGCTTCGATCAAGGTGGGCGAGTTCACCAGCTTCGGCGCGAAGATGACGATGCGCATCGAGGAGAGCAAGGACGAGGGCCGCAGGCTTTCGGGCATCTTCGTCCAGATGATGACCAAGGACGGCACCCCGGTGGCGGTCACGGCGCAGAGCGGCCAGTTCCTGCGCTCGGACGATCCGGACGTGATCATCTTCCGCCTGCAGAACGGCACGCTCGTCCACCACGACAGGAACTCGCCCGAGCCGCGAGTGCTGACCTTCACCACCCACAACCTGCCGATCCCGCTGCCCAAATATGAGCAGTTCCGGAACCGCGGCGGCAAGAATATCGAACGGACCCTGCCGGAGCTCGCCGTGATCGGCCGCAATCCGCAGGCGAGCGACGAGGATCGCGAGGGCAGCCGTTCGGCCTTCCACTTCCGCCTGGCGGAAGTCGCGTCGATGTTCCTGCTGCCGTTCCTCGCCGTGGCGCTGGGCGTGCCGCCCAAGCGATCCACCTCGGCGCTGGGCGTGTTCCTGTCGATCGTGATGATCGTGACCTATCACAAGGTCAACGAATATGGGCAGTCGATCGGCGAGCTCGGCCGGGTCGATCCGCTGATCGCGCTCTGGGGGCCGTTCATGCTGTTCGCGGGGCTGGTGATCTGGATGTACTATCAGATCGCCTATGTGCCCGGGGGGCAGCCGATCGGCGGGCTCGAAAAGGCCTTCTCCAAGATGATCAAGGCGATCACGCGCCGCCTGCCGGGCCGTCGCCGCCGGCTCCGCCGAGAGGAAGAAGCTGCGGCATGACCTGGGCCAATTTCTTCCCGTCGCGGACCATGTCGCTCTACATGGCGCGCATGTTCCTGACGCGCACCTTCGCCATTCTCGGTGCGCTGGTGCTCATCCTCCAGTCGCTCGACCTGCTGACGGAAAGCGGCGCGATCCTGGCATATGCCGGCAACGGCGATGCCGAGATCTGGCGCTATGTCAGCCTGCGCGTGCCGCAGATCGCCTCGACCTTCCTGCCCTATTCGGTGCTGCTCGGTTCGATCCTGACATTGTCCCAGCTCAACCAGAACAGCGAAGTGATCGCGATGAAGGCCTCCGGCCTGTCGGCGCATCAGGTGCTCGCGCCGCTGCTGCTCACCGGGATCGCGGTGGCGGCCATCTCCTTCACCTTCAACGATCGCATCGTGTCGCGAGCCACCGCGACGCTCGAGCAGTGGAAGAAAGTGTCCTATGCTCCGCTGCCCATCGATCGCGGCGATCGCGCCAATGTGTGGGTGAAGGGCGACAACAACCTGATCCAGGTGCAGCAGGTCCGCGGGCGCGGCGATGCGGCGCAGCTTTATGGCGTCACCGTCTATGAGCGGCAGAACCGTTCGCTGGTCAGCATCCTCACCGCGCCGCACGCGGTGCGCGCCGGCGATGGCTGGCGCGTCGACAATGCCGAGCGCTTCATCGTCGCTACCGGCCAGAAGGCCAAGGTCGGCAGCATCGTGATCGGCCGCAATGTCCGGCCGGACCAGTTCACGCTCGCCCATGTCGATGCCGATTCCATGGCGTTCGGCGCGCTCTACCAGGCGATCGGCGACTTGAAGGTGGCGGGCCGCCAGACCGAGGCGCTCGAAGGCGCGCTGTGGCACAAGCTGGCAGGGCCGCTTTCGGCGATCCTGATGCCGTTGCTGGGTGCGGTCTCGGCTTTCGGCATTGCGCGTTCGGGCAAGCTGTTCGTCCGCGCGGTGATCGGCATGGCGCTCGGTTTCCTCTATTTCGTCGCCGACAATTTCGCGCTCGCGATGGGCAATCTCGGCGCCTATCCGCCGTTCCTCGCCGCCTGGGCGCCGTTCCTGCTGTTCCTGATGATCGGCGAGGCGGTGCTGCTCAGGACCGAGGAATAGGCGCGCAACGGAGCGCCCAAGCGTTCCTGTCTGGCTAGGCGGGGCGGGGGGCCATATAGCGGCGCCCATGTCGCTCTTCCCGCCCGCCTCCTTCCCGCGCATCGTCGTCAAGATCGGCTCGGCCCTGCTGGTTGATCCCGACGGCGGCGTGCGCCGTGCCTGGCTGGAGGGCATCGCCGGCAACATCGCCGCGCGGGCCCGCGCCGGGCAACAGGTCGCGGTGGTCTCTTCCGGTGCGATCGCGCTCGGCGCGCGGCGCCTCAGGCTTGCCAAGGGCGGTCGCGCCAGCCTGGAGGATGCCCAGGCCGCGGCAGCCACCGGCCAGATCGAGCTGAGCCGCGTCTGGGCCGATGTGCTTGCCGCCAATGGCCTCGTCGCGGCGCAGATGCTGGTCACGCTGGGCGACCTCGAGGACCGCCGCCGCTATCTCAACGCCGCCGCCACGCTCGATCGCCTGCTCGGGTTCGGTGTCGTTCCCGTGCTGAACGAGAATGACAGCGTCGCCACCGAGGAGATCCGGTTCGGCGACAATGACAGGCTCGCCGCCCGCGTGGCGCAAGCCGCGGGGGCGGGCGGCGTGGTGCTGCTCTCCGATGTCGACGGGCTCTACGACCGCAACCCCGTGCTGCCCGGCGCGGTGCACATTCCCCGCGTCGAGCGGATCGACGGCACGGTGGAGGGCATGGCCGACCGGGGGTCCGCCTCCGGCATGGGATCGGGCGGCATGATCTCGAAGATCGCGGCGGCGCGCATCGCCAATGCCGCCGGCGCGCATCTGGCGATAGCATCCGGCCGGATCGAGCATCCGCTCGGCGCAGAGGCGAGGCACACGCTGTTCGTGGCGGAGAGGACGGCCCCCGCGCGCAAGGCGTGGCTGGCCGGCGGCATCACCGCGTCCGGCACCATCCATGTCGATGCCGGTGCGGCCAGGGCATTGGGGCAGGGCCGCAGCCTGCTTGCCGCCGGCGCCACCCGGATCGAGGGCGATTTCGCCCGGGGCGACCTGGTCGTGATCGCCGGGCCGGACGGCAAGGCGCTCGCCCGCGGCCTGGCCGAATATCCCAGCGAGGACGCCGCCCGCATCCTCGGCCACCGCAACGAGGCGCAGGCCGAGCTGCTCGGCTATGCCCCGCGCTCGACACTGGTGCACCGGAGCCATATGGCGCTGCTGTGACCACCATCGCCCTTACCGGCGGCACCGGCTTCGTCGGCACCCGCCTGATCGCCCTCGCGCTCGAAGCCGGCCACCAGGTCCGCGCCCTCACGCGCCGTCCCCAGGCCGAACGGGAACATATCGCCTGGGTGCGGGGCGACTTGTCGGATACCGCCGCGCTCGCCGAGCTGTGCGAGGGGGCGGGCGCCGTCATCCATGTCGCGGGCGTCGTCAACGCGCCCGACCGCGCCGGCTTCGCGGCGGGCAATATCGACGGCACGCGGGGCATGCTGGAAGCGGCGCGGGCGCAGGGCGTCCACCGTTTCGTCCATGTTTCCTCGCTTGCCGCGCGCGAGCCCGGGCTCTCGGCCTATGGCTGGTCCAAGGCGGAGGGGGATGCGCTCGTCATGGCTTCGGGCCTCGACTGGAGCATCGTCCGCCCCCCGGCCATCTATGGTCCGGGCGACCTCGAGATGCTCGAGCTGTTCCGGCTGGCGAAGAAGGGCCTTGCGCTGATGCCGCGCGGCGGCCGCATCTCGCTGATCGAGGTCGGCGACCTCGGCCGGCTCCTGCTGGCGCTCGCCACCACCGACGGGTGCAACCAGATCCTCGACGCCGATGACGGCACCGAGACCGGCTGGAGCCACCAGCAATTCGCCGCCGCGATCGGCACCGCGCTCGGCAAGCGGGTCGCGTCCTTCGCCCTGCCGCGCACGCTGCTGATGGCGGGGGCGCATCTCGATCGGCTGGTGCGGGGTGGCAAGGCGAAGCTCACGCCCGATCGCGTGGCCTATTTCTGTCATGAGGACTGGGTGGTGGATGCCGCCCGGCGCCCGCCGGCGAACCTCTGGACGCCGCAGGTGGAAACACCGGCAGGCCTCGCGGCCACGGCAGCCTGGTATCGCCAGCAGGGTCTGCTCTAGGGCCGATCGACATTTACGAGACCGGCGCTCCCCGGCGAAGGCCGGGGCCCAGCGTCGGGGTGCTATCGAGATATGCGAACCCCACGAACGATGTCGCAACTGGGCCCCGGCCTTCGCCGGGGAGCGAGAAGGGCGGTCCGGCTCTCGTCGCGCCCAAATGTCGATCCGCCCTAGGGCGCGCCGGATGGACGGGGCACCTATCCCCTTCCGGCAAGGATGACCCAATGACCGTCATCCCCGCGCAGGCGGGGATCCAGAGTCACGGGCGATGCGCTAGAGAAACCCTGGGTCCCCGCCTGCGCGGGGATGACGAAACAGCGATACCGGTCTGAAGGGGATATGTGCCGATGGACGGCGAGACGTTCGAGACCACCGACCGGCTGTTCGCCTGGCGCCCGGCCGACCCCTCGGCCGCGGGCTGGCATTTCCTCCCGGTGAAGGGCCCGGTCGCCGCCGAGATCCGGTTCGCCGCGCTCGGCCGCGCCAGCCGCTTCGGATCGATCCGCGTCAACGCCAGCATCGGCGGCACGCACTGGAAGACGTCGCTATTTCCCGACAGGGAATCGGGGGGCTATCTCCTCCCGGTAAAGGCCGACATCCGCCGCCGCGCCGGGCTTTCGGCGGGCGACGAGGTGACGGTCCGGCTGGAAGTCTGAGCGTTTCCGCCGATCAGGGCAGGGGCGGGATGACGATCGCGGTGTCTGCCTTCACGCGGTCGAGCGCGATCAGCGAGCGATAGCTGGCGATGCATTCGTTCTCGGCGAACAGCCGCCGGGTCAACGCCGAATAGGCGCGCATGTCCGACGTGACGATCACCAGCGTGAAGCTCACGCCGCCGGTGACGTAATAGCATTGCTGCACCTCGGGCGTGTCGAGGAACAGGCGGCGCGCCCGTTCCACCGTCGGCATGCGCTCGTCGACCAGCTGCACTTCGACGATGGAAGTGATGGTAAGCGGCACCGCATCGGGATCGACGATCGCCACGTTGCGCGCGATCACGCCCGCCGCCTCCATCGCCGCGATCCGCCGCTGTACCGCCGCCGCCGAGAGGTTCACCGCCTCGGCGATCTGCCGCTGCGGCAGCTTGTTGTCCGCCTGCACGATTCGCAGGATCGCCCGGTCGAAGCTGTCGAGAATCCGTGCGGATTTGCCCTGTCCATTGGCCATCCGGCGAGTTTTTGTTGCATTCGGCCGGTCAATCAAGAGCGCACAGCCCATTCCGGTGATGATATTTCCCGCTGCGAAGGGAATTTCCATGCCGGGCGAACGCGGATCGACGATGCTGGGCGTATTGTGCGGAGCGGCTGCCGGCGCGCTTTGGGGCCTGGTGTTCCTCGCGCCCGAACTGGCCCGCGCCTTCGGTCCGCTCGAGCTGACCATCGGCCGCTACCTTGCCTATGGCCTGATCTCCGCCGCCCTGATCGTCCCGCGCTGGCGCACGGTCTCTGCAAGCATTGGGGGAGCGGAATGGCGGGCACTGTTCTGGCTCGGGCTCGCCGGCAACACGCTCTACTATATCCTCCTCGCCAGTGCCGTGCAGCTCGGCGGCGCCGCGATCACCGCACTCGTGATCGGCTTCCTCCCCGTCGTGGTGACCATCGTCGGCAGCCGCGCCGAAGGGGCCGTGCCGCTCGCCCGCCTGGCTCCGTCGTTGCTGCTTTGCGGGGCGGGTACGGCCTGCATCGGATGGCAGGCGCTGTTCCTGCCTTCCGCCCGCCCGGTCGCCGCGCAGCTCGCCGGCCTGCTCTGCGCGCTCGGCGCGCTTGCCTCCTGGGGTGCCTTTGCGGTGGGCAACAACCATATGCTCGCGCGGGTGAGGACCGTCTCGTCGCACGACTGGAGCCTGCTCATCGGCATCGCCACCGGCGCCCAGAGCCTGTTGCTGATCCCGCTGGCGCTGCTGCTCGGCACGCGGGGCCATGGAGCAGGGGAGTGGGTGCTGTTTGTCGCCGTGTCGGCCGGGGTGGCGATCTTCGCCTCGATCGTCGGCAATGCGCTGTGGAACAAGATGAGCCGGCTGCTGCCGCTCACCCTTGCCGGACAGATGATCACCTTCGAGACGCTGTTCGCCCTGCTCTACGCCTTTGCCTGGGAGCATCGCGGCCCCACCGTGGCGGAGGCACTGGCCTTCGTACTGGTGGTGGCGAGCGTGGTGAGCTGTGTGGCGGCGCATCGGCGGCCGGGGATGGCGAAGGAAATCAAGGCCTCGACCGGGCTCCGGCCCTAGGCCGTCCCCATCATGCTCCGCGCCACCGCCTCGGCGCTCTTGATCCCGTCGATCGCCGCCGAGAGAATGCCGCCCGCATAGCCGGCCCCTTCGCCCGCCGGAAACAGGCGCGCCACGTTCAGGCTCTGATGATCCTTGCCGCGGGTGATCCGCACCGGCGAGGAGGTGCGCGTCTCCACGCCCGTCATCACGGCGTCGGGATGGTCGTAATTGGCGATCTGGCGGCCGAACACCGGCAGCGCCTCGCGGAACGCCTCGATCACGAAGCCGGGAAGGCATTCGGACAGGTCGGTCATTCTCACCCCGGGCTTGTACGAGGGGATGACTTCGCCCAGCGCCGTGGAAGCCCGGCCGGCGAGCAGGTCGCCCACCCGCTGCCCCGGCGCGTGATAGTTGGAGCCCCCGGCGACATAGGCCAGGTCCTCCCAGTGCCGCTGCAGCGCGATCCCGGCCAGCGGCCCGCCCGGATAGTCGCGCGCGGGATCGATCGCCACGACGAGGCCCGAGTTCGCATTGAACTCCGCCCGCGAATATTGGCTCATCCCGTTGGTGACGACCCGACCTTCCTCGCTGGTCGCCGCCACCACCCGACCGCCCGGGCACATGCAGAAGCTGTAGACGCTGCGTCCGTTCGAACAATGGTGGACCAGGCTGTACGCCGCGGCGCCCAGGTCCGGATGCCCGGCGCATCTGCCGAAGCGCGCGCGGTCTATCCAGCTCTGCGGATGCTCGATCCGCACGCCGATCGCAAAGGGCTTGGCCTCGATATGCACGCCGCGCCGGTGGAGCATCTCGAAGGTCGGCCTGGCGCTGTGCCCCACCGCGAGCACGACATGGTCGGCTTCGAGAAAGCTGCCGTCCCCCAGGTGCAGCCCGCGCACCCGCTGGTTGCCGTCGGAAGTGCGCTCCAGTTCGATATCGTCGACTCGGGTCTCCCAGCGATATTCGCCGCCGAGCGCCTCGATCGTCGCCCGCATGCTCTCCACCATGGTGACGAGGCGGAAGGTGCCGATATGCGGGTGCGCTTCCCACAGGATGTCGTCGGGTGCGCCGGCTTTCACGAACTCCTCCAGCACCTTGCGGCCCAGGAAGCGCGGGTCCTTCACGCGGCAATAGAGCTTGCCGTCGGAGAAGGTTCCGGCGCCGCCTTCGCCGAACTGCACGTTGCTGTCGGGGTTCAGCTCGGCGCGGCGCCACAGGCCCCAGGTATCCTTGGTGCGCTGGCGCACCACCTTGCCCCGGTCGAGGATGATCGGCCGGAAGCCCATCTGGGCCAGGATCAGTCCGGCGAACAGGCCGCACGGCCCTGCGCCGATCACCACCGGGCGCAGGCCGTTCCAGCCGGCGGGCGCCGTCACCGGGAAATGGTACGCCATGTCCGGCGTGGGACGCAGGTCCTTGTCGCCCGGGAAGCGCGCCAGCACCGCCGCCTCGTCGGCCAGCGCGACATCGACGGTATAGACCAGCTGGATCGCGTTGCGCCGGCGCGCGTCGTTGCCGCGGCGATAGACCGAATGGCTCTTCAGTTCGGCGGGTGCGATGCCCAGCCGTTTCGCGATCGCCTCGGGCAGGGCTTCGGGGGTGTGGTCGAGCGGCAGGTGGAGTCCGGAGAGGCGAAGCATTCCGGGCCTCTAGCGGGTAAAGCGATTTGCCTCAAATTCGGTGCGATCCGGCATGCGCCTGTCATCAACCTGGGCTAGCGGGAGTGTGCAAAGGGGAAATCGGACTGCGATGTGCAAGGGACTCGGCATAACGATCGGCGCGGCGCTTCTGCTTTGCCTGGGCGGCGCGGCGGGAGCCTATGCCACCTGGAAGCCGGTGATGCCGGACATCGTCGTCACGCTGAAGCCGGACAAGGGAAAGGCGCCTAGCCTGATCTTGACCTATAACGAGCAGGGCGGCGACCCCCTGGTGAGGCATTCGGGCGCGCGCTACGGCGCCTGCTCCACCGACAATCTCCAATGCGCGATGCGGCATGCGCGCTACGAGTTCCGCAGCGAAGGCCCGCGCAGCCAGAGCATCCAGGTCCGCCGTTTCCAGACCAACGGCAATCCCATCCTCGGCGGCGTTAGCTGGACCGGTTCGTCCTATCCCCGCAAGGTCGAGCTGGCTTGCGATCTCGCCGTCGCCGATACGCGTCGGGCCTGTCGGATCGTCCGGATCACCGCCTGAACCGGGCGCTCCACCGTCGCCGGTGGGGCAGGGCCGCGTCTTAAGCCACGCATGGGCCCGCTCGCGCGCACCGGGCGGGAAATCACGACCGCCGCCGGCCTCGTCGAAATGGGTCGCCTCGAGCGCCTTGCCCCGGCTCCGGCGCGTTTCCGCCGCAATCGCTTGGCACTGCGGGGCGATATCACTAGAGGGACCCCATGACCGACCGCGCCACCGTCTTCGAGACCGTCACCGCCCAGATCGAGCCCTTCAACAAGAAGGGCGTCGCGCTGACCGATAGCACCACCTTCGCCGGGGACCTGGAGTGGGACAGCCTCACCGTGATGGATTTCGTCGCGGCGATCGAGGACGAGTTCGACATCATCATCACGATGAACATGCAGGCCGAGATCGAGAATGTCGGCCAGCTGGTCGACGCGGTCCAGAAGCTCAAGGGCTGATCCACGTGACCGACAGCCTGAACACCGCCGACGCGCTTCCCGCCAACCCGGCCGAGGTCGCGCCCGAGCGCGACCTGATGTCGAAGTTCGACGGCCTGATCGCCGAGCGCCAGGCGCTGCTCGACAGCGGCGTCACCGATCCCTTCGCGATCGTGATGGAGCAGGTGAAGTCGCCCACCGAGGCGGTGATCAAGGGCAAGGACACGATCCTGCTCGGCACCTACAACTATATGGGCATGACCTTCGATCCGGACGTGATCCAGGCCGGCAAGGACGCGCTCGACACGTTCGGCTCCGGCACCAATGGCAGCCGCATGCTCAACGGCACCTTCCGGGATCACATGGAAGTCGAGCAGGCGCTGCGCGAATTCTATGGCGTCTCGGGCGCGATCGTCTTCTCGACCGGCTATATGGCCAATCTCGGCATGATCTCCACCCTGGTGGGGAAGGGCGAATATGTCATCCTCGACGCGGACAGCCACGCGTCGATCTATGACGGCTGCAAGCAGGGCAATGCCGAGATCGTCCGCTTCCGTCACAATGACGTGGAGGATCTGGACAAGCGCCTGGGCCGCCTGCCCAAGGAGGCCGGCAAGCTGGTGGTGCTGGAGGGCGTCTATTCGATGCTCGGCGACATCGCGCCGCTGAAGGAAATGGTCGCCGTCGCCAAGAAGCATGGCTGCATGGTCCTGTCGGACGAGGCGCATTCGATGGGCTTTTTCGGCCCCAATGGCCGCGGCGTCTATGAGGATCAGGGGCTCGAGGGCCAGGTCGATTTCGTCGTCGGCACCTTCTCCAAGTCGGTCGGTACCGTCGGCGGCTTCTGCATCTCGGACCATCCCAAGTTCGAGGCGATCCGCCTGGCCTGCCGCCCCTATATCTTCACCGCTTCGCTGCCCCCCTCGGTAGTGGCGACCGCGGCGACTTCGATCCGCAAGCTGATGCACGCCCACAACAAGCGCGCGCATCTGTGGGAAAATGCCCGCACGCTGCACGGCGGCCTCAAGGCGATGGGCTTCAGGCTCGGCACCGAGGCGCCGGACAGCGCGATCATCGCCGTGATCCTGGAGGACCAGGAACAGGCGGTGATGATGTGGCAGGCGCTGCTGGACGGCGGCGTCTACGTCAACATGGCTCGTCCGCCTGCGACGCCGGCGGGGACCTATCTGCTGCGCTGCTCGCTTTGCGCCGAACATTCGACCGAGCAGATCGAACGCGTACTGGGCTTGTTCCGGGCTGCGGGCCAGGCGGTGGGCGTTATTGGCTGAGGGCGCTTTTCAGCGCCCGCAGGCTCGACTAAAATCGAGCGCGTAATGAGTGAGGTCAACAACGCCCTGGAGCGTGCTGTCCGGGCGACGAATTGGCGGTTCATGCTGCTCGGCGCGCTCGCGCTGCTCGGGATCGCTGTGCTTGCGGCAGTGGCGGTGATCCAGCAGCGGACCGATGCGGAGCGGGATCAGGCGATCGCGCGGCAGCAGCACACGTTCGACGTCATCATGCGCGCCAACCAGCTCTCCGGCGCGATTGCGGGGGCGGAGGCGGCGCTGGGCCGCTATGTCGTCAGCGCCGATCGCAAGCTCGGCCAGCAATATGGCGCGCAATGGGAACGGGCGACGGAGCAGCTCACCCGGCTCCGGCAGCTCACCGCCGACAATGGCGATCAGCGCGCGCGGATGATCCGCCTGAAGCGGGCGTTCGACGCGCGCGGAAAGGAACTGGCCAACACCGCACTCTATTCGGCCTATAAGCGGCACAGCGATGCCTGGGGCAGCTATTACCAGGTCCGTTCCAGCCCGGCGCGCAGCGAGCTGGAGCAAGTGCTCAACGAAGTGGTCGATTCCGAGCGGGTCACGCTCCACGGCCGCAGCAAGGCGGCCGCGGACCTGCTTGCCAATTCGGGCTTTGCTTCGCGCCTCCTCACCGGCTTCGGCATCCTGATCGTGCTCGGCGCGGTGCTGCTCGGCTGGATGGCGATCGAGGCCCAGGGCGAGCGCGCGGTCGCCGATGCCATGGCCGACGCCGAGCGCGAGCGAGCCGCCGAACTGCAGGAGGCGGTGGCCGAGGCGACCGAGCAGCTGCGCGCCGAGGCGGGCGAACGCGAGGCGGCGCAGGAACAGCTTCGCCAGGCGCAGAAGATGGAGGCGGTCGGCCAGCTTACTGGCGGCATCGCGCATGATTTCAACAATATGCTCGCCGTGGTTCTCGGCGGATTGGAGCTTGCCAAGCGCCACCTGCACACGGGCGGGCCCGATGCACAGAAGCATATCGAGAATGCGATGGAAGGCGCGAACCGCGCCGCCGCGCTCACCCGCCGCCTGCTGGCCTTCTCGCGGGCCGAGCCGCTGTTGCCGGAAGCGGTGGAGGCGGGTGCGCTGATCGACGGCATGACCGAACTGCTCGACCGCACCCTGGGCGACGGCATCGCGGTCGAGACGGAGGATGCGGGCAAGGGCTGGCGGATCTGGGTCGACCGCCATCAGCTCGAGAACGCGCTGCTCAATCTCGCCGTCAATGCGCGTGATGCGATGGAGGGGCAGGGGACGCTCAGCTTCGTCACCGGGGGGATCACCCTGGCCGAGAACGAGGTCGGCGAATGTGTGGCGGGCGACTATGTCACGATCGAAGTGGGCGATACGGGCATGGGAATGACGCCCGAGGTGCTGGAACGCGTGTTCGAGCCCTTCTTCACCACCAAGCCGGTGGGCAAGGGCACGGGTTTGGGGCTCAGCCAGATCTTCGGCTTCGTCCGTCAGTCGGGAGGGGAGATCGGCATCGATACGGCGCCGGGCAAGGGCACGCAGGTGGTGCTGTACCTGCCGCGCCATGTCGGCGAGGGCGCGGTTCCCGAGGCGGCTCCCGCCGCCGAAGACGCCTCCGAGAAGGGCGCGCGGCCGCTCGATGTCCTGGTGGTGGAAGACGATCCGCGCGTGCTCGCCGCGACGCTGGGCGCGCTTGGCGAGCTTGGCCATCGTGCCGTCGGTTGCGACGATCCGCTGGCCGCGCCGGGGGCGATCGCGACCTTGCCGTCGCTCGACCTGATCGTGTCCGACGTGCTGATGCCTGGCCGGACCGGCCCCGAGATGATCGCCGCGCTGGGCGAGCAGATCGAGGGGGTGGCGGTGCTGTTCGTAACCGGCTTTGCCGGCGAAGCGGATGCGGCGATCTTCAAGGGGCGCACCGTGCTCCGCAAGCCCTTCACCATTGCCGGCCTTGCTGCTGCGGTGGCCGAGGCGATGGCGCAGGAAGCGCGCAGGAGCGGGCGGGCGGCAGCGGAGTGATCCGCCCGGCGCGCTAGCTGTCGGATTTCTGCCGCGTGGATGGGGCCGGCTTGTAGCTCACTACGCACCAGTCCGGCGCGCAATTGGCGGCGGCTTCGATGATCGCGGCATAGCGTTCGACCACCGCGCAATCGGTGTCCGCGGCATAGAGGATGATCGGCCGGTGCGGAGTCTCGCGGCCGGCGCCGCTGGCGAAATCCTCCAGCGCGGTGTCGCTGGCGCGGATGAAGCCCCAAAGCGCCTGACCGCCATTGTCGCGAACCGCATAGGCATCGGCGCTCTTCCTGGGCAGCTTCGTGCCCCATTGCGCCGAAAGGTTGCAGGTCTTGTCCGGCACGGCGGATAGGGTCAGCGCCAGCGAGAACAGGATCATTGCGGCTTCTCCATGTCGCCATGATGTTCGGCCATCGTCCGCGAGAGCTGCGCGACGGCCATCTGGCGTGCCTTGTCGCGCGGCAGGCCGAGCGCCCGGGCCATCGGGGCGCCGAGCAGCGCATCGCCCACCGCCATGAGGACGAGCTGGAGCGTCTCCTCGTGCAGCGAATGGGTCTTGTCGTCATGGCCCTCGGCCAGTTCGTCCATCAGTCCGTGGATCGCTTCCAATATGGGGTCCAGCGCATCCTGATTGCCGGTCAGGATCATCCAGCTGGCGAGCGCGCCGGCGCCGCCCTTGTCGAACGCGTCGAAGGTGAGGTTCACCACTTCGTGGTCGTCATGGTCGCCGGCGCGCGCGCGCATCACCGCGGCGCTGATCTTGCTGGTCACGCCGCAGGCGATATTGGCGGCGAGTGCTTTCTGCAGCCCCGCGGCCGAGCCGAAATGGTGGAGCAGATTGGCATGGGTTCGCCCGATCCGCGCGGCGACCGCCTTCAGCGTCACGGCCTGCGGTCCCGCCTCGAGCAGCAGCGCGCGCGCGGCTTCGAGCGCGGCGTCGCGGGATTCTTCGGGAGAAAGGCGTTTGCGTGGTGCGGCGGTCATCTTCTGCTGTGTCGTCCCCGGAAACCCCCGGCTTAGGGCATGATTTCCAAGGGGGAAAGCACAGACATCAAGCGATCCTCCCCGGGGCGGGCCCGGGGAGGACGATCATGCCGCCATTCGGTCATCCGCATCGCCGCCGCCGCAATCGCCCTCCGAGAGGTCGATTTCGTAGCGCGCGCTCGCCACATCGCAGCCGCGGCCGCGCGAATACATGGTGACGAGTTGGCCGGTCGGGCGGAAACCCAGCTTGCGCAGCACCCGGCCCGAGGCGGGATTGTCGATGAAATGGCCGGCGGTGATGCGGCGAACGCCCCGCGCCCGCGCGGCCCGCAGCACGGCCCGCCCGGCCTCGGTCGCGAAACCATGGCCCCAGGCATCCGGGGTCAGCCAATAGCCGAGCTCGTTGGGTTCATCCTTCCACGTGCCCACCGCCATGCCGCCGATCAGGCGGACCGCGCCAGAGCGATGCTCGAACACCAGGAACTTGGGTTCGACCGGGTTGCCGAAACCGGCGAGAAACGTTTCGGCCGCTTCGAGCGGATAGGGCCAGGGCGGCATGGCGAGGTTGCGCACCACGCTCTCATGTCCGATCGCCTGCGCCAGGGCATTGGCATCCTCGGGCCAGCCGGGCCGTAATGTCAGTCTTTGCGTTCGCACGAACATGACCATCTCCTTGGTCCTGCGACGCCCCACGCCACGCTACTGTGACGAGGTTGTTGCGCCGTGGTGTCAGGGAGGAAATAAAAAAGGGAGCCGGGGCGACCCGTCTCCCTTTTCAGCTGGTTCGTTCGTCGAACCCGGGTCGTCCTGGTGGACAACCCGGTCGGTTGCCCGATGTTACTCGGCAGCCTCCGCAATCATGTCTACCGAACAGAACTTGCGGCCAAGCTTGCCTTCCTTGAACGACACGCGGCCGTCCACGAGCGCGAAAAGAGTATGGTCCTTGCCCATGCCCACGTTCACGCCCGGATAGAATTTGGTGCCGCGCTGGCGCACGAGGATGTTGCCCGCAACCGCGAGCTCGCCACCGAACTTCTTCACGCCGAGACGACGGCCGGCCGAATCACGACCGTTACGCGAAGAGCCGCCTGCCTTCTTATGTGCCATGCTCTATACTCCTCGTATCTCTGGCTTACGCTTCCGCAGCCGGGGTCTCGCCCTCGGCAGCGGCGGCCTTCTTCGCCTTCGGCGCGGCCTTCTTCTTCTCTTCCTGCGCACCGATGGCGGTGATCTTCAGGATGGTGTGGTTCTGGCGGTGGCCGTTCTTGCGGCGATAGTTGTGCCGGCGGCGCTTCTTGAAGACGATGACCTTCTCGCCCTTCGCCTGCGCGACGATCTCGGCCGAGACGGTGAGGCCCTCGGTGGACTTCAGCTCGCCACCTTCGCCGGCGAGCAGCACGTCGCCCAGCGTGACCGTCGAACCGGCCTCGCCGTCGAGCTTCTCGACCACGATCTTGTCTCCCGCGGCAACGCGATACTGCTTGCCGCCCGTGCGCACGATAGCGAACATCGGTCTCTTCTCTGGTTCAAATGCTTGTGCCCGCCAAGGTTGCACCCCGGCAGGAGGAAGGGCGCAGCTAAGGGAGGCGGGATCAGAAGTCAACCGGTAACTACCCATATTGGGCAGTTTAGTGACGGTGGGTCCGCTTCAGCGTGTAGCGCCCGGCCGCATAGCCTTCGAAAAGCCCGTTGATCGCCGGATGGTCGACCGGTTCCTCGCTATCGTCGGCCACCAGGTTCTGCTGGCTGACATAGGCGACGTAGCTCGATTCGTCGTTCTCGGCGAGCAGGTGGTAGAAGGGCTGGTCCTTGCGCGGGCGCACGTCCTCCGGAATCGCCTCGTACCATTCGTCGCTGTTGGCGAAGACGGGATCGACGTCGAAGATCACGCCGCGGAACTCGAACTGCCGGTGGCGCACCACTTCGCCGATGGCGAAGCGGGCGGTGGCGACCGGCGGCATCGGAAGTCCGGGTTCATAGGGAATCGGGGCGCCGGGGAGCTGAGTCATGCCTTCAATCTAATATCTCTTCGCGCAGGTACAAGGATGCGCTTGCAGTATCCGAAACGCTGCGCTAGGGGCCCCCGCTCACAGCGACCGACGCGGAACCCTTCCGCGCACAATCGCCTCGCGGAGAGGTGGCAGAGTGGTCGAATGCGCCGCACTCGAAATGCGGTTTACGGGTAACCGTAACGTGGGTTCGAATCCCACCCTCTCCGCCAGTTCCTGTTCCAGGGCCTTGCACAAGCCCGGGTTCGCGCTTGCGAGCCCTGACGGGGGCGAACCGTCTCCGCTGCGCTCTGTGGCAAATCCCAATCGGCCCTGATTCCGGGGCCTTCCCGATCCCCCGGCGCGGATGCGTGGACCTGCGGATCGATGCGTCACGCCTGTGTCGTGCTTCCCGATATCCTGTGCTCGAACAATGCGGCAGCGGCCGCTGCGTCCAGGGGCGCGCCGAGCAGGTCTCCCTGGCCCTGTTCGCAACCGGTGCCCAGCAGGGCGCCTTCCTGGTCGCTGGCTTCGATGCCCTCCGCGGCGATGGTGAGCCCGAGGCCATGGCCAAGGCCGACCAGCGCCTGCACGATCCCGGCGCTTTCGCGCTCGCGCGTCATTGCCTGCACGAAGCTGCGGTCGATCTTCACCTTGTCGAGGCGGAAGCTGCGCAGATGATAGAGGCTCGAATAGCCGGTGCCGAAATTGTCGAGCGCGATGCGAACCCCCGCGGCCCTGAGGTTGCCTAGCACGGCGCGTGCATTGTCCAGATCGGCGACGAACGCGCTTTCGGTCACGTCGACCTCAAGCCGGGCGGGCGCGATGCCTGCCTCGCCCAGGATGCGCAGGATCCGGGCGGCGAGGAGATTGTCCCTGAGCTGGCTTGCATGAATGTCGATCGACAGGGTGATGCTCGCGGGCCAGGAACCCGCCGCGGCGCAGCCCAGGCGCAGCACGCGCTCGCCCAGCGCGTGGATCAGGCCGACTTCGTCGGCGATGGCCAGGAACCGCTCGATCGGGATTTCGCCATGCTCGGGGTCGATCCAGCGCGGCGCCGCTTCGAAGCCGACCACCGCGTGCGTGCGAAGATCGAAGGCAGGGCGATAGACGATATCGATTCGCTCTTCGTCGAGCGCCCGGCGCAACGCCGCCTCCATTGCGGCGCGCTCGCGGATCCGCACGTCCATCTGGGGCTCGAAGAAGCGAAGCGCCGAGCGTCGTTCGGCCTTGGCGCGATAGAGCGCGACGTCCGCCTTGCGCATCGCTTCCTCGACGTTCGTGGCGTCGACCGGAACCAGCGCGATCCCGATGCCGGCGCCGACGCGGTGCGTGGCGCCCGCCGCATGGACGGGCGTGTCGAGCGCGTCGATCACGCGAAGCGCGATGTTGGTCGCGGCTTCGGGATCGGCGAGATGGGTGGCCAGGATCGCGAATTCGTCGCCGCCAAAGCGCGCGACCATGTCGCCATCGCGGATTGCGCCGAGCAGGCGCTGGGCAATGACGATCAGAAGCTCGTCGCCGGCCGCGTGCCCGTGCACGTCGTTGACGGATTTGAAGCCGTTGAGGTCGAGCAGGAGCACGGCATGCGAAGCGCCTGCCCGCGGAGGCGCTCCCACCGCCGCAGCAAGCGCATCGTCGAACTTCCGGCGGTTGGGCAGGCCGGTCAATACGTCCTGATAGGCGAGCCTGCGGACTTCGCCTTCCGCCGACAGCCGGCGGGCCATCTCGCGCTTCTGGCGCAGATACTGGCGGGCGCCGAAAAGCAGCAGGCCCAGCGCCAGCACCGCGCCCAGCAGCAGCGCCTCGTCGAGCTCGATCTCGGCCTTGTGAACGGTGAGGCCGCCTTCATTCTCGAACAGGTCGAAGGCGAATGCGCAATAGGCGAGTGCCGCCACCGCTGCCAGGACCAGCCCCAGGTCGCGAATGGCGAAACGGTGGCGAATGACGAAACTCCGGATCGCGGGCCAATGCATGCGAAACCTCTCGGGCCCGGATAGTATCGGCCATTGCTTGTCAAAGCATTGCCGCGATCTTCGGCTGCGTTTTGCGGCATCGATGTCGATACCCGGGCATATCGGGCATATATGCAGGCATATTCGAAACGGGCAGATTCCCCAATGCAATGGAAATCATGGCTGCAGGCGGTGGCGATCGCGGCGCTCATGGCCGGCATCTTCATCGCCGACACGGTCACCGACCTCGAGATCGCCGCAGCCATATTCTACATTGCCATCATCCTGCTGGCGATCGGGCGATTTCCCCGCCGCAACGTCATCGCGCTCGCCGGGCTGTGCATTCTGCTCACGCTGGTGAGTTCCACGCTGACCGCCGGCGGCTCTCGCGAGGCGGGGATCGTCAACATGGCGATCAGCACGTCCGCGATCGGCATCACGACCTGGCTTGCGCTCAGGGTGGTCGCGGCCGAGGCTGCGGCGCACCAAGCGCGGGCACAGCTCGTCAGGATCGCGCGGGTGACCGGGCTCGGCGAACTCACCGCTTCGATCGCGCACGAAGTCAACCAGCCATTGGCCGGCATCGTCAGCAGCGGCAACGCCTGCCTCCGATGGCTGGGCCAGGATCCGCCCAATGTCGAAAGGGCGCGCGGTTCGGCGGAACGCATCCTGGGCGACGCGAACCGCGCGGCCGCGGTGATCCAGCGCGTGCGGAGCCTCGCCCGGCATGAAGCGCCCAAGCGCGAACGCGTCGATCTGAACGAGACGATCGGCGAAGCGATCCTGTTCGCCCAGGGCGAGCTCGATCGTGGCGGCATCAGCCTGACGCTGGAGCTGGCGGAAACATTGCCGGTCGTGCTGGCGGACCGGGTGCAGCTTCTCCAGGTGGTCGGCAATCTTCTGCTCAACGCGATCGAGGCGCTGGCGCGCGTGCCGGAGGCCGAGCGGCGGATCGCGATCGCCACCACGGCCGAGGATCCGTCGGTCGTCATGACGATCGCGGACTCCGGCATGGGCTTCGCGGCCGGCGCCCGGGAACAGCTGTTCGAGGCGTTCTGGACGACCAGGGAAGGCGGCACGGGCATCGGCCTGACGATCAGCCGGGCTATCGTCGAAGCGCATGGCGGGCGTATCTGGGCTGCCGCGAATGCCCCTTCCGGCGCCATTTTCCGCGTGAGCCTGCCGATTTCGGGAGCGAGGCAATGACGATCGAAGCAATTGCCCCTGCCGAGGACGGTCCGGCGCCGATCGTCCATATCGTCGACGACGATGCCTCGGTCCGCGCGGGTCTCGAGGATCTGCTGGCGTCCGTCGGCATCGGATGCCGGGCGTTCGCCTCTACGCAGGCCTTTCTCGCGCACGCATTGCCCGAGGCGCCCGGTTGCCTCGTGCTCGACGTTCGCATGCCCGGGCAGAGCGGCCTCGACTTCCAGCGCCAGATGAAGGGCCTCGGCATCCTGTTGCCGGTGATCTTCATTACCGGCCATGGCGACATCGCGATGGCCGCTCGCGCGATGAAGGCCGGTGCGATCGAATTCCTGGCCAAGCCGTTCGACGAACAGGCGCTGCTCGACGCGATCAACGCGGGAATCGCCAGGGACCGGGCCCGGCGCCGCGAGGAGGCGGGCCTCGCGCAGCTGCGCGGGCTCCACCACATGCTCACCAATGGAGAGCGGGAAGTGATGGAACTGGTCGCGCAGGGATTGCTCAACAAGCAGATCGCGGCGCGGCTCGAAGTGAGCGAGGTCACCGTCAAGGTGCGCCGGGGCCAGGTCATGCGCAAGATGAACGCGCGATCGCTGCCCGATCTGGTGCGCATCCACGATCGCCTGTTCCCGCCTTCGGAATAGGGGTGGGGCGGTTGGATATACCATGGTATATTCCGACTATCCGATTTGCTTCGGTGCGCCGCAGAATTCCCCACTGGCGGGGCCGATCCCCCGTTGGTATCCGCCCGCCACGCCTCACCCCGCTTTCGCGGGGCCGAGGCCATTCGAGGAACGCCAGCAAATGCCGAGCGACAGTAGTCGATCTAACGCGCCGTCGAGGGCGCCCGGCCGGGCCTAGTTTCTAGCGCTCGCCCGTGGCGGCCGAGATGGCCGATCATAAGGTGAGCCATGGTCTTCTTTTTCGAGGATACCAGAGGTGGACGCCCGCTGGTGCGCTGGGTGCGCGGGGGCGGAGCGCCATCCTGGGCGGATTTGATCGTTTTCATCCTGCTTGCGGCGGGAGCGGTGCTCGTATTCCACGGCGCCGGGGAGATGGGTGCGCCGCTGGCGCAGTTGCGCAGCACGCCGGTGGTGCTCGATCCCGCGATGCTGCCCGAATATGCATTGCGCACCACGCTGCGCATGTTCGCCGCGCTCGGCGCGTCCTTGTTGTTCACCTTCGCGGTCGCCACGCTTGCGGCCAAGAGCCGCAAGGCGGCGCTTGTCATCGTGCCTGCGCTCGACATCCTGCAGTCGGTGCCGGTGCTGGGCTTCCTCACCTTTACCGTCACGCTCTTCCTGGGGCTGTTTCCCGGCAGCCAGCTGGGTGCGGAATGCGCGGCGATCTTCGCGATTTTCACGGCACAGGCCTGGAACATGGCGTTCAGCTTCTATCAGTCGCTGCGCACCGTGCCCGGGGACCTGGACGAGGTCTCGCGGCAGTTCGGCTTCTCGGCATGGCGGCGTTTCGTCCGGCTGGAGCTGCCCTTCGCGCTGCCGGCGCTCGTCTGGAACATGATGATGTCGATGTCGGGCGCCTGGTTCTTCGTGGTCGCGTCCGAGGCGATCACCGTGGGGAACACCACCATCACGCTGCCCGGCATCGGATCCTGGCTCGCCCTTGCGATCGACCGCGAGGATTTCGGCGCGATCGGCATGGCGGTGGGGGCAATGGCGGTCGTCATCCTGCTCTACGACCAGCTCGTCTTCCGCCCCATCGTCGCCTGGGCGGACAAGTTCCGCTTCGAACAGACCGCCTCGCAGCAGCAGCCGCGCTCCTGGCTCTACGACCTCGTCCGCCGCACCCGCTGGCTGAACCGGCTCGGCGCGGCGATCGCCACGCCGCTGCGCCGGCTGTGCAGCTTCCCCTTGCCGCGCACGCCGGCGATGCGGCCGCTGCGCATCGCACCCGCGGCGCGCCGGGCGCTCGATGGCCTGTGGCTGGCACTGGTCGCCATCGTGGTGCTGGCGGCCTTCTGGACGCTTGCCCGCTACATCGCCCAGAGCCTGACCTGGGAGGATGGGGCGACCGTCTTCGGGCTGGGCCTGCTCACGCTGTTGCGCGTGGTGCTGCTGATCGCGATCGCCAGCCTGATCTGGGTGCCGATCGGCGTGTGGATCGGCCTCCGGCCCGCCTGGGCCGAGCGGCTGCAACCGGTGGCGCAGTTCCTGGCCGCCTTTCCGGCGAACGTGATGTTCCCCTTCGCGGTCATCGCCATTCTCGGCCTGCGCCTCGATCCGAATATCTGGCTGTCGCCGCTGATGGTGCTCGGCACCCAATGGTATATCCTGTTCAACGTCATCGCGGGCGCGAGCGCGATCCCGACGGACATGAAGGAAGCCTCGGCGATGTTCGGCATCCGCGGCTGGCAATGGTGGCGGCGTGTCGCGATCCCGGCGATCTTCCCCTATTACGTGACCGGCGCGCTCACTGCCTCGGGTGGCTCGTGGAACGCCAGCATCGTCGCCGAGTCCGTGAGCTGGGGCGACAAGCATCTCGAAGCCGCCGGGCTCGGGTCGTTCATCGCCAATGCCACGCAAGCGGGCGATTATCCGCGCGTCGCCCTGGGCATCGCGGTGATGAGCATCTTCGTCATCGCCTTCAATCGCATGCTGTGGCGGCCGATGTACCGGTACGCCGAGCGCCGCCTCCGCCTCGATTGAGCATCGGGAGTATCCCAATGAACACGCGCACTGAAACGCTGCCCCTGGTCGAGGTCCGCGACGTCCGCCATGTCTATGGCAAGTCGAGCGGAGCCGGCCTGCTCGTGCTGGACGATGTCCAACTGACTCTCGGCGACAGCGAGATCGTCGGACTGCTGGGTCGCTCGGGCTCCGGCAAGTCGACGCTGTTGCGGTCGATCGCCGGGCTGATCCGGCCGACATCGGGCGAGGTCCGCTTCCCGCATGCCGATACGCGCGTCTCGATGGTGTTCCAGACCTTCGCGCTCTTCCCCTGGCTCACCGTGCTCCAGAATGTCGAGGTGGGGCTCGAAGCCCAGGGCGTCGCCGCCGAGGAGCGGCGCCGGCGCGCGCTCAAGGCGATCGATCTGATCGGCCTCGACGGCTTCGAGAGTGCCTATCCGAAGGAGTTGTCGGGCGGCATGCGCCAGCGCGTCGGCCTGGCGCGCGCGCTGGTGGTCGACCCGGACATCCTGCTGATGGACGAACCCTTCTCGGCGCTCGACGTGCTTACCGCCGAGACGCTGCGCACCGACCTGCTCGACCTCTGGTCGGAAGGGCGGATGCCGATCAAGTCGATCCTGATCGTCACGCACAATATCGAGGAGGCCGTGCTGATGTGCGACCGCATCCTCGTCTTCTCGTCGAACCCGGGGCGGGTGGTCGCCGAGATCGGCGTGACGTTGCCGCAGCCGCGGAACCGGCAGGATCCGGCATTTCAGGCGCTGGTCGACGATATCTATGCCCGGATGACCGCGCGGACGGAGGTGGGGCATCCGCGCGAGGGGCTGTTCCCGGGCACCGGCATCGGCATGGCGCTGCCGCGCGTCTCCACCAACACGCTCGCCGGCCTGATGGAGGCAGTGGCGGCCGAGCCCTATTCCGGCAGCGCGCCGCTGTCGGATCTCGCCGGCGAGCTGCAATATGAAGCGGATGAGCTGTTCCCGATCGCGGAGGTGCTGCAGTTGCTGCGCTTTGCGGAGCTGGGCGGCGGCGACCTGAGGCTGCTGCCGGCGGCGCGGCGCTATGTCGATGCGGAGGTGGATGCGCGCAAGCAGCTCTTCGCCCAGCATCTGTTGCGCCATGTGCCGCTTGCCGGACATATCCGCCGCATCCTCGACGACCGGGCCAGCCACGAGGCGCCGGCGAGCCGCTTCCGCGACGAGATCGAGGATTTCATGTCCGAGGAATATGCCGAGCAGACGCTGAAGTCGGTGATCCAGTGGGGGCGCTATGCCGAAGCCTTCGCCTATGACGAAGCGGCGGACCGCTTCAGCCTCGACGATCCGTCCTAGCGCTCGCCCGTGCCGGACCTGGTCCGGCTGGTGATCGGCGAGTCCCCGCTCCGGGGCGGCGACGGCACGGACCTCGATCTTCTTCGGTCCGGCGCGGTCAAAAGAGGCTGGCCGATGAGGAATGCAACTCGTGCGCCGGCCTGTCGGCACCGTGCGCGCGTTTCTCGGTGATGGAGGAGGAATCGCCCGGGAAGAGGCTGTGCAGCATGGCGCGCATCGCCGCATCGCCCTTGTCCGTCAGTGTCACGGCCATGCGCCGATGGTCGTCGGGATCGTGCGACCGGTGGAGCAATTCAGCCGCCTCTAGGCGATCGATCCGGCGCAGGGCACTGGTCGATGTCTCGCCGGAGACGAAAATGAGCTCCTTCACGCAGACGACACGCTGCTGCTGTCCGGCGATGAACAGTTCCAACACCATGTCCCATGCGGAATCGCGAAAGACGTCGCGCGGAAAGAGTTTCGCTGCCTTGGCGCGCATGCGTTGCAGCTGGCGCGCGAGGTCGAGCAGGGATCCGTCCCCAATGCTTACGCTATTCGTCACACTATCATCCAAATACAAGAAGGAATGATATCGTATCTGCAATGTATAGCATCATATTCTAAATACATCATAGTAAATTAGATCGTCAAAATATCGTAAATCAAATCAACATCGTAATTCACATATTATATGATTTAACGTTCTCTGAGCGCCTCCTGGGCGCGATTGAGCGGCTTCAGCAGGTATTGAAGTATTGTCTTGCTTCCGGTGTGGATGTCCGCGGTGGCGATCATGCCGGGCACGATCGGGAAACGGCGACCGGCCTTGTTGACCAGGGCGTCCGAGCGGGTGCGGACGAATACGCGATAATAATAGATGTCGGGATTCACTTCGTCGCGGATCGTGTCCGGCGAGATGCTGCTGACCTCGCCTTCGAGTCCGCCGAAGATCGAATAGTCATAGGCGGTGATCTTAACGCTGGCGCGCTGGCCCGGACGAATGAACGCGATATCGCGCGGCGAGATGCGCGTCTCGATGAGCAGCCGGTCGTCGAGCGGGACGATTTCCATCACCTTGCCATTGGGCGGTACGACGCCGCCGATCGTCGACACTTCGATATTCTTGACCACGCCGCGCACGGGCGAACGCAGGGTGAGCCGTTGCAGCGTGTCCGACCGGCCTCGCACCACGGGGGCGAGCGCTTCGACTTCCTCGCTCACCTTTGCGAGATCCTGCCGTGCCTCGACCAGATATTGCGAACGCAGATCGGCCTTTTTGAGATCGAGGTCGGCGCGCTGGCGTTTGAGCCGCAGCACCTCGACATTGCTCGCCGCTCCGGTGGCGATCAGCGACTCCCCGATCCCGACTTCGCGATTGATCAGCGCCAGCGATTCGTCGATCAGGCCGGTCGAGCCGGCCAGGCTGCGGCGGCGCGTTTCGTAGAGGCGCTGCTGTTCGGCCTTGAGCGCGGGATAGCCGTCCAGCTCCCTGGAGAAGCGGAGAGGAGTCTCATCCACTTCGGCCTGGAGCCGTGCCTGGGCTGCAAGCGCGGCGCGATATTTCGCGGCGCTTTCCTCGACAGTCGAGCCGGCCTGGGTGGGATCGAGCTGAGCGAGGACCTGGCCGGGCTTGACGATATCGTCCTGGCGCACGTGCAGCTTGGCGAGGATGCCGCCTTCCAGCGACTGGAGTATCTGTTCATGGCTGGTCGGCACCACCTTGCCGGTACCGGTCGCCACTTCATCGAGCTTCGCGAACCAGGCCCAGGCGAGAAAGGCGGCTACCATCGCCGCCAATACCCACGACATGCGCGTCGCATCGCGCAGCCGGCCGCGCCCTTCCTCGTCGAACAGCCGGTCGTCGGCGCTGAATGCCGCGCTCATGCTGCCTGCGTCCTGGCGCCGCGCATCGCGTCGAGCGCGGCTTCCCTGGGCTGGTCGAGCACCACTCTGCCATGGTCGATGACGATCACCCGGTCCACGAGCTCGAGCACCCGCATGCGGTGCGTCGCCACGACGATCGTGCGATCCCGGCTCCATTCGCGGAAGCTCGCGATGAAGTGACGCTCGGCGAGTTCGTCCATCGCCGCGGTGGGCTCGTCGAGCAGCGCCACCACCGGGCGCCTGAGCAGCAGGCGGGCGAGAAGCAGCGACTGGACCTGCCCGCCGGACAGGCCCAGCCCACCTTCCAGCACGACATGTTCGAGCCCGTCGCGCAGCCGCCGCACGAAATCCTGTGCGCAGACCATCTCGAGGGCCGCCATTATCTCCACGTTGCTTGCGTGTGGAGCTCCCATCGTCAGGTTCTCGCGCAGCGTGCCGTGGAAGAGCCGGCTGTTCTGGGTGAGCAGGCAGACGTCCCGGCGCACATCGGCGGGATCGATCTGGTGCAGCGCGAGATCGTCGAGCAGGACTTCGCCGGAGACCGGCTGGAGCATGCCCGACAGGCCCTGGAGCAGAGTCGACTTGCCGGCACCGTTGCGGCCCAGCAGCGCCACCTTCTCGCCAGCCATGATGTCGAGGCCGGGCACGGTCAGGGCGGGCGGGGCATTGGGATCGGCATAGGAGAATACCGCCGAGCGCAGCGCGAAGCTGCCGGTGACCGCGGCGAGGGGAATGCGGTGCTCGGCGTCGGGGCTGTCCGTCGGCAACCCCATTATCTGGTTGAGGCTCTGGGTTGCCAGCTTCGCATGCTGCCAGCGGCCGAGCAGGCCGGATATCTGGGCCATCGGCGCGATCATGCGTGAGGCGAGCATCGAAGTGGCGACGAGCGTGCCGGTGGTGATGTCGCCGGCGATCACCATGGGCGCGCCGACGAAGATCACTGCCGCGTAGACGCCGTTCTGCACGCTTTGCGACCAGGTCGAGAGGCTGGCGGTCAGCCCGCGCAGGCGAAGCTGGGCCTCGCCCGCGACGCTGTTGTAGTGATTCCACTGGCGCTGGAAGCGCTCCTCCGCCTGCAGCGCCTTGATGTCCTCTATGCCTTGGACTGCCTCGACCAGCAGCGCGTTGCGCAGCGAACTTTCCCGCATCGATTCGGTGGCAAGGACGCGCAGGCGCCGCTGCGCGAGCAGGCTGGGCACCAGCAGCAATGCCACTGCGACGAGGGGCACGAGCGCGAGCGTCCCGCCGATAAAGGCGAGGATCGCGAGGAAGAGCAGGAAGAAGGGCAGGTCCGCCACCGCGGAGACGGTGGTGGAGGTCAGCATGTCGCGGACCTGGTCGAGATCGCGCAGCTGGGAGATGAAGGTGCCGGTCGAAGTCGGCCGCTCCCGGTTGCGGACGCGCAGCGCATGGCCGAAGACGAGATCGGAGAGCCGCAGGTCGGCCCGCTTCCCCAGCACGTCGGTGATGGCCACGCGCAGCTTGCGCAGCAGGAAGTCGAAGGCGATCGCCAGCAGCACGCCCAGGAAGAGGATGACGAGCGTCGGCATCGACTGGGCCGGAATGACGCGGTCATAGACCTGCATCGAGAACAGGATGCCCGCGAGCCCCAGCAGGTTGGTCACCACCGAGGCGACCGCGACATGGCCATAGGCGCGCGCGTCCTGGAGCAGGATCCGGCGGAGCCAATGCTCCTCATAGGGCCGGATATAGGTATCGACCCGCGCGTCGGCGGCGGAGCGGGCGGGGCGGGGCACGACGATCAGGGTCGCGGCGGCGAGCAGCTCGGCGAGCGGGCGGCGCGCGGCCATGCCGGCCTCGCCGGCGACGGTGAACACCGCCTCTCCGTCGCCGGCAAGGGCGGTGATCAGGGCGAGCTCGCCATCGGCGAGGCAGGCGATCACCGGCAGGCGCCAGCTCGTCAGCCGCACGGAACCGGGATCGGCGAAGCGGAGAGCCAGGCCCAGGGGCCGGGCGAGGGCACGCACGCGACTTTCCTCGGGGGAAGCGATGTCCCAAAGCCCCGCCAGGCGGGCGCGCTGCTCGGAAACGGGCAGGCGATAGTGCCGCGCCGCCTGGCAAAGGATGTCGAGCCAGGTCTCGGCCGACGCGCCGCTCACAGCGTCACGCCCCGCAGGCGCGTGCCCGTCAGGCCGAAGGCATCGCGCGAGCGGCCGGAGTAATAGAGGCAGTCGAGCTGCAGCCGGCGCAGGTCATGCTCGGTATTGACTGCGTCGAACCGCGCCTGGTGCAGTTCCTGTTCCGCATTGAGCAGGTCGACCAGCGTCCGCGTGCCCATTTCGAGATATTGCGCGCGGTAGAGTTGTCCGGTTTCCGCCATGTCTGCCTCGCGCAGGTTGAGCGTGTCGAGCAGCCGGGTAAGGCTGCCGATCTGCTGCCGGGCCTCGGCGAGCCGCTGGCTCGCTTCGTTGCGCGCCTGGCGCGAGGCGGCGTCGGCGGCGGCGAGCGAATAATCCGCGCTGCGGACGCGGGCGCGGGTGGCGTTGCCGCCGAATATGTTGCTCGAGACGCTGAGCCCGAAGCTGTAGGCGCTGCGATCGGAGAAGGGCGACCCGATGTCCGCGGCCGCGTCCCCGGCGAGCGATACGGTGGGCAGGCGATCGGCGCGGCTGCGGTGAAGCTGCGCGGCGGCCTGTTCGCGCTGGGCGTCGGCGCGCATCACTGCCGGCACCGTGCTCCAATCGGCCAGCCCGGCGGCGCAACTGCGCATCAGCCAGTCGGGCATGTCGGCGCTCACCGGCGCCCGGGCCTTTTCGTCGCCGAGAAGAAAGGCGAGATTGCTGCCCCAGCGTCGTTGCTCGGCATCGATCTGCGCCAGCGTCGCCTTGGCGGCGGCAACCCGCGATTCCGCCTGAAGCCCGTCCGACCGCGTGGACGCACCCTTGGCGACCCGATCGGCGACCAGCCCGCTGATCTCGCGGATCCGCGCCAGCTGTTCCTCGGCGATGTCGTGGAGCGCCGCGTTGCGCTGCAGTTCCACGATCGCATAGCCGGTATCGTGGATGAGCCCGTCGATCGCGAGGAGCAGATCGGCGCGGCCGACGCGCGTGCCCGCCTGCGCATAGTCCACCGCGCTGCGGACCTTGCCGAAATCATAGAGCATCTGCGAGGCGGAGACTTGGGGGCGCGGCCGCCAGCTCGAGCCGAGGCGATTGTCGTAGCCGGTGCCGACGCCCGCACTTATCTGGGGCAGGTAGCCGGCCCGCGCGACGTCCACATCCGCGCCGCGCGCATCCAGCGTGGCCGCTGCGGAGACGATGTTCGGATGCCACGCCACGGCCTGGCGGACCGCCGCCTCGAGCGAGAGCCCGGCACTTTCCTGCGCGTACACCGTGCCGGCCAGGGAGGCTGCCAGCGTTCCGATCGCCATGATGCCGATCGCACCGCCGAGCGGGCCTCGTCGCAACCTTTCTCCCAAGCGACAGCCTCCCTGTCCGCATTGCGTGTCGTCTTACGATGTAAGTTAATCACCCTTTTGGAATCATGGATGATTTTCGAGAATCGACTCCGAGTTCGGAGTGATATCTCACACCACATGATTCAACTGGTGGCGATCCTGTTCGAGGTCGTTCGCGGTTACGAGATAATGTAGCGGATCGTCGGCTATGGGCGCCGCGGCGATGTCCGGCGCGGCGGGAGCGGCGCTCGCGGCGACAGGCGGAGCGGACGCGTCGGAGGCGGCCTGGCGATCGTGGAGGAACTGGCCGAGCAGATCCTCGACGCTGCCCTGGTTGTCGCTCAGGCTGTATGCGACCGGCGCGTGATCGGTCGTTGTCGCCGCCGTCGGCGCCGTCGCGGATTCGGCCGAGAACATCGCGAGCGGCACGGTATCCGCCAGCGAAGGCGCCTCGAAGATCATCGCCGTGGGCGCGACGCCGTTGTTGATGTCGACCGTCACGTCGAGATGCGCCGTCGCGACCGTGCCGTTGGGCTGGACCAGCTGATAGGTGAAGCTGTCGACCGGATCGGTGCCCGAATAGGTCAGCGAGGCGCTCGGCTGGTAGGTATAATGGCCGGTCTCGGTGACGGTCAGCGTGCCATAGGCGCCGGTGATGGTCAGCGGCGTATCGCCCACCTGGACGAAATTGCCGCCCATCTGGACCCGCACCACCGGGAAGTCGGTGCCCAACGTATCGTTGGCGAGCAGTTCGCCCGACACGGCGGTACTGCCGGTGAGGCTGTACTGGTCGAGATGCGTCACCGTCTCGCCGACATAGACGTTGGTGCCATAGCCGGTGCCCAGCAGGTTGGTGCTCGACACGGTGTAGTTGTAGGTGCCGGAGGGCAGGTCGTGGAGCACCAGCGCGACGCCGGTGCCGAGCCCGAGATTGGCGACCGAGGTCTGGGTGACCGTGCCGACGACCGTGCCCTGCGCGTTGGTGACGGTGATCGTATAGGTGGGCAGCACGCTGAGCCCGCTCGACTGGATCGCGGAGAGCGTGACATCGGCGGTGCTGTTCGCGCCGACGGTGAAGCTGTCATGGACCGAGCCGGTCTGCGCGCCGGTGATGATCAGCGCGGTGGGCGTGGCGAAGCTCGAGTCGATCGCCGCCGGAATGGTGGTGACGACGTGCTCGAAGGTCGCCGTGGCGATCGCCGCGTCGTCGACCGCCAGGGGCGTACCGGTGATGTCCGGGCTGCCGATCGTGACCGTCAGCGTCGCGCTCTCCAGTTCGCCGCTGGTCGGGTTGACCAGCGTGTAGGTGAACGTGTCGGCATGGCCGATCGCCGCGGCATTGGCATCGGGCGTGTAGGTATAGCTGCCATTGGGGTTGATGACGAGCGTTCCCCAGTCGCCATGGATCGAGGTGCCGCCTGCAGTCACATTGGTGGTCACGCCGTTGACGGTGACGCTCTGGACGACCGTTTGCGGGCTGACGACGTCGACCGCCCCGCCCGGGCCCGGATCGGTGATCACATTGCCCGCGGCCGCGCTCGGTTGCACGGCGCCGACATGGGTATAGTCGCTGTTGACGCCCGTGACCGCGAGACCCCCGAGCAGGCCCACGCCGGCGGCGCCGTCGAAGGTGACGAAGGCGCGATACTCGCCCGGGCCGAGCGTGTCGGTCGCGACGAGATTGCCGTTGAGCAGGGAGAGCTGGAGCAGCGAGCTGTTGCCGGGGCCGCTCACCGCGACCCAGTTGGTGCCGTCGAAGCGCTGGACCACCACGCTGTAGCCGCTCAGCACGCCGATCGCGAGCGTCGCGTCATAGGTGAAGGACGCGGCAAGGGAATTGCCGGCTGCGACGGTGAACTGGACATTGGGTGTCGCCAGCACCTGCGCATCGAGATTGAGCAGCCCCAGCGAGACCAGGGCGAGATAGCTGGCGCTGCCCAGATTCTCGTTGGTGGTGACCGGCACAAGATCGATCGAAGCGTCGGCCGTGTTGTTGAACGCCTCGATGTCGAAGGGCGCGATGAGCGGGACCGCATCGGAGAGGTTGCCGGCGGGATCGCGCAACGCGACGCTGAGCGTTTCACCCGGGGTCTGGGGATCGTTCAGCGAGACGGAGAAGCTGCCGTTCGCCGCGACCGTGCCGGTGCCGAGCAGCGTGCCGCCCGCGCTGCGCACTTCGACGGCGGCACCTGCCTCGCCGGTGCCGGTGACGACGGTGCCTTCGCCGTTGATCGCCACGCCGGCGGGCGGCGCGGGTGGGGTGATGTCGGGTGCGGTCACCGTCGTGGCGGGGGAGAGGTTGCCTGCCGGATCGCTCTGGGTGACGGTCACCGTCTCGCCATTGGCCTGGGGCGTCGTGAGGGGCGCGGTGTAGCTGCCATTGCCGGCGACCGTGGCAGTGCCGATCTCGGTGCCGGCGGCGTTGAACACGTGCACGGTCGCGCCGGGCTCGCCGGTGCCGGTCACCGCCGCGCCGTCGGCGCTCACCGTCGCAAGCGGCGCGAGGGGCGGCGTGAAGTCGGGCGCGAGCGCCGAAGTGGCGGGCGAGACATTGCCCGCGGCATCGGCCTGGGTGACGTGCAGCGT